>JAQZDA010000029.1 GCA_028751075.1 Euryarchaeota archaeon Ods02 | reverse complement strand
GTTCTCCACGACTACTGTGGAGGCGTCGGGGTCGTCGAGCAGGTACCGCGTCTGCTCCGGCGACGACGAAGGATACACCGTCGTCACCACTGCGCCACGCGACAGGAGCGCGTAGTCCGCCAGAGTCCACTCCACCCTCGTCGAGGAGTAGATGGCGACGTGTTCGTCGGACTCCACGCCGACATCGTCGAAACCCGTCGCCAGCGTCCTAACGATGTCCTGGACCTCGCTGTAGCTCAGCGACGCGAAACCGTCTTCCGGTGCTTCGGGGAAAGCTTCCGGCGTCAACGTCCTGTCGTAGACGCCGCCTTTGTACAGGAAAGCCGTCGACTCACCGTGCACCTGCATCCGCCGGTCGACGAGCTCGGGGATGGTGCTCCAGCCAACTACCTCGTCGTCGTACTCTTCCTCCGCCTGGAACCAGTCGGAGGAGCTGTAGTGCTGGCTGGAGCCGTCGTCTATGTGTGAGCCATCTGCTTCGCTGTCGGCTGCTGCATCGTTCATCTACGTCGAAGGTGGTGTCTTCCTCCTAAAACGCTTTTGTCGATGCACATGCTTGATGCATGCAGGACAGATGGATATCGAGGACGAAGCCGAAGTGGTCGCCGTCGCCACCGAGGACGAGGCAGGGGCTTTCGTAGAGGACCTACCTCGAACGGACACGGTGCTCGGCAGACCCGTCTACGGCGACAGTCCCCGCGTCGTCGTCACAGGCGTCGGCAGGTCGAACGCCGCCTCCTCCGTCGCCGTCGCAGTCGAGAGGTACGACGTCGACCGCGTCGTCAGCACCGGCGTCGCCGGCGCACTACCCGGCTCCACCCTCGATGTAGGTGACACGTTCGTGGGTGAGCACGTCGTCCACGCCGACCTCGGAGTCGAGACATCTGAGGGGTTCGGCAGCGTCGAACACCTGGGTTTCGAGACCACTGAGGGTTTCTACGACAGCTACCCGCTGGATCCCCTGGATGTAGACTCTGTCTCCGGCGGTATCGCGACGGTGTCCACGGTCTCCGCCACCGACGAAGCAGCGGAGGAGGTGCGACGTCGCACCGAATGCGAGGTGGAGACGATGGAGACCGCCGCCGTCGCGCAGACCGCGACGCAGGCAGACGTCGCAGTATCGGCGGTCGTCGGCGTGTCGAACCACGCAGGCGAAGACAGGGAGTTCGACTTCAGAGCGGGACAGCGAGCCGTCGAAGAAGCGTTAGAGGAGGTCTACAGGTGACGCTGTCGTTCGGGTACTCGCCGTGTCCCAACGACACCTTCGCCTTCCACGCGGCTACGGAGGGACTAGTCGGCGACGTAGAGTTCGACGTCGAGCTCCACGACGTCGAAACCCTGAACGAGAGAGCGATGGACGGCGACCTCGACGTCACCAAGCTATCTTTCGGGGCGTTCGCATACGTCGTCGACGAATACAGCCTACTCCGCAGCGGCGGAGCGCTTGCGGAAGGCGTCGGCCCCATCGTCGTAGCTGACGACGACATCGACGTTAACAGACTCGCCGACCAAGACGTCGAAGTCGTGATACCTGGAGAGCTGACGACCGCACACCTCCTGCTGCAGCTTCGTACCCCGGAGTTCGAAGCCGCTAACGCTCTCCGGTTCGACGAGATAATGCCCGCCGTCACCGACGGCAGCTTCGACGCCGGACTCGTCATCCACGAAGGCAGGTTCACCTACCGAGACTACGGTCTGCAGCAGGTCGTCGACCTCGGGGAGTGGTGGGAGGAGGAGACGGATACGCCGGTTCCGCTGGGCTGCGTCGCAGTACACAGGGACGTCGACGACCCAGCTAAGGTGGAGGAGGCGCTGCGGCAGAGCGTCGAACACGCCTTCGAACATCCGATGGAGTCCAGTGATTACGTCCGCGGTCACGCGCAGGAGATGGAGGAAGACGTCCTCGAACGCCACGTCGACACCTACGTCAACGACTACACCGTCGACTTCGGTGAAGACGGCCTACAAGCTGTGGAGGAGCTCTTCAGACGCGGCCGCGAGATAGATCTGCTGCCGGACAACGACGCCGATATACTGGCTACCTGAGGAAACTTCTTAGATCCTGTTCAGAGTCATGAGGTCCTCGGCTTCGTCGACGTGTTTCTCCCTCTCCTCGTGGTGGTCTTCGAGGAAGTCCTCCATCAGCTCCGCCGCCTCCTCCTTGCAGCCTCCGCAGAGGCGTTCGCCGCCGACGCATTCGTCGTAGACCTTCTTCGCGTGTTCGTCGTCTCGTGCAAGCGAGTAAGCGTAGAGCTCGTACACAGGGCATTCGTCGGCCTTCCCACCTAGCTCCCGCTGCTCCTCCGCCGTCTCCCTTCCTCCCGTGGCTGCGGACTTCACCTTGCTGTAGCCGTCCTCCGGCGCGTCCGTCAGTGCGACGTGGCTGTCCTCCACGCTCGACGACATCTTACCACCCGTCAACCCTGTCTGGAAACGATGGTATATCGACGAAGGCGGGTAGAAGCCGTAGCCGCCGTGTCCGACCTCTACGTCGCGGGCGACCTCGTCGACCTCCCTGTAATCTGCGTCGTATACGTCAGCGTGTTCGCCGTATCTCTCCACCTCGAAACGGCTTTCTAATTCGTCTACGACGTCCTCGAAGGCGTCTTCGGGAGCGTCACGCGACAGCACCCTGACGCGCGGCTCCAGCTCCTCGTCGCCGGCGCTGTCGAGCTTCTCCAGCAGCCCTTCGTGGTGGCCGTGGCCTTCTCTGATGTGGCCGGCGACCTCCCGGGCAGTGGCTTCGCCGCCGAACAGCTCCAGCGCCTCCGCGACCTTCTCTCGTTCCTCCTCGTCGAGCTCGAACGAAGCCAGGGCTTCGGTGACGCCGAACATCCGCATCCGGCGGGCGAGACCCCGCGTCAACCTCAAGTGTGGGTCCTGGTCGGCGCCGACGGGTATCACCGTCGGCTTGGGTTCGTCTAGCTGCGGATAAAGTATGTCGGCGGCCTGCGTCAGGGTGCTGTTGAGGTGGCCGAGGTTGGTCTCGCCGTCGAAGCCGTAGATGGCGTTCATCTCGTTATGGTTCGTCTGCTCCGACAGCTCGAACGCCAGCTGCCTCAACCGGGGGTTCTGGCTCTGCCGGTACACCGTGCCTTCGTCGGCGTCGAAGCCGAGCGCGAGCAAGCTGGCGACGTAGTCCCGCGCGTATCGCTCGCACTCCTTCCACGACATGTCGCGGGCGCTGTGGGCTTCTAGGTCCGCGATGACGAAGTAGGTGTCGGCGCCGTGCCTCTGATGCCAGATTAGTTCGCGGAACACCATCATGTGGCCGACGTGCAGCGGTCCCGAAGGCATGAACCCCGACAGCGCGGCGTACGGGCGGTCGTTCTCCATCGCGTCTAAGACGAGGCTGTAGTCGCGTTCTCCGAAGATGATGCCGCGTCGCATGAGGTCCATGGGCTCCGGCACTTCGCTGGCGTCGAACTCCGTGATGCCGAACTCGTCGAACAGCTTGCTGTAGTCGTCGACAGAGGCTGAACCCCAGGGATCTAGATCTACCATTACGCGTCCGTTACACTGGGGGTACGAAAAGGTTTGCCGTAGCCGTCAGCTTCGACGGACGCGGCTCAGGCTTCTGTAGACCGAGGCTACAGCCAGTGTCAAGACACCGGCTACCGCTGTGAAACCCGTCTGCGGGACGCTGTCGTCGCCGTCGTTCTCTGTCTCTCCAGGTGGAGTGTCCCCTACGTAGACGGTAGAGTGGTGTGGTACGGCTGGTGACGGCAGGTCGTCCGTCAGAGTTATCTCGACCCTGTCGGGTTGTATCGACACGTTGCCTTCGAAGTCTGAGTCTGTGTCGAAGGCTACTGTAGCGTAGTTTACCGCTCCTCCAGTCGCTCCCTCGTCGAGCGACTGACGTATACTGACCTCACGGCTGCCGGGGTCGATTTCGTGTTCCTGTTCGGGGTCTCCGTGATCTTCGAACCAGGGGCCGTACTCCACCGAGGTCGCCGTCACACCTTCGGAGTAGGTTAGAACGACGTTTACCGTGCTGACGTCGACGTCTCCGTAGCCTCCGTCACTCGTCAACACGAGGTCGACGGTGAAGCTCTCGCCGGGCTGGACGTGTTCCTGCGAGGGTTCGGTCTGCAGTATCCCGGGTGCGTCACCCCCAGTCGCCGGTGCGCTGGCGAAGGACAACGCCACCGCTGCTGCGACCGCAACCACCACGAACGCTGCTGCTGTGTCACGTCTGGATGGCTTCATTCTGTGCTCGCTGATCCAGGGCTTTCGACTGTGACGGAGTCCATCTCTAGGAACGCGGTCTCGTAGCCCATGTGTCGGCTGACCTGCGGAGGCGTCTCCACGACGACCTCGACGTCTTCTGCGTCGTAGAGGGCTTCGACCTCGAAGCCGTAGTGGAAGCCAGCGTCGGGGTCGAGCGATGCGCCGTGGTCCTCGACGACGTGGTCCTCTGGTTCGAGCGAGAGGTTCGTCGCCGGCAGGATGCAGCGGTTGTACGGCGTCCTCGGCGACACCAGCAGGTAGTCGTCGTTCGCGAACCGTGAGCTTCCTTCTACGTAGGAGACCGCGACGACCGCGTCGTCCGAAGAAGGGGTGGCTAGTAGCTCGCCGGGGAGGTCGTTGGGCTCCGGCGCGTGGGAGTACGGTATCTCCACGTGGCCGTGGTCTTCTTGGTGGTGTTCGTCATCGTGGTCTCCGTCTTCGTGGTGTTCTTCGTCTTCTTGGTGGTGTTCGTCTCCATGGTCTCCGTCTTCGGGTCCACCGTTAGTTCCGTCACCGTGGCTGTGTACGTCGGAGACCCCTCCGTCGCCGTGGCTGTCGTGGTCTCCGTGGTGCATCGGCGGCAGCGCCTCCTCCGCACCCCATCGGTCTTCGGGGAAGTACTCGACGCCGTCGACGAGGTCCCGCAGGCCTTCCTGCGTCACCTCGAAGCTGAGCTCCGCGGACACCGCGTCCTGGAGTCTACCGTCGATGTCGCCGAGCTTCCTGACGCCTTCGACGGACCCTATCTCTACCTCGACGTCGTAGGTTCCGGGGCCGTCGAGGGGTACGTTGTCGCCGAAGTGGAATCCCATCGTCTGGCTTACCATCGTCCAGGGGTTGCGGTCGACGACGGTTTCGTCGTCCTTCGTTATCTCGAGGGAGACGCCGGGGTCTTCGGAGAGGACGACGCCGGACTCGTGGTCCCAGACGGTGAACATGAAGTGGAGGGTGTCGTCGGCGGCGGGTTCCACCTCTTCGGTTCGGGTTCCGTTGACGAGCCAGAACCGATGCGGGAGGGTGTACATCGGCGCGACCCTGAGGTCACCGGCTTCGTAGACCCCGAGCATCTCCATGGGGTCGCGGTGAGTAGGGAGGTACACCCGACTGGGTGGGTCGTCCATCACAGGTATCGTACGGAGCCCCTCTTCCTCGGGTTCTGCGTCGTCTGCTTCGTCGTCGACTTCCTCGGTTTCGGGTTCGTGGAGGCAGCCGGCGACAGGTAGGGTGGCGGAGGCTGCGGCGGCGAAGACGAAGCGTCTGCGTCTCATAGTTGCTGGATACCTCTACTGGACGTGTTTCGAAAGGAGTTGTGGTTCGCTGGTTGAAAGGAGAGCTGTCTACCAGGCTGGTGACGTGTACTCGCCTTCGACTCCGCGGGGTACGACACCGATGCCGTGGAAGTCGCTGTCTTCGTTGTCTTCGTCGGGCTGCACTATCTCCTCTATCTCACGGCTCTCGACGTCGATGACGCTGAAGCCGGGGTTGATGCCGGTTGCTGCGTGGGGGTCACCGCTAAGTGGGTTGGGGCCGCGGAGCGTGACGAACATCTGTTCGCCGTCGGGGGACGCCCACATGATGTCGGGTGCGTCGCGTTCTTCGGCGTCGGTGTCGTGTTGTTCGGGGCCGTACTGGTCTATTTCTTCTATGACCTCGTCTTCGTCTGGGTCGATTACGACGCCGTCGTTGGTCTGCCTGTTCAGCAGCCAGAGCTCGCTGGCGTCGGGGGTGAACCAGAAGCCGTGTGTGTCGACGCCTCGGGCGTCGCGGGCGAGGTGTTCGCTGGTGATGGTGCCGTCTAGGTCGTCTTCGTCGACTACCTCGCCCTCCGTGGTTATCGGGAGGTTCTCGCTGGTGTCGAAGACGTACCATTCGCCGACTCCGTCCTCGTCTTCTTCGGCGGGTAATCCGGCGGTGAGGTAGAACTTGTCCTCCGTCGGATGGGGGACGGTGCCGCAGTTCGTGGGAACCTGTTCGTGGGTGAACACTCGTTCGACCTCGAACTCCTCGGTGTCTACGATGACGAGGGCGCCGTCCCCGTATCCTGGGCCGAGGGTGTGGTAGCTGTATCCGTCGCCGGTGTACTGATGGCAGACGGGGTCGCTGCCGTCGAAGTCGCCTTCCTCCGCCTGGTCGGTGTACTCGTGGAGGCCGTTGGTGTCTATCTCGTCATCAAGCAGCTCGAACTCCTCGTTCTCGAGGTCTACGTCTATTCGTTTGATCGCTCCTTCGGCGATGACGTCGACCTGTATGAAGCTGTCGTCGGGTGCGAAGCTGGCGAAATGCGAGGATGGACCTGTCTCTACGACCTCGACTACCTCGTGGTCCTCGGTCCGGACTATCACGGTGCTGGCGCCTGCGGTGCAGCCGACGGCTGCGTACTCGTAGTCGCTGCTGTAGTCGACCATGTGGGGTACGACGTTGTCGGCGTCCACGTGCTCGCCGAAGTCGATGGTCTCCGCGAGCTCGAGGCCTGGGTTGTCGCTGGCTTCGTAGATGTAGCCTGTGTCAGTTCCCTGGTCGAGCGCCCATACCTCGTAGGCGGCTTCCTCGACGGGTTCTTCTTCGCCGTCGTCGGTCTCTTCGTCGGTGTCGTCTACGTCGGGCTCGGTGTCGTCGACATCTTCGTCTTCTGCCGGTTCCTCGTCTCCGTGCAAGCAGCCTGCAACGACTACACCGCCCGCTACCGCGGTCGAGCGTATGAAGTTACGTCTGGACTTCTCCTTCATAGAGTATCCCTTGTGTTGGGGGGTTATAAACAGGGGTAGATGGGGCAATATTCTCCTACGAATCCAGTTCTCCGGTGCGTCGGTACGTTCCCGAGGTTCTGACTCCGGTCCTTATCGGCGGTTCCGGTATATGTCTCAGAAAAGATGATAAAGCAGAAGGTAGACGACGAACCCGAGCACGAAGCTCGCTCCCCATAGAGGAGCGGCTATCTTCCCGACTCGGCCGTGGCTGCTGAGCTTTATCTCCTCCACTGAACGGGAGAGGCCTACGTACAGCATGTATATCACCGGAGGTACAGCTACCGCCGCCAGCGTCATATGCAGCACGAGCACCGGTAGATAGAGGTAGAGGTAGATGGATTCCGGACCCGGGAACTCGGTGAGTCCTTCGTTCGCGAGCCTGAGGAGGTATAGGGACAAGAACACGAAGAAAAGCACAGCGGTAGCCGACATCAGGGACGCGTGACGCCGCATCTCGGAGTTCTCGATAGCTCTGTAACCCCAGGATAACGTGACTACAGCGAGAACTACGATGGCGGCGTTGACGTGTGGCGTCCACTCCAGCACGGTGTCCCCTGGATAAGGTACGACTGCAGGAGGTAGTCGTCCCGAAGTAGCGAGGTATATAGCTCCGACTACCGTTGCTGCGACCGCTACTCCGACTACCCAGGCTCTTCGCTCCAGGGCTTCGACATCCTCCTTGTTCATCACATCTATATCGGCCCTCGACTCCCAAGAAGACGTCGGATAAAGCCTTCTTAGCTCCTTCAGTTCACGTCTGCACCGAACTGTTCTCAGATCCGGTAAACCGGCTCCGTCATCGCAGCCTCGCGTGTCAGGGTGTTCTCCGAGGACTCCAGCAGGCACCCCATCCTCTGCGCGCGAAGATTTATCTGCAATCAACGGTTATGTACCGGGGAAGGATGAAGGATCTCTCAGGATGGGCTCTAGGGCCGGGTGAGACGGAGGACGCATTCCGGTTCGTGACAGCGGACGCGAACCGGCTGAAGGTAGGGGAGTTCGTGTACTACGAACCACACGACGACGACTCGAAGATACTCAGCAGGGTCACGAAACGCGAGAGACTACAGACCGAGGAAACCGACGTGGTCAGCACTCTCGAGGCCCATATCGACGGAGAAGCGATGGCTGTCATCAACAGCAACCGAGGGTACGAGGTCACGGCGAACGTGCTTGGCTACTACGACCGCGACTACGACGGCTTCCGCAACCTCCGCAGCCCCCCCGAGATAGGTCAGGACGTCTACTACGCACACGACGAACTACTCGCGGAGATTCTCACACCGACGGAACGCCAGGGCATACTACACGTCGGCAGCGTCCTCAACCGACCCGACAGCGACGTACGTGTCTTCGTAGACATGGACGAGATAGCGACGAAGCACCTCAGCGTGCTCGCGTCCACAGGCGCCGGTAAGTCGTACACCGTCGGCGTGCTCCTGGAGGAGATGGTGAAGCCCGGGAACCGCGGCACCAGCGTCGTATTCGACATACACGGCGAGTACTTCACTCTAGCCGAGGACGACGAGTACGGAGACAGGTTCAACCTCATCGAGGAACCACGTATCAAGGTCTCGAACCTCGACATAGAGGACTTCGAGGTCGCGTTCAGCCAGGAACCCACGAACGTCCAGCGGGAACGCCTCCGCGAGGTGCTGAACGATCTCGACATCCGCGACAGCGCGGGACGTCAGAACGTCGACGAACAGTACAAGACCGACGTCCGCGTCGACTACAGCGTCGACGACATCATCGAACGCCTCAGCGAAGGCAACAACGTCGACGACAACCTCGCATGGCGGCTGGGGATGTTGAACGACTTCATCTGCCTCACTAGCGACACGGAGACCAGCATCGAGGAGCTATGTGAACCGGGTAAGTGTAACGTCATCGAGTTCCCGACGGGTGCCGACGAGCTCGAACGCAATCTCATCGTCTGGTACTTCACGAAACGCATCCTCAACAGCCGGAAGCTCGCGGTCCGGAGGCAGCAGGGACGAGACAGCTACGAACCCGTCGGCCAGAGCAACCAGATACAGGTGCCGGTGACGATATTCATCGAGGAAGCCCACAACTTCGCACCGATAGACCGCGAGCTCCGGACACGTGAGCTGCTTCAGGAGATAAGTCGCGAGGGACGTAAGTTCGGTGTCGGCCTCTGCGTCATCAGCCAGCGACCCAGCCGGCTGGACGAGGACGTCCTGTCGCAGTGCAACAGCTCGATAATCATGAAGGTGCGTAACGGCGTCGACCAGGAGACCATCGCACGCAGCGTCGAAGCCGCGGGAGAGGACCTCCTCCGCGACCTCCCGGGCCTCACGGTAGGTCAAGCGATACTCGCGGGGGACTTCATAAACACCCCCGTGCTGACGAAGATACGGCTCCGCGAGACGGAACACGGAGGCATGACGCCGGACGTAGCGAAGGAGAGCGTTCAAGCTTACAAGAAGGTGCAGGAGGAGAAGAAACGACGCAGGCAGGAGGCGGTGTCCGAGGTCTCCGAGAAAGCGAGCACGGGAGAAGACTGATACAGGTTGAGAACCTACAGCTACCTTCGACCTCTAATCTGTTCCTCAGACAACGCCGCTCGAGCGAGTCGCGGTAGTTCTCGCTCGCCCTTCGACATCTAATCTGTTCCTCAGAGAACCGTTCGACAGAAACCACTCGTCTGCTTCAGACTGCTACAGGCTCCGGATCCTGATCCTTACCGGAGTGACGTGTGATGTAACCCGCTATCCTGTTGCGCACCGTCTTCGACTCCACGTTCGTCAGCTCCGTGACCTTCTCCTTGTTCGTCTCGAAGTCCTCGGTGAATACATCGGGGTATCTCTCCATGAGCTCGTTCCCTATGTTCTTGATGTACGCTGGCTTGATGGGCATACCTACCAGTTGCCGTTCACCGTGTTAAAGAGTTCCGACTGACGATGTATCCCGTGGATGGGTTCAGTACCTCTCTATCAACCCAGCACGTATACGTGGTCGTCGACGCTGCCGGCGTAGACAGATTCCGAGATCCCGACAGCGCCCCGGACGCTCCCATCCGTGTCTACGGACCATACCTCGTCACCGGACTCCACGGACACAGAGTACACGGTGTCGTCGACGCCGCCGAAGTAGACTCGTTCCTCGTCGACAGCGGGTGACGACCTGATCTCCTCCTCGGTTTCGAACCGCCAGACCTCGTCACCCGACCATCTGTCGAGGCAGTAGAGGTTGCCGTCGTCGCTGCCTACGAACACTCGGTCGTCCCACAACGCTGGAGACGTCCTGACGGCGCCGTTGGTCCGGTACTCCCAGCGTTTCTCCCTCCTCTCGACGTCTACGGTTCCGTAGAACTCCACGGAGTGAACCGTTCCGTCCTCGGTTCCGAAGTAGACGACGTGGCCGTTGTCCCCGTAGCCCACCGCAGGTGACGACCGGCAGTCGTCCGCCTGGCTCGTCGAACGCACTCGTTCACCGTCTTCAACGGTCACACGGTGTACGTTCCCTCCGCGGGTGGTGATGTACACGGAGTCGTCGATGACCGCGGGTTTACCGCGTATCTCGTTGTCGGTCTCGTAGCTCCATACACGGTCACCCCACTCGGCGTCGAGCCGGTGGAGGTAGCCGTCCCTTCCACCTACGTAGAAGTCACCATCCGCGTACGCGAGAGGGGACCTGATCCAGTCGTCGATCTCGAAGTCCCATGACTCCCTCCCGTCTTCAACGTCGACTCCGTAGACCTCTCCGTCGTCGTTAGCGATAGCAACCACTCCGTCGTCCGAAACCGCTGGCGAAGCCTCGATCCTCGCCTCGGTCTCGAACTCCCACACTCGGTCGCCGTCTTCTAACGCGTGGAGGCTTCCGTCCGTCGTCGCCACGTAAACGACGCCGTCGACGACCACAGGGGTCGAGTTGATCGCGTGTCCTACGTCCCAGGACTCGGGCTCTACCTCATCGGGGCCGGGATGATCCGACGCCCCCGTGGAAGCGGCGTCGCCTGAGTAGACGGGCCAGTTTACGTCCCCCGGAACCTCCTCGCCGTCTTCATCTTCGTCCTCGAAGTCCACGTCTACGTCTTCCGGTGGTCCGTCTTCGTCGTCGTGGAGGCACCCGCCGAGAGCAGCCGCCCCCAGTGCTCCTGCCGTCTGGATAAGTCGTCTTCTCGTGGTCATCGGACCCAATTAAAACAGCCTCTGATATAAAGCTAGCTTTGTCTAAGTTCGCAAAGAAGGGGCGTCGGCAAGGTTAGCTGAATCAGGTAGTTGTATCTGTCGGCGGAGTCGAACTAGTGGTATGCCGTCCGAGGACGCGGACTTCGTAGCACTGTCGATGCAGCCCGAGGACTCCGTCTTCTCCAGCGGCGCCGTAGCCGAGATACGCCCTGACTCCGTGGTGCTGGAGCAGCTGACGACGCCGACACGGTACTACGTCGCCCCGATAGCGTTGGCTGCCGTCGGCGCTTCGTACTCCACCCTGCATATCTACGCCGGCGTCGCTGGAGTCCTCCTCGGCGGAGGCGCCGGCATAGCCCTCTCCGCCCTCCTGTCGAACAGACGCCGTAGCTACGCCCTGGAGGCCACACGTGACGGTCGACGGGAGATACAGACGGATTTCGTGCTTAAGAAGAACAAGGTCGTAGGAGTCGAACGTAAACCCGACGAATCACCTGCGACTCTGGAGATAGAGACACCGGACGAAGTCATCGAGCTCTCCGGATCGGAGGAGGACATCGACAGGGTCTACGACGCCCTCGTCTGACAGCTGACCGTCCGACGAGCGTCGAACGCCGTCGACCCGGTCAGCTAGCCGTCGAAGGCGTTCCACGCGACGAACTCCTTCACCAGAGATGCCGCGTACAGCGTCGAAGACCCGGCGTCCGAAGGCCGGGCCTCGACGACGTCGAAACCTACGGCTTCACCCGCAACCGGCTTCAGGAGGCTCCGGAGCTTACGCGGCGTCAGTCCGTAGGGTTCCGGAGTCCCCACGTCGGAGGCGAAGCCGGGTTCGAGGACGTCGACGTCGACGCTGACGTAAGGCCGACGGTATCCCTGGATAGCGTCCTCCAGTTCGTCCACGTCAGCGTCCTCGGGCGGGATTAACTCCACTCCGGAGCTCTCGAGGTAGCTGTACTCGTCCCTCGAACCAGCTCTACCGCCGACTACGACGACGTCTACGTCGCTCTCGTCCATCCTGCGGGAGACGCAGGCGTGGCTGTACCGGGAGCCCTGGAACTCGTCTTTGAGGTCGAGGTGTGCGTCGAAAACCACTGCTACGTCGGCGTCCACCGCTCCGACCGGGGCGAGCGAAACCGTGTGCTCTCCCCCTACGACCACCGGAGTCTTCCCCGCGTCGACTCCGTCGCGTACCACTCCTTCGACGTACTCCAGCGACTCCTCAGTGTCGAGCCAGACGTCGACGTCGCCGTAATCGTGGACACCGACCTCCGAAATTTCGGCGTCTGCATCGGGGTGGTAGCTCTCGAGACCGTGCGACATCTCCCTCACTCTATCGGGTGCGGAACCGGTACCTTTCCTGAAGGAGGTGGAGTTCTCCAGCGGCACGCCGTAGAGTACGTAACTGGCTTCCTCGTAACCTGAGGTGGCGGCCGCGAAGTTCATCACAGAGAAGGTTCTAGTTCACTCTTCGACGACGCGACGTTGGCCCATGCCTTCGAGGAAGGTTATGTTGTCGTCGGCTTCTACCTCCATGTCCTCGGGTATCTCCATGTCGAAGGTCTCATAGCTGTCGAGGTCCATCACCTGTACGACGGTGTCGCTGGTCTTCGACACGACCTGCCCTTGCTTCCGTTCGATGATGGGGACGCGTACCTTTGCGTCGACCGGCTGGCTGAAGGACCGTTTCTGGTCGTCGAAGACACCACGGCCTTCTACGCGGGCTTTCGCGCTACCGTGTTTACCTGGTTTGGAGGTGGAGTAGCTGTTTATGACGCAGGGTTCGTCGTCGATCATAACGTACCTGCCCTCGTCGAGATCTCGTACCTGTTTCTGTTCCGTCGACATCTTGACTTCGACTTATCTTCAAGCCAGTATAAAGCCTTTCAAACTCGGGTGCCCGCCTCCACCGCTTCGCTACCTGGCGCACCTCTGTCGTACGTCCGTCAGAAACACCCCGAAAGACCTTTTCCGGCGTTCTCGAAAGTTACACCAATGGAGATAGAGGAGGCTATAGAAGACGCCCTCGAGTCCTTGGACGTCGTGCTGGTCTTCCCGTCGGAGTCGAACCCACCAAGCGTCCTCGACGCTTACGGCGGGGAGGTCCTGTACGTTGGGGATGGAGACGTCGACCTCCCGCTGTACCTCGAGGACTACGTAGACCGAGTGAGGTTCGGGGTCGAGGGAGCTCTCGAGAACGAGCATGTGGAAGCCGGCGACGTCGTCCTGTGCCTCGACGAGGTCTTCGACTCCGGATACGATACTGTTAGCCGCGTCGAGGTCACGGACTCGATGAAGTCAGGCGTGTACGAGCTACTGATGAACAGTCGCGCGGAAGCCGAGGTCATCCGAGACGTCCTCGATCTATCGATAGAGCTGGGTAAGAAAGGACAGAAAGGCGAGCCCATCGGAGCCTTGTTCGTCGTCGGAGACGCCGGCAAGGTCATGGAGAGCAGCCGCGAGCTCAGCTACAACCCATTCGAGAAGAGCCACGTACACGTCGGCGATCCCATAGTCCAGGTGATGTTAAAGGAGTTCAGCCGCCTCGACGGCGCCTTCGTCATAAGCGACAGCGGCAAGATAGTCAGCGCATACCGGTATCTCGAAGGCGACGCCGAGGGCATAGAGATACCGAAGGGACTGGGGACGCGGCACATGGCCGCTGCATCTATATCCAAGGAGACCAACGCAGTCAGCGTGGTCCTCAGCGAGAGCGACAACATGGTAAGGGTGTTCAAGGCGGGAGACCTCGTCCTCGAGATAGATCCGGAGGAGTACTAGATGGAGGAAGAGATATCTTTCCTCGAAGCCATCGACCTAGCGGACGCAGCGCTCGCCGCCGCCGCAGTACTCGGAGCTATATTGCTCGGATACCTCGCCAAGAGAGCGATACACCGGGTGGCCGACTCCACGGGAGTCGACGACTTCGTGCGAGGTACGACGTTTGACCGCGTCGCCGACTCCCTAGGCACCAGCAGCGTGGGAATAGCCGCCACCACGGTCGCCTTACTTATCTACATCTCCGGCGTGCTCGTAGCGCTCGAAGTACTCGGATTAACTCTCGTCGACGAGGGAGTCGTCACGACGCTCACGGCGTACCTCCCCAACGTCTTCGCCGCCGCATTCATACTCATCTTCGGAGTCGTCGTCGCCGACAAGCTCTCGATCAAGGTGCAGGAGAGCCTGAGTGAAGTAAGGGTCAGCGACGTCAAAGCGGCACCCGCCGTCGTAAGGTACAGCGTTATCTTCGTCGCCCTCGTGATGGCGTTGACGCAGCTGCAGATATCGACGACAGCGCTCCACATACTCCTGCTCGCGTACGTCGCCGCGCTCGTGGTGTTCGCAGCCGTAGGGATGCGGTCCGTTCTCTCCAGCACCGTAGCCGGACTGTACATCCTGACTCGGCAGCCTTACTCTATCGGAGACAGGGTCCGGGTGGACGACGTCGAAGGTGTGGTTCAGGAGATAGACCTCCTCGCCACACACGTCGAAGACGACGAACGCCTGCACGTAGTGCCGAACTCCGAGGTGCTGGAGGAAGGGGTGAGCAGGGAAGTATGAAAACGGTTCAACGTCCAGGAGCCCGTAGGCTGTCCGGTTAGATGGAAGCGCTCGACACCACTGTCGACTGCGTGGAATGCGGAAGCGAGTACGCACTGAGACAGTGGCGTGACAGCCACAGGTGTCGTGGCTGCGGGGAACCCCACGAGATACCCTGGCTGGTGCACGCCGTCGAAGCCGTCGAAAGAGGCGTCTGCAGCGGGAGCACCCTCACGGAGGTAGTGGAGGGGTTCGGTCTTTCCGGCGACGACGCCGCCGACCTCCTGATGGCGCTGGGCTGTTCTGCGGAAGCCGCAGTCGACGTCGAACGCACCGTATTCGACGGCCGCGTAAGGAGCGAGTGGCGCAGGCTCGTCAACCGAACCAGGGAGAAGGAGCTCGAGAACTACAGTGAGGTCGCCGACGTCCTCGAGGGACACGGGGTCACGTTCCAGCCTCCGGATGAGTGAGATGTATCGGCAGGTTGCTGGGTGGGAGTGTTCGCCATCAGATGGACAGCACCGACGAGGTAAAGTACCTGTAATCGGTTAAGTAAGGTACAGCATGTTAGACGCCAGGGTGAAGGGCGTAGGTCAGGCGGGGGAGGACGCCTACGCAGTAGTCGTCGAAGCAGGGGACCGATACCTGCCGGTGATGATAACCGCGGATCAGGCGCGTTCCATACAGCTCGGACTGTCGGGCGAGAGGTTCGAACGCCCACTCACCCACGACCTCCTGTTGACGGCGATCAACGAGATGGGTGGCGCGCTCGACCGCATCGTCGTCGACGACCTCATGAACGGCACGTTCTTCGCGAAGCTACACGTCGAACGGTACGCCGACGGCGAACGAGAGGAGTTCGTCTTCGACTGCCGACCCAGCGACGCCGTCGCCATCGCCGTCCGCACCGAATGCGACATCGAGATAAGCGAGGAGGTCATGGAGGAAGCCGGCCGCACCGAGGACGAGATAGAGTTCCGCGACATCAGCGACTGAAGCAGAGAAGACGAACCGAGTCAGCGCTGCATAACGTGGTTCAACCTATCCGTCAGGGTTTTCTACGCGATCTCAAGGTAGAGAGTCCGGTGACTCCTCCCTCGGTGGCTGGCCTTCAGGTGTTCCGTCTCCCGGCGGCCGGTTGATTACATCTGTAGTGTCTGGAGCTATGAGTAGTTCGCCGCCGTGTGTTTCATCTGTCAGTACCACGGGTATCTTCTCTCCTACTCTTAGTGCTTCGGCTACTTGGTTTCTATGGGTCATGCGCGGGTGTTGAATCGTTGTCCGGTGTCGGCTGACTAAGTGTTTGGTTTGGATTCAGCTTCTGTCGTATCTTCTGATATCATACCATGATGCGATGTAGAGGTTGTCGTACGCTATCACCGGAGGTCCTGCGGCGAAGGACCCCGTCCTCCTTTGTTTTTGGATTAGTTCGCCGGAACCTCGTTCTAAGATGTGAAAGCTTTCACGGTGGGACAGGTAGAGTTTGTCGTCTGCGATGGCGATGGAGCCTTCCGCGACCGGGTTCCTCCATTCCACCTCACCAGTACTTGCATCCACTGCCCAAGTGCCTTCGGAGCTGGATACATACACGGTGCTTTCGGCGTAAGCGAGTCCGTGATGAGAGGGACTATCCATATCCAGAAACCACTCCAACTCCCCTGTCACAGAGTCAAAAGCCTTCAACCCGGTTCTCCGGTCAGCGGCGAAGACATGTTCATCTCCAGCCACCGGTTCTCCCTCTACCCAGACGTCCATTTCCGAACTCCAGAGCCACTCACCCGAAACAGCGTCCAACGCGAAAAACATGTTATCCTGCGGCGTATCCACCACCTCATTTCCTTTAAATACAAGACCCGGACCTGGGACGTATATCACCCCGTCTTCTACAGCAGGTGAGTACACCAACGAACTATGTTCAAAGCTCCAGAGTTTCTCCTGCATGTCTACATCGACTGCGTGTAGTTGGTCGCTGACGGTGTAGATCACTCCGTCGTCTATGACGGGGGCTGTCTGTATCATCTCTCCTGCGTCGTATTTCCAGCTCTCTTCCCCGGTTTTGGTGTCGACAGCATGCAGGTGGTTGTCACGACTACCTACATACACAGTATCATCTATGACCGCGGGGAAAGACGGAAAACCCTGCCCATCACCATACTTCCACAGTTCATCCCCGGACTCCACGTCGATAGCATGAAAGTTACCTCGCACCCCACCAGCATACGCTACGTCGTCCACTACAGCAGGACCCACAGCCTGTATTGAAGTGTCTAAACCGTTGGGGGAGCTGGAGCTTACAGTGTAGCTCCAAATCCGGTTTTCTTCAGGTTCCACGCCTTCAGGTGCGGTGGAAGCCGGATTGTACCGAGTGTTCGCAGCATCATACCCCGCCATCCGCCAACCAACCGCCTCCGGACCACGAAGACAGCCCGATAAGACAGCGGTTACGCTGGCTGCGGTTAAACCGAGGAAGCTTCGGCGGTCTAGTTCGTCTATCATCTATCTCCTGGCTTCATCTGAGGGGTTAGTTATTCCGGGTGATGATTCGTCGTCTGCAGATGGATTCTGGTCGTCTGGTTTTTCTTCAGTTGGTGGTTGTGGGTCTGTACGGTCTGATTGGTTATCGGTGCTGGGGCAGTCTGACGTGTCTTCCCCAGATGTTTCGTCAGGTGGTCCAACGCGTTCCCCTGGGCCTTCACCCGGACCTTCACCGGGAACCTCGGAAGATGGGCCTCCGCCGGATGGACAGCTAGTGTCTGGGTCGTCTCCTGGTCGTCTATCTCTTGGTGCCCTGTCTTCTGGTCTTCCGTCTCCCGGCGGGCGGTTGATGACATCTGTTGTGTCGGGACCCATCACTAGTTCGCCGGACTCTGTTTCACCGGTCAACACCACAGGCATCTCTTCTCCTACTCTTAGTGTTTCGGCCACTTCATCCCTCGGGAACTCTGCAACCCGGGTTCTGCCTTTCATCCGTCGTACCGTGTTCGAACTTGGTTTAGAACCGGGTTAAAGACTAAATAACGGCGTTCTGTATTGTACCATGAGATTAAGCTTATGGCTCCGCGTGTTCCTCGTCGGAGGTTCCTCACCGCGGCTGCGGCGGCTTCGCTGGCTTTAGCGGGATGTATCCACGAAGAGGATCCGGGGGTGGATGAAGACGAAGAAGATGTCGGAGACGACGAGGTTGACGATGGAGACGACGCCGACAATGGTGAGCCGGAGGAGCCGCCGGAGATCAGGGAGCGGCGGCAGCAGTTGCTTGACGCCGCGGCTCCGGGTGAGTCGGCGGACTGGTTGACGTATGGCTACGATTACTTTAACACGGGGTATAACCGGCATTCTGAGGGGCCGGCGGATGGTGTGGAGGAGAGGTGGAGGTTCGAGATGGAGGAAGAGGTTAGTGGTCGCATCTGGCGGCTTGTGAGGGATGTTCCGGATCCGGCTGTATCAGGGGACTGTGTGTTCTTCGGGTACCATGATTTGTTCTGTGTGGATCGTGAGTCTGGTGAGGAGGTTTGGCGAAGTGAGTTGGATGGTGAGCTGACGTATACACCTGAGGTGGCCGCTGACCTCGTGTTCTATAGTGAGGTTGGATCTGGTGCTGCTAGTACGCGGGCTTTTGATATTGAGGAGGAATCAGAGCTCTGGAGGAGCGAAATGGGTTCGGCTACGTTGCTGAGATACGAGGATTTGTTGTTTAGCTCTAGTAGTACTGGTGTTAGGTTGTTTGATGGTGTTACTGGTGACATAGTTTCGGATGAGGTCGCGTTGACTGGCCGTAGTAACAAGGGGATGGCGGTTTACGATAGTACACTCATTTCTATTGATGGTTCTACTTCTAGTTTCGACATCAACGGGTGGGAGGTCAACTGGCTGGGGGATCCTATTAGAGGAATGACTAAAGGTGCTCCTGCTATAGATACATCCGAGAAGGTAATCTATGTAGCAGGTAGAGAGTACGTTGTTCATGCGTTGGATTTCGAGACAGGGGAGGATGTCTGGAGGTGGAGACCTGAAATTTGGGGGGAACAGTTGGAAGAGAATGTGGGTTCCGACGGTGTGGATGGAGATGAAGGCGAAGGGGAAGAGGGTTCGAACGGTTCTGTAGATAGAAGCCGTCCACCGCCAGGTAGAAACTTTTCTCCCTGTGTACACGAGGACGTTGTAGTCGTCGGTGACGACGACCTGTACGCGGTCGACAGGTCCTCTGGTGAACATGTGTGGACGACGAGGGAGGTTGCAAGCCCTCACCAAATGTCACCTACTGCATCCCAGAACACCATCTACACCACACGTAAAGACCAGGTATATGCGTTAGACGTGGACACAGGTGAGATCCGGTGGAGTTACGAGCTACCAGCGCGCGCTGTAACTGACCCCGTGGTAGCGGGAGAAGAAATCTTCGTCGCGGACGCCGACAGTACGTTGTACTGTCTGGGTTGAGCTCGCTGGTTCAGCGGTTAGATTGGGGGTTCGGTTCTTCGGACTTGTTGGATGGATTCTCTGGTTCTGGGTTGTTTGGTTGGTTGGGGTTCTCCTGTGGTGTGTCGGTTTTTTCGTTGTTGTCGGGTTGGGGTTCTTCGTTGGCGGGTTTGTCTGGTTGGTCTTGGTGTCCGGGTGGGCAGTCTACCGGAGGTTGGTTGCCTTCTGCGTGTTCCGGCGGTCCGATATCAGGGCATTCACCTTCGTGAGGTGGTGAAGGTGTTGACGGAGTTTCGCCGGGACCGTCATCTTGTGGTCTATCTATCACGCGTATCTGGTCTTTTCCCGTTATGAGCTCGTCATCATCGGTTTCAGCCGTGATGAACACGGTGACGTTGTCCCCGGTGTCTAGGTGGTTGATTACCTCTTGTCTATCGAACTTCGCGTGGAAGGTGTCGTTGTCTTTGGTGGTGTCGGTGAAGCCGTAGCGTTCATCGGTGACTGCATCTACTTCTTGGTTGAGCTGGACTGTTGAGAGGTTGATGTCTGTGGCGTCGATCTCATCGTGAGGAATCTCCAGGGTGACGTTGACGTGCATCCATCGACCCTGGGAACGTCTGTTCAGGGTCTCCGGTTTTACATCAGTGATGGCTGATGCACCCACGGATTCCCTCTCATCTGGTAGGAGAGAGATACGGTTCTGAATAGATGTCATGTTCTCGAGTTCACCAGTAGACTCGTTCAACTTTGTGTCTTCTGTGAATCCATCCATATGTATGGTGACTTCCGTTTCCGTGTCCATTTCGGCTGTGTCTACGTCGTATTTTTCTTCAAGCGAATCGAGGTATCTCTCTACCCCTGATGTATCGAGTTCGTATCTTATGGATTGGTTGTCCGGTGTGGTTATCCATTCGAAGTTCAGTTGATTTCCAGAGATTGCATCTGGATCAACACCCGGTATCTCCACCACATACTCCTCTTCTTCATCACTCCACCCAACCATCCTTCCTTCCTCATCAAACGCTCTTAACTTCAGTTGTGGTGGTATATAACCACCCGAGACTGATGCGTCATGAGACTCAAATCCATCTGGGAAACCTGGTGAATCCCACCAGAAAGTGTCTTCGTTTGTGGTTTCAGGAGTAGTGATTTCCACTTCTGCTAACCCTGTGTTTTGATCTAAGTCATTTGATTCTAAAGAGAAGGTCACCCAATGTTCTGAAGTGTTGATAGCAATGAAATCATCCTCGTCTTCTAATGTAGGGGTGTAAGGGGAATTTTCATTTGGCTCTATTGGTTCTTCTATTATTACATCATCTGATTGTAGAAGATTGATGACGCGAGACGCATTGTACTCTTCAGGGTCGTCTTCAATCCAGTATATATTCACTCCATCATCTGCAGTGGATCTGTCCTTGACGAAGTTTTCTGAAGCTTCGAGTTGGTATACATGACCGCTCTCAGTTTCATCCTCCCGAATCTCCTCATCTAGGAAGGGAGACCATACTTCAGGTACATAATCCCCGAATTCCTTGGATTCTAATGGCTCCAGCACTATGGTGTCATCGTCAAGCCATTCTGGGTCGGTTGGTGAAGTATTAAGCCACGGCCATTCTTCTCTATCTTCTCTTTCCTCCGGGAATAAGTTGTGGTTTCTCGTTTTACTTACAGAAGAAAATGGAGGTAGACTCGGGTCACCGCCAGTACTACCCATTATTCCCATTCCTCCGATTTCACCGGTTACGAAATCCTCACCCTCTTCTATACCATATAGGTCTCGGTGGCCTAATGTATGTCCAAGTTCATGCAGCATGGTACTGATGTCCATTTCAAGTGCGTCTGTTTCCGTTCTTAACATTGTATCTCTTCGTTCATTCATGTAGACGAAGTTAGGGATGTGGTCACCTGATTGGCCTGGTTCAGCCATAGGACTGCTAAATAAGAATGGTCCGTCGTCATCGAAGTCTGGAGGATCGCATTCGCTGGCTTCTTCACCTGGGCTGATGTGGATAGTGCTAAAATAGTCACCCGTATTATAGCCGCTAACTTCCGCTTGAGAGCGTGCATCTTCAGCATATCCGTGAACTCTATCTGTATCTTCTGTCAAACCCCCATCTAGAAGTTCCACACATCTATAGTCATATTTGTCTTCATAGTGGTCTTTTGATTCTACTGTGTGCCAGTCTCCGTCGTTGGAGTAGAAAGTGAAGTCGAAGCCGACGGCTCCGTAGCTGCCTCGCCAGCTTGCCATGTATTCGTTGACCATCGTCTGCCTGCGTTCATGTTGAGCCAGTAGTTCGGGGCCTTCGACTGCTGGCTCCATTTCGGGGCCTTCGATGTCGGCGTAGATTGCTGCTACGTCTTCCACGGTTTTGAAGGTGAAGTACCTTTCTGGCCCGTAGGTTTCGGGCACATGAACGTTTAGTAACATGTGGTTGAGCCATCCCCAGAGGTCCGCGGCGTCTTCATAGGAGTCGACCTTCTCGACTCCGTCTGCTTCTATTTCAGATGGGGCTGAGAACCCTGTTTGATGAAGCTCGACGATGTACTTGGTTTCATCTCCGATGTCTTGCGGAGGTATATCCCGTTGGTACTGGTGTATGCTGTTGAACTCCTGAAGAACCTCGGGTATCTCACCATCGAAATCCAGTTCATCTATGTTTATTTCTCCGACCTCGTTCATCTCCAGCTGTTGAGCATCAGATAATCCAACGTCGAACAGGACGTTTTCGAAGAACTCGAAGAGGGCTGATGGTCGTTCATCTTGATAGTACTGTAGATATACGCCGGGGGCATTCTCTTCTCTCTGTAATACGGTGGCTGTCACGGTGACGGGTTCACCGGTTTCGGGTACGTCGACATCCTGTTCTACGTCGAGGATACGTGGATCGGGGACGGTGGAGCCTGACTCCCTGTGTTCGCCGTCGTTGTCTAGAGTGCTCAAGCTCTCTGTGCCGAAGGACTGTGTTTCGACGCCGCCGGAGTCCTCAACGAGCATCTCGACCCGGTCTTGGTACCATTCTTCGAACCTCTCCTGCTGGGTCTTGATGGTTGCGGCGGTGTTGGTGTCGAAGTCGTCCTCGGTTTCCACCTCTATGTTGACCTCGTCGGTGGAGTCCGGTGTCCAGGGTACGTGAAGCCATCTGTCTTCTCCGCTTTTTACGGTGTAGTTTTCGGCGTGGAACTCGTCACCGTCCTCCCGCACGACGACCTCCTGTATGTCTGTGTCTTCTCCGTCGTTTCTTATGAGTACCCCTATCGTGGATTCGACGTCCACCACCATATCGGTGGGTAGAACAATTGCTCGAACGTTGAACTCGGAGTCAAGTTCTACGTCTTCGTCTCGGAGTTCCTGCCATTCGAGAAGATATTGGATTATTTCCGCGTCGGTATACTCCTCTCCGTCAATTTTTCCGTCCTCGTCGTAGTCTTCGAGTTTGGCGTCGACCTCATCCTCATCCAGAGGGTTGCCTTCGTCATCACAGAACGGATTATCCGGATCAAAGGTCGACTCCGCTACCGCTAAACCGATACCTGCAATCAACAGTAACCCGGCTAAAGACACCACCGCCGCCATAGCTCTAAACCTCATGAACTACAGACACACACACACATGTATTATAAAACTAACGCTGGCGGGGTAGTTACATCAAAAAGCACGAGATAGAACCATATGATCAAGCGGATCCAAAAGACGAAACCAGTTCTTTAGCTAATCCTCACCCTCTGACACCACCCCTCCGTTATCCGATGTACCTGAGGTCGTCCTCGCTCGGCATCTTCGGCATCCTGTCGACGTCCTGGTTCATCTCCTCTAACCGCTGCACGACCTCCTCCATCTCCTCCGCACGGTCCTCCAGATCCTCACGGTCGACCGTGAAGCCGAGGACGTCCGTCAAGACGTCCAGTACTGCTTGCGCGCTCTTGGGGTCGACGATGTAGCCGCTGGTCTCACCCATCAGACACGCGGCCTCCACCTCCTCAAGCTCGCCGAGACCGAGCAGGAGGCCGCTGATGCCGATGATTCCGCCTGTGGGTTCGCCTTCCCCGAACTCGACGCCGTGCTCCTCCAGCTTCTCCAGCAAGCTCTCGCTGTTGCTGGCTCCGACGACGCTGTACTCCTCCACCATCTCCCCGGTGGCTACGCCTCCGAGCGCGTAAGCGGTCTCGACACCCATGTCGCGGCAGAGGTCGAGTATCTCGGCAGCCATCTTGTAGTGGCCGTCGATGGTCTGGCTCTGGTGGTCGCCGCTCAACAGCAGGAGGTCCACTCCGTCGGCGTCGCAGTAGTGGATGTCGACGCTGACGAGCTCCGTCAATCCGTCGTCGTCCACGGTGACCTGCGGCGGCAGATGCTGGCTGTGTATCTCCGCCACGAGCTCGCTGTCGAACTCCTCCAGCAGGTGTTCGACCACGAGCTTGCCGACGTGTCCGACTCCAGGTAGTCCTTCGACGAGAACCTCTGCTTCCGCGTCCGCGTGCCGTCGTACTTCTATCTCTTCCATCTGGTCCTTCTCCTGTAGACTCCGTAGGGGTCCTCCGGTGAAAACCGTGGCGGTGCAGTGTTCTCGGTGTCGCCGCCGCAGTCGGGGCAGCTATCTCGAAGGGTGTAGACGGTCTCCGGGTGTTCCGCGGATCGGCATCTCCGTATCAGCGACCTCATGGGTTAGAGTGAACGGTGTTGTTCAGCGGTTTCAGGACTCCGCGGTCTGGCTCTCCTCGTGGTACTCACCGCTGCCGCCGACGTCCTCTATGCCTTCGATAGCCCTCTCCGCAGCCTCCTCCACGGCTTTGTTAGCGGTCTTGTAGTCGTGCGCCTTCGCCTTGATACGGTACTCCGGCGCGCTCACGTACTCTATCTCCAGCGTGAGGTCGTCCTCGCCTTCGAAGTCGTCGACGCTCTCAAGGACGTCCATGATGTCGTCGACTCCGTCGGCGGCGGTGGACTCGAGGTCGACGAAGCCCTCGGTCTCGACGTAGGGTACGTTGATGTTCTCACGCGCGACCTCCGTCAGGCGTTCCGCCTGCGTGTCGGAGACTCCCGCGTCCTCGAAAACCTTCTCTCCCTGTACGGCGCCTTCCTCGAGGGCGTCGTACATGGTGCCGTACCGGTTGATGAGGGCTTCCGCTACCTCGCTGAACTCCTCGTCTTCGAACTCCATCCCCAGCCATTTGTCGGCCTTCTGCTCGTTCTTCCACTCCTGTATCTTCTCCTGACGCTGGTGGTCGTTGACGTCCTTCAGCGAGAGATCAATCTGCTGGCTGTCCTCGTCGATGTCGAGGACCTTGCAGACGGCGGTCTGATCCTCCTGGACGTGGTCGCGGATGTACTTCACCCAGCCGCTTGCGACCTCGCTGACGTGGATGAACCCTTCCTTGTCCTCGTACTCCACGAGGTCGCAGTAGGCTCCGTGGTCCTCTATCTCCGTGACCTTGCAGACCACGGGTTCGCCGATCTCCGGCCAGCCGGTGTACTTCATCGTCAGGCCTCGCGGGCTTCCAGAACGTCGACGACCTCGCCGTGTATCTCGGCTTTACCGCCCGTGGGGGAGGCGAGCGCCGCGGCGCAGTCGCCGCAGGCTATCTCCGACGACGTGCGTTCGAAGACCGCCTGTTCCTCGCCGCAGTCGCTGCACTCCACCTGAAGTATCCTGCTGACCATTCTTCATTCACCCAGCTCGAGCTTTCCGGCGCGCCATCCCTCGCGGACGTGTGCTTTCCCGCAGTCGCTGCATCGGTACCTGAGGTTGGTCTTCTTCGTCGGCTTGTTTCCACCTGGTACCTTGCTGAACTTGCCGTCGTTGCCGATGCCGCTGTTCCGTTCCCTCT
>JAQZDA010000023.1 GCA_028751075.1 Euryarchaeota archaeon Ods02 | reverse complement strand
CTACAGCGCGCTCGAGGTGGACGTCGTCGGAGTCGGCGGCGTCGGCGACGCGGAGGACGCGCTCGAGATGATTCAGGCCGGTGCAAGCGCGGTGCAGATCGGCACCGCGGTGAAGGACGGCGTAGATGTCTTCGACGACGTCGCGGAGGGAGTCGAAGAGTTCTCCCGGCGGAAGGACCTATCCCACGAGGAGCTAGTGGGGCGCGCCCACGATACCGACTCCGGTGCCGGTTCGAGGGGTGATGGAGCGTGAGACCCATCCAGGTCGAGGTCACCGAGGTGGAACGCGAGGGCGACGGGATCGCCACCATCAGATGGGACAGGGAGTTCGACGTCTCAGCCGGTGAGTTCGGGATGTTCTGGGTTCACGGCGTCGACGAGGTCCCCATGAGCTACAGCTACAGCGACGGCATCACCGTACGCGCCGTCGGCGATGCCACGGAGGCGATGATGGACCTCGAACCCGGCGACCTATTGGGCGTCCGCGGCCCCTACGGCTCGACGTTCGACGTCCCAGAGGAAGAGGTCGTGGTGGTGGGCGGCGGCACCGGGATGGCTCCAGTCGCAATGTTGACGGAGGAAGCCGCGGCGGCCGGAGCCGACGTGACGACGTTGATCGGGGCGGCGTCGGCGGACGAGGTCGTGTTCAGGGACCGGCTGTCGGAGGTCGCGGACGTCCGGGTGGCGACGGAGGACGGCAGCATGGGTTTCGAGGGCCTGGTGACGGAGCTGCTGGACGACGTCGTCGACGAGAAAGGGGAGCCGTCGGAGGCTGCGGCGTGTGGACCGGAACCCATGATGGCGGCGGTGCTCGACCGGTTCAGCGGTCGACGGGAGGACGTCCAGTGCAGCCTCGAACGGTACATGAAATGCGGGTTCGGCGTCTGCGGAAGCTGCTGCATCGACGACAGCGGCAGCCCCGTCTGCAGAGATGGGCCGGTGTACCGCGGCACGAAGCTCGATAACGGGGAGTTCGGCGTCTACCACCGGGATGCTGCGGCTCGGAAGGAGTACTTCTGACGCCCTATCGAGACCGGTAACATCCACGTGGATGCCACACGATCTAGCTATCTAGCCTTCGACGAGGCTAGTTTTATAGTCTATAGGTATTGCGTCAAGCTCCTTCGGGTTATAGCTGGAAGAAAACAACGGTATGGTACACGATAGAGCGTTTCAACTGACCGTCGTTGCTGCGGCGATCGCGTTTCTGGTTCTCGCGTTGGCTACAGGTGCTGCTGCCGCGCTTGAAGACAACAGCTTGACGACGTCTCCGGCGACGCCCGGTGACGAGTCCGTGCACACCCATCAGGTGACGGTGGAGGAGGACGACGAGATACGTAAGAGCCCCGTCGACGTCATCGAGGTCGACTACGGCGACGACCTCGAGGAGCTGGACGTGGCGGGGGACGACATCTCGGTCGAGGTTCTCGAGAGGTACAGGGAGTCTAGGCCGATGGAGGTGGATGAGGTCACGTCCGACGGTGAGACAGCTACCATAGACGTCGATCCGTCCACCGCCTGGCTGAGGGAGGGCGACAGGGTCACCGTGGTCGTGAACGACGAGAGCGGCTCGGAGCTACTGAACCCCGCGACGCCCGGCGACTACACCGCGGAGCTCACGTTCGAGTCTCTCGACGCAGGATCGGATTCTGTCGACAATCCCTACTCCGTCGTCGAGAGCACCGACCACTACGACGTGTTCGAGGTCGAGTGGGAGTACTCGGGCAACACATACATGCCGGTGCCTACCAGCGACGACCTCGACGTCACCGCGACGATAGACAACACCGGAGACGAGGAAGGCGTGCAGGACGTCGAGTTCACACTTCTCGATGATTCCGGCGAAGTACACACCGAGGTATACGAGGACATGACGCTCGGACCGCAGGATGATCCGGATGACTCTCCGTCCGCGACGTTCGACCCTCAGGCTGACGGAATCGCCCCAGGTAACTACGACCTCAGGATTACCACCGACAACGATACGTTCTACATAGCGAACAACGTGGACTTCGTCGACGACGAGGTCGAGTTCTTCGACATCCGTGTCACCGACGCCACTGATAACCCCGTGTCTGCGGGTGCCTCGTTCGACGTCGACGTCTCCGTGAAGAACGTCGGACCAAGCGAAGGCACACAGAGCGTGGTGATGGACTTCGGCGACGACGGTGACGTTGACGATCAGGAGGACACTGTGTCGCTGTCGGAGGGCGATGAGTCAGAGTACACGTTCAACCACGACACAGGCGGCGAGTCCGGCGGCGAGTACGACGTCCGCACCTTGACCGACAACCACACGGACTACACTCTCGCGGTCGTCGAGTCGGACGAGGACGGACCGGAGTTCGAGATCGACATCGAAAACACCAACAGCCCCGTGCAGGCAGGTGACGTGCTCGACGTCGACGTAGAGGTCACGAACACCGGCGGCGAGAGCGACACCCAGACCATCGAGCTTGAGGACTTCGAAGGCGACGTCGTCGACGAAGTCGAGACCACGCTAGACGAGGATGAGGGCTCCACGGTCGTCAGTCTGACGTGGGAGACCGAGCAGGGTGACGCAGACACCGACGAAGTCATAGCTTCCTCCGACGACGACTCGGACAGACAGGATGTCACCGTGGAGGAGGACGGTGACGCTGAGTTCGAGGTCGACATCGTTTCTTCGAACAGCCCTGTGGATGAGGGTGATACGCTGTCGGTGGACGTCGATGTCAGCAACGCAGGTGAAGTGGCGGGTGAGCAGGATATCTCCCTCGATGTAGACGGGCAGCAGAGGGACGAGACGTCGGTGTCGCTCGACGAAGGAGGTTCGACGACGGTAACGCTGTCGTGGAACACGGAGTCCGGTGACGCTGGTGAGCACTCCGCCACCGCGTCAAGCGAGGATGACTCCGATTTCGAGGAGGTGGAGGTAAAAGAGGGTGGTGAGGAGGATGAGGATGACGCGGACGATGGTGGCGATGGAGACCAATCTGATGTCGTGTTCGAGGTCGATGTTGTGTCCTCGAACAGTCCTGTAGAACAAGCTGCGACATTGGAAGTCGACGCCAACGTCACCAACACGGGTGACGAAGCCGACACGCAGACGGTCGAGCTTGAGGACTTCGACGGCGACGTAGTCGACGACTCCTCCGTCGAGCTCGACCCTGAAGGTGACCACGAGATAGTGACTCTAACCTGGACGCCCGAGGAAGATGACGTTGGATCCGACGACGTCATCGTCTCCAGCGACGACGACAGCGACACCGAGACCGTGGAAGTGGAGTCATCGGACGATGACGACGAAGAAGGTGACGCGGAGTTCGAAGTGGAGTTCCTGAGCTCGAACGGCCCCGTGGAGGAAGGTAGCACCTTGACCGTCGACGCAGAGGTCTCCAACACCGGAGACGAGGAGGGCGAGCAGGACGTCTCGCTGGAGGTTCTGGGTCAGGATCAGGACGAGACGTCGGTGACGCTGGGCAGCGGAGACACCACCGTCGTCACGCTGTCGTGGAACACGGAGTCCGGTGACAGCGGGGAGCACTCGGCCACCGTGTACACAGAGGACGACAGCGACGTCGGGGTAGTGGAGGTCGAAACGGATGACGACGCCGACGATGGAGTCGACGATGACGACGACGCCGCAGCAGGCGGTGGAGGCCACCACCACGGTGGCAACTTCTCGGAAGCCTCGTTCAGCGCTACCGTCGAGGTGTCACCTAGCTCGCCGGAAGCTGGAGACACCGTAGAGGTGGGGGGTGAGGTCGAGAACACCGGTGGACAGGAGGACACGGCCACCGTCGAGATAGTAGGTGAAGACTCCGTGGTGGAGAGCACGACTGTGTCGTTGATCGGCTACCAGTCCGAGACCGTCTCGCTGGAGCACGTGCCGGAAGCCAACCCCGGCGAGTTCGAGGTCCAGGTCGACGAGGATGTCGTGGAAACCTACGAGGTTGAGTCCGACGAAGCCGACGTCGACGACGAAGCTGACGAAGCCGACGTCGACGACGAAGCTGACGAAGCCGACGCGGCAGATGACGACGACGAAGTCGATGGCGAGGCAGACGATGCTGACGACGCCGACGACGTCGATGACGTTTACGCAGACGTCGAGGAAGAGGACGAAGGCCTCCCTGGCTTCACCGTGGTGACCGCGTTGGCGGCGTTGCTGGCGACGGCGTACGCGGTCAGACGTCGCAGGTGACGGAGAGGATGCGATAGAGCCGCCGTCGTTTTCCTTCCTAGCTTCGAACCCCAACTAAGATAACGCGTCCCGCCTCGTTTTGACGTATGAAGACAGCGCGTTTCAGGTTCGAGGGAGAGGTGTACGAGGCGGAGGCCTACGACTACGGACTGGAAGTCGACGGCGAGGTGTACGCGGAGATGGACGTAGAGCTGCTGCCGCCCTGTGAACCCAGCAAGATAGTGGCGGTCGGCAGGAACTACGTCGAGCACGCGGAGGAGCTAGACAACGTGGTGCCGGAGTTCCCGTTGTTCTTCTTCAAGCCACCTAGCGCGTTGGTCGGAGGCGGCGGTGAGATTCGGTATCCCGCGGAGACAGACGACCTTCACTACGAGGGCGAGCTAGGTGTCGTCATCGGTGAACGATGCCGCGACGTCGCGGAGGGCGAGGCCCTGGACTACGTCCGCGGCTACACCTGCGTCAACGACGTCACGATGAGGGACTGGCAGGAGAGGGAGAGCCAGTGGGCGCGGGCGAAAGGCGGCGACACCTTCTGCCCCGTCGGCCCTTACCTCGTCTCCGCCGCCGACATCGACCCCTCCGATCTCGACATCGAGACCAGGTTGAACGGCGACGTGGTGCAGAGCTCGAACACCCGGCATATGGCGTACAGCGTCGAGGAGATAGTCGCGGAGCTTTCGAGGTACATGACCCTGGAACCCGGGGACCTCATCGCGACGGGTACGCCGGAGGGCGTCGGCGCTATGGAGCGCGGCGACCACGTCGAGGTCGAGGTAGAGGGTGTCGGGGTGCTGGAGAACGAGGTCG
The DNA here is from genome assembly GCA_028751075.1 of Euryarchaeota archaeon Ods02. Classification (GTDB taxonomy): domain Archaea; phylum Halobacteriota; class Halobacteria; order Halobacteriales; family Halorutilaceae; genus JAQZDA01. The sequence goes on along the minus strand of JAQZDA010000023.1, from coordinate 29,582 downwards.
TCTGACCGAGAACGTTTAGACCCGTAAGTCCGAAGGAAACTGTCTAACGCTTACACTCGTCCGACGTTCTCGGTGTTCGCGCTCTCGACTTCCGGTAGGTCGGCGAAGGTGGATTCGATGTCCTCGGTGCCGCCTTCCTCGTCTTCGACCATCACGTTGACCATGAGGGCGACGAGGCCGAAAGCGACCTCCTCGCGTTTGATGCCGCTGAGCTCGGCAGCATCGGACAGGCTGTCTTCGATGCTGTCCTCGAGGGCGTCGAGGTCGGTGTCCTTGCCCTCGGGCATGACCTTGATCTGAGCTACTACCTTACCCATGATATCAGGGTCCCGTGAAGCCGCATTCGGGGCATCTGTAGAGGTTGCTCTGCTTCCTGCACTTCCGGCATCTGTGGATGTGGTGCCCGCATTCGGGGCAGTCGAAATCGGTGAACCCCGCGCGGACGATGTTGACGCCGCAGCTCACGCAGTTCTGGCGGTCGCCGCTGGCGGTGTCTTCCGTGCTCATAGGGCGGTGTTGTCTGCCTCCGTCAATAAGAGTTGTCTTACGTCGGCGAAACCAACGTACTCGTAAATCGGCTGCTACAGCCCGACGACAACGATGCGAATAACTGGCAGTAATCCATTAGATAACAAATATTATATGCATGCATTTCCTGTTCTACGGTAATGACGAAGGTAGACTGTCTCGAATGCCGCGAATGCGGCAAAGAGTACCCACCTGAGATACGGAACACCTGCGAAGCCTGCTTCGGCCCCCTCGAAGTCAAGTACGACCACGGCGAGATAGACACAAGCCGCGAAGCCATCGAAGACGGCCCCCACAGCATCGCCCGATACGTCGACCTCCTCCCCGTCGAGAACGAGGAGTCCTTCAGCGAGGTAGACCTCGGCACAGGGTTCAACAAGCTCCTCGAAGCCGACAACCTCGCCAGCGAGCTCGGAATCGACGAACTCTACATCCTCAACGACAGCGTCAACCCATCGTTCTCGTTCAAGGACCGCGTCACAGCCGTCGCCGTCGCCCGCGCCCTCGACTTCGACGTCGACGCCGTCGGATGCGCGTCGACGGGCAACCTCGCATCCAGCGTCGCCGCACACGCCGCGAAAGCAGGGCTGCCGGCGTACATCTTCCTACCCGACAGCATCGAGAAAAGCAAGATAACGCAGACGCTCGCTTACGACCCCGAGATAGTGCCCGTGCACGGCAACTACGACGACGCCAACCGCCTCGCCACCGAGGTCGCCGACGAACACGGCTGGGGCTTCGTCAACATCAACCTCCGGCCTTACTACACCGAAGGAAGCTCGACCATGGCGTTCGAGGCCGCGGAACAGCTGGGGTGGGAGGCGCCCGACCACGTCATACATCCGATGGCCGCCGGCGCCAGCCTCCTCAGCGTCCAGAGGGGATTCCGGCGGATGGAGGAAGCCGGCTTGATAGACGACGGCGACGTCCGGATGAGCGGCTGCCAGCCCGACGTCCTCCCGATAGCGCAGGCCGTCAGGAACGACGAAGCCGTCGTACCCGTTCAGGACTACGAGACCCTCGCGCACTCGCTCGCCATCGGCAGCCCCGCCGACGGCTTCTACGCGAAGGAAGCCATACTCGACAGCGGCGGATACGCCGCCGACCCCTCGGACGACGAGATCATAGAAGGCATCAAGCTCCTCGCGCGAACCGAAGGCGTGTTCACGGAGCCCGCCGGCGGAACCACCATCGCAGGGTTGAAGCAGCTCGTGGAAGAAGGACACGTAGAGGAGGACGAGACAGTGGTAGTCAACATCACGGGGAACGGCCTGAAGGCGGACGCGACGTTGCAGAACTACCTCGACGTACCGGAGAGCATCGAAGCGCGGCTGGAGGAGTTCGAGAACCGTGGAGCGAAGCAGGAAGCCGAAGAGCTGGAGGCGCGGTAGATATGGCGAAGGTGAAGTTCTCTAGCGCGCTCGAACGCGTCACCGGCGAACGCAACACCACGGTGGAGGCCTCCACGGTCGGCGACGCCGTAGACGAGCTGACGGAGCAGTACGGCGAGGAGTTCGAGGAACGCCTCATCGAGGACGGCGAGCTCCGACGGTTCGTCAACCTCTACGTCAACGGTGAAGACGTCCGACACGAGGACGGCCTCGACACCGAGATAACGGAGGACGACGAGATCAGCATACTGCCGGCGGTCAGCGGTGGGTCGAGGTAACGGAGGCAACGGATGAACAGAGCCCGAGCGACCTCCGTCGCCCGGGTGATGACAGCTTCCGGTTCGTAGGTGTGGGTGTACGTCGATGCGAACCGTTGGCAGCGGCGGTGCGCTGCATCTGACGTAGAGAACCTGGGTTTAAACAACCCTCGTGGGTTTTCACTGGACGGGAACAGACGTCGAACTTCAGCTGGAACGGAACGGTGGTCGAACCCTGAGTCGGGCGTTCGACGCTCGAGTTCGGAGGAGCCTCATGATATCGGTAGGTAACGCCTTCTGAAGGGGGGGGGGGTATTCGGGATAACGAACCTCCGGACAGGTGGGGCGTCCGGAGGTGATGTCGCAACGTGTTGCTGGCGGTGTATGCAGACGCGTTACCTGCAGCGGCGGCACTCCGCTGCATCCCAAGATACTGTTGCGGGGTACATACGGCTGTCGCGGTTTTTCATGGATGGAGAACATCCGTCGAACGCGTTCGGCTGGATAGGGTTCCTCGTTAACTCTCGGGTAGCTGGTTCAGGACGTCGTCCGGCGGCAGACCTACCTCGACCGCTTTCTCCCGGCTCCTGCCGCCGCTCCGCAGCCGGACGTCCGCGTCGAAGTGGTCGCCGAGGAACGCAGTCAGCTCCTTGTTAGCTCGTCCGTCTTCCGCCGGCTCCGATAAGCTGACGGTGAACCGGCCGCGCCACTCGTCGAAGCCGGTGACGCTGGAGCTGTCGGCGTCGGGCTTCACACGCAGCCGTAACACGCTGCCGCCGTCGACGTGGTCGACCGCGTCCAGGGGTTCGTAGGTCAAAGGTAGAGGGGGGGGAACGGTGGATGTGGTTCCGTGTTCAGTCTCTCCAGTTGGGTTCGAATCCTTCGGTGGTGTCCTTGATGCGCATCACCCAGGTGACGCCGCCCTGCGAGGGCTCGCGTCCGAACAGTACGAACGCGCGTTCTGCGCCGAACTTGAACCACAGGGGGTACGACAGCACGTACAGCACGGCGACAACTGTGCTATCTATCTCGACGACGGGCGTCAAAGCTCCGCCGTACGCCACGTAGACGGCGTGCAGCCAGAACACCAGCACCACCAGGGTGTTGATGATGACGTAGCTGTCCTTGTTACGGCGGACGAGGTAGTTCTTGTGCAGCCACGCCGTCAGGAAGCCGAGGGCGATGATGACGGGTACGGCGGCGACGCTGACGAGCATCTACACCATCCCCTCCGCTTTAGCCCAGCTGATGTAGTCCCACAGCCCTTTCCTGGGGTCCTGGTACTCGAAGTCGAAGCCGAGGTCCTGTATCTTCTGGTTGCTGAACCACATGTTGTGCGTGAGGTAGTGCGTCATCGAGGCGTCGACCTTCGGCCTCGTGCCCTTCGCCCTGGCTTTGCGTTCGATGCGGTGGGAGACCGCCATCGCGAGCTTGCCGTAGAGCTTGTAAGCGAACAACGGCGCGGGGATCCGTTTCTGTTTGACGCCGAGGCTCTCTGCGAGGAACTCTATGAGCTCGTCCTGTCCGATGCAGTCGCTGGTGACGTGGTAGGTCTCGCCCGCCGCGTCCTCCTGGTTCCTGTGGACGAACAGGGCGGCGTTCACGAGGTCGGTTACGTGGACGCAGGGGAACATCAGCTGCTTGCTCCGGGGGTAGATGCTGGTGACGGGTGCGATGCCGAACTTCCGCAGCAGCAGGAGGATGTGGTAGACTCCGTACCTGTGGCGGGGGCCGTAGATAGGTGCCGGCCGCAGGATTGTGAGCGGAAGTCCCTCCCCCGAAGACACCTTCTTCAGCGCTATCTCCTGCTGGACCTTCGACCTGCAGTACCTGTTGTGTGGGCCGTACTCGGCGTCCTCGTAGTTGGGTTCGTCGAAGCCCGCGTCCCCGAGGACTCCGAGAGTGCTCCAGTGGACGAAGTGGTCGACGTCGTTCTCCGCCGCCAGCTCCGCGATGTTCCGGCCTCCGTCGACGTTGACGCTGTCGAGCACCTCTCTTTCGGCGAAGTAGTCGAACAACGACGCGATGTGGAAGATGCAGTCGTAGCTTCCGTCGTCGAACAGGGGTTCCAGACTTTCTTGGTCCGTGAGGTCGGCGGCTACGAACTCCGCTCCGACCTCGTCGAAGAACTCGTCGTAGTAGACGGGGTTCGGCACGTCGCCTTCGCCTTCGGTGTAGTAGGCGTTCCTCTGGCTGCCTTCGAGGTCTGTGGCGACGACCTCCCAGCCTTCGTCGGTGAGCAGCTCCAGCATGTGGCTTCCGGTGAACCCGCAGGCACCGGTGACGAGCGCTCTCTTGGACATGATAACGAACAATCATCGACCTCTCATTTATCCCTTTCTCTTCGTTCGGCGGACGTCGAAAATGACCTGTGCGGGGTAGTCGACTCCTCGTCGGGGTTCAGTCTTCCTCTTCCTCGGATCCACCGACCTCGAACCCCTCGAAGTCGCCGAGGTGCTCCGGCAGCTCCTCGTCTCCGGCACTGGCGAACCCCGCGCTGAGGATTCGGGTCAACGCCTCCTCCGTGGATTCGCCGGCGTCCTCCGTGATGTCGGGGTCGACCTCGACGACGAAGCCCGAGGTGATGTTCGGCGCCGTCGGCACGAAGATTATCTCCCGTCCACCGTCGGTCTTCCCACCGGTCTTGAACGCGGTGAAACGTACGCCGTCGAAGTCGATCTTCACAGGTCTGTTGAACTCCTCCGCGCCGAGCGACACCGCTTCGACAGCCATCTGGGTGGCGTTGTAGAAGAACCCGATGACGGGTAGCTTCCGCGCCGTGCTGTCCATCCATCCTTTGACGTACACCCCCGTCGTCGTCCTGACCACGTAGCCGACGACGAACAGGAAGACGACGATGATGGCGACCGTGAACGTCAGCTGGATGACCTCGTTGACGACGGCGGAGTCCGTGAAACGCAGGCGGTTGGCGCCTGGTAGATCCATTACTACGCCGTAGACCCAGAGCACGACGTACAGGGTGACGGCGACGGGTGCGAGAACTATGATCCCGCTGACGAGGTTGGACTTTACCGTGCCTTTCACGGGCTAGAGACGTGGTGAAGGCTGTTAAACTCTAACGGCTTACCTCGTCCTCCGGGCTTCCCCGGCGGCCGACGCCACACATTCCTCCGACGTATCTTCAGCTCCGCAGCAGCTCCTCCTTCTCCGTCTTCTCCAGCGTGGTGTCGTCGAGCGAGGTGGCGACGACGACGGGTTTGTAGAGCTCCTCGCCGACCTCGTCGCTCAGGCTCGACCGCGCCTGCCTCTGGAGCGCGCGGCGTTCAGCCGGCAGCCTGCCGTAGACCACCTCGTCCTCCACGAGGTCGTAGACCGGCGTCGACGGGTTCAGGAGGGTGTCTTCGCCGACGACGGAGTCACGGCCGACCTGGAACCCCGAGGTGACGCGGCAGCCTGCGCCGAGAGACGCGCCTTCCTCGACGACGACGGGCTTGTCCTCCACGGGTTCTAAGACGCCGCCGACCAGGGTGTTCGCTCCTAACTTGACGTCGTCTCCTATCTGGGCGCAGCTTCCGACGGTGTCGCAGCTGTCGACGAGCGCTCCGTCTCCGACGTACGCTCCGACGTTGACGAAAGACGGCGACATCATGATGCAGTCGTCGCCGACGTACGCGCCTTCACGTACCACGGTGCCGTCGGGGGTGTTCCTGACGCCGCGTTCGAGGAAGTCGGAGGTGTCGCGGAGCGGGAACTTGTCGTGGTAGACGACGTCGCCGTACATCCGGGCTTCGTTGGGGAGGGTGCCGAAGCACAGGAGGATGCCCTGCTTCACCCATTCGTTGGTACGCCATCCGCCGTCGTCTCTCTCGGCGGCGCGGACGTCTCCGGAGTTCAACGCCTCGAGGAAGTCCTCCAGTAGTCCTTCGTCGGCGCTGTCGTCCTCCCACGCGGTCTGTATATCCTCTCTCAGGCTCATGGGGTATCTGCGGCGTGCCTGCCTCTAATCCGTTCCGATGGCGTCCGCATCATAGCTGCTGGGCGTCCGCTGCCGCCTCGGTCCGCGGTCAGTCGAGGCTGGCTTCGAGCTCCGCCGCCGTCTCCTCGATGTGGCTGGCGGCGGTCCTGAACAGTATCGACCGTAGCTGGTAGTGGTCGTGGAACTCCCGTATCCAGTCGCTGTCGCTGAACATCGCCGCCTGCAGCCTGCGGACGTCGCTGTCGAGGCTGCCGCGTTCTCCGGCGAAGTAAGCCGGCGACTGCTCCTTCGCCCGCCTGCAGAGCTCTTCGTCGTACTCGACGCCGACCTCGTCGGCGACGTACTCGAACCATTCGACGTGGAGGACGCTGTCTCCGAGCACGGTGCGTCGGCCGAAGCTGTCGAGGCCGAGGCCGCGGACGTACGCGGTCGCGGGTCGACCGTCGACGAGGCAGTCCCCGGGGGTGCTGAAGCTGGGTTCACCGGTGACCTCTCTGACTCCGGGGTAGGCGTGGTAGAACTCGTGGAATCCGTCTCTTGGGCCTTCGGGGAGGCCGCCGGCGTACTCCCCCGCGACCTTCAGGAGCTTGCGGCGGAGGCCGTGGGACAAGCCCCGCATCAGCAGCGCGTAACCTCTCGGCAGCCACTTCCCCATCGGCCACCAGAACTCGGCGTCGCCGACGAGGACAGCGACTATCAGCTCTCTCTGTTGCTCGGGCACCTCGGTCTCACCGCGTTCCATCGCGGCTTTCGCGTCTTCCGCCGTCTCCTCCAGGTCTCCAGTGTCCCAGTCCATGGCGTCGCAGACTCCGACGACGTACTCCGCTCCGAAGCCGAAGTACTCGGCGGTGTGTTCCGGCGACCTGAGCGCGGGCGGCCACAGCAGCTTCGCCGCGGTCATACCCGTGGCTTTGGAGGTTGAGAGGGTGAATCTTTCCTTTCGCCGCAGGAAGCCGCGGCTGGAGGTCGAGGTAGAGGGAGGGGGGTCAGTGGTCGTCTATGCTTCTCACGCGTCCCCAGCTCTCGGAGCCGCCTTCGACGATGTCGGTGCGGTGGTAGTCGGTGAAGGCGGCGGCGAGCGCGCCGCACGACGGACAGACGACGCCCATCGTCTCCCTCACCTGTTCACCCATCACCGTGCGGTCTATCTCGAGGAGGCCGAAGTCGCTTCCGCTGAAGGGTTCCCCACACTTAGGGCATCGTGCGTAGGACACCTCGGGGTGACCGACTTCGGCTTCCTCGTGTGTCTGCTCTGGATCCTGTTCCATGGCTTGGTTCACGTCCGTGGGTGGTTCGGTTCGCGCCGCTTCTAGCTTTACTGCACGAACGCATGGTACTTGAATGGCCGTCAAAGTTCGGTGGTGTTTCACCGTGAAAGCCAGGCTTGCGAACCCACATCGAACGGCGTAGAGCGCCTCCACTCTCCCGAGGACGCGGCAGAGCGTTCATTCCATCTGTCTCGTTCTGTAGTTTACCTCCGGCGATGCAGCCGCGGTAAACCAGGCTTAATCGGTTCCACGTTCAACTCAGGAACAGTTTAATACGCCGTAGATGCTTACCCCGTGGTATGGCAACTCTCAACGACCTCGGGCTCTCGGACTACGAAGCCCGGGTCTACCGCGCCCTCCTCAGCGCGGGTTCGGCGACCGCGAAGGAGCTCTCGCTCGCTAGCGACGTACCCATGGGCAGGGTCTACGACGTCCTCGGCAGCCTCGAGAAACACAGCCTCGTCCGCAGCCAGGAGAGCAGCCGTCCGAAGAAGTACGTCGCCGTCGAACCCGAGACCGCGCTCGAACGCCTCGTCGACGACAAACGCAGGGAGCTAGAGCAGGAGATAGAACGTTACGAGGAGATAGCGAACGACCTCCAGGAACGGCTGGAGAGCAACGAACCCGTCGAAGACAGGTTCTGGACCGCCGCCGTCGGCGCCGAAGACAGCGTCGACCTCCTGCTGGAACGCATCGACAGCAGCCGCGACAGCATCAGCATCGTCGTCGGCGACCTCTCGCCGCAGCTCGACCCCGACACCGTCGGCGACAGCGTCCTCGACGCCCTCCTGGAAGCCGTCGACGAAGGCGTCAAGGTGAAGATGCTCGTCAGCCCCGACGTCATAGACAAGCTAGGCGCGGACGTCCAGAACCGGTACGCCGAGGTCATCAGCGAGAACCCGCGTTTCGAGGTCCGTACTTTGCCGGAGCTATACGGTACCTTCAACGTCATCGACGACATCGAGATCTGCGTCGAGGTCACGAACCCCTTAGCGCCCGACCGCGTGCTCGCGATGATAGACCTCAAGGACCCGGAGTTCGCGAGCGAGGTGAAGGACGAGTTCGACAGCCAGTGGAGCGAGGCAACGGGTTTCTGACCGACTCCACCGACGCAGGCCGCTTACGCTGTCTACCCTAGAAGCCCTTACCCATCAGCTGACGCGCGATGATGAGCTTCTGGATCTCCGTCGTTCCCTCGTAGATCTGCGTTATCTTCGCGTCACGGTACAGGCGTTCGACGTCGAAGTCGTTGACATAGCCCGCTCCACCGTGTATCTGCACCGCCTCGTTCGCGACGTCGACGGCGACCCTTGAGGCGTACTCCTTCGCCATCGAAGCGAGCTTCGCGTCCGGCGCGCCGCCTTCGTCGACGCTCCACGCGCTCTTCAGGGTGAGGAGGCGTGCGGCCTCCGTTCGCGTATGCATGTCCGCGAGCTTGTGCTGGATCGCCTGGAAGTCGCCGATGGGCTGGCCGAACTGCTCGCGCTCCTGAGCGTAGTCGAGCGCGCGGTCGAACGCGCCCTTCGCGATGCCGACGCCCTGAGCGGCGACGCCCGTACGGGTGGCGTCGAAGAAGTTCATCTGCTGGTAGAAACCCATGCCTTCGTTGCCGATGAGGTTCTCCTCGGGGACGCGGACGTCGTCGAGCACGAGCTCCGCGGTATCGCTGGCGCGGATACCCATCTTTCCGGTTATCTTCTCGCTGCTGAAGCCGTCGCGGTCGCTCTCCACGACTATCTGGCTGAAGCCCATGTACCTGTCGCTTGCGTCGGGGTCGGTGCGGCAGAGCACGACGAAGAAGTCGCCGACGGTGCCGTTGGTGATCCACATCTTGTTGCCGTTGATGACGTACTCGTCGCCGTCCTTCTCCGCCTTCGTCGAAATCGACGAGACGTCGCTGCCGACGTCGGGTTCGCTGATGGCTGCGCCGCTGATGGCTTCACCCTTCGCCACGGGTTCGAGGAACCGTTCCTTCTGATCCTCGTCTCCCGCCTCCATGATGGCTTCGCAGCCGAACGACGCCGCGAGGATGCAGAGCGCGATTCCGGGGTCGGCGGCGAACATCTCCTCCGCCATCACCACGCTGTCGACGGCTCCGTAGCCGGCGCCGCCGTACTCGACGGGGATGGTGGCGCCCCTCAACCCCATCTCAGTGGCTTTCTCCATGACGTCCCACGGGTACTCCTCCTCGACATCGTACTCCGTCGCCACGGGCTTAATCTCGTTCTCCGCGAACCGGCTTACCTCGTCCCTGAGCTGCTTCTGTTCGTCGGTCAAGCCAAAATCCATGGTACAACTTTCCAGCCACAACACTTAAACAGATTGGTTCGGTGGACCTGTTGCTTCGAGTTTAAACTGGGTCAGAGAGGCTCTACCGCGTGAACACCTGTATAGAGCTGTGAACGTAACCTCTGGTATAGAGTAGTCAGTAGCAGCCGGGGAGGTCGTTCCGGTTGTGGGTGTGGTCGCTGGCTCTGTCGTCGCAGTTCCACTCCAGCGGGAACTCCTCCTCGCCCTGGTCTATGCGGAAGACGGCGTCGTTGAGCGTGGCTTCGTCGTTGAGGAGGAACCAGTAGCCTCGGATGAACCCACGTGTCATCTGGGCGTCGGCGTTGTTGTCGCCGGCGCTCGCGAGACAGTGCTGGTTCAGCGACGTCCTGCACCAGTCGTCTTCGGGTGATACAACCCAGTATCGCTCCATGTCGAACAGTATGCCGTACGTGGTGGCGCTGACGTACCGGAACGCTATCTCCGGAGTCATCATGTAGACGTCGCACTGGCTGTAGTGGTCGTCCATCGAGGCGCCGCCCCAGTAGCCGTCATCGTCGTCTCCGTCGTGGGTGTACTGGCTGTCGCTGCAGTCGTTGTCGTTGTGGCTGATGCGAGCTGACCGGGCTTCCATCTTCATGTTGTAGGTGTTGCCGTCGCTGCCTTCGATTCCGCCTCGGTAGAACAGCGGGTTGTGCGCTACTACGCGGTCCATACCGACCTCCGCCGTGGTGTCGTCGTATCCGGACGAGGTCTCCCAGTGGAAGCCGTCGTGGTCGCTGCCGTGGGGGTAGTAGAAGTTCTCCGCGTACTCGTCGTGACCGGTCATCAGGTCGGTGCCGAACAGGAAGCCACCGACCTGAGAGGTGTCACGGGGTTCGTTGGCGTCGCCTTCGGGGAAGTTACACGGAAGAACCTGACAGTAACCCTGAGTGTAGTGGTCGGCTTCAGCGGTCACGTAGAGCAGACCCTCTCCGCCGACCAGACCGCCGAGGTCGTCGACATCTAGCTCTCCTGTGGCGTCGTCCATGTACGGCGCCGCCGACGTGAAGAAAGGCGCCATGAGCGCCGCTGCCAGGAAGACCGCGACGAACAAGCCCCACCTGTAGTCCGACCCGGACTGCATCTCCCCGGTGATACAGCTTCGAAGGGGATATACATTTGGATGAAGCTTGATACCTGAGATTCGGGTGTGTCGTCGACCCCCAACCGGCTATTACAGGAGCATTTATAGGTCTTGATACGGTAATATCGGGGAGTAAACAGTGTCATCTCGACGGAACCACATGGTGTGGGGGTTTCTGAAGGAGGTCCTCTGACTCCTTCATGGGTGTAGACAAGCAGAAGTTCGGCTCCGTCCTTGCTATATCCATCCTCGTAGCGTCTATGCTCGCGATAACGATCCTCTACACCGGTACCGCTTTCTCCATGGGTCTCGCCGGACCGTTCGGCGGGTTCTGCCTGGAAGCCGACACGATGGAGGGCGAGGACTTCGAGATGGTGACCCGTGAAGGCGTCACGACAGCGCAGGGTGAACAGCCGTTGATACAGGCTGACATAGGGAACGCCGAAGTACAGGAGCTAACCTTCTACAAGGACCTCCCAGTACCTGAGGACCTCACCGAGTACGACATCTCGGGCGCGCGGTTCTACTTCGACGTCGGCGGAACCGAAGCCGAACCCCTCGAGGTCGGAGACGCACGAATAACCTTCAGCCACATGGACACGAACTTCGTCCGGCTGGAGAACGCCGAAGTCTACGAAAGCGGGGGATTCTACAGCGAGAGACTGCAGCAGGATATGGAGGAAGAACGGCTGGAGTTCCGCGCCGACTACGGTGAACTCGACCAGGCCCGAGCGAGAGCCCACGCGATGAGCGTCGGTCAGATACAGGCGCAGGACATCACCTTCGCTGTGCATCTCCTGGGTGAAGGCCTGACCATGGAGTGCTACAGCGGCCCCGGAATCGCACCCGACGGACCCGACGTAGGAAGCAACCAAGACCACTGGATAGAACGCACCGAGTTCAACCGACTCGACCACCGGAGCGGACAGAGCACCTACGGCTACCAGGACCTCACGTTCCGCGGCACCGACGTCGCACCCGGCGGAGAGTACGAGCTCGTGACGACGGCGGGGATGACCGAGAGCCGCGACCACTACGGCGCAGCGTGGATGGACTGGGATCAGGACAGCAACGTCAGCAGCGACGAAAGCTACCCCCTCGGAAGCTGCGACGACGACGGCTGCACCCTCGCGAAAGTCGTCGACGTACCCGAAGACGCCCCCGACGGACAGGCGTTATTAAGGGTCGCCCATCAGGGCGGCGAAGAGGTCACAGACACCGACCTCGAGGAAGGCGTCGACGAAGGCGAGATACTCGACTACGCCATCGACTACGGCGTCGCCAACCGACTCCAGTACGACGGCGTCAGCGCGGAGGACGGAGACGAGTACGTCTCCCGCGTCCGGTTCGGCAACGAGTTCCGGTTCTCCGGAATAGACGACGAGACCGGACCACCCGGAGACACAGGTTACCAGGACCGCACAGAAGAGGTAGGTCACGTCGGATTCGCCGAACAGGTGCCGCTCGCAGTCGACGTCGAAGGAGGAGGCGAGGAGACATACGTCAGCGTCTGGATAGACTGGAACCGCAACAACTTCCTCGAGGACTGGGAGAGATACGACCTCGGAAGCTGCGAATCACCGTGTAAAGTCGGGGAACGCGTCGACGTCCCCACCTTCAGCGAAGGCGGCCCCACCCTGATGCGGGTGGCCGCAACCACCGGCGGCTACGCCGACGAACCCCGCGGCGAACTCGGAGAAGGCAACGTACTCGACTACACCGTCGGCATCAACGACGCCTACGCAGACAGCGAGGACCACGACTTCGTCTTCGCCGACAACCGCGACACCTGGATAAGCGGCGTCGAACTCAACGACCTCGACGACCACCACTCGAGGCAGGACGTCGTCGACTTCAACTGGGCGTGGCCAGACTGCCGAGACCAGGGAGTAACCGAGCTAGACAGCTACTTCTACCCCGACAGCTCCATCAGCAGCAGCGACGACGACTTCCACGAAGACGACGGCGGCGGAGTCAGCGGCTACACACCCGCGGGAGAGTGCTTCCTCCGCACCGACGCCGACGCCTACACCACGATATTCAGCGACCCAGGAGCCGACGACGACGAACAGGACAGCGAGCTCCCGCACTACCCCGAACGCGGCGAACGCATCGAGTACAGACACTACGTACACAACGACGGAAACGACTACGGCGACTTCTACTTCGGCAGACAGGACAGCGACAACTACTACCTCGTCAGGCTCGACGACACCAACACGCCGTCGCTCGCCCTCCACCGCAGCGTCGACGGAACCGAAGAGGTGATAGCGGAGGCGACGCCCGACGTCCCAGACGGCGAGTTCCACGAGATAGAGATAGACTGGGGCACCGGATACGAGGACGTCGACACCATCGAGGTGACGTTGACGAACGGCGCCGACCGCAGCGAGACCACGACCATCCGCGCCAACGACGACAGCTTCGACGACGGCGGCATCGGCTTCGGCAAGGCGAACGACGGCACCGTCAGCTACGCGCATCTCTGGGACCGCGTCACCGTCGACGGCACCACCCGCGCCGAGGTCTTCGACCGCGTCGAGCTGTTCGGGCTGCGCGGCCACGAGGACCGCACCTACGAACGCACGGACGTCGCACGCGGCGAGGAACCAGAGATGACGGTGACCGCGGAGGGTGCGGACGGCACCGAGGTACACGCCACCGCGTTCTTCGACTGGAACCGCAACGACTTCCTAGGCCCCGACATAGCCACCGCGTTCAGGTTCCTCGACGACTTCGAGTACGGGGACCCCGAGGACGTGCCGAACGAACCCCGCGAGCTAGTGGAGAACTTCGCCGACACCGACGACCCAGAGTACGTCCCCGTCAACGTCGACGACTTCGGACAGAGCGACGACCCCTACGAACGCGGTATAGTCGACTACAACTGGGAGCTAGGTGAGGGCGACACCGTCGACGTCTGCGACGACGACGCCAGCCAGGACGCCCTGATGGACTACTACTATCCCGCCAGCCAGATAGACAGCGACGAAGACGACCAGTGGAGCGTCGAGAGCGGCGACGGCGGCGACCAACCCGACGTCGACGAATGCGTTCTTTTCACCGAGGGCGCTGACTGGGACGGGGACGCGAACTGGATCTGGAGCCTGCCCGACGGCGACAACGACGAGAGCCTCAGCTACTACCCCGGACCAGGAGACACCATCACCATCCAGGAAGCCTACTTCCGCAGCACCGACCTGATGTTCATGTTCGGCGCCGAGAGCGAGGACGAGTTCTACGGCGTCTACAGCGAGACAGACGACGCATCCAGCTCCTCCCCTACGATAACCACGGAGCTAAGGAAGTACACCGGAGGCATCGGAGGCAGCTACACGACGCTCGCCTCCGACAGCTTCGAACCGGACGACGAACACTGGATAGACCGCGACGACGGAGCCATATGGACGGTGGAGGTGGACTGGCACTCGGTCACCGACGGCGAGATAGACGTCGAGTACATCAACCCAGACGGCGACACCGAGGCGCTTCTCGTCGGCAGCGACAGCGAGTACGGCGAAGGCGGCGTCGGACACTGGAGCGACACCGGCAGCCACTCGTCCTTCGGCGTCACCTACAGCAACGCCGCCTTCGTCGTCGACGCGATAGCGAGCGGTGAAGGCTGTTCGATAGACGGCGACGCCTACAGCGGCGACACAGCGGACTTCGCCTCTCAGGAGGACGTCACCACGGCGACCAGCGAATGCGCGCTCGAAGGCGACGTCGTCGACAGCGGCGTATACTCGCTCGCCGGCCTCGACAGCTACCCCGAACGCGGCGAACGCATCCGGTACGACTACCAGGCCGCAGACGCCTCCAGCGAGGGAGCGCTGCTGTTCGGGAACTCCGACGCCGAGAACGGATACGCCGTCGTCGTCAGCGCCAGCGACGACGAAGTCTCGCTAGAAAGATGGGAGGGCGGCGGACAACTCGAGATAGAGAGCGCCTCCGCAGCCATCTCCAGCGGAGACTGGTACGAGGTCGAGGTCGACTGGGGTGGACCCGACGAGACCGACGAGATACAGGTCACCCTCCGGGACTCCGACGGCGACGAGTTGACGTCGTTCGTAGGCGAAGAAGGCCGGCACGACGACGGCGGCATCGGCTTCGCACACCTCGACGGAGCCGCGAGCTACTGGGACGAGGTCGAGAAGCAGGAGCCACGGCTGTTCGAACGGTTCGAGTACGAGGACGAACGCGTCACCGAGGACTTCGGCGCCGCAGACGAGTTCTTCGAATCCAACGTCGTCGACTTCAACTGGGCGTACGACGACACTGGAGAGTGCGTCGACGAAGAGGTCTACAGACTCGACGAGTTCTTCGACGGCGACATGAGCTCCAGCGACGACGACTTCCACGAGGACGACGGTGAGGGAGCGACACCGGCTGTGCCGGAGGAAGAATGCTACCTCAGAAGCGACGCCGACGGCGACGGCAGCGACAACAGCCCGCCCGAACTCGACGGAGCAACCATAACCTCGATGCCCGACGAACAGGACACCGATCTCCCGTACTACCCCACCCGGGGAGACAACTTCACAATCAGCGATCATTACTGGCATCAGTCCGGTGACACAGGGCCTGAGAGCCACACGTTCTTCGGCGTCCAGGACCACGACGACGGCACCCCGCAGACGGGGTACGCGTTCCACGTCTTCGCCGGCAGCAACGAGATAGCGCTGGAGAAATGGGAGAACGGCGACCAGGTGGAGCGCGAGACCACCGCGGTGAACACAGAGGACTTCGACGAGGAGTTCCACGACATAGAGATTGAGTGGGGCACCGACGCCAACCCCGACCGTATCAGGGCGACGTTCTTCCGAAACGACGGAACCCAGCACGAGGTCACGATGGAGGACGGCGACTGGGACGACGGCGGCGTCGGCTTCCATAAAGCACAGACTGGAGGATTCGGTACCGGTTCGTTCGCCATGCTCTGGGGACGTATGGACGCCGCCGGCTTCGGCTGCGTCCTCGGAGACGGATACACCGGCGACCGCGACGCCTTCCAGGTGCAGGAGAGCGTGACCTACGGAGACAGCGACTGCGCGCTCACCTCGATAGACGGCGGCAGCTCGATATACTCGACATCCGACGACGGAGACTGGGACGACTACCCCGAACAAGGTGACCGCATAAACTACATGTTCCGCGGCGACGGAGCCGGAGAGCTGTCGTTCGGCGTGCAGGACGAAGGAGAACTCGGCGACGACAGGTACCGCGTACGCGTCAACCCCGACAACGACGAGCTACGGCTAGACAAGTTCAGCGACGGCAACGACGAGCTGCTGGCTTTCACCTCCGCAGTACCGCTGGAGAACGACGAATGGCACGAGATACGGGTCGACTGGGGCACCGAGATAACCGTGAGCGCACACGACCCCGACGACGGCACCGAGATAGGCAGCGTCACCGCAACCGACGTCGAGTTCCAGGAAGGCGGCGTCGGATTCGGACAGGAGACCGGCGGCGACAACGACGTCTACTGGGACGGCGTACGACTCGAGAACAGGTTCGGAGTCTGCAGCCTCAGCCACTACGACGGAAACACGGGCAGCAGCCCCGGAGACTGGGAGGCACGGGAGTTCGCCGACCTCGACCGCACGTGTCAGCTAGGCAGCAACGCCAGCGACACCGCCATCTGGACCACCGACGGACTGGAGGGCGAAGCGGAGCGCGGCGACAACATAAGGTTCGACTACTGGGTCGAGGACCCCGACATACATTCGAAGTTCAGGTTCGGAGTGCAGGATCAGAACAACTACTACGCAGTCAACCTCACCGACAAGATCCACGGCTTCCAGCTGCTGAAGTACGAAGGCGGCGACCGCACCGTGCTCGACCAGGCGAACTTCACCGGTGAAGTGGAGTCCGACCGCGAAGAAGGCGCGCCCGGAAGCGTATTCGACCTCGGCGGACCCGCAGACTACCCCAGACACGACGTCAACATACAGTGGGGTGGCCTGCAGCCCGGCGCCGACAACGTCTCCGACGAGACAATCAGCGTCCGCATCTTCCAGTACGACAGCACCCAGTGGATGGGTGACTGGTTCCCCGTCCACCTCGAAGCCAACGACTCCACCTTCGACGACGGAGGCATCGGGTTCGAGAAGAGCGACGTCGAAGGCAGCTACGCGTACTACGACGACGTCCGCGTCGACAACTGCGACACCTACGGCTACCGCGGCGACCGCGAACACATATTCGGGCAGCCCGACGTAGTCGCCAGCGGCAGGTGCGCGCTCAAAGCAGGACCCGACGCCACAGACGACAGCCTCTCGACGTTCGGCGACCGCGGCGGACGCGAAGGCGTCGACGAGTTCGCGCAGCGCGGCGACACAATCCGGTTCGACTACAGGTACGAGCGCCCGCAGGACGACGAAGGAGCGGTCGGCCAGTTCTTCTTCGGCCCCAACCCCAGCCGCGGCGGCGACACCTACGGCCTCCAGATACACCCCGAAGCCGATGAAGCACAGTTCCAGCTGTTCGTGCTGGAGTGCGCGGAGATAGCGGAATGCCCAGATACCGGCGACCCGCTTCAGGTCTCCACCGACATCGACCTCAGGCCGGACGAATGGTACACCATCGAGGTCGGATGGGGTCGCGCCGGCGACGAAGACCCCGAGATAGTGGCGCGGGCGTTCGGCTCCGAAGGCCAGGTAGCGGACGTGTCGCTGGAGAACGACTGGTACGACGAAGGAGACATCGGATTCAGGAAGGTGCACGGCGAAGGCACCAGCATCTATTTCGACGACGTCCGGGTGTTCGAAGGCGAGAGCCGCGCCGACCTCGGCAGCTGCGTCATCGAAGACGACGAATGCAGGATAACCGACGAGATAGAGGTGCCGCAGGGAGCGCAGGGCGGCAGCGTCCTCATGCGCACCATCCTCACTGAAGACGGACCCGCTCTCGGACCATACGACGACGTCGGCGAAGGCGAGGTCGTCGACCACACGCTGAACGTCGACACCGCCAGCGAACCCACGCCCGACGAAGCGTTCGCCGTCACCGTAGACGACACCAACAGCCCCGTCGAGGAAGGCGAGATTCTCACGGTGACCGCGGACATAGAGAACACCAAGAACGAGACCGAGACCCAGGACGTCGTGTTCGAGGTGCCTGACGGCACCCAGCGCGACAGCACCTCGGTTACGCTCGACCCCGGCGACCTCACCAGCGTGACGCTCGAATGGGACACCGAGGTCGGCGACGAAGGCGAGTACACCGCCTGGGTGTACAGCGAGGACGACGGCGACAGCGTCGACGTCGAGCTGACGGGCGCGGAAGCGTACGCCGAGAGCGAGGGCGACGCCAGCCAGGAGTGGATAGAGAGCCACAGCTTCAGCGACCTCCAGCACACCAGCGGACAGGGCGAACCCGACGGATACCAGGACTTCACCACCGAGGTAGCCACCGTCGACCAGGGCAGTGGCTACACGCTCGAGGTCACCGCCGCCACCGACAGCCCCGACACCACGCAGTACGTCTCCGCGTGGTTCGACTGGAACCAGGACTACGACCTCGACAGCAGGTACGACGTAGGCGTCTGCGAACCCGACGAGGATCAGGGCGACTACTACACCTGCACCGTGGAGACCACCGTCGACGTACCGGTCGGCGCCGAACCAGGGGAGACCCGGTTCCGGACCATCCAGGAGTTCGACCAGTGGCCCAGCAGCCCGTACCAGGACGATTTCTTCGGGCAGACCGTCGACTACACCGCCGACGTCCAGGACGTCGAGTTCGAGGACGCGACCTTCGACGTCTCCATCGACGACACCAACACCCCCGTCGTGGAGGATGAAGACCTCGAGGTCACCGCCACCGTCGAGAACACCGGTGAGGAACCTGGAGAGCAGTATGTCACCCTCGACATCCCCGATGGAACCGAACGAGATAACCGGTCGATACAGCTAGACGGCGGAGACTCCACCACCCAGACGTGGACGTGGACGACTGAGGACGGCGACGCCGGTGACTACGACGCCTGGATACACAGCGACAACGACAGCGACAGCACTCCGGTGACAGTCGATGAGAGCGCTACCTTCGAGGTCACGATCACCAGCTACGACGAAGAGGTGGAGGAAGGCGAGCTGTTCGAGGCTATCGCCACCGTAGAGAACACCGGCGACGTCGCAGGCACGAAGGACGTCGAGTTATGGGTGGACGAGGATCAGAAGGACGTCGAACCCGACGTCGAGCTCGACCCCGGCGACGACACCTCCGTCACGCTCGAATGGCAGACCGGCAGCGGCGACGCCGGAGACTACACCGCACTCGTTGGCACCGAAGACGACAGCGACACCCGCGAGTTCAGCGTGCTCGAAGGACCGTTCTTCGACGTCACCATAACCGACACTAACAGCCCCGTCGAAGCCGGCGAGACGATGACGTTCACCACCGAGGTCGAGAACACCGGCGGAAGCACGGGCACCGGCGACGTCGTCCTCGACATCGACGTCGATCAGGACGGCGGCTGGACGCAGGAGGACGTGGAGGAGACCGTCACCCTCGACGCCGGTCAGTCCGACACCATCACCCTGGAGTGGAGCACCTCCAGCGACGACGTCGGGTTCGCCGACGCCCGCGCCAGCGCCGAGGACAGCGACACCGGCGACAGCTGGGGCGAAGACGTCGTCGAAGACGTCGAGGTCGAGGAATCCGCGTTCTTCGACGTCACCATCGACAACACCAACGAACCCGTCACCGAGACCAACGACCTCAACGTCGACGCCACCGTCGAGAACACCGGCGGACAAGGCGACACCCAGGACATCGAGCTATGGATAGACAGCGACCAGGACGGCGGCTGGAGCCTCGAAGACACCGAGGAGAACGTTGAACTGGAACCCGACGAGAGCACCGACGTCACCCTCACGTACACCACCGAGGAAGGCGACTACCCCGAGATAGACATCGAGGTCAGAAGCGACGACGACGAAGACGGACAGCCGGTGGAGATATTCGAGACCAGGTTGATCGACGACTTCGACACGGGAGAGAACCAGAGACCCATCGCCACCTTCAACTGGGACAGCGGCTGCGACGACACCGAATTAGAGAACAGGTTCTTCGGCGGGATATCCGACGGAGACCTGCATCTCGACGACGGAAGCGGATTAGACGACCAGTCGCCGGACGAACCCTGCTACCTCCGCGGACACAACGACCCCTGGAACTACGCTACCTCGATGCTTGAAGCCGGCGACTGGGGTGACCAGAGCTTTGAGCTGCCGTACTACGGATACCGTGGAGACGACATAGAGTTCCAGCACTACACCCACAACAGCGGCGGCGACGAGAACCCGCAGACCAGGACGTTCTTCGGTGTGCAGGACGCCGACCCTGACACCGGCGAGGTGATAGACGGCTACGCGCTCAGGATCTTCGTCGGCGACGACGAAGGCATAGAGCTAGAGAAATTGGCGGGTGGAGACGTAGTGGCCACGGACAGGACCGAGTTCGGCATACCGACGGGAGAGTTCCACGACGTGAGAATAGAGTGGGGGACCTTTGGAGACGATAGTGAATGGATAGATGCCTTCTACACCGTGGATGGCACAGAGCATCAGGTCTACATAAGCGACGATGAATGGGACTACGGCGGCGTGGGTCACGGACAGCTGGGTGACGGCACCATCACTACCTACTCTCAGTTCTGGGACCGCACAGACGCCCACAACATAGCCTGCAGCTTCGACAGAGACGCCTACGACGAAGGCAACAACAACTTCTTCCGCTCGCAGGACGCCATCGTGCAGACCGGAAGCTGCGCACTGCACGGAATGGACGAGGACCGTGAGATGTTCAGCTTCGGCGGTTTGGACGACTACCCGCAGCGCGGGGACAAGATAAGATACTATGCGCGAAACCACGACTTCGACGAGTTCCGCTTCGGCGCACAGACCGTCAATGACCACTACGCCATCCAGCTGCGTCAGGACTGGATACTGATATACGAGGACGGAGAGATGGAGGAATGGGACGACATCGATGTAGACCCAGATCAATGGTTCGAGGTGATAGTCGACTGGGGTGCAACTGAGAATGACGAGATACACGTGGAGCTATACTACGCGGATGACGACCCCGAAACTGATGAACCAATAGGCGAGTTCACCTACACCAGTACCGCCTACGATGACGGAGGAATAGGATACCAGAAGGCGGGAGAAACAGATAATGCGTACTGGGACGACGTACGAGTCGAGACCTCTAGATAGGCTCACCCCACGCCGTCTCAACGTACTTTAGTACTCACCGCCCCTGAACTCAACCATGGCTGACTACACGGAGCCGCAGGAGATGAAGCTCATCCGCGGCACCGCGGAGGAGATAGCCGCGGATTTCGGACCGGAGTACTGGCGTGAGATGGAGGAAGCGGGTGAGTTCAGCGAGGAGTTCTGGAGCGAGCTCGCGGAAGCGGGGTTCCACGGCTTATTGATACCCGAGGAGTACGGCGGCGCCGGCATGGGTATGCAGGAGATGGGTGTCGCGATGGAGACCCTCTGCAAGGAAGGAGTCGGCATGGCGGGGTGCTGGTACCTCGTGGTGAACGCCTGCATGGCCGCTGTCGGCATCCGCGAACACGGCACGGAGGAGCAGAAGGAGGAGTTCCTTCCTGGGATCGCAGACGGCGGCGAGATGTTCTGCATGGGTATCACGGAGCCGGACGCCGGCACCAACACCCTGAACGCGGAGACGTTCGCCGAACGCGACGGCGACGGCTGGCGGGTGAACGGGAAGAAATGCTGGATAACCTTCAGCGACGAAAGCGACTACATCGTCCTCGTCACCAGGACGACGCCGGCGGACGAGGTCGACCGCGCCACCGACGGCATCACCCTCCTCATCGTCGGCCTCGACGAGGACGGCGTCGACGTGGAACCCATACCCAAGCACGGGATGAACTACTCCAACAGCTGCGAGGTCTTCCTCGACGACGTACATGTGCCCGAAGGCCGCGTCCTAGGCGAGGAAGGCGACGGATGGTGGGCGCTGGTCGACACCCTGAACCCCGAGCGCATCGCGTTCAGCGCCGCCGCCACCGGAATAGGGAAGCTCGCCGCAGACAGCGCGGTGGAGTACACGAACGACCGCGAGGTCTTCGGGCAGCCGGTGGGCGCGCATCAGGGCGTGCAGTTCCCCGTCACCGAGGGATACGCTAAATTGGAGACGGCGGCGGTGATGCGTGACAAGGCGGCGTGGCTGTACGACAACGGAGAGGACTGCGCGTACGAGACCAACGTCGCGAAAGCCGTCGCCGTCGAAGCCGGCATCGAGACGGTGTACCACGCGATGCAGGCGTATGGCGGCTGGGGTTACGCGCGGGAGTACGACGTCGAACGCTGGTGGCGGGAGATCAACCTCACGCGGCTGGCGCCGGTGACGCAGCAGATGGCGTGGAACCATCTCGCGCAGGAGATAGGGTTCCCGAAGAGCTACTGAACCGGTTCGAAAGCGGGTTTACGCCGCCTCTTCACCTCGTCTGTTGACAAGGCTTATACGAAGCAACGCCGTAATCCGGGTAAGGAATTACTGTGGTGTGGGACAAGATCGACATCGAAGCTAACGCCGACGTCGACCGCAGGAAGCTTCTACAGGTCGTCGGCGCATCGGCGGTGGGCGCTTTCAGCGCCGTAAACCTTGCGGAGGCGCATGGCCCATCGGGTGCTGGCTCCACTATAGAGGACTTCCGCGTCAGCGGTCGTAAGCTCCAGATACGTGAGGACTTCGAGGACTACTACGAGATAACTACGCGGAGGATAAGTCCCGATCTAAACGAGAGGTACGGTCATCCTGTGATGGAGACGAAACGGAGGTTCGAGAAATCCCGGTGGGAGAAGCAGGCTTTGCCTTCGTCAGCGAGGTACGAGATAGAGAACGAGGACTGGGAGGCCGACATGGCTTCGGAGGACGAGTGGAAGGAGTACTTCCACGAGGCTAGGGAGAACGGCGGTGGCTTGCCGGCGACGGCGGTTCCGCCGCTGGTGATGGGCGGCAACGACGTGGACGCTCAGCAGACCGACTGGCACGAGGATGGGGATATGGAGGAGGCGGACGTCCCGTACATGCTGTACATCTACGACGAAGGCGACGACGGAGAGGATTTCGACGGCTACGAACGCACGAGCCCCATCAACATCGTCGCGCCGTTCGGAACCAACCCCGAGGAGTGCCCCGACCTCGAACACTTCATCGACGTCAAGGTACGTGTCGCCGGCTGGACCGACGACATCGCGGAGTACGTCCGGTACGGCTACAACCGCGTCACCGACGAGTTCGAAGAGCACCATCAGGGAGCGGGCGAAAGCTGGGGTCGCACCAACGGAGGACACCACACCCGTAACTGGTTCTTCGAGGAGGAGGAAGGCGAGTTCGGCGGCGACGACTACCACGGCATCTACGTCTCTACACAGGGGCACTTCGACAGCAGGGTACCCCATAGCGCCACGGGTTACGAGTGCACGGAGGACGAGCTCATCGACATCTACAGCGAGGCGTTCAACTACTTCGTCTACCCCGACTACTTCTACCTCGACAACGAGGTCCGGCCGGACTCCGACGACGCCTGCAGCGTCGACACCGACGGCGAACCCTCGCACAACGGCTACGCCACCGCGATCACCTGGAACGAATGCTCGAACGTCGGCTCCGAAAGCACTGACCACCATCCCGAGGATTCCGCCAGCGGCTGCTGACGTCAACTCACGCACCAGGCTGCGTGGACGAACCTCCCTGTAGCCGTCCTACAGATTAAAGACTATATACCGAGCCCGCCACCCCCTAGCAAAGATGTTCGACAAAGTTCTAGTTGCTAACCGCGGAGAGATAGCCGTCCGGGTGATGCGGGCGTGTGAGGAGCTCGGCGTCGACACCGTCGCAGTGTACAGCGACGCCGACAAGAACGGCGGACACGTCCGGTACGCCGACGAAGCCTACAACATAGGGCCGACGAAACCCAGCGAAAGCTACCTCGACCACGAAGCAGTGATCGAAGCCGGTGAGAAAGCCGGGGCGGACGCCGTCCACCCGGGCTACGGATTCCTCGCGGAGAACGCGGAGTTCGCGGGGAAGGTCGAAGACAGCAGCATGAAGTGGATCGGGCCGCCGAGCGAGGCGATGGAGAACCTCGGCGAGAAGACGAAGGCGCGGAGGATAATGAGCGAGGCCGACGTCCCCATCGTCCCCGGCACGAAGGAACCCGTGGACAGCGCGGACGAGATAAGGGAGTTCGTCGACGACGAGGACGTCAGCTACCCTATCGCCATCAAGGCGGAGGGCGGCGGCGGAGGCCGCGGCCTCAAGGTCGTCCGGAGCGAAGACGAGATACAGGATCAGCTGGAGACCGCGATACGTGAAGGTGAGGAGTACTTCGACAACCCCTCGGTGTACGTCGAGAAGTACCTCGAGGCACCGAAGCACATCGAGGTGCAGATACTCGCCGACGAACACGGCAACGTCCGACATCTCGGCGAACGCGACTGTTCGCTGCAGCGCCGGCATCAGAAGGTCATCGAGGAAGCTCCGTCGCCGGTGCTCGACGACGACCTCCGGAACGAGATAGGTGAAGCCGCCCGCCGCGGCGTAAGCGAAGCCGGATACCACAACGCCGGCACCGTGGAGTTCCTCGTCGAAGACGGCGAGTTCTACTTCATGGAGGTCAACACCCGCATCCAGGTCGAACACTGCGCCACCGAGGAGATCACCGACCTCGACATCGTGAAATGGCAGATACGTGTGGCGGCGGGCGAGGAGCTGACGTTCGAGCAGGAGGACGTCGAGTTCGAGGGTCACGCCATCGAGTTCCGCATCAACGCCGAGGACGCCGCGCAGGAGTTCGCGCCCCAGATGGGCGCGCTCGACCGGTACGACCCCGCCGGTGGGATAGGCGTACGGATCGACGACGGCGTACGCGAAGGCGACGACGTCACGGGCGACTACGACTCGATGATCGCGAAGCTCATCGTCTGGGCCGGCGACCGCGAGGAATGCATCGCCAGGTCGAAACGCGCTCTCGAGGACTACGACATCGAAGGCATCAAGACCATAATCCCCTTCCACCTCCTGATGCTGGAGGACGACGCGTTCGTCGAAGGCAGCCACACGACGAAGTACCTCGACCAGGAGCTAGAGCAGAGCGCCGTCGAAGACGCCTACGACAGATGGGGGACGGACGAGAAAGCCACTCCTGCGGCGAAGGTCGAGAGCGTCGACCGCGAGTTCCTCGTCGAGGTCAACGGCAAACGGTACGAGATCTCTCTCGAAGATTACACGCCGGAGATATTCGGCGGCGGCGAACCCGGCGCAGGCGGCGGAGGCGGTGCAGCGGCTGCCGCTCAATCCCACGACGTCGACGGCCACCCCGTCACCGCGGAGATGCAGGGCAACGTCCTCAGCGTCGACGTCGAGGAAGGCGACGAGATAGCGGAGAGCGACGTCGTCTGCGTCATCGAGGCGATGAAGATGGAGAACGACATCGCCGCCGGCGTATCTGGCACCGTCACCGAGGTCGCCGTGAGCGCGGGAGACAGCGTAGACCAGGGCGACCTCCTGATAGCCGTCGAGTAGAGTCAGCGATAGACCAACCCCTTCCACCCAACCACCTCGTAAAACATGGACGTACGTCTGCGGGACGCCGACGAAGACGCCGCCCGAGCCATAGCCACCGCGCTCGCCGAGTCGACGGGAGACACCGTCCGCGTCTACGTCGGCGACAGCTCTGAGCCCGCTGCCGAGGTGCCGCCGCCCACCGAAAGCCACGAGGTCTACGACGACAGCCTCGAACCCACGGAACGCGAGCACCTGCTCCGCGACGAGATAGACGACATCTACCGCGGCGGCCCCGAGAAGTACGTGGAGCGGCTAGAGGAGCAGGGCAAACTGTTCGTCCGCGACCGCCTCGACCTCTGGTTCGGCAGCGGGGAAGGCGACGCGGAAGCCCTCGCTGACAACGGCGGCGTGAAGTTCGAGGACGGCCGTTTCGCCGCGTTCGACGACTGGCATCCGTCGTCGCCGGAGGTCTCCGAAGACGAAGACGACCGCTTGCCCGCCGACGGCCTCTTGACCGGTGCCGCGGAGTTCGAAGGCCGCAGCCTGCATTTCATGGCTAACGACTTCTCGGTGAAAGCCGGGTCGATGGCGGAGAAAGGCGTGGAGAAGTTCCTCCGGATGCAACAGAGGGCGCTCCAGACGGGGAAACCCGTGCTCTACCTCATGGACTCATCGGGCGGCCGCATCGACCAGCAGAGCGGGTTCTTCGCCAACCGCGAAGGCATCGGCAAGTACTACTACAACCACTCGATGTTATCCGGTCGAGTCCCCCAGATATGCGTGCTGTACGGTCCCTGCATCGCCGGCGCCGCATACACACCGGTGTTCGCGGACTTCACCATCATGGTCGAAGGCATGAGCAGCATGGCGATCGCGTCTCCGAGGATGGTGGAGATGGTGACGGGTGAGGAGATCGAGCTCGAGGAATTAGGCGGCCCACGCGTCCACATGGAGGAAAGCGGGAGCGCGGACCTCATCGCCCGCGACGAACGACACGCCCGCAACCTCGTGGCGAAGCTGATGGAGTACCTGCCGGACAAGGCCGGCGAACAGCCGCCGTCGCAGCCGGCGGAGCCGGCGGCGCGGGATCCATCAGCGCTCGACGGCGTCATACCGGAGAGCCCCAACGAAGGCTACGACATGCACGACGTCGTCGACCGCGTCGTCGACCGCGACAGCTGGTTCGAACTAAGGGAAGGCTACGGTAAAGAGATACTCACGGGGTTCGCCCGCGTCGACGGCCGCACCGTCGGAGTCGTCGCCAACCAGCCCGCCGAACGCGCCGGCGCCATCTTCCCCGACAGCGCGGAGAAAGCCGCGGAGTTCGTCTGGACCTGCGACGCCTACGAGATACCTCTGCTCTACCTCACGGACACGCCGGGCTTCATGGCCGGCAGCGCCGTCGAGAAAGACGCCATCTTGGAGAAAGGCAAGAAGATGATCTACGCGGCGTCGTCTGCGACGGTGCCGAAGCAGTGCGTCGTCGTCCGGAAGGCGTACGGCGCCGGCATCTACGCCATGAGCGGCCCCGCCTACGACCCCCAGAGCACCATCGCCCTCCCAAGCGGCGAGATAGCGATAATGGGGCCGGAAGCCGCCATCAACGCCGTCTACAAACGCAAGCTCGACGAGATCGAAGACGAAGAAGAACGAGCAGAGCGCGAACAGGAGCTACGCGAAGAGTACCGCAGGGACATCGACGTCCACCGGATGGCATCCGAGGTCGTCATCGACGAAATCGTGCCGCCCAGCGAACTACGTAACGAGCTAAGCGAACGGTTCGACATGTACGAGGACCTCGAGAAAGAGCTGCCGGACAAGAAGCACGGGACTGTGTTCTAAGGTAAAGAAACACTTTTTGAGAACCTAGAGGATTCTGCGTTCTTTCGATACAGGTTTTTCTCTGCATGTTCCAGTGTCAGTCTACTTATTCGTCTTCTTGGACGCTTTCTATTAGTTTAGCTAACGCGATCCCCGCTGCAGCTCCTAAGGCTGCGCCAGCAATAAGCTCGACTACAACTGTTTCTGGGTTCTCTGCCTCTTCAGCTTCCTCCCTTACTTGTTGTAACTGTCTTGTAACTGTATTTCTGGATATCCCAAGTTCTTCCGCTATCTCTGTTTTATCATAATCTAGAGCCCTTAAGCGGACGATTTCTGCTCTTATATCTTCATCTAACTGAGATGGCATACCTGAACATAGGCTCCTGCGGATTTATAAATACGTGCCTCTGGATCGGTTAATGGCTGACAGAGGGTAGCGTTATGCATAACACACGGCACAAGACTTATTACCTACCACTCCGCAGTGCACAATGGAGGAAATATGACATCAACGTTAAACAACGTGGAAGGTAACGAAGTTCCAGAGATAACCGCAGATGACCGCGAGCCGTGGGGGATATTAGTCGAGGAAGTAGTTTCTGAAGCAATGGAAACAGCGCCTTATACAGTCACTGGCGCGACAACAGGCGCAGCTGTTGGTGGTGCGTTGTGGGGCAAAGAAGGTGCCCTAATCGGAGGGGTCTTGGGAACGAGCATTGGCAGTATAGCCGACGAGAACAACTAACTCACTGTAACTGAGAAGTAACCAGGCAAGTTAATCCCGAAACACGTTCGCCTTAACCGCTGTTGAGATAGATTCGAGGATTAGCGATATTGACCAATCAGCAAGTAACGTTAGGACATCAGTGAACGCCTCGTGATGTAGTGGGAGTTTAGGAGTAGCTATCGGATTAAAATTAAGGCGTATATCTCTAGCTTTCAATTAGTCGCTCGTCTTCCCAGAACAAATACGAACAGAGCAATTAGGAATGCTCCTATACCTGATTCAAGTGTCGCAATTATCTGACCACCTTCCGAGACAACCAAATCGGATTCTGGACTGTTGAAAAATCTTGAGATACTGTACTCTAAAACAGCTAAGGTAGCCTCTGGATTGACTTCGATCCTGGGTACGAAGCTGTATTCAACACCAGTACTTGGGTCTTTCAGTCCTATAAAGCCATATATTATAGCAAAAATTCCGATAGTTATTATAGAGGAACGAACGACGTGCTTAGGACTTTCACCATATAACATCGTATGTCGAGAGAGTGATAGTTTAAACCATTGAATAAAATTTCCCCGTTGGCACTCTATCTTCCTCTTAGAGTGTTTTTCCCGAACACTGAATTGCCGTTTTAAGCGCGATAATGAGTTCTCGGTGGCGATTCGATGGAAGTCTCTATACGATAATATCGCTTTATTTAGGCTTTCTTCAGATAACTCGTATCCTGTCTTTGGGTTGCGCCCTATAGCAAGTTGAATAGATTTAGGTAAATGCTTTAAAAGATAGCTATTACTTGTTTGTTCTAACACTTCCTGATCTGCTTCTATCTCATAAATCGACTTTGAGCCGATCTCCGTTGTGTGGTCTACTTTAGCGTCGCTAAAATTGGCTTCAAATAGTCGAGCTCCTTTTAGGTTAGATTCACGTAGGTCAGCACGGAAGAAATCTACCTGCTCGCAGAAACAGTCCTTTAGGGAGGCGTTTTTTAGGTCGGCTTGGCTGAGCACGGAACCCCTCAAATTTGAGCTAGTAAAGCTTGCGTCTCGCAAATCACCATCTTCGAAGCTTGTCTCCATTACTCTCGCCTCATTAAATTCACAGGATAAGGCGTTTACCGAATCTAGAGTAGCGCTTTTGAGGTCAGCCAAATCAAAGTTAGATGCTTTCATGTTGGCGCCTGACAAGTCTGCTTTCCTTAAGTTGCCTTCACTGAAATCAGCGTAATCTAAATTACAGTCTGAAAAATCAGAACCTTGTAAAGATGCTTCCTCGAAACACGTTCCTTCCAACTCTGACTCTCTAAAATCGCCGTTAAAGAGCTTGCAGTTCTCAAATGATATTCTTTTATTAATGTTGAGTCCTCGTAATATTGCTCCATCTATCCGTTCAGGGCAATCAGCTCTCATGTTCATGATTTCCTCGATTGGTTTATCATCAGTCTCGGCGTGCCAAATACATCTATCATGGGACCCCCATGATGGTCTCGGGCACTCTACAGGGCTGAAACCTTGCGGAAGTTCGTCATTAGATAGGATATGGCCACATTGGTTGGCGCTTGTCATTACTGCATATGGGCGTACTCTCGGTACAAGTAGTTTCGTTTGGATTACTCATGGAGTCAGGGGGGGGGGGGGGGCGATTGAACCCATATTTATAAGGCAAATTTTTTAAAACCCAAAAAAAAATAAAATTTTAATGGATTT
>JAQZDA010000050.1 GCA_028751075.1 Euryarchaeota archaeon Ods02 | reverse complement strand
GACGAGGTCGACGAGTTCGTCGAGGTCGTGCGCCGTGCCGAAGACGTTGTAGAGATCCATCGCCGCGAACTTCCCGCCGAAGTCCTCCATCACCCTTCTGTTGTAGCTCCAGAGCACGTCCTCGCTGGCGTCCTCCTCGGCCACGGCGTCGACGGCGGCGTCGGCGGCCCAGGCACCGGCTTTCGCCGCACCCGCGATGCCGCCGCCCGTGCAGGGGTTGACGTGCGCCGCCGCGTCACCTACCGCCATGAACCCGGGTGCGACGGCGCTGTCGTACGGCCGCCTGGTCGGCAACGCTGCACCGCGTTTGTCCACCACTCGGGCGTTCCGGAACTCCGGCCTGCGTTCCAGGTCGGATTTCAACGCCGACACTAACTCCATCGGCGGCTCGTTCATCTGGAAACCCAAGCCCGCGTTTATCGTCGTGCTGTCGCGGGGGAAGTACCAGAGATACCCCAGCTCCTCAGTCGGCTTGAACACCAAGGCGTCGTCGTACTCCACGGGTTCCTCCACCTCGATGATCTCCCTGTAAGCGCTGCAATACTGCGTGTAGTTGACGTCGGTGTCGAACGAAGTGTCGGAGAGATCGGCTTTGTCCTGCAGCACGGAGAGCGCGCCCGCCGCGTCTATGGTGACGTCGGCTTCGTACACGACGTCCTCGCCGCTCCGCTTCGCCTCCACGCCCTGTACCTTGCCGTTCTCACGTACGTCGTTGACGACGGTGTCGTACTCGACGTCCGCACCCGCGCGTTCCGCTTCCTCTAAGAGCACCTCGCCGAACCTTTTGCGGTCCATGATGCTTCCGCTTTCGGGGAACGGGATATCTATCTCGGTGCCGTCAGGGTACTCGAACACTCCGCGTCGGACGTTCTGGTTGGTGAAGGATTCGTCGCGGACGCGGTCGGTGTCGACGCTGTCGGGTAACGCGC
This sequence comes from Euryarchaeota archaeon Ods02, assembly GCA_028751075.1. GTDB lineage: Archaea > Halobacteriota > Halobacteria > Halobacteriales > Halorutilaceae > JAQZDA01. The sequence continues at coordinate 4,207 of JAQZDA010000050.1, read as the reverse complement.
TTGCGCCCTTGAGGGCGTCACCGCAGGCGATGCGTCCGCCTTCGTCTCGGGGCTTCCGCTCCAGCAAGGCGACGTCGACGCCCTGTTTCGCGGCTTCCGCCGCAGCGAAGCAGCCGGCTGTTCCGCCACCGACTACCACGACGTCGTAGCGTTCTTCCATCAGATGGAACCGGTGCAGCGTGGGGTATTAAGCTCCACGGTGACCGAAGAACGGGTTCGACAGCCGTCTAAACACCTACGAGTCGCCGATAATCTGAAGCCGAAAACACCACGTCTAAATCCACTCGCCGTGAAGTCAGGGCGATGAAGGTCAGTCAGCTACCGGACGTGCAGGCAGGCCGCCCCGACGTCGAGGTTGGATTGGAACGCGTCGGAGTCACCGACGTCCAGAAGCTCGTGAAGGTCGGACGCGGCGACGGCCGCCCCATCGTCTTCGAAGCCAGCTTCGACGTCTTCGTCGACCTGCCCGCGGACCGCAAAGGCATCGACATGAGCCGTAACATGGAGGTCACGAACGAGGTCCTCGACGACCTCACCCGCGAAGCAGTGTACCGCGTAGAGGACCTCTGCGCGGAGATAGCGGAACGGCTGCTGGGGCGGCACAGCTACACGACGCGGGCGGAGGTTGAGATGGAGGCGGAGTACATGTACCGCGAGCAGACGCCGGTGAGCGAGATGGAGACGCAGGGCTTCGCCACCGTGCACGCATCCGCGCTCGCCACCGAAGACGGCGTCCGCAAATCCATCGGAGCCGAGGTCACAGGCACCACCGCGTGCCCGTGTGCACAGGGGATGATGGAGGGTGAGGCGGCGGAGAAACTCAGGGAGCTCGGCGTCGACGACGACGGGGTCGAGGAGTTCCTCAGAGAGGTGCCTCAGGCGGCGCACAACCAGCGCAGCCGCAGCTACCTCTCCATCGCCACCGACGGCGACGGCGACGTCTCGCTCGACAAGGTCATCGACGTCGCCCGAGATGCGATGTCGAGCCGCGTCTACAACCTCGCCAAGAGGGAGGACGAACACCACATGGTGCAGACGATGCACCGTAACAGCCGTTTCGTCGAGGACGTAGTAAGGGAGATGGCGCAGCTAGTCGTAAGGGAGTTCGACCTCCCCGACGACGCCGTGGTCGCGATGACGCAGGAGAACGAGGAGAGCATCCACCAGCACAACGCCTACAGCGAACGCGTCGCCAGCTACGGCGACCTCAAGCAACAGATAGAAGGCTGAACACCCGTCTCACATCCCCCCCCCTCATTCCCCCGACTCCTTCCTCCGACGTCTACCTTGGGTTCGGTATCTCCTGCTCCAGCAACCTCGCACCCGAACCCCTGCAGCTCAATGTGTAAACCATCCTGCGGCTGCAGCACGACGGAACCTCCTCCTTGGACTCGACGACGTCGTCGCCATCAGGGCATCGTTCGAGGAAAACCCTGAGGCCGCGGACGACGCGGCTCCGCCACTCCGGCGGCTGCTCCATCCACTCGTCGACCCTGTCCTCCAGGAGCTCCGCCGACGCGTAGTCGACTCTCAACGCCGTACGTGACGGCCACTTCGCCAGCGACGCACCCCTGTCGACGACCTCGACCGCGAACGCCTCGCTGCCTTCCTCGCCGCGGCCGGAGTACGTCTGGACGTCCTCTTCCTCCTCGCTGAAACCCAGCTCCTCCAGCACCACCGAGTAGTCGACGTCGTCTGGGACGTCGTCGATGGCTTCCATCCACCTGCGTTCGAACTCCGGCGTCAGCACGAGGTCGGTGGCTTCCTCGCTGTACTCGACCGCTCCGGCGTCGACGAGAACCCTTTCGACGTCGCTGGCTTCCTCTACATCTCCGGCTACTGGGTCGTGCGTCGGCCTTAGCTTCTCCGGCAGCAGCCGCCGCGTCAGCGTCGGCGTGTAGGGCACGAGGTATCCGCGGAGCCAGACCGCGATGAAGCCCACGGCCAGTATCAGGGCTGCGGAGACGTATCCCCAGGGAGAGGTCAGGAAGGTGGCTCCGGCGACGTACGCGAGCACCGCTGCTGCGACGGTGAGGAGGACGTTGACGACGGTGCAGGGGATGCATCGTCTGTCGCCGGTGTACTCTGGGTTCCTGAGGTTGGATTCCACTGTTACACAGTCTTCGACGTCCCCGCGTGTAACTGCTTCGACGTCACAGGGGACGCGGCGGGTTTCGACATGGCCGGCGCTACAGCACGAGGTAGAGGGCGAAAGCGAGAGAGAGGGAGACGACGAAGACGGATTCCCCGATGCCGAGCCTGAGTCCCGTGTCACCTGGCGTGGAATCCCGCCGCCTCTGCAGGCGGTCTTCGAACCTCTCGGGTACGTTGTCTTCGATGTAGCCGCCGGGGTCGTTGGCGAACGCCGCCGCCTCCTTCGCCGCAGCTACGACGGCGTCGTCGACTGCTCGGTAGATCTCCATCGTTCCGACGGCGGTGCCGCGGCCGCCGTAGAAGAACACGGGGTTGTAGAGGGCGTCTACGTCGGGGGCGCCGTGCACCTTCGCCAGCAGGGGTTTAGTGGCGTAGAAGCCGATGAGGCCGACGGCGCCGAGTATCATGGCCTTGGAGACGTGGCTGAAGCTGTAGGGCGAAGTGTCGCCAGCCCACTGCTCGGTAGCTGGCAGGAGGTCGAAGAACACGCCGTAGAACACCCCGATGGCGACGCAGGCTAATGCGACGGCGGCCATCACGGCTTTCTGCCCCGTGTTCGCGGCCGCGGCGTCTACCTCGCTGTCGCCGTGGTAGAAGGCGTAGTACCCGAACTTGATGAACGACATGAACGTGCCGACGGCGCCGATGGAGAGGAGCCACCAGAGGACGTCGTACCCCATCAGGGTGGCGGCGCCGGTGAACTCGTACTCGACTGTGTCGAGCACCATGCCTTTGCTGACGAAGCCGTTGAACGGCGGCACCGCGGTGATAGAGAGGGCGGCGACGAGGAACGCTGCGAACGTCACCGGCATCTGTTTGCGGAGGCCGCCGAGCCGTGAGAGGTCGTTCTCGTGGGTGGCGTACACTATGGCGCCGGCGGTCATGAACAGGAGGCCTTTGTAGAGGACGTTGTTGAACAGGTGGAAGAACCCGGCTGCGGCGGCGAACGCGCCTCCGACGCCGATGGCTGCTAACATGTACCCGACCTGCGCCTGTATGTGGTAGCTGAGCAGGCGACGCATGTCCTTCTGCATCAATGCGTAGGTGACGCCGTACACCGCCATCGCACCACCCATGTAGGCGACTGCGGCGTTGCCTTCGGGGAAAGCACGGTACATCGCGTAGACTCCGGTCTTCGTGGTGTACGCGCAGAGGAAGACGGAGGCGGCGACGTGGGGACGGGGGTAGGTGTCGGGTATCCAGGCGTGTAAGCCGATGACTCCGACGTTGACTCCGATGCCGAGCGCGGCGAACAACGCCGGCAAGCCGTCGCTGATGCCGCCGGCGAAGCCGAAGCCTGTGAACCCTGTTTCGACGTAGTGGAGGATTACGGCGAACATCAGGAGCGAGCCGCCTAATCCGTGGACTAAGGCGTACCGGTAGGCGGCGCGGACGGCTTTCCCGCGGTAGTGCCAGACCAGTAGTGTGCTGGTGACCGCCATGATCTCCCAGTAGACGACGAGGGTGAGCCAGTCGCCGCTGTAGACCGCGCCCACCGAGGAGCCGACGTACGACAATGCGAACGCGGATTGGACGGCTGAGGCGTCGGTGTAGTGGGCGTAGAGGAAGCCTGCGGCGCCGAAGAACCCGAACAGCACGCCCATGAACGTCGTGAACTCGTCGCTGTACAGCAGGACGACGTCGAACCCCATGAACCTGGCTTCGATCAACGCACCTTCCATGCTTCGGAGCAGGAGGCTCCAGACTCCGACGGCGAGGGAGACGGTGAACCCGACGGCGTGGGCGGCGCGTCTGGGGAGGTATGCGATGGCTACGGCGGCGGCTAACACCACGAAAGCCGGTGGAACGAGGGTGAGCAGCTCGGTCACCGCACCACCTCTTCACCGGTCATCGATTCGACTATGACGTCGACGACTTCGAGGAAGTAGAGCTCGTACGGCAGTAGGCCGAGGGCGACGGCGCCTGTGCAGACTAACAGGATGGGGGCGAGCATGTACCACGTGGACTCGCCGCCGCGCCAGCCCGCTCGCGGCCAGCCTCCGGGTGGTGGACCCTGCGTGTGGTGGTCGTGGTCGTGGTCTGCGGTGTCGTC
>JAQZDA010000002.1 GCA_028751075.1 Euryarchaeota archaeon Ods02 | reverse complement strand
GCATCGCTGCTGGATCATGTACCCGACCTCGTCGCTGCCGGTGAACGTCAGCTGTTGGATGTCGCCTTCCACGATGGCGTCGCCGACGACGCTGCCGCTGCCGGGGCAGACGTGGAAGACGTCCTCGGGTAACCCTGCGTCCTCGAGCATGCTCTCGAGCTCGAGCGCGGTCAACGTCGTCTCTCGGGCGGGTTTCAGCACTACTGCGTTGCCTGCGAACAATGCGTACATCACCTGGCTTCCGGGGATACCGAAAGGATAGTTCCAAGGTGAGATCATGCCGACGACGCCGAGGGGTTCCCGTATGAGCTTGCTCGAGCGGTCGCGTACGAGCATGTTGTCCAGATCTAGGTTCTCCTCCAGCAGCGACCGGCCGTTGTTCTTGAGGTAGTGGACGGCGTCTACGACGGGGATTAGGTCGGCGACCATCGCCTCACCCTGTGGTTTCCCTGTCTCGTCGCTGACGGTCTGCGCGACCTCCTCCCTTCGTCGTATGAGGTGGTCCTGGAAGACGTCGAGGACGTCTAGCCGGTGTTTCGCGCTGGCGTCCGCCCAGCTCTTCTGCGCCTCCCGGGCGGCCCCTATCGCTTCCTCCACGTCCTCCTCGCTGCATGCCTCTATCTCCTCGTTGACCTCCAGCGTCGCGGGGTTGACGGAAGTTACCTTGTCTTGTGATGCCATGCGCTAGCGGTGGCGACGACGAAACGTAAGGATTTGGGTGGAGGTTCCCTGTCAACCCACGAGGAAGGCTTTGTACTTGTTGAAGACTGCGCGTCGGGCGACCATCTCGATGTGGCTGTAGGCGCCGGCGCGGAGGTTCCGGCCGCCGCTTTCGACCCATCGGTCCGGTAGCTTCGCGCGTCTACGGGGGTAGACTGCGGGGTCGAGGCTGCTGTAGACGGAGATGTAGTCGACGGAGTCCGCGGGCTGACCGGTGTTCAGTGTGCTGATGAAGTCGCTGCTGGGTACCATGTCACGCGCGCCCTTGGTGAACGGCACGAGGTTGGTGAGTCGGGTGCCCTGATGTGGTGTGCTCAGGGTGACGAGGCTGTCGACGTGGCTTTCGCCGCCTTTCTGCTCGAGGTACCATCGGGTGTCGAGACCTCCCATCGAGTGTGCGATGACGTCTACCTCTTCACCGGATTCATCGTGGAGGTCTTCGATGGCTTCCCCGACGGTGTCGGCGTACTCCCGGGGGCTGCCGACGGTGGTTCCCGGGAGCTTGCCGACGCTGACTGTCTCTACCTGGCTCCAGCCGTTGCTTTCGAGGTATCCTTCGAGGAGGTTCCACCAGGGTGTGTAGCAGGTGTCGAGGAAGCCGTGTACGAGCAACGTAGGCTTCCGTGCCATGTTCTCACGTGGCAAGGAGTGGTATTAAGCTTTGGACCGGACTGGTCCGGATTCGGGTTCGTCAGCCGTCGAAACCTCTACTGCCGAGTCGCCGTCGCGCGCCTTACGATACCTCTACCTCTTCGACGAACTCCACGGCTGCGAGGTCTTCGACGAGTTCGCCGGGGACGTCGCCGCTGGTTATCACGGTGAAACGGGGTTCGTCGGTGAAGTACGGGTCGTCGGTGACCGCCTGTCGGATGCTGACGCCGTGGTCGGCGATGACGCTGGTGAGGGTCGAGACGACTCCGGTGGAGGATGCGTCGTCGACGCGTATGGTGAGGACGGAGAGCCCGAGAACGGGTGCTACGTTCTTGAGGGAGGGGATGGACTCGATGTTCCGGAAGATGGCTTCGAGCTCTTCGTCGTCGAGGATGGTGGAGGTGGTGGAGTCTACGACGCGTCGGTCGACGCCTGCTTCGTCGGCGATCTGCGTGTAGGGTATCTCGATGTCTCCGCTGACGACGCGGCCTTCGGAGTTGACGGAGAAGCCGCGTTCGAGCATCAGCTCGACGACACGGCGCTGTCCCGGTGACTCGTCGAACCTCCGCATTATCCGGTCGCGTATCGACTCCTCTATCGGCATCACCGTGGTATACGACAGGGGGGTTGTTAAAGCCTTCAGCAGGCGTCCACGGTACCGTGGTTAGGCGTCGCCGCGGCTCGTCGAATCAGGGGTTAGACGGACGACGTACGTATTCTGTCGTCATAGAAAGGACTTAATACGTGGATGGGCTACAGCCACCCGATGAAGACCGGAAACCCCCAGAACACGACAGCGGATACACGGGAGCCAGCAGGCGGTAGCGGAAGCCGGCTCCGGCTCGTCGACAGCTACTGGGGGGAGACGGAGGACGACGGAACCAGGATACACACGAGGGTGAACCTCGTCGCCCCCAACCTCCTGAGCGGAGAGCTATCCGGCGTCGACATCGGATACCAGGCCTCGATGAACGAGGTCACTGTAGCGGAGGCGGAGAGGTCGAACGTCGCACTCCACCCCGACTCCACGGAGCTCAACCTCGACGCGGTGTTCCACCACGACAGCGTCCCCGACTGGTGGAGGAGCCACGTGGAGAACGACGAGGAGACGGAGATAACTGTGGCTCCGACCGTCGACCTCGACATCGAACGAGCGCTCGACATCAACCTCCCGCTCACCGACGTGTCGCTCCGCACCCCCGCATTACACAGGGGCTTCAGCACCGACGTCCTCGACTCGGTCCCCGAAAGCTGTCCACAGGAGACCACCGTGTTAGGTCGGACGGTGTTCCGCGTCGAAGACGTCGAGGTAGAGTGGGGTGAGGTCACGGAGACCGAGACCCCGGTGGAGGTCGAGGCGACGGTGACGAACCCCACGCGGTTCCCCATGCCCTTCGGCGACGTCCGGTACGAGATACGGATGAACGACGTCGTCGTCGGCGAAGGAGACGTGGAAACCGGGGGCTTCCCCGCCGACACCACGAAGGACGTCGAGGCGCAAGCCGCGATACAGGTCGACCGCCTGACGGAATGGTGGCCGACGCACGTGAGAGAGGACGAGGACACCGCGGTCGAGGAGACCGTGTTAGAGGTCGAGTTCTACGCAGCGGTCGGCGCCCTCGGAGTCAGCCGACGGGTCACGCTTTTCGAACACAGCGACACCGTCGAAACCTCGGTCTTCGCACGGTGACTCCAGCGCCAGACACCACCGGAACCCGTCAGAGTTCAGGCTAAGCGATACCGCTCTTGAGGTCGTCGTCTTCGTCGTCCCCGGTCTCCATCTCCCTCAACGCGTACTCCACTATCTCGGCGTAAGCCTCGGTAACCGATATCCCCCGTCTCTGGGCGTAGTCCTTGACGCGGTCGTGTAGCTCGTCGGGGATGTCGACGTCAGCCATACCAGCCCTGTAAGAACCGCAGTCATTTAACTCGTGTCCACGGCTCCCAGAGCCCGGAAACCACAGCGGCGAAGGAACCCACAAGAAAACCGTTTTACACCGACGTACCGAAGTCGAAACGTGGACTGGAGGTCGCGGCTAGAGAGCCAGGGGGTGTTGACGTCGGAGGTCGTAGACGAGGTGCTCAGCCACCACGGCGGACGCGGCCGCCGCGCGATAGACGCCGTCAGCGAGGAACGCGTGAAACGGTACCGGGACTTCACCGTCGTCGTCGGCGAGACGGACGAGTACATCGTCGAGGAAGGCAGCTGCACCTGCGACGACCAGAGGTACAACCTCGACGACGACGAACACTGCTGGCACTCCCTCGCAGTCGAGATAGCCGACGCCACCGAGAGAGTCGACCACCACGACCTCTGGTACAGCGAGGTCCGCGACCTCATGGAAGGCTGAAGAAGCCGACGACCTCCATCGCTCGCCTCCGTTGCGCTCGCCTCCGTTAAAACTCAGTGGCTGTAGCCTTCCTTCGGCATCTCCTCCCCGTCCAAACGGACGTCCGCGACACCGCTCTCCCGCTCCCTCAGAACCCCTATCTCGGAGTAACAGCCATCGTCGAGGTCGATTTCGGCGTCGTCCGGCGCAGTGAAAACCAGCTCGTAGTCGCCGCCGAAGTAGACGTCGTCGAACTCCGCATCCTCCACCAACGGCAGGTCTTCGCTATGGACGTCGAAACCCACGTCGGAAGCCTCCGCCAGCTGATGCAGGCTGACGGCGACTCCGTCGCTGACGTCGGTCATGGCGGAGGCGGTGTCCGCGACTGCCGCCGCCTCCCGAACCCGGGGGGTGAATCGGAACAGCTCGTTAGCAGCCTCCAGCTCCCCTTCCTCGAACCGCCGTAATGCGACGGCGGTCCGACACAGCTCACCTGTGACGTACACCCGGTCTCCCGGCGACGCCCCCCGCCGACGGACGGGTTCGTCGGCGACGCCGAGCGCGGTCCCCACGTAGGTCTCCTCGTCGTGGCCGTCGAGGTCGCCGCCCACGTACTCCGCCCCAACTTCGTCGCAACAGTCTTCGACGCCGTCGACGAACTCCTCCAGGAACTCCAGATGGAACTCCCGCTGACCAGCTGCCACCACGAGGGCAAGGGGTTCCCCGGCCATCGCTGCGACGTCGCTTAAGTTCACGGCGGCGACCCGCCAGCCCGTCGTGTACGGCGTAACCCCCTCGGGTAGGTCGGCTTCCCTGTGGAGCATGTCCGTCGTCAGAATCAGGTCTCCGGACGTAGGCCGCGGGATCACGGCGCAGTCGTCGACGGCGTCGAGGCGGCTGGCGAAGAACTCCAACGCCCTCCACTCCGATACCTCCTCGGACATACCAGGGAGGTTGTTTCGATGCGCTTAAACGTCTGTCGCACCGAATCACGGCAACGAATGACGACAGCGCACGACGTACCCGCGGAGGACCTGATCGACGCCATCGAAGACGAGCTAGAGGACCTGGACGCCGTCGAAGCCCCCGACTGGGCGGACTACAGCAAGACCGGACGCAGCCGCGAGCTACCGCCGCAGGAGGACGACTGGTGGACGACACGTGCGGCAAGCCTACTCAGGAAGGTCTACCTCGAAGGCCCCATCGGAGTCGGCGCACTCAAACGACATTACGGCGGCAAACACCGGAAAGGAGTGGAGAAAAGCCATCACGAGAACGGCAGCGGCAGCGTCATCAGAACCGCTCTCCAGCAGCTCGAGGAAGAAGGGCTCGTGGAGATCAAGAACGACGGCCGCGAGACGTCCGCGGAAGGTCAGCAGCTCTTAGACGGACTCGCCGACGAGATAGCGGGCGAGATACCCGAGCTCGAACGGTACTAGAGCAGCGAGCTCCCGCGGCTTACGCCGAAGTCACGGCATCTCCCTCCAACGTCTTCCCCAACGTGTTTTAACAAGGAACCCATACCCTCGGGTATGCCCGACGAAGACGAACTAGAACGGATACGCGAGCAGAAACGACAGCAGATGGAGCAGGAAGGCGGAGACCCAGAGGCGCAGAAAGCGCGGCAGCAGCAAGCGGAAGCTCAGAAGAAGTCCCTGCTCCGGCAGTCGCTGGAGCCTGAAGCGCGTGAACGGTTGAACGCGATCAAGATGGCTAAACCCGAACGCGGCGAACAGGTGGAGCGCCAATTGCTCGCGCTCGCGCAGAGCGGCCGACTGCAGGGCAAGATAACCGAGGAACAGATAAAGCAGATACTGAAGGAGTTCCAGGACGACAGCAGCTTCGACATCAAACACAGCGGACTGTAGCTCTTTCTCCCTATCCCGTCTCTCACGCATCCTGCTTCCACAGCATCGCCTGTATTCCGCACCGTTTAACCTCGGACGCGTCTACCGTGCTGTATGGAGTTCGAGAGCCTCAAGGGATTCAGGGACTTCTACCCCGGAGAGATGGCCGCCCGACGACGGGTCTGGGACACCGTCCACAGCGTCGCACGGAGCTACGGCTTCCAGGAGGTAAACGCGCCGTCGCTCGAGAGCCTGGAGCTCTACGAGGTGAAGAGCGGTGAAGAGATAGTCGAGGAGACCTACAGCTTCGAGGACAAAGGCGGCCGCGACGTCACGATGACACCGGAGCTCACGCCGTCGCTCGCCAGGATGTTCGTCAGCCGGCAGCAGGCATTGGCGAAACCCGTGAAGTGGTACTCGATACCGAAGCTCTGGAGGTACGAGCAGCCGCAGAGCGGACGCCTCCGGGAGTTCGTGCAGCCGAACTTCGACGTCTACGGCGTCGAAAGCGCCGCCGCCGACGCCGAAGTCGTCGCCTTCGCCCACGCGCTACTGACGGAGCTCGGTCTCACGGACGAGTTCGAGCTACGTATAAGCCACCGAGGAGTCGTCGAAGGCTACGTAGAACGGTACGGTCTGGACGAGGACGACGCAGCCGACGTCTACCGCGCCATCGACAAATCCGAACGGCTGTCCGACGACGAACTCAGGGGTCAGCTACGTGCGAACGGCCTCCAGCCGGAAGAGGTCGACGAGATCATGGAGCTCTGCAGCAGCGGCGGAGCGTTCACTCCGGAGGTGCTGGAGAGCGCCGTCGACGTCGACAGCGAACGCGCCACCGAAGCCGTCGAACGACTGATGGAGACGTCGAAGGAGCTGGAACGGTACGATGTGCTCGACAGCTGCAGGTTCGATCCATCCATCGTCCGAGGAATGGACTACTACACCGGAGTCGTCTTCGAGTGCTTCGACGTCGAAGGCAGCCTCCGCGCCATCTTCGGCGGCGGCCGATACGACAGCCTCGTCGAAGAGTTCGGCGGACAAGCGACGCCTGCAGTGGGTTTCGGCATGGGTGACGCGACGCTGCAGCAGCTCTTGGAACGCAGCGACGAGTGGCCGGAGGAATCCGCCACATTGGACTACTACGTCGCCGTCGTCGGAGACGTCCGCGACACCGCCGTCAACGTCGCGCGAGGCCTCCGACGCGAGGGGTTCGTCGTCGAGCTAGACGTCACCGGTCGGGGTTTCGGCGACCAGCTCGAACACGCCGACCGCGTCGGCGCCGACAACACAGTCATCGTCGGTGAACGCGACCTGGAACAGGGAGAGGTCACGGTGAAAGACATGGAGACCGGAGACCAGAGGCAGGTACCCGTGGAGGAGTTCCTGTGACGGAGTTCTTCAGCCGCCTCAAGGAGGAGATAGAGACCAAGGACAGCGTCGTCTGCGTCGGCCTCGACCCCGTACCCTCTCGAATACCCGACGACGTCTCCGTCAGGGAGTTCAACCAGCTTATAATTGAAGCAACGTCCGACGTCGCAGCCGCCTACAAACCCAACGCAGCGTTCTACGAAAGCCTCGACCCCGTGGAAGGCGGCAACGGCTGGGACGTCCTATTGGAGACCGTGGAGGAAGCAGGCTTCCACGCCCCCGTGATACTCGACGCGAAACGCGGGGACATCGGCAACAGCAGCCGCCGGTACGCGGAGCTACTGGACGTCGCCGACGCCATCACTGTGAACCCCTACATGGGTCGCGACAGCCTCGAACCCTTCCTCGAACGCGGAGACAGCGGGGTCTTCGTCCTATGCAAGACCACTAACTCCGGCAGCAGCGACATACAGGACCTCGAGTGCGACGGCCGACCCCTCTACCACCACGTCGCCGAGAAAGCCGTGGAGTGGAACACCCACGGTAACGTCGGCCTCGTCGTCGGCGCCACACACCCCGAAGCCATGGAGGAGCTACGGGAGACGTCGGGCGACCTCCCGTGGCTGGTTCCAGGCGTCGGCGCGCAGGGAGGTGACGAGGAAGCCGCCGTCGAACACGGCACCGACAGCAGCGGCGTCGGCCTCGTGAACTCCACCCGAGGCATCATCTACAGCGGCGACGGTGAAGCAAGGTTCGACAGCGCCGCAAGGGAGGCAGCGAAGAAGCTCCAGAGCAGCCTGAACCGGTACAGATAAATAAAGCTAAATTGGTTACGTGCTGGTGGGTACGTCTGTAGAACCCTGACGTAGTCTCTAGTTCGACGGGATGTTCTCCCAGTTGTGGATACACGTAGATTTGTTTTAGCCCGCCGCTTTTTCCTGTAGAAGTTATGTTCCGTCTTGATGATTCCGGGATCCTGGGGGTAAAGTTCTTGGTACTTTAACTCAGTTTCCTATACATGCCGTACTGTCCGGAATGCAACTACGAGATCTCAGGGGGTGAGAGGGAATGCCCGGACTGTGGAGATCCACTGGCTGAGGTTGCAACTGAGGCCGAGGAACACGTGGAGGTGATAAGGGATGACGAGGACCGAATAAAGGTGATTCCATTAGATCGACAGGGAACAGATGAAGGTGTAGAGGAACCGTGGAACGTTTCAGTTTTCGGTAAAGGCTGGGGTAGGGTGCTTTCTGCGGCGTTGATTGCGTTGGGTGTAGCTTTCACTGCCGTGTTCCTTAGTCTGGGCCTCTGGCTCACAGTTCCGGACATCCCGGTAACTGGGGTTTTCGTCTTGGTAATATTAATCGTGTCGGCGTTCATCGTAGCGTTATTGTCGAGTCTTTTCTACTCAAAGAGGCGGAAAGTACGGCTGGGTAGAGTTGGGTTCTACGTTAGTTCGGGGATGCTGTTCTCGTTGTTCTATCTGTACTCAGCGGCACATTGGATTGGCCCTACAGTACGGGATATGTTGGGTGACTCGCCTGATGGAGGCGACGACGTCGAAGAAGAGATAGAGGACGGCGACCCTGAACAGGACGAAGCCGGTGACATGGACTGGGACGAAGCCACCGGTCAGGCTCAGGACGACCTCGAAGCCACCATGGAGAACCTCGACGAGATGACCTCCGGCGGAGGAGGTGAATCATGGGGAATCGTCCAGGTAATCGCGGATCCGATTTTCGCGTTCCTGTTCGCCATAGCTTTGACCGCCCTAGCCATCACGCTATACTTCAGAGAGTTTAGAGAAGCACCCGAAGATAAAGAATAGGGTCAACGCCACGAGATATAGGAGAACCGAGTTTTACAGGGGAAATCCGTCATAAGATGTTTCGACAGAGTGGCTTCGAGTGGCTTCGGTAAGCCACGGGTCATTCAGAGGTATTAGAGCCTTCTACGCTGAAGTCAACTGTGTCGTAGTCGTTATCGGTGCTCAGGTTTGCAGTGAACTCTCCTTCTTCGACTGCGTCCCACTCGAAAGTGACATTTTGAGAACCATCCCGTTCTATATCTACAGGTTCCGTGGAGTTAGAGGGTTGTTCATCTGCGTTCTCTATCCTTAGCTCTACGTCTTTCTCTCCGTCAAGCCCATGGTTCTCTACTGTGCCGTTGACAGGAATCGTTTTACTTTGGTTTAGTTGGAAGCTCTCACCACCCTCTGGACTCGTTACGTTGACCTCGAAGAAAGGATGCCCTACAGAGACCTCCACTGTATCACTGTCGTTGAACGTGGAGACAGTAGCGTCGAAATCCTCTACGTGGTCATCTATATCGTCCTCATCCACGCTTTCATTGAGAGAAAGTACCTCCGATTCAGAGCTTGATAGATCGAGTTCCGAACTTTCACCTCCGTGGTCGTTTAGCTTTAAGCTGACGTTCTGGGTTCCGTTTTCTTCTGCTACGTTGGTGACGTTGGTCTTAATCATGAGGTATTGTCCTGGACCGTTGCTTAACACCGAATCCTCCTCCTGTATCTCAACCGTGAAGTTCCCCGTTCCAGGGATACCCTCGTTTCCTGGGTCTTCTTCGGGGGTTTCTAGAAATGGAAGTCCACCTGTCTGCACGAGAACCACTGCCCCAACCATGACCGCCGCCAAAATCAGTAAACCAACCACAGCCGGTTTGTTCGCAGTTAGAGAGTCTTTGACAGATGACTGTTTCTTCGTCTTGACTTCGACTCTCTTACCCGTGGTTCGCTCCCCCGTGTCAGGTTCGTCGTATCCTCCTTGGGTTAGGTTCGGGAAATACCTATCTAACGCCCTCCCGAGTTTTTCTTCCACCCTTGAGGAGCTGACCCCCTTCCGTTGTTTCAACTCCCTGAGCGCCGCCAGCTCGCTCTCTATAGCGTCGATATGTTCGTCGACGTCATCTTTCTTCCCACCGGGTTTGACGTTCCCTAGCTTACGTGACGTCTCCTTCGACGGCGCCAGCCCGGTTCCTTCGAATCCCGTGTCCAGAACGAGTTCCGCGTCGCTGAACTGAGGGGTTCTCCCTGCGTCGGCAACCACGTACTCCCTGCCAGCGGTCAACAACTGTTGAACGAGCGCGAGAGCAGGGAGATGATCTCCCGCGCCGAAGGTCAGCTGCTGTCCTCCGGTGACTGCATCCTTAACCGCGTCCACGTCCTCCGGATCCATGTAACGGCTGACGTCCAGTTCCACGTCCAGGTGTTCGAACGCGTCTGTAGTGGGGTTGGAGAGATCTAGTTCGTGGAAGATTTCACGGGCTTTCGACTCGACCTGATGCTTGAGCTCCGGAAGCAGGGCTTCTACGTCTCCCTCGAACTCTATCTCTCCGTAGAACTGCTCGGACCTCTGACCCGATGACTCTATGGCTCGGAAGTAACAAACTGCCCTGTAAGGCTTGCTCCTCGTGTCTACGTAAAGCCTGAGCTTCGAGCTGCTGTAGGCCTCCCGAATGAAGCTGCTGCGTTGGTCGTCCCCAGGTTGTCCGAACTTGAGATATCCTTCTGAGTCGTATATCCTTACCTTAGTCATTTATCCCCCAAGTCTGTCGAGCAGGTAATCAAATCCAACGGTTTCAACTGATCCAGCGTCATCCCTCAATGGTACCTTCTCTCCGGAGTCGTTCGTCTTTGTCTGATAGAACACGGGCTGTATGTCGTCTCCACCTGTCTCCAAGACCAACGTGCTGATCTGTTCGTTGGCCTGTAGCTTCTGGTTCACGTAGTCCTTGAACGAGCTGAATTCCTCGGTGGGGAAGCAGTCGTGTTTGTCGATGAAGCCTTCTATGAAGTAGTCGCATTTCGTAGCCACTGGAACGAACCTCTTGTCATCTACGTCCCGGATTATGTCGAAGTAATGCTCTAATCCCATGTCCTTGGAGTTCTTGTACTTCTCGACATCTATGACGAAGACGAGGGTATCGGATTCAACCGTCTTCTCCGCCAACTTGTCGGCGGCATCTTCACTACCGCCTCCTAGATAGGATCTCGACCCGGACTCCTGCCCGGATTCACCGTACTCGTGACCTTCATCCTGTTCGGTTTCATAGGTGTACTCGTACGTGGACTGTCTATCTCTTCTGCCCCCGTCAGCGAAGGCACCTGATTCCCCCGCTCCTGATCTATCAGACGACCCTTTCGTTAGTTTCGGCAGCAGTTCACCAGGATAATCGTAAGTGGTTAACTCCATGTTCTTCGGGAACACGCTCCCATGTACGTATCTGAAACTGAGCTCACGTGGTTGATCGGTAGCCTGAACCCCCCATCCTTCCTCGGGTTGGTCTAACTGACGAAGGTGCTCCATCAACGCAGAGCTTGGGTTCAAAGGCGTCTTCGAGAACTTGTTTCTGTCCTCCTGCCTGTTCTTCGCCTCCAGGAAAGCTCCGACGAGCAGCAGGCTCTTGCCAGACTGTCTTGGACCGAGGACTAAAAGGTCTGTGCCGGCATCGTACTGCACGAACCTGTAGAGCGCGAACAAGAAGACGACGCTGGACGTGGTGCTGAGTAGTATGTCTTCTGCTTCGAAGGCCAAGTCCCCATCCATGTATATCAGATGGAACTCCAGGTGCGATGCAGCAACTATCACGGTGAACAAACCGAACAAAGCCCACGCAGCACCCCGGAACTCGTAGGCTTGAGAGCTATCTAACTGGCGAAGGAACGAGATAACCCCTGGCGAAGTACCTACTAGCACCCCCAGTAGAAGCCAATGTAGGTTAGGTATGAACTCCACCACTGGAACGAACAAACCCAACGAAGCCAGCACCAACAACGAACCCACTACACCCACCGAGAGTAACACACCCTGCCATCTCTTCTTCGCGTCGACGACGAGCAAGGCTACTAATCCGGCCACAACCCCGAAAAACATGATGCTGAACGCCTCTAACGTAAGACCCAGTATCTCCGTCAAAGACATGATAGACATGTACATCAGACCTTCTTTCTCCCAGGCGAAACCAGCCATCCTCGTCAAAGGAGTTGCCAGTATGACCATCACCACGAAATACATCACCAACGCTAGCTTCTCCCTCTTACTGGGATTCTCGACGACATCCATTAGATCATCAATCATACGATGCCACCCCGTGACGTAACGTAGGACTGTTCACGGTTCATCTCCATACCTCAGGGCGATCCACGTAGAACCTGGTGATTCCATCCTGTAGCGTCTCCTTGTTCTGATAGTACTTGATGTCACGTGATATCTCTGCGTCATCAGGAACCCTCAAGGCGTACTTGCCGCTGTCTGCGTCAGCAACGTACCAGTGCTCGGCGTACTTCTCCAGAATAGGTTTACCAGCTTCACCGTACTCCTGGGTGAACTCCTCTTCATCACCTTCATCGCCCTTGGACTCCATCGCCTCAGACTCGTTTAACTCCTCTTCTTCAGCTATGGTTTCCTCGTCGTCTTCAGATGGATGAGCATCAACCGTCTCTGATTCGCCCTCGTCGCCATCCTCCTGCTCCTTCTCCTTCACGTGCTCCAAAAGCTCACGGCGTTCTTCCGGTGACAGCGTGATCCTGTCAGAATCCACGTCAGATTCCCCATCGGGAGTTATGTCTTCTACTTCATCTACCGTAGAGTCCTCGGAACCAGATGCGTCCTCCGTTTCATCCTTATCTGACGGACTGGTGGTTCCTTCCCCGGTTTCATCTGTGGTCTGTTCCTTGATCTCGTCCTTGTACTTCTGGACGAGCAACTGCTCCACCGTAGAGGATATGTTCATCATCTGGTCGTCAGCCTGAGCCTCGAGCCACTCGTAGACTTCGTCCCTCACCTCGAAGGTAACTTCCGGCATGATACGACCTTCAGAACAAAAGTATATCAAACTTCCCCCGAGGTTTTTACCGGAGAACGATCTAACCCTGCGGAATAATGAACGAAGCTATCGCTAGCTCTCAACGGACTTCTTTAACTTGGCTAGAATTATGAAAGCCAAGAACACCGACACCGCTCCGAAACCCGGTAGATCTCTTTCAGGTAGATCACGAGTACCTTCATCATCTCGTTCAGGGGAATCACGGGCGTCTGTATCAGAATCACGGGCATCTGTATCATCTCGGCCAGGTGAATCACGGGCATCCGTATCATCTCGTTCATCACCGACAGCCCCCTCGGTTTCATCTTCAAATGAATCCTGATCCTTTTCTCCCGTTTCATCCTCTGAGTCGTCTGCGGTATCTTCCGCAGTAGTTTCGTCTTCCTCTACCTCAAGCTGCGTAAAGACGCTGTCTTGGTCTACAATTACTCCATGGCTATAATCACCTGCTTCCTCAGGAAGGGAGTACGAGAAAGAGACTCCGGTAGAGACACCCGACTGAAGCAAGATGTTTCTAGTATCGACCGTCTGGCCTTCGAACCTGTATTCGACAGTAGCTGTGCCGCTCTGTCCGCCAATGTTCGTCACCGTCGCTTGAACATCTGTAGTACTTCCAGACTCTGCTTCATCTGAGAGTTCGACATCCGTGAGTTCGAACTCAGCTGGTTCCTCGTGTTCCTCCACCCCGTCATCGTCCGCATCGTCCCCCCTCTCACCAGCCCCCACTATCTCGACTTCGGCGATGTCGGTGGTGTCACCGTCGTCGACCTGGAGGTCGTAGGTGCCTTCCACGACATCCTCGGTGATGTCCATTTCGACGCTCCAGACCCCGTCGAAGTCCCAGTTCTCAGTGGTCTCTACAGGGAACGCGGCGAGACCTTGTTCTGGTCCGTCCTCGGCCTCGAGGACCAGTGTAACTTCATCGGGGTTACGGTTGGTGGTGCCGCGGACGAGCATGGTCTCACCGTGCTCTATCGGATGGAGATCGGACATATCTTGGTCGTCAGCCAACACGACATCGTCTATCTCCGTCCTGGACTCAGTAGCCAATCTGAAGCTGTCGGTGACGGCGAGATCGTCGCTGTCGGGCTGTTCGACTGTCTGAGACATTATCGCGTCTCTCGTATGCGCTGGCGTACGTGTAGCTTCGTCCTCTGATAGCGCGAAGAGGAGGGCCTCCAATCCATTCATGTCGGCGTCCACCTCTCCTATGTTGGAGTGATAGAACGTTCCGTTCCCGAACAATCCGTCAACTCCTGGACTGAGCACGAGCGATTCAACGGTTCCGCTCTGTAGAGAATTTTGTTGGAGGCTCTCCAGGTCGAGGGACCTCTCGTCTATAGATCCGTCAGTTCGGTCCGCCGTGGCGCTCTCGAACATTATCTGCCCGCGGGTGTCCATAGAGATTACCGCGAACTCGCGTGGGCCGATGAGCTCGCCGCTGACGTACAGTCCGTCTTCGCGGTAGACCTGACCCATGTAGGTCTCCATTTCTGCGTCGAGACTGGGTTCAGCGACGCGAATGGACTGCGCGGCGCTTGCTCCACGGTTGAACGCTGCAGACGGAAGCCCGGGCTCACGTTCGAGGGCGTCCTGGGCTGAAGCGTAGCCTTCGTCCTCAGCGAAGTTCTCGACATCCTCGGCATCCACTACACCGAAGCTGTATGAACCCGGGAGAGAAAGTATGTCCGCGCCAGGACCATCCTGACCACTAAGCTGTACCCTGGTTTCCTCGAACTCCCCGTGGCTGACAGCGACTGGTTCACCTCTCTCACTGAACAGAGGCATATAGTTGTCCCTGTCCCGAACCAGTACAAATACCTCGTCCACGTGAGCCGGCGTTGAACCGCTGATATCTTCGTAGCCACCGGGATAGTAGGTAGTGGAGGGTTCGTCGATCTCGATCGAATCCGCGTAGGCGTTGTCTACCCCCACTGAAAGAGAGACCAACGTCAAAGACAGTAACACTGTAACTGATATGACCGTCAGAATCCGTCTTTTCATTCACCTCAAAAAGCGGAGTATACATTTATAGAATTTTTGATTGCCTTGTGTGGAGGGCTTCACTCTTAAGAGAGTAGACTTGTCGCTCAAACGAAGACCGAAGCCCAACCCTCAAGTGATACGCTGAACGGCCAAGGGTTCTACAGCGACTTGAACTCGGTTCCCAACCAATCTAAGGATGAGATGGTGTTCTCTGACCTTCGTTCGACGTCTGTCTTGCGCGTCTGACGTAGAGTTATACCTCGTCAGTCCAACTTCCGGTGATGTCGTTCCAGAGCCAACGTACAGGGGCGGCTGACGGTGGTTCGCCCTGCTGGTGTGGAGACGGACGGCTCACAGACGTAGTCGTCGCGGGCGTCAGCTACCTCTACTGCGACTGCTGCGGCGGCGAGCTCGGCGGAAAGTAGAGTGCTTTAGACGGAAGTAGGGTACGTCCGCAGAAAACAGAGTCTCGCCGGCAGAAGGTAGATTGCTGTAGCGCTTCATCCGTCAGCACTAGGACACGATGCCGTCAACCCGGTTCGATCACGAACACGATGGAGGAGGGAGTCAGCTCGACCGGTTCTCGAACTCGTCGTCCAACGCTTCCTCGACCTCCGTGCTCTCGGGTTTGATGGTCAACCTGTACTCGTCTTCACCGGAGTCCCGGCCGACCATCTCACCGAGTCTCTCCTTCACCTTAGAGACTTTCTCCAGCGAGGCGTTGAAGTTCTCGCTGTCGAAGTACATCGGACCGGAGCGTGCGATGCGGTCGTAGACCTTGTCCTCCACCATCCGCATGAGGTCGCGGCCGGCGCCTTCCACGGCTTTCCCCGCGGACTTAGCGGTCTCACCCATCTCCTCCGCGGCTTCACCTATCTCGCCCTCCGCGGTCTTCTCCCGGCTCTTCGACAGGCCTTCCGCGGCTTCCTCCGCGAGCTCGCCGCGGTCCTCGCCCTCACTGACCTTGGCTTTCTCCACGGTCTTGTTCCGCATCTCCTGGTCCTCTTCGCCCAGCCGCGGCCGCCAGCTGTCCCACTCCGAGATCGTCTCCTGGTCGACGCCGTGTCTCTCGAAGGTGGAGACCACGTCCTCTCCGAACGACACGAGCTCGCGCCAGCTGCCCTGGATGGTGTATCCGAAGCTATCCTGCTCGACGTCGTCTTCGCTGTCTGTGTCGGTGGCCATCTCGCTACATTCGAGGGATAAAACCCCGCAAATAAAAGCTTATCCCCCTTTCTATCGAATCTGAAGCATGCAGCTAACCGCGACGGCGCCCGAGAACCTCCCCCACGTAACAGCCGACACCGACCTCGCAAGCATGGTGACGGCGGCCGTAGACGACGCCGACGTCGTCTGCGTCGCCAGCACCGTGGTTTCGAAGTCCGAGGGACGGAAGCGGAAGCTCGACAGCTACAGTCCCTCCAAGCGAGCGAAGGCGCTCGCCGCCGGTCTCGGCGACCGCGAACACAGCAGCGACCCACGTTTCGTCGAAGCCGCGTTACAGGAGTCAGCGGAGCTTCTCATCGAGCAGCCGTTCCTGCTTGCGGAGACGGATTTCGGACACGTCGCGCCGAACGCCGGAGTCGACCGCTCCAACGTCGAAGGCAGCGACAGGGTTCTCCTTCTGCCCGAGGACCCGATGGAGAGCGCCGACCGACTACGTAACGCAGTCGGCTGCCCCGTCGTCGTCACCGACACCTGCGGCCGCCCCTTCAGACGCGGACAGACGGGTGTCGCCGTCGGCTGGAGCGGCTTACCCGCGCTCAGAGACTGGCGTGGACAGGAGGACATGCACGGTCACACCCTTGAGGCGACGGAGCAGGCGGTCGTCGACGAACTGGCGGCGACCGCGAACCACCTGATGGGGGAGGCCGCAGCGGGAGCACCCGTCGTCGAACTCACTGGAGTCGACGTCAGCTACCCAGGCGACGACACGCTACATCGACCGGACAGAGAAGACCTCGTTAAGGAAGCTTTGAGGATGCGGCGAGACAGCTAAATTTTCGAGGAAGAGCTTGACCGGTCTCTCTGTTCAGTCGAGCGACAGATCCCGTACTACGTGTTCGAGGACGTCTATGGAGCGGTGGAACTCCTCTAGCTCCATGTGTTCGTCGGGGGTGTGGTCCATGTTCGAGTCGCCGGGGCCGTACGTCACCATAGGGGTGTCCCAGCGTTCGCTGAAGACGTTCATGTCGCTGGTTCCGGTCTTCACCGACAAGCCTGGTTCGCCGCCGAGGTCGCGGATGCCGCGCATGAAAGCACGCGCCGTCGGGTTCGACCGGTCGACGAGCACCGGCTCCGTGGACTCCCCGAAGTAGACGTCGCCGTTGCAGTTGTCCGCTGCCTTCTGCACCTGTTCCTTAAGCCCGTCGACGGTGCGACCCGGAGGTATGCGGAGGTTGCCCCTGAGTTCGCTGTCGAGGCGGAAGCCGTCGCTGTCGCTGTCTATCTTCGTCGGCTTCGCCGACAGACTACGGAAGCCCTCTTGGGGGTCCTCGAACCCGACGACGCTGCTCCAGAACCTCATGACGTCCTCGATGGCGTTGACGCCGGGACGGGCGGTGTGGATGACGTCGCCGGTGACGCGGTAACGCAGCCGGAGGATGCCGCGGTAACCCAGGGTGACGGTCTCCGGACCCGAGGGTTCGCCGTTGACGAGGTAGTCCGGTGCCTCACGGTTCTCCGTCAGGTGGCGGGCGCCGCGGCCGCTGACCTCCTCCTCCACCACTCCGACGACCGTCACGGAGGCGTCGGTGTCCGTGAGCCGGCTGCCTGCGAGACACATCGCCGCCAGCGGGCCTTTGGCGTCGACGCTGCCGCGGCCGTACAATCGACCGCCTTCCACTCGCACAGGTATCTTCCCTCGTACGGTGTCCATGTGGCTCGTCAACAGCACCTCGTCACCACCACCGGGGGACTCCGCGACGACGTTGCCGACGTCGTCGACCTCCACGGTGAAACCCAGCTCCGGCAGCCGGTTGACGAGATAGTCCCTTGCGGGTTCCTCTTTCTTAGATGGACTGTACCGTTCTACGAAGCCACGGTAGAAGTCCAGCTCATCCTCACGCTCCAGAGCCGAGGTCGACGTGGACGTGGCTGAGTCGCCGGAGCCGTCGGCTTCGTCCTCCGCTGCCACGGCTACACCACCGCCTCCACTGCCTCCACGGCTTCGTCGACGTGTTCGTCCTCCAGAGTCAGCGGCGGCAGCATCCTTATCACGTTGCTCCCGGCGGGCAGGGCAAGCACGCCCTCCTGCGCCATCCCCGAGAGATACCGTCCGGCGCGTCCACGCACCTGCACGCCTACCATGAGGCCACGGCCGCGGACCTCGACGACGCGGTCGCTGTCTATCTCTCGGAGGCCTTCTATCAGACGTTCGCCTTTCTCGGCTGCGTTAGCGGCGAGGTCCTCTTCGACGATGTGCTCGACTGCGGCGTCTGCTGCGGCCGCTGCGACGGGGTTGCCGCAGTAGGTGCCGCCGTGACTGCCCTTCGGAATCTCCGTCATCGCCTCCCTGCAGACCAACGCGCTCACCGGCATGCCGCCGCCGAGCGCTTTCGCCGTAGTGAGGGCGTCGGGGGTTACGTCGTAGTGCTGGTGGCTCCATAGCCTGCCGGTGCGTCCGAGTCCCGCCTGTATCTCGTCGAAGACCAGGTAGGAGTCGTGGTCGCTGCAGACGTCGCGCGCCGTCTCCACGTACTCCTGGCTGGCGGGCTGGACGCCGCCTTCACCCTGCACGGGTTCGAGTATCACCATAGCGGTGTCGTCGTCCACCGTCTCCTTCAGGCTCTCGGGGTCGTCGAAACCCGTGAACTCGAACTCTGGTACGGTGGGTTCGAACGGCTGACGGTACTTCTTCTTGTACGTCGCGCTGATGCTGCCGAAGGTGCGGCCGTGGAAGCCGTTCTCCGCCGCCACCACCTTCGTCTTCCCCTCCGGCGTGCTGGCGCGAGCGAGCTTGAACGCGGTCTCGTTCGCCTCCGTCCCCGCGTTCGTCAGGAACACGCGTTCCAGCGCTTCGGGCGTGTGTTGCTTCAGGCGTTCCAGCAAGCTCGCCCTCGCCTTGGTGGCGTACGACGCCTGCGCGTACGTGTACTTCCCCGCCTGCTCCCTGATGGCTTCGACGACGCTGGGGTTGCTGTGGCCGACGGCCATGACACCGTAGCTGGCGCCGAAGTCCAGGTACTCCTCACCCTCGCCGTCGTAGACGTAGACTCCGTCGCCTTCCTCGATGGACAGCGGTTTCTTCGAGAACACGGCTTCGACGTCCTTCTCCGCCGCTATCACGGACTCCATGTCGGGGTACTCCTTCATCGCGTGAACACCGTCCCCCTGCCCTCGAGGGCGTCCGATAACGGTTCTTCGACGTTGGCGGAAGCTATGGTCGCCGACGCGGCGCCTCCGGCGAGCGCTTCACGCGCCGCCAGGACCTTCTTCTTCATACGGCCTTCCGCGTACGTCTCCAACGCCTCGTCGATGTCGTCGTAGGTGACCTCCTGTATCAAGGTGTCGGGGTCGTAGGGGTCCTCGAGCAATCCGGGTACGTCGGTCAACAGCTGGAGGTCTGCCTCGAGGGCGCCTGCGACCGCTGCTGCGGCGCGGTCGGCGTCGGCGTTGACCGCGGTGTCTTCGTAAGCAAGCATGGGGACGCCGACGACGGGTGTGTAATCTGCGTCGAGAAGCAGCGTCAGCAGCTCCGAGTTCACCTCCTGTATCTTCCCGCTGTGGTCGCCGCGTAAGACCTTCTTCCGGCCGTCCTCGACGGCGATGACCTTGTCCTTGCGTTCGCCTTCGAGGAGGCGGCCGTCGACTCCCGACAGTCCGACTGCGTCGACGCCGTGGCTCTGCAGTGCTTCCACGAGCTCTATGTTCAGCTGCTGCATCGCCATCGAAAACGCCTCCATCGCTTCCTCGTCGGTGAACCGGCTTTCGACGCCGCCGGGGCTCTCGACGTATCGGGGTTCGAGGCCGAGACGTTCGCTGACGCTGTCGACCCTGCTGCTGCCGCCGTGCACGACGACGACGTCTTCACCGCGTTCCACTGCTGCAGCGACGTCGTCGAGCGCTTTCTCGCGGTCGACTCCAGCCGTGCCGCCTATCTTGACCACGACGGTCATACGGGATGCATCCCCTGGAACTCCAGCCCCGCCGTCTCGGGGAACCCGAGGGCGATGTTCATGCACTGTACCGCCTGTCCCGCTGCACCCTTCATCATGTTGTCGAGCGCGGAGAACGACACCACGCGTGTGAAGCCGTCGCCGGTGTCGTCGACTGCGAACCCTACGTCGGCGTAGTTGGTGCCTTCGGTGACCTTGGGTTCGGGGTAGCGGTAGCTGCCGCGACGGCTCTTGACGACGCGTACGAAGGGTTCGTCGCCGTAGGTTCCGCGGTAAGCCTTGTAGAGGTCCTTCTCCTCCAAGCTGTCGCTGGCGTAGCTGTGTGCGGTTACGCTCAATCCCCTGACCATCTCGATGGCGTGGACGGTGATGTCGACATCGAGGTTGGTCTCCTGCTCTATCTCCGCCTGATGCCTGTGGCTTGTGGGGGCGTAGGGTCGGACGACGCGGCTGCGTTCCGCGTGATGGCTCGCTGTCGACGCAGCTGCGCCGCCTGCGCTGGAGCTGGTCTTGACGTCGAGGACGACGCGGGGGTCGACGAGGTCGTGCTCCACGAGAGGGTGTAGGGCGAGTATGCCGGCGGTGGCGTTGCAGCCGGCGGACGCTATCAGTTCAGCGTCTTTCATCTCCTCGCGATGTAGCTCGGGGACTCCGTAGACGAACTCCTCCAGCAGCTCGGTGTTCGGGTGTTCG
Source organism: Euryarchaeota archaeon Ods02 (assembly GCA_028751075.1). Taxonomy (GTDB): domain Archaea; phylum Halobacteriota; class Halobacteria; order Halobacteriales; family Halorutilaceae; genus JAQZDA01. The sequence goes on along the minus strand of JAQZDA010000002.1, from coordinate 145,530 downwards.
CCGTACCACTCCTCCGCCGCCGCTGGGTCGTCGAGGCGGTAGTCGCCGCTGAGGTCGACGACTACGTCCGCGAGCTCCTGTAGCTCGGGCAGCTGTTCCTTGGTGTAGCCGTGCGGCGTCGCCGTGAACAGTACGTCTGTGGGTTCGAGGTCGTCGGGGTGGACGAACCTCTCGTCCGTGGCGCCGCGGAGGTTGGGGTGGGTGTTCGCGACCGTGCGGCGTTCCTTGCTCCGGCTCGTCGCCTGACCTAGCTCGAGCTCGGGGTGGCCTTCTATCAACCGCAGCAGCTCGCCGCCCGTGTATCCGCTGCCTCCGACGACCGATGCCCGTGTCATAGCCATCTCGCCTCCGCATCTACGTGTTCGATGTCGTTCATGTCTGTGCTTGCTCCTCCAGGTGGTCGGTGAACTCGGCTGCGACGTCGACGCCGCTCGCCTCCGTGAGCGCCTTGAACTCCAGCGTGTGGTTGACCTCGTGCACCAGGGGTTCGCCGTCGGGGGTGTGCATGACGTCGACACCGACTACGCCGCCGCCGACCGCCTCCGCAGCCTCCACGGCTGCGGCTTCGGTGTCGGTGTCGAGGTCTACGTCGGTGGTCTCTGCTCCCTCGCTGGCGTTGGTTATCCAGCCGTCGCTGGTGCTGCGTTCCATCGCCGCCACGACTTCCTCGTCGGCGACCATGACGCGTTGGTCGCGTCCTCCGTGGTCGACGTACTCCTGCAGGTAGAAGACGCTGTGTTCGTAGCTGCCGAGCACCTTCTTGTGTTCGAACACTGCTTCGGCTGCTTCGCGGTCGTTGAGCTTCCCGAGGAGACGCGCCCAGCTTCCGACGACGGGTTTCACGACGACGGGGTAGCCGAGCTCCTCCGCCGCCTCCAGCGCGCTTTCCTCAGTGTAGGCGACGCGGGTCTCCGGCGTATCCACTCCTGCCTCCTCAAGCGCGAGCGAGGTCTCTACCTTGTCCATGCAGACCCTGCTGGTGTCGTGGCTGTTGACGACGGTTACGCCGTAGCTCTCGAGGTACCGCGTGGTGTAGAGGCCGCGGCTCTGGCTGAGCTCGCGGTTTACGGCGACGTCGAGGTCTTCGACGGACACGATGTCGGCTCCGTCGCCTTCTGTTCCCAGGGTTCCTCCGCCGTCGAGGTCGTCGAGATGGGGTGTGTCGAGCGCGAGGTTGCCGCGGCGGGGGTCTATCCTGTGGACGGTGTGGCCGCGGCCCCTTAGCTCTTCGAGGAGGAGCTTCTCGTCCTTGCGGACGCGCGAGCAGACGAAGCCGACGTCCACGTTACTCTCCCCAGTCCTCCTCGAGCTCCGGGGCTTCCTCGAGGTCGAGGGGGTCGGCGTCCATGACCTCGAGCTCGGCTCCGCAGTCGCCGCAGTCGATTATCTCTCCGCGCTCTACCTCCCACGCGGGCTCTACCTCCGCATCACATACCGGGCATTCTGCTGTTGACATTGTCAGGTATCCTCTATCTTCTCGTCGAGTATCAGCCGCGTCTCGGTGTCGACGGTATGGTCGAGCTTCCGTACGCGGGTGACGAGGTCGTTAACCTCGGTGGTGCTGGCGACGTCGACGACGGCGACGATGTCCTCTTCGCCGCTGACCTCCCAGACGAAGTCGACGCCCTCCCAGCCGGCGATCTCGCCGCTGACCTCACTGGTTTCGACGTCGATGTCGACCTCTATCTCTATCATGGCGCGTACGTTGCCGACGCTAGTCGACACGGTGAACCGGCGGATAACGCCCTCGTCCTCCAGCTTCTGGACGCGGTTGCGGACGGTGCCCTCGCTGGCGCCGATCTCCTCCGCGACCTCGGTGAAGGGGGTGCGGGCGTCGCGTTTGAGTATCTCGAGTATCTCCGCGTCGGTTCCGTCCATGCGGCTCTACCGGATACCCGTGCACGCGTGTATAAAGGGGTTTCGAAGATGCCGTGTGTTCTACGAAAGACGAAGGCACACTGACGTCGCTAAGGCGGGTTCTTCGGCTGTCTAAGGCCGGCGACATCATAATACTGGCGCATATATGTCACTCTAACTTTCATTGTTCGGTTCGACGCATAATCTGTAACAGCGGCTACGAATATCGTAAGCCGGATGGAGGCCATAGGGGTGGCTCCTCCTGCAGCCATCAAGAGACCGGTCGCCGGACGCGAAACCTTAAGAGTGGATTCACCGTATGTGAACACGAGAGAACATGCCCCAGGAAGAGTACGTGACGCCGGGCGACTTCAACAGCATCTACGACAACGGCCCCAACGACGGCGACCGCGTCAAGCTCACCTACAACAGCCACGAGACAGGTGAGATGGAATCCGTCGTCGGCAAGGTCGTCGACGTCCACGACCGCGGACCCACCGCCGTCATCACCGACGACGACCGGTACGAGGTAGAGGAAAGCGGACTCGTCAGCAGGAACGGACTAGAGGTAGGGAGCTTCCACGCCGCCGAAGAGAGATGACGGAGTGGACGGAGAAGTACAGGCCAGAGTCGCTGTCCGACGTCCGCGGCAACAACAAATCGGTCGAGGAGCTGGAGGAATGGGCGGAGGGCTGGAGCGAACACAGGGAACCCGCGTTGGTGTACGGCGCCCCGGGTGTCGGCAAGACGTCGGCGGTTCACGCGCTCGCAGCCGACAGAGACTGGAGGGTGGTCGAGCAGAACGCCAGCGACAGCCGAACCGCCGACGCAGTCGAGAAGGTCGCGGGAGAAGCCGCCCGCAGCCAGGGACTCGGCGGCGGCCGCACCCTCGTGGTACTCGACGAAGCCGACAACCTCCACGGCAACGCCGACCGCGGAGGATCGAGCACAGTCACCGAGATAGCGAAGGAGGCGGAGCAGCCGATGGTACTGATAGCGAACGAAGAAAGGGAGATGAGCGGCGCCGTCAAACGAGCGTGTCAGAAGATAGAGTTCGCTGACGTCACCAAACGCAGCATCGTCCCCGTGCTCAGGGACCTCCTTCAGGAGGAAGGTGTGGAGTACGAGAGCGAGGCGTTAGACGAGATAGCGGAGGCGAACAGCGGCGACCTCCGCGGCGCAGTAAACGACCTGCAGGCGGTGGCGGAAGGCCGGAGCAAGCTCACGGTGGAGGACGTCGAGGTCACGGGCGGCAGGGATCGCGAGGAGGAGATATGGGGTTTCCTCGACACCCTGTTCAAGGGCGACGACATGGAGAAAGCGCTCAGGGAGGTGATGGACGTCGACGAATCCCCCGACGACCTCGTGCACTGGATAGACGAGGGCATGCCGAAGGTCTACAGCGGAGCGGAGCTCGTCGACGGCTACCACTGGCTGTCGCGCGCCGACGTCTACCTCGGCCGCACCATCGCCACCCAGAACTACTCGCTGTGGCGGTACGCCAACAGCTGCATGGTCGGCGGCGTCCACTCCGCGCGACAGGAGAGCAAAGGCGGGTGGACGCGGTACGGCTTCCCCACTACCTGGAGGAAGCTCGGGCAGACGAAGAAGAGCCGCGGCCTCCGAGACAGCGCCGCCAGGAAGGTAGGGGAGAGCTCGTTGATGTCGATGGCGGCGGCGCGAGACCTAGCGTTCCCCTACATCGAGCTCTTGATGGAGGACGAGACCCAGGCGAGGAGGATAGCGGACGGCCTCGACCTCACCGCCGAGGAGGTAGCGGAGCTCACCGGTATGGACGAAGATGAAGCCTCGGAGCTGGTGGAGGAGGACGTGCAGGAGGTCGACGAAGACGAATGGGAAGGTTTCGTCGACGACAGGGACGAGGACGACCAGAGCACTCTAGGAAGCTTCGACTGACGGGCACATCGATCAGATGCGGTCCATAACCAGCGTTAGCACGTCCTCGTCCATCAGCTCGTGGTCGCTGCCGACCTGTTGTCCGTCGTGTTTCGCGCTTTCTCCCCAGACCTTCGCGAACCGGAACCTTTCCTCGAACTCCCGATGTATCTTGCTGGCGGCTTCCTCGACGGTGGCGCCACGCTGCACCACGAGGGGTTCGTCGTAGTCGGCTTCCCCGCCCTGGGGCTTGAGGTAGACTCGGATGAGGTCGAGCTCCTCGTAGATGCGTTCACGGAGAGTGTCGAGACCGAGCTCCTCCTCCGCGCTGACTCCGACGGCGCTGTCGACACCCATCTCCTTCAGCTGGTCGCGTGCGCGTTCGACGCTGGCTTCATCTGCTAGATCGAGCTTGTTGACGGCGACCATGGTGTCGAGGTAGACGCGGTTCTCGACGATTGCGTCGTTCAGTTCGTCGAGAGTTAGATCCTCTCGGATGACGACGTTGGCGTTGACGATGCCGTGTTGTTCGCAGGTCTCGACCACTGCTTCCTCGCTGAGGGAGAGGTCGTCGGTGGCCCTGACGTCGATGGCGCCGCGGCCTTTCTTCGTTATCTTGACGTCCGGCGGCCGGGTGTTCATCCGGACGCCGTTGGCGTAGAGCTCGTCCCTGAGCTTCCTGTACTGTATGGGTTCGAAGACGTCGACGAGGAACAGCAATAGGTCGGCGTTCCGGAGGACGCTGATGACCTCTTGACCGCGGCCGCGGCCTTCCGCGGCGCCGCTGATCAACCCTGGGACGTCGAGCAGCTGGATGTCAGCTCCCTGGTACTTCATCATCCCGGGGACGACGTCGAGGGTGGTGAACTCGTAGCTACCTGTCTCGCTCTCCGCGTTGGTGAGGGCGTTCAACAGCGTGCTTTTGCCGACGCTGGGGAACCCAACGAAAGCTACGGTGGCGTCACCGTGTTTCGGTACGTCGTAGCCGCCTCCGCCGCCGCTGCCGCTCTCCTTCTTCTGCTTCTCCCGTAGCTCGGCTACCTTCGCCTTCAGGCGGCCGATATGCTGCTCCGTCGCCTTGTTGTACGGAGTCTCCGCTATCTCTTCCTCAAGCTCCTGTATCTCTTCCTCGATGCCCATGTGGGTTTGGTAGACGTAGATGGGTGTCGCATTTAAGCGTGAGGCTTCGTCGTCCAGAGCCAGGGCGCTCCCCGGGAGGGAAGCCGGTCGTTCAGTACCAGGCGAGGCCGTTGTCGACGTTGAAATCCTGCGCAGTGACATGGCGGCTTCCAGTGCCGGCTAGCCAGGTGACGGCTTCCGCTACCTCCTTGGGGTCGACCATCATCTCCTCGAGTGCGAAGTCGCCGGCGGAGGCATCGAGGGTGCGGACGTTGCCTTCCTCCGCAAGCTCCATCTGCTTCCTGATCGCGCGGTTGATGCGGTCACCAGACACGGGCCCGGGGCAGACTGTATTGACGGTTACGTCGTCGACGCCGAGCTCGAAAGCGAGGGTGCGGGTCAAACCTATCAACGCCATCTTGCTTGCGGCGTACGGCGCACGGTTGGGGTAAGGGCGTTTTCCGCCGACAGAGGCGACGTTGACGACGGCGGCACGGTCGCTGTCCCGGAGGTACGGTGACGCGAGCCTTGTGACACGCCAGGCTCCTTCGACGTTGACCCTCTGCACCCGTCGCCAGTCACCCTGTTCGACGTCTTCGAAGGGTTCGACTGGGCCTGCGACGCCGGCGTTGTTGACGACGACGTCGACACCGCCGAACTCCAAGGCCGTCTCTTCGACGGCTTCCTCTACGCTGTCTTCGTCGGTGACGTCGCATTCTACAGCGATTGCGCTTCCGCCGTCACCTTCCTCGATCTCCTCTGCGGTGTCGTTTATGCCGTCGCTTCGGGCGGCGACTGCGACGTCTGCACCCCTGGAGGCGAGCATCTTGCATACGACTCGTCCGATTCCCTGGCTGCCGCCGGTGACGAAGGCCGTCCTGCTCTGTAGCTCCATACTGGGGTGTTCTATCGATGAGTTGATAAAAGCTGTTCCCCCGCGCTAACTCCTCTCCGTCATCCCTTGCTCTTGCGCGGTCGGGGGGTTGACCCTGCGCGGGGGTGTAGGCACGCCGGGGTTCTCGCCTGCGTCATCGACTGCTGGTGCGTTCTCCGCGGCGGGATCTGCGACGCGCATCCCTTACTTGGTGTTCGTCGGCTTTACGTCTGACGGACAGGGGAAAACGATTAACCCCCAGACGGGGTAGATGCTCTATGGAACACGAAGCAGGCTTCGACTTCACGCGGATGGGACTGGAGGCGGGCGGCGGCGCTGTCTTGGGGTTCATCACGGGTTACGCGGCGAAGAAGGTGGTGAAGGTCGTCGCCGTCCTCGTGGGCCTGCAGCTCGCGCTGTTCGCGTTCCTGGAGACCCGCGGAGTCTTGACGGTGCACTGGGAGCGTATGTACGACACGACGGGTAACGTGACGTCGGCGGGCGCAGACCACGCGACGGAGGCGGGCGGTAGCTTGTTCGAGTCCTTCATCGCGATGTTACCCGTCGGCGGAGGGTTCGCCGCAGGCGCGGCGCTGGGTTTCCAACGCGCCTGAATACCGCACGTTGCGCTGAATTACGTGGTATCATAGGCGGCAGAACCAAAATCACTATACAGCAGTTCCACTTACTCTACCTACGGGGGGTCGTGGCCTAACCCGGCAGGGCGACTGGCTCCAGAGGACAAGGCGTCTCGCCGACGACGACACTCCAGACTGGTCTACCGAGCCCAGGGCTGATCACCATGGGTGATGACGACCCTCTGGAGCGCCGAGGCGTGAACCGGGGAGACCAGTAGATTGGGGGTTCAAATCCCTCCGACCCCATTTCCGGAACGAACACGTCCCAGCGTTCTCGCTGTTCAAGAGTGACGGAAATGCGGGGAGGAGCGGATTTGAACTAGTGAACGGAGGCGCGTCATCGCCGGAGTGACCGTGGTTCAAATCCCTCCGACCCCACTTCTGACGCGAAACATCATTCCCGAGCGCTTGCTGTTGCTGAGCGGCAGAACTGTGGAGAGGAGCGGATTTGAACTCGGGAAGGTAGCGAGCGCTAGCGAAGCGGACTGACCAAAGTTCAAATCCCTCCGACCTCACTCGATTGGTTTACGTGCGCCTGCAGAGCAGAACGACCTCTACATGGGTGAGTTACGTCCACGACAAGGTTTTTGCCGTCAGCCTTCGTACCTCAGGTATGGTGATTGACTACGGGTCGCCTGTGTTACATCGGGAGTCGGAGTCAGTGTTTTCTTGGTGGGGTGTTCTGCCGTGAGTTCGGAGATTCGGCGTCGTATCACGCTCACACAGGAGAACGAAACCGACTGGTGGACCGCTGTAGACGAAGAGACAGGTGTGGCCTCCCAAGGCGAGACACGTCAAGAGGCACTCGAAAACTTAGACGACGCCGTCGCACTCTACAGGGGTGAGATAGGACGGGAGCCTACCGACGAAGAGCTTCGAGAGATAGGCGTAGAGCCGAACGGCAACGAAACCGGCGACGAACTGCCTGACGTGTTGAAGTGAGATCTGGATGGTTACACGCGACTTCTCAGGCGACGACGTAGCCAAGGTACTCGTCAACAAAGGCAACTTTGCGTGGGTTCGAACGACAGGCGACCACATGATTCTGAAATGGGAACCTCCGGAGGACCACGACACCGAACCGAGAACCGTGTCCGTGCCGCGTCACGACCGCGTCAACACAGGTACGCTTCGGAACATAGCCGAACAAGCCGGAGCCAGGGACTTCGACGAGTTCTGTAAATGGATAGATAGAAACCGGTGAGAGTCCACACACGTGCAACCCGTTAGAAAAACACCGATATAGGATTGCTATGTACCACTATGTTTTTATATTATTGTTCCGTCGTTGACGGTATGCCTTATTGCCCCGGGTGTGGCTCAGAAACAGAAGGAAACGAGAAGTTCTGTCCAGAATGTGGAGCACAATTGGGCTCGGACAGCTCTCAACAGAGCGCAAGTAGTCAAGAACTAAGCACAGGAACAGAGGACTATAAGAGAGAGATGGATGAGTTACTTGAATCAGGATGGGATATAAAGACAGAAAGCCCCGATAGAGTGGTGATGATCAAGAAGGACTTTGGAGCAGTAGTACCGCATATCCTAATACTCGTGTTCTTGGGCTGGTGGCTTCTATTGATACCGAATGTCCTCTACGCAGCATACAAATATACGAATTCCCCACAGAGAATCATCAGGAAGAACTAACCATCCAATATACCGCGAATAGGTAGTGGGATAGATTTACCGAAGACTGCCTTTGTTTAATGCCAGTATGGTTAGACAACGAGACAGAAAGCGGTAATGCTGATTGCGACGGCCGCAGAACCAAAAACGACGGCGTTCTTTCAGCTTATGTGAAATCTGAATTAGGTCGGTGCTGCTATCGCGTCTGGCTTTTATGTCGCTCATCTATAGGGAGTGTTTTATGCGCTCCAACCTCATCTCCAGAATGAACAGTTCCGAGCGTTCTCGCTGTTCAAGAGTGACGGAAATGCGGGAAGGTGCGGATTTGAACTAGTGAAGGGAGCGAACGAAGTGAGCGGAGTGTCTCGCTGAACGTAGTGAAACGAGGCAGTGAACGGAACGAAGTGGAGTGACCGTGACCGTGGTTCAAATCCCTCCGACCCCATACAGAACAAGGGTTCAGTTTCTTAGATTTATTTTGGAGGTAGAGAGCCTGACGTCCGGACTCAGAAAACACCCTCAACCACTTATATACCCAGATGAGGTGTGTATAACTTCAGCTATAGAACAAGAACTCAAGGAGGAAAACACGCGGCGGAAGGTTGGGGGGTAGTGGGGGTTGAGGAAGTCCAAGCCGCCGCGTACGAAGACACAGTCAACCGCTGAAAACCATAAATCCCACGCAGAAAAAGTCAGGCAGGAAGAGAGAGACCGGCGCGGCGTGCCTACCTGTTGCGGTCTATCCACCGACAGAAGGAGTCGAAGTCCTTGGCACCACACTGTTTAGCTATGTTTCGGAGCGTACCGGTGGGGATACGATCCGTCTGTGGAACACTCACCACACGCACGTCGTCTTCGTTCGTGGGGTGTTCATACCGGAGCTTGACGTGGCTGCCTTCACGGTCTACGACGCGGTAGTTGTTGCGCGTGAGAGCCTTTACTACGTCACGACCGGAGAAGTCGCGCGTGACCATCTACTGCATGAACTCCGGTAGTTCGTCGTTCTCCTCCCGCGCCTCCTTGACCTCGTCAGGGTCAATACCGAGGTCTTCGAGGACTTCCTTCTCCTCTTCCCATGTTTCTATGGGGTCGCCTATCTCACCCTTGTAGAGTGCTACGGCTTCGTCTAAGTTTTCAAGTGCTTCTTGCCGCGTCCTACCCTGTGACGCTACGCCGATCTCCTCGTCCTTGGCTACCCACCAGTCGTCTTCCTGCGTCAGAGTGATACGACGCGACACCTCACGACTCATCAGAGAACACCTGCAGAAGGCAGCAGGGAGTAGAGTTCACCCTGAAGCACCGCCGACTCGTGGCTCAACTTCATACCTCAGATACGTGCGCAGACTGCAAAAACCTTGTCGTGGTTGGTTCCTCGGCTCTTAGCACCCTGTTCTGCTACTACCCCCCCCCCCCTCTTGGTTTAGTCGTAGGTCTACCGTTGGCCGTTAGCCTTCGGTCACCACCGTTAGAATGTACTGAAGCGGATGCGGACCGAGGAAGTCGACGACTCCGGCCGCTGAACGAGCGTGTCCGGCGTAGCAGATGATTCGGTGGTGTCCTTCACGGCTCGTTCACTTGAGATGTTTCACCATGGACTTCGCGACGTTGGCGTTGACCACTGTTTCGCCCAGCCAGTCGGGTGCGTCCTCCGTGGTCTCCTCCAGCCAGGACCAGGCGTGGTACACGTGTACCTTGTCGGTGCCTTCCTCCCTGAGCTGTATCTCGTCTGCTTCGCTGCCGTGTAACCGTATCCGGGTTGGGTCGTCGTCGGGTCCGAGGTCGTTGGACTCCGGGTCGAGCCGTCGAGCTGCCTTGAGAGCTGCTTGTCGTGGACTTTCGCCGCTGAAGACGGATGTCTCTTCGTCGCCCGTCAACAGTGCGAAGTTCCGTCGGCCGTCTTCCCTCGTCATCCTAATCAGAACCCCGACAGGTATACTCCGACGGTACGTATCTATCCCCGAGAGAGTTACCACCCGATGACTCCGCCCGAAAAACATATAGGCCAACCCGGTAGTCGAGTTCGGGAGGGTGGAGAAACCGTCAGGGAGACACCGTCAGAACCGCTTCCTCTACCCCCCCCCCGCCCCCCTGAACACGATACTGTTTCTCCAGCATCGGGTATTCCTGAACGAGTTCGTGATCCGGATTAGGTCGACGACGAAGTCCCTGCCTAGGTACCTGTAGGTAGTGAGGAACGTTGACACGAGCACGACTCTGCCGAGCGCTAACGCCTTTCGTTCGGTAGAACTGTCTGGATGGGAACAACCGATAAGTGCCTGCTCGGAGCGAGAAGAAGGCAGAGCTTCGAAATCGACCGAGGAAGAAGTATCGACGACACCACATCTTGTAGAGGACGGTATTGATCTTGGAGCCAGAACCGACGACGACCTGGTTCTGTGAAGGGAGTTCTCCGAGCTCGAGCGCGGAGTATTAGACGTATAACACGGCTTCGACGTAGTAGCCGAGGAAGACAACGGTGCGGTAGCAGTAGGTGTCGCTTCGACCTCAGATTCGTCTCACTCCACCGTCGACAGCATACCGCATTGACTTTACACCGTATCTGCCCGTTCGGGAGCACCTCGTAGTTCTTTTTTCTGTACCCCAGTAGACCTGTGACGGTCCAGGTTGCGTGGCAGTACTGCTGTGGACGGGTTTCGGTTATCCTTTCGGGATGGACTGCGGACCATGCTGACTGTATCAGTCCGATTATCTGCTCTATCTTCGAGCTACCTAGGCTTTTGAATACACTATGCTCAGACTGTCCTCAGCTTTACAAGCCTCAGCCCCCATCTTCGAGCTACCTAGGCTTTTGAATACACCATCTAATACCTAACTTTTATGTCACTCGTAGCTAAAGGGCTGCCATGGTACGAGAGGTGCCGAGGTACTACTTCGAATCGGGGGGAGAACGATGAAGGTAGATGACGAGCTAGCTCGTCTCAGACGACGTCGTCTCTTGAGCATGTTAGGAGCTACGGGAGCTGTCGGACTGACGGGCTGTCTAGATGGAGACGATGCAGATGACGGCGAGGGCGCCGACGGTGACGAAGACGACGACAGTGACCCGGAGGAGTACCGGCCGTCGGACTTCGACTTCGAACCCGAAGATGGTTTCCAAGACGACCATCCTGACGTCGAGGTTCCAGACGACCTAGGGGGAGTCCTGGTTCTGGATGGCGAACGGATGGAGGTCGAACTATGGGACCGAGGTGGTGAAGGCGGTCCATTATCAGGTGAAGGCCTCGACTTGTACGTAGACGAGGAGGAGGACGAGTTCATCGGTCCAGGTCCGTACTTCTCGTTACAGGCGGGCTTCGACAACCTCGACCGTGAAGAACCTCACGTCATAGTCCGGCAGAGTTTCGTGGGAGGTTTCAACATACCTCCAGGTCACGTCCGGCTTGAATCGGTCGAGCTCGTCAGAGAGGTGGGCACCTACACTATCCTCTACCACGAGTACTCCGATGGAAGCATCGAGGATACGGTCGCTGGTCACAGGGGTCATGTAGAGTCTCCGTTCATCAAGGTCGACAGAGACGGGGTTCTCACCGCGAAGGCGGAGCCCCAAGATGCAGTCGGTGATGGCGAGCTAGAGGAGGGTATCGAGTTCGGGGCGCGAATCGGCGCTGACTGGTACCAGTGACGATAGGGGAAGAAGCTAAGGGTTATCGTCTACGTCTCGAATCATTGACACTGTATCCTTTCTCTAGCTTAGGGTTCTCCATGAACGGGTTAGCAATCCTGATGAGGTCGATGACGAAGTCGCTGCCGAGGTACCGGTACGTGGTGAGGAAGGTGGATATCACGACGATTCCGGCGAGCGCGAACGCCGCCTGGCCCAGGAGCTGGTTGCCTTCGGTGATCAGGTAGCCGCCTACGGCTACGCTGGCGAAGAAGACTAGGCCGTATAGCTTGAGCTCGATCACCAGCATCTTCAGCGTCAGGTCCTCGAACTTCCGGTCCACGGTGGCTATCAGGTCGTGTTCGAGGTTTTCGACGCGGTCCATACGGCGGTCGACGTCCTCCAGCGTACGCTCGACGTTCTCCAGCGTCTCGTCGGCGTTGATGGCGGCGGAGCTCAGTCGCTCGGCTTTCTGACGTGCTCTGCGTACCTCTTCTAACATGTTCTCAGCAACGTAGGGGATCCACTAAACTACGGGTGTTCCCCTAAGCAGTGCTCAGGCTCCCCGAAGTCCTCTCAGTCTCGACGTTGGAAATGCTGACCCCCCCCCACCCCCCAGTAGTTATTTATATCTACTTTCCGAACGGTTTCCGCACATGAGCTACGTCTCGAAGGTCACCGACGCCATCGACGCCGAGGAACCGGAGCAGCCGAAGGTCCTCGTCGTCGAGGACGAGCACATGGTCGCTGACCTCTACTGGCAGTGGCTGGATCAAGCTGGTTTCGACGCCGAAGTCGGTCTCGGCGGCAGGGAGGGCCTGAAGAAGATAGACAAGGACATCGACGTCGTCTTGCTCGACAGACGGATGCCGGAGATACCCGGCGACCAGGTTTTAGACGTGATACGCAGCGACGACATCTACCAGATGACTCCCCGTCGGTTCAAGGGCAACGAACCCTACGGAGGGGCGACGGAGGACGACTGGGACAAGGACATCTCGCTAGAGACCACGAGGAAGCTCGACCCCGACATCGTGGAGAACATCCAGAGCAAGGAGATCGAGGCACGGGTCTGCATGATAACCGCGGTGAAACCCAGCATGGACATCGTCGACCTCGAGTTCGACCACTACATCGTGAAGGACATCCAGCGCGACCAGGTCATCGAGATAGTGAACGAGCTCGCGCACCTCGACAGGTTCACCGAGGAACAGAGACGGTATCAAGCGCTGCGGTGGAAGAAACACCTGCTGGAGGAACGGTTCACCGACCAGCAGCTAGAGGACGACGACAGATACCACGAACTCATAGAGGTAATGAGGGAGATAGAGGACGACGGCGGCGAGGAGATACGGAAGCTGAAGGAGATACCTTTCGTCTGAAGACCACCGTCTGAGCTCCGGCTTCACGGATGCCTCCGTTACTACGCCGGAGCTAACCTGACTACCGGTGCATCAGCGGTATCTACGGCGACGTAGAGGTATCCGGTGTCCTGTGACTCCTCTACGTCCCGTATCCTCCAGCCGCGGCCGTCGAGAAGCGGCTGCTGCTCCTCCACGCTGCCGCCGTCGACGGTGAACCGACCGAGGTACCGGCCTGCGAGGTTGCCGACGAACAGGTCACCCCTCCACCCGGTGAAGGCGTCCCCGGTGTAGAACGTCATGCCAGCGGGTGGATAGCCGCCGGTGTTGCACTCCCAGTGGTGGACGGGGTCGACGACGTCGTCTCTGTCGAACGGGATGTCTCCCACGGGTTCGCTGGTTCCGTAGTGGCAGCCGGTGTGCGCCTCCGGCCAGCCGTAGTCACCGCCGGCCTCGAGAACGTTGATCTCGTCGCCGTCCTCTTCCCCGTGTTCGCTCGTCCAGACCGCCCCCGTCTCGGGGTGGACGGCTAACCCCTGGTTGTTCCGGTGTCCGTAGGTGTACACCGTGTCGTTCGCCGAGGCGTCGTCGACGAAGGGGTTGTCTCCGGGGACGTCGCCGTCCGCCGTCAACCGGTGGACTGCGCCGAGGTCGTTCGCTGGGTCGCGGGAGGGGTGGTCGCCGCTGAACTCCTTGCTTCCGCGGTCTCCGACGGAGACGTAGAGGAAGCCTTGATCGTCGAACGTCACGCGGCTGCCGTAGTGCTGGCTCTCCCGCCGCAGGGGTTCCGCGGTGAACAGCCGCTCGAATCCGTCGACTTGGCCGCCATCGAGGTCTAGCTGGCCGCGCCCCAGGGCCGTCGTCGAACCATCTTCCACGGAGGTGGAGTACGTGAGGTAGATCCAGCTTTCTTCGGGGTAGTCAGGGTGGAGTTCGACGTCGAGCAAGCCACCTTGACCGCGCGCGTACACTTCGGGAACCCCTTCGAGTTCTGTGACCTCGCCGGTGTCGCGGTCGACTGCGTTCAACCTGCCGTCTCGCTCCGTCACCAGCAACGTTCTACTGTCTGGCACGAACTCCAGAGCCCAGGGGTGGCTGAAGCCTTCCGCGGCCGCCTCGACCTCGTAGCCCTGGCGGTCCCCGGTTCCATCGTCGGCCACGTCCCCGTCGCCGTCGTCCTCAGGTGGCGTATCGGCTACGTCCACGCATCCGGCGGCTAAGGCCATAGCGCAGGCTCCGGAGGAGATCAGAAGCTCCCGCCTCCTTATTCCTCGGCTTGGTTCCTCGGATTCGTACATCCTCTACTTCACTCGGTTCGTGCCACCGGGTTTTAGGTCTTCCCCGGGGTGCAGGAGCGAAGCCAGGGCAGCTTAGATGTACATCTCACTAGGGTGGCACGAAGACGATGTATGTTAGGGCGTCCCCTCGCCCAATCAGAGGAGGTCTTCGCCTTCCAGGTATCTGTAGAGCATGTAAGCTGCTACCGCAAGAGCACCTAGCGGTACAAGCGCCTTCAACGCGAAAACCGCGAAGATCCGTGTGGCGGGCGCTGCCAGAGCGACGACGAAGGCTGCGGCGAGAGCGACGGCGGTGAGCTTGATCCAGACGGCCTTATCGTCTCCACCTCTGTACAGAGGTAGCTCGGGTTCCTCTGCTTCGAAGTCCTCCTGTTCCACGTCCTCCGCGCGCTCGAGATTTCCCTCCTCGAGCCCTTCCTCTATCTCCCGACGAGTCCTGTAGGTCTCGACGGCTTCGTCTAAGACCTCGACGGCGACGACGCTGTCGGGGCTCGTCCCCCGTATCTCGCGAACCCTGAACACGAGGCCGTCGCGGTGGTCGCGGTATATCTCGCCTTCTTCCACTACTCGAGTTAGGTGTGCCGTGGATTCAAATCTAACGGCTGAAGCCGAGAGCGGAGGGCGAGACTGGATGGAGGCACCGTCACGGGGCGGTTCAGTGGCCGTCCGTAGACGGCATCGAATCTTTGCCCCGAGGCTTCAGGGAGTCCATACTTGGGGTTCCAGCAGTTTCACACGGTGCTTCGTTCGGGAAAGACATTTAAACGTGTCACTCGATTTCTGAACCGATGAGTGTCGAAGCATCCGAAGCCCTCGAGAGAGCGATGGACAACGTACTCTCACGGAAGGGAGCGACGTTCTTCCTGCTGTTCATCTTCACCAGCTTCCTAGTCATAATGGCGATACAGAGCCGTATCGCGGCGTCTGACCCGGGACCCCACGCTCTCGTCCTCCCCGAACCGTTCACGGAGGCGAGCGACCTCGCTCTCGGCATCCCATACGAAGCCGCCGTAGTGATGACTTTCCTTGGGTTGTTCATCGGATGCTACCTCGGACTCGTCGCGATACGTGTCTTCGTCCACGGCTACGATGGCATCCCGCGGGAGGCGTACGCGGAGGACGTCGTGGTGCCGACGCTCTACTTCTTCCTCGGAACCCTGATATTCGCCCCGTTGTTCCTCATCGGACTCGCGGCCTTCGTCCTTCCCGGTGCCTTCGTAGCGATCTCCCTGGGTTTCTACGCTATCTACACGACTATACACGGCGACGACTTCGTCGACGCGTTCACCAACAGCTGGAACCTGTCGAGCGGCCACCGTTTACCGCTCTACCTACTGTTCGGTGCGTTCCTCTTAGCGGCGATAGTGGTTACCGCGCTCGGTCTCGTCGTCTACGTCCTCGTCTGGAACCTGTCGACGGTTCTCGCGGAGGTGATGCTCGCTGTAGGTGCGTCGGGGATAGTCGTGTTCACGCTCGCCCTGGTCGCGGGAGCGTATACCTCGATACGGACGCACTACGTCCGGCGGAGGGAGCTGTCAGAGCTTCCGGGCGGTGAGGAGGAGGCCGCGAGCATCGGTGATAGACCCGACGAACCGGAACAAGGAAGTCAGGAAGCAGCGGGTTAGAGTAGAGCGGGTTAGAGTAGAGCGGCGACGAAGGAGCAGAACAGCGCGGCGTGGAATGACGCCAGGTGAAGGAGCAGCGGGGTCCTGTCTTTCGAGGGTTATCGCTAGGCTCTATCTGGCTCTATCGCTCCGGCTCTATCTCCTTGATCTCCTCGACGGTGCCGCGTTCCTGCTCTATCGCCTCCATCTTCTCGAGTATCCGCTGGTACTCGTCGTTGTCGTTGAGGACGGAGTTCGGTTTCGACTCCTGAAGCGTCTTCTTCTTCCAGTTCAACGCCTGGTACTCTCGCTCCTCGGGCTCTAGGCCACGGAGCGACCGCATACCTTCGACGATGCCGATTACCTCGTCCATCTTCACGTCCTTGGTGACGTAGTGGTCGAACTCCATCTCCAGGATGTCCATGTCGGGGTCGACGGCGGTGACCATGCAGACCTGGGGGTCGACGTCGTGGCTGGTGAGGTTCTCCACGATCTCGCGGTCGAGCTTCTCCAGCGTCTCCGGTCGGATGTCGACGTCCGAGTACTCCTCCAGCGGTGCGTCGTCTTCGAAGTCAGCGGGGTCGAGCTCGTCGACGTCGTCGCTCTTCACGACCTCGAGGACGTCGTCGCCGGCGATGTACGGCATCCGTCTGTCGAGGAGCACCGTGGTGACTCCGCCGTCGATCTTGAGCAACGCCTCTCGACCTCCGTAGGCGACGTCGACGGTGTATCCATCCATCGAGAGCCAGTCGCGGTACATCTCCGCGACCATGTCCTCGTCCTCTACGACTAGAACCTTCTCGTCGTCCTCCGGAGCCTCGACGTCTCCGGACGCGTCCACCGCCTGTCTGACCCTGCTGAGGTATCCCATGTCTGTCTTGTCTCCCTCTGTATACCCTATGAGTGGTTGGCGGACGTCTAAAATCTGTGGGAGCGAGGTCGCGGCCGATGTAGAATGAGGGGGCCGCTGACTGAGGCTCAGATGTCGAGGTCGAAAAGCTCGTCCTGCACGCCGGCTTCGACCTCGAGGTCGCTTCGGGGGTAGGCGACGCATAGCAAGGCGTAGCCGTCTTCCTTCTGCCGGGGGTCGAGACCCATAGCTTGCTTCTGCTCGACTTCGCCTTCCTCGACTCGGGCGACGCAGCTGGTGCAGCTTCCCGTGCGGCAGCTGTAGTCGACGTCGACATCGGCTTCCTCGGCTGCTTCGAGCAACGTCGTGTCTTCGTCTGCGGTGAAGACCTTCGTGGAGCCGTTATGCTGGATCTCGATCTCGTGTTTCATATCTCCCTCCTGAGCTTGTACAGCTCGATGGCTTCGAGACGTGGGTCGCTCTCGGTGTCTTCGTTGTCGACTGCTCCGGCGCCGGCGACGCCTTCGTTGGTCGCCGCACCAGTCCCCGACGTCATGATGTGTTCCACTCCTTCGGCGACGGCTTCCACCGTTTCACCGGTCTCCTCGGCGGCTTCCTCGAGCGCCTGCTGTATCTCGTCCTCGGACGCAATGAAGTCGTCGCTGTCTCCGACGTCGAGCGGCATCTACGCCACCCCCTCCTGGAGCTTCCTGCTGTAGATCTCCTCGTTGCGTTCGATGAGCGCGTCGTAGTCCTTGTCTTCGAACCTGTCGACGGCTTCCTGCACGGTGTCCATGAAAGCGTTTGGGTCGTAGCTCTCGAGCTCGAGGGTCTCGAGGTACTGCGCCCGCCATAGCTCTGCGCCGCGCTGTATCAAGCCGTTGAAGTCGGCGCCAAGTGGGTCGTCGATGGCGTCGCTGACGAAGTACGCGGTGTCCATGACGAGCGGCAGGGTCTCGAGCGCTTCCTCCCAGATGACCTGGTCGACGCCCTGGTACTCTGGGTGGCCGGCGCGTTCCTTCTCCAGTAGCTCGTTCAGGAGCTCGAGGCCGTGGGTGACGTGGCGGCCTTCGTCGGTGCTGACGAACTGGAAGCCTTTGTTCAGCAGCGGTAGAGGTGCTTCGCTCATCATCTGGTTCTTCATGTAGTAGCCGCCGCGGGCTGCGACGCCTTCGACGCCGAGGTGGTAGATGGTGGCGGCGCGTGCGATGTCCTTGGGGTCGCCTCCGTCCGCGGCCGCAGCCATGAACGCGCCCTGTCGTTCGCCGAGGTCGCTCATGCCGCAGGCGGCGGTGCGCGGCAGGGGGTGGCCGCCGCGGCGTATGTCGAGGCTGCTCTGGGGGAAGAAGTCCTTCATGACGGTGTTGATGTAGATGTCGAAGAACTGGACGTGTTTCGCCTCCGTCATCGTGAACACCGTGGCGTACATCTCCTTCTCGATGTTGTCGTCGAGGTAGGGTGACGACATCTGTTCGATGATTCTGCGGCCGTCCTCCGCCACCGCTTGCTCGAGGTCGGCGAACGCGGCTATCAAACGCGCCCACTGTTCCTTCTCCTCGTCCTCCAGACTCCGCCAGGTGTCTAGGTCGTCTTTGAATCCTACTTTGTCGACGAGCTTCTCGACGTCCCAGGTTCCGAGCTCGATGCCTTTCTGGTAGAGCTCGTACCATTTGCTGTCGGTGTCTATCCGACCTGTCTCGAACCCCTGAGTTTCTTTTTGTGTCGCCATCGAGAGGTGATAATGCCTGCGTGGGTATCTGCATCGACCCCGAATATCTAGCGTCTTTATATCAACCCCGGAACCACCGCTTATATACCACCCCATAGAGCCGGCGACGAGCACTCGTCTTCCCCGTCCCTGATTACGTATATGAGCACTCGCTCCGCCACGACCACGGACGAAGGAGCCGGCTCCGAAGCCGGTGTACATGTCGAGATGTCGGTCGAAGCCCCCAACTGCCCTATAGCAGAGGAGTCCCGGCGCTCCGGAGAGATAAAGGACGTTCGGAGGTCGACGGCTTCCAGCCGGGACGAGATGCTCATCGAGGAGTTCAGGTTAGAGGGAGACAGCGAACCCGAAGACAGCCGTATGGAGAAAGCGTTCGACCTCCCCGAAAGCAGCGTCTACAGGCTACCGAGGGTGAAGGACAGGGGATGCGTCTGCGAGGTAATCGAGAGCTTCAACTGCGTGGTGTCGGAGGTCGACGCAGTGGATGGATGCCTCCAGGTGTCGTTCTACGCACCCGACGTCGAGACGGTGAAGGAGATCAAGGAGGTTCTGGAGGACGCCGCAGGAGAGGTGTCGCTGGAGCAGCTGACGGCGTCCGCTAGAGGTTCATCGGACGAGATGGTTCTCGTGCACGGAGGAAGGTTGACCGGTAGACAGAAGGAGGTAGTGAGGACCGCGTACGAGATGGGGTACTTCGACTACCCGAAGCAGGCGAACGCTTCAGAGGTAGCGGACTCCCTGGGCATCGCCACCTCTACCTTCACCGAACACGTCTCCGCGGCGGAGACGAAGCTTCTGGAGCCGTTCTGCACCGAATGACCAGGGGGAGGGTCGGAGGACTCCACTTCCGACCCAGTCAATACGAACCGGTTTCAGCTGAAGGTCTTCTCCATCATCACCTCGTCGACGAACTCGCCTCCGATGCGGTAGTGCTCGCTCCTGACGGCTTCGACCTCCCAGCCGTGGCTTTCGAGGAACTCTATGGCGTCCTCGTTCACGGAGGGTACGCTGTTGTAGACCTTGTGCAGGCCGCGTTCCTCCGCCCAACTCAGGCCGCGGTCCATCAGGTGTTCGCCGATGCCCATGCCGCGGTACTCCTCGAGGACGCCGAGGGTGAGCTCCGCGGTGTGGCTGAGCTTGTCCATCTCCGGCACCTCGAGCCCGCACCAGCCGACGACCTCGTCGTCGACGACTGCGACGAAGAACCTCTGGTCCTCGAGGTCGGTGTCGACAAGGGTGCTGTCGCCGCTCAGCTGCTGCTCCACGGACTCCGCGACCACGTACCGTCTCTCCTTCGTGACCTGCCGGATGACTCCGACGATACCGCTTATGTCCTCCTGACGCGCCGGCCGCACGGTCACCGTGGTTCCGTCGACGTCGTGGTGCTCCTCCACGCCGGCGTCGACGGCGGTCCGCAACATGCCGTCCTCCTGCTCGAGCATGCCGTCCCTGCGCATCACGGCGACTAGCTGGTGGTACCGTTCGGGCTCCGACAGGATGCCGGAGTCCAGGAGGTCGTCGAACGACACCTCTCCGTGCTCCTCGACGTACTCGTATATCCTCTTCCGGTCGGGGGTCTTGAACTCGGGTCTAGCTGACGACATAGAGAAAGATTACAACTTGAACTGCCTTAGTGTTTTCGGCGCTTTGGTTGAAGATGTAATGTTGTGAAAGAACATCGCGTTACGGTACACCCACTGACCCCCCAGAGGTACAATGTTCGTCCATGGTTATTGAACATTTGTTTCAGCGTGACGTAAGCTGCCCCGAGTTGATTCTGGCCGGGACGTAACTTCGGCCGGCAAGATGTTCGAGGTCGCTGTCCACACCGTGATAACGCCGTGCTGTTGGATCGGCCGTCGTCCGGTGAGCATTTCCTAGCCTCAGACGAGAAGCTGTATGTCGGCGTCCGCCATCTCCTCGAGCGCGGTGGCGGCCCCGACGCCTACGGTGACTCCGTCGTAGAAGTCGTCTTCTTCGTAGTCCATCAGCTCGATGGTCATCTGACACGCCTGGAACTCGACGCCGAGGTCGAGCGAGGTCTCGATCAGCTCCTCGACGGAGGCGGTGTCGTTGTCGGCTATCTTCTTCCTCATCATCTTAGACGTGACGGCGTCCATCCCTGGAAGCGTTCCGACGAGGTTCGGCACCGGCATGTTAGGGTTGCCGACCGAGCTCATCTTGAGGTTCTTCGACCTCTCCTCGTGGAGTATGTCGAGGGCCCAGAACGTGTGGAACACCGTGACGTCCCAGTCGAACGCCGCCGCCGTCGACGCAAGTATCAGCGGTGGATACGCCATGTCGAGGCTGCCCTGCGTCGCCACGATCACCATCGACCTGCTGTCGGCCTCCCCTTCGGAGGTGTCCGCCACCTCCACCTGGCTCTCGAGCCCCTGAACACGCTCCCTCAGCTCTTCGACGTCTGCTTCGTCAGTCATCCGTCTTCTGTACGAGGTGTCTGTAGACCCCCTCGTCTTCGTCTTCGATCTGGCTTACGAGCTCTACACCGTCGGTAGAGGACGCCCAACCTTTGATGTCGCTCATGCTGCCGGAGTCCGTCGACACGACCTCCAGGACCCCGCCCGACTCTACATCGTCTATCTTCTGCCGGGTCTTCACGACGGGCATCGGACAGCTCTCGCCCTTCACATCGAGCACTTCGTCGGGTTCAATGTTCCGTTCTGCGTCGGCGTCTGCCTGTGTTCCGCTCTGTGTCTCGCTCATTGTTTTAATTCTTTCACGCACCCTCACTGGTGCTGGAAGATGGTGCGACGGTCGACCTTCCGCGGGTTTCACGTGACCTCAAGCCGGCCTCCAGCTACATCGACGTCTTGCTCCACCGGCATCCAGCACCACCGGCATCCAGCACCACCGGCATCCGGCACCAGTGTATTGTGTGCATTTTACAATATATCTACGCGCCCCCATAAGTTTGTTGGTAGTTGGGGCGACCAGCCAATACCAGGATCGACGGCCGCACGACACAGGTCGAGACACACCCAAGATAGACGCGCATGATAGAAGCGTGAAGCCAGACCACTGGTAAGCATCGACGCCGAGCCACCGCTAGTAACTCAGGGTGTAGAGACGTTCTGACCCCCCAAAATGTAGATATAGACCTCTCAGGACAGGTACGCCGAGACCAGCTGTAGAAGGTTCGGAGGCGGTGGCTTTTACCCACAGGTTCGACTGATTTCTCGAGCGAGTGTCGAGCCGGTATTGTGCATCTTTCCCAAGCTATATGTGGCAGCGTGCCGTACACCATAACGATGGAAGCAGGAACCACGGAAACCGAGACCGGACGCCGGGACTTCGATGGCGGTGATACCTGATGATAGAGGCACTACCCGTAGACTTCGGACAGATGCTCCGTGCAGCAGGCATCATACTCGTGGTTCTCATCCAGGCGATACTGCTGTACATCGTGTACGGCGTGGTAGAGAGGCTCATCGGAGCAAGAGCGATGGACAAGATAGACCCTGATGACTGAGAACCAAGGATAACAGATGACGGAGGTGCTTCTCGACGGCTGGCTGCTGTACACCGTGTTCGTAGCTTTCGGCCTCATGATAGGGGTGCTTTTCGGGTTCTTCGGCATGGGAGGCTCCTTCCTCGTCACCCCTGCACTCCTCGTCATGGGCTACCCCGCACCAGTGGCGGTAGGTAGCGGGATGGCGTTCGTGTTCGGTACCGCGGTGATAGCAACTTTGAAACACCACGATCTCGGACAGGTTGACTACAAGCTCGGCGGAATAATGATCGTCGGAACCGCCGTCGGAATCGAGGTGGGTCGTATCTCCGTCTTCTACCTCGAGGACCTGGGGCTCGCGGGAGGAGTGATAGGAGCCACATACGTGCTCCTCCTCGGCACAATAGGACTGTTCGTGACACGAGAGGCGCTCGATGAAGAAGGAGGAGCCGACCTGCACGCAGAGGCCGAGGACAGCGAAGACTTCGACGAATACGAACCTCCGGAGCTCGCGAAGAAGGTCACCGCCATAGAGCTGCCGCCGATGGTCACCCTGAGAGGTGACATAAGGATATCAGTCTGGGTGATCTCCGCGATAGCTTTCGCCACTGGAGTGCTGTCAGGGTTCCTGGGCGTAGGTGGAGGGTTCATCCGCATGCCGGCGATGATGTACGCGATCGGTGTACCCGTCCCTGTCGCAGTCGGAACCGACCTGTTCGAGATAGTGTTCTCCGGCGGCATCGGCAGCTTCCTGTACGCCCAGCAGGGTGGAGTCGACCTCGGGATAGTGGTACCGCTGCTGGCCGGCAGCGCGCTCGGTGCCCGAGTCGGCTCCGCAGCCACCGAGGTCGTGAACGCGGACGACATCAAGATCTACTTCGGAGCGATGCTGCTCGCAGGCAGCGTCGCAGTCGGAGTGGGAGAGATAGGTGGATACACCGGAGTCGACGAGCTCGAGACCCTGAGCTTTCTCCTCATCATAGGTTCGGCTTTCGTAGTCAGCCTAGCCGTTCTACACACCTCCATGAAAGCCGTGCGAGAGTAGTTAACCCGGACTCTGACCCACTCAGATTTCACGCAAAACCACCCTGGATGTCTCGATAGTCCAAAGAAAGCTTCTTGAATACGAGATACCGGAAGGCAGAGATTGGAAGGCAGAGCGAAGAAGTTGGAGGAAAGAAGTTGGAGAGACGATGAATAAGGTGCAGTATTGTGTGGTATTGGCAATACCATAAGAAGCCTTAAGTCCCTGCATCCCTTACTATAGTATGCACATGGATGTAGAAGACCTCGACATGCCCGAGTACGAATCGGACGTCGAAGAGACATCAGCGGAATCGCTGCTCGAAGAGATAGACGCCGGCCGAGAGGTCACAATCCTCGACACGAGGATGAAGAACGACTTCGAAGAGTGGCAGATAGAAGGCGACTCCGTGGAGTCCATCAACGTACCGTACTTCGAGTTCCTCGACGAAGAGATAGCCGATGACGTTCTAAAACAGGTCCCAGATGACCGCGAGCTCACCGTAGTGTGCGCGAAAGGAGGTGCATCAGAGTACGTCGCAGGCGCGCTCGCCGACAGAGGATACGACGTCCGACACCTCAAGGACGGTATGAACGGATGGGCGTCTAACTACGAAGCGGTGGAGGTCGAAGGCTACGACGGCGGAGGCAGCGTTATCCAGTACCAGCGTCCGTCCACTGGCTGCCTAGGCTACATGGTCGTCGACGACGGCGAAGCCGCCGTGATCGACCCACTCCGTGCGTTCACCGACCGGTACATCGAGGAAGCCGAAGACCGTGGAGCCTCGCTGAAGTACGCGATAGACACTCACGTCCACGCCGACCACGTCTCCGGAGTCCGCATGCTATCCGACAGAGGTGTCGAAGGCGTGATACCCGAACAGTCCGTGCAGAGAGGTGTGACCTACGCCGACGACGTCACCACCGTCGAAGACGGAGATGTCCTCGAGGTCGGTGAAGTAGAGATAGAGGTCGTCTACACGCCGGGACACACCTCCGGGATGACCAGCTACCTCGTCGACGACGCCTTCCTGGCCACCGGAGACGGACTTTTCGTCGAGAGCGTCGCACGCCCCGACCTCGAGGAAGGAGACGAAGGAGCGCCCGAGGCGGCGCAGCAGCTGTACGAGACGCTGCAGAACAAGGTGCTGACGCTCCCCCACGACATCGTCGTCGGAGGAGGGCATTACAGCGACGCCGCCGAACCGACCGAAGACGGAACCTACACCGCGACCATCGGCGACCTCGTCGACGAGATGGACGCGCTGTCGATGGACGAAGACGACTTCGTCGACCTGATACTCTCGGACATGCCGCCACGTCCCGCGAACTACGAGGACATCATCCCGACGAACCTCGGGCAGCAGGTCGCCGACGACGAGGAAGCCTTCGAGATGGAGCTCGGGCCGAACAACTGCGCAGCCAGCCAGGAGTCGCTGGCCGGAGACTGAGACGAGCTAGATGATAGAGGCAGCTTTACAGGCGCTCGCCGGTGTCGAACAGCTGTTCCCGCACGGCATCTACCGGTACGCGGTAGGCGGTGTCTTCGTCGGACTCGGAGTCGCCGTCATCTACGTCGCAACCGGTATTTCAGCGGGAGCGAGCACGTTCCTCGAGTCCACGCTTTCGTGGGTTTCCGATGGATCGAGGTTCCAGAGGTACACGGCTTCACGCGACTGGCGAGTCGTCTTCACGCTCGGTATCGTGCTAGGTGCAGCCGTGTACGCAGTCATATACCAGGGTGGGATATGGACGACCGAGGTGCAGCTATGGAGGCTGTTCTTCGGGGGCGTCCTCGTCGGCATCGGAACGCGGATAGGCAAGGGCTGCACCTCGGGACACGGCGTCTGCGGCGTCGGCAGCGCCTCCAGGACCTCGTTCGTCGGGGTCGCGGTCTTCCTCCTGGTGGCTATCGGAACCGCTCAGATAGTTATGGCCGCGGGGGTGACGCCATGATCGACGAACGGCATCCGGCGTTCATGCCCGTGGTTTTCGTCGGCGGCCTGCTGTTCGGCTTCGGACTCGGCTTCAGCCACATGGCTCGACCCGAGGTCGTGCTGACGTTCCTCCAGCTCACGGATCTCGGTCTTCTTTTCGTGATGTTCGGAGCCGCCGCCGTAACGGCGGTGACGTTCTTCACGGTGCCCAGGCTACGAAGTACAGCACCGTTGACGGGTTCAGGGTACGGTCGAAGGCTGAAACAGTTCGACCGTCGCGTCGTCGTCGGAGGAGTGGTGTTCGGAGTAGGCTGGGGAGTCAGCGGCATATGTCCGGGCTCCGCGTACGCCTCTCTCGGCATAGGGAACTACCCCATGTTAGCCGGCGTCGCAGGCATGTTCATGGGGGCTTACCTTCAGGGAGTCTGGCGGTCGAAGCAGCTGTCCATAGGCGAGAGACCCTAGCCCAGTATCCGACATAATCCGTTCTGTCGAGAAGTCCGTTAGAGAGGTGTCACCGCAAACCTGGGGGCTGCGGTTCTAATTCACCGTCTTTTGCTTTCCCGTATATCTCTCGCTCTACGCGAAGGAGGCGACCGTAGTTTGTGCGTTCCATACAAAACCCTTAAAGTCCCTTACCACGTACTACAGTACATGCCCGATTCGATGTCGGAGTACCTTCAGCAGGACATGGAGTGTGAGGGACTCATGGAGTGCATCCACGGCCTTAGACAGCTCGACAGAGACTGTTTCGGTGTCCTTGTTGAGGCGGAGGAGCCTCTAACCATCGACGAAGTGTCGGAGGAGGTAGACCGCGAGCGTTCGACTACCTACAGATCGATACAGCGCCTGATGAGAGCTGGGTTCGTGCAGAAGACGCAGCTGAACTACGAGGAAGGTGGATACTGCCACGTCTACCACCCCGTCGACGCTAAGGAGATAGCTGAGGACATGAGGAGGAAGCTGAACGACTGGTACGCGAAGATGGGTCAGCTGATACAAGAGTTCGAGGACAAGTACGAGGACGTCGAAGCCGCAGTCGCAGAAGGATAACCCAAGGACATAACACAGTAACTCAGACGGAGATAACTCGAACTCGCTGACGTATAACTACAGATTACAGATAACCTAATTATAAGTTACACTCGTCTTTCCCCATAGTACCTCGTTAGTACACAGGACATAGAGCCGTACACGGGAGATGAGCTAAATAGTGGTATTTGAGCTAAATAGTGGTATTGTGCGCTGTTGGCAACACAACAACATTCTTACGGTAGTGTGCCGTATGCACAAACATGGCGCAGACAACAGAGTCCAACCCGAACGGTAACGCAGAAGAGCAAGATGCGACAGGCACCAGAACCATGAGGAGGCTGATGGGGCTGGTATTAGTCGTCGGCTTCGTCGGTTGGCTGGACACGAACTTCCTGGTCGGGGTCCACCTTGAGGTGCTTCCCCTGCCAGAGGGAGCACCGATCGAGGGGACGCAGTGGGAGGTGATCACCAGCGAGTGGTCGTACATCATGGGAATACCGTCGGCGATGTTCGGCGCGGCGTTCTACCTGTTAGTATTAACGCTGTCGACGACGTGGCTCACGTACAGACTGCCACAGGTTGAGAAGCTGTTGCTTCCTGTAACAGGCGTAGGCCTCCTGATGTCGGCGAACTTCGTCTACCAGATGTTCTTCGTGATCGAGGCCGTCTGCCCGCTATGCATGGTGTCGGCGGCTTCGACCACGGTGCTGTTCGTTCTGTCTGCTGTCATCTACCACCAGAGCGAAGCCCCGGGACTTCAGGACCTCGGCATCAGCGGACTCGGCCTACGTGATGCCCTGTGGCCCGTCACCCTGCTGCTCGT
The DNA here is from genome assembly GCA_028751075.1 of Euryarchaeota archaeon Ods02. Taxonomy (GTDB): domain Archaea; phylum Halobacteriota; class Halobacteria; order Halobacteriales; family Halorutilaceae; genus JAQZDA01. The sequence goes on along the minus strand of JAQZDA010000002.1, from coordinate 118,769 downwards.
CGGTGGTCTCGCCCTGTTGATGTACTGGCTCGTAGGCGTCATGCCCCTACCCGTTCCGCAGGCGTAGAAACAAGAACGCCCTTCCCCCTCCACCTCTTTCATCGAGAGATAGCGGGCAAACTTCATTTCAGACCGTCGACACAAGATAAAACCGGCGTCGAGCAACCTGCACATAGGAGTATACCACACGATAGAAGGTAGACCACACGACCCACGCACCACACAAGACCTGCGTCACACACGTCCTGAACGATAGCAAACCCCAATGTTGGTCTTGTGTGGTGTCCCCAAAACTATAAATCGCGTGCGCCCTACTCCTGTCTGATGACGCAGGAACAAACCAACCAGGCCATCGAGGTAGACGGCGCGAGACAGTTCAACGATGTAATCCAAGGTAAAGAACCCGTGCTAGTGGACTTCTACGCGGACTGGTGCGGTCCATGCAGGATGATGGAGCCAGCGGTCGCGGAGGTCGCCGCCGAGGGAGAAGTAGCTGTGGCGAAGGTCGACATCGACGAGAACCCTAAGGTCGCCGCTGCCTACGGAGTGCAGAGCGTGCCCACCGTGATAGTGTTCGTCGACGGTGAACCGGTTCAGAGAGCAGTCGGAGCCAAGTCAGCGGACGAGCTGCGTAAGCTCGCCGCAGCGGCGACTTAGGCTCAGAAGGAACCCCTGCTCCTCCATGAAGCTTTTCCTGGGTAGATAGCTGTCAAGCTTTCCTGGGAGGTGGCACTAGCATCACGTTACCGTTCGCTCGTGCGACTACGTCTTCCGAGACGCTGCCCAGGAGCAGCCGCCGCAGTCTGCTGTGCCCCCTCGAACCCATCAACACCATAGTGGGGTCGTGCTCCTCCTCGGCTGCCAGTATCTCCTCCGCCGGGTCTCCACGGCGTACGTCTGTCTCCGCAGGCACCCCCATCTCTTCCAGCTGCATCTTGAGCTGCTCGAGCCTCTCCACAGCTTCATCCTCGGTATCCGGCTCAGGGTCCTTCGGGGTTCTGACGTGAACGAGGGTCGCGTCCTGCGTCGCGTCCTTAAGATGGTCGAACATCTCGAACGCCGCCGCGGCGTTCTCCGAGAAGTCCGTCGCGTACATCACACGTCGGAACAGATGCTGATACACCACCTCGGGTTCGTCGGTCGCCCGCTCAACCCGGTTGACGAGCAACGGCACCACAGTGGTGCGGGAGAGGTTGCGCGCGGTCGATCCGATGACCCGGTTCTCTAGCGGGCTCCGACCGCGGGAGTTCACTATCGTTAGGTCTACGTCTTCGGCTTCGGCGATACCGTTGATACGTCGGTGAGGAGTGCCTCTGACGACGTGCGTCTCGACGTCCATACCGACTGCTTCGATGACCTCACTGTATCTGGCGAGCGCACGGTTCCTCCTGCCTTCGAGGTCGGTTCCCGGCATACCCATGTGTACGTTCGACGGGATCACGGTCACCAGATGTATAGTCTCTACACCGATGCGCTTCAGGCAGTGGAGGCATGTGTCGTTCTCTATAGCTGCCTCACTAGCCGCCGAGAGATCGGTTGCGCACAATGCCTTCATACCATTATACTATAACTTCCCCCAGACACAATACTGCTTGGTTTTGTCATAACACGACAATTCAATCGGGCGCCATTGCAGGCATCTAACATTGGAGTAGACGGTTACAAGCATCATAGACAAAACGTTCTAATACAGATACGTATAGACTGGCCAGCAACGTTAAATCGAAGGAACGCGAACATGGATGTAGCTTAAGGAGATACACAGATGGGATACCTGTCCAAGGTCGTCGAGACGCTGGGAGGCGAAGACACCGACGTAGACGCCATGAGGTCCAAGGAGGACATAGAGATACTCGTCGTAGACGACGAACCCCACGTCGCGGAGATGTACGAAGACTGGCTGTCGCTCGAGGGATACACCGTCGAGGTAGCGGAGGGTGGAGTACAGGCGTTAGACGCCCTCGACGAAGGAACGGAGATCCTCCTGCTCGACCGGAGGATGCCGATGATGTCCGGCGACGAGGTGCTCGCGATACTGGAGAGCGAAGACCTTCAGGACCTCCAGCCCGCAAGGTTCGACGGTAGAGACCCGTTCCACACGGTGTCGGAGAAGGACTGGAACAAGGACCTACCGCTCGACACCGTCAAGAAGCTAGAGCGAGACATAGTGAAGAAGTTCCAGTCCCGAAACATCGACCCGAAGGTCTGCATGATGACCGCGGTCGAACCCGACTTCGAGATAGTGGACATGGAGTTCGACCACTACGTAACGAAGAGCGTAGACCGCGACGACCTACTCGACGTGGTGGACGGGCTCGCAGCCCTCGACGAGCTCGACGAAGCCGAACGCGAGTTCCAGTCCATGTACTGGAAGAAGACGATACTCGAAGGCTCCCGAACGAAACACGAGATCCAGAAGAGCGACAAGTTCGACGATCTCCGGCAGGGCATCAGCGAGCTAGAGGAGGAGTCCGAAGGTGAAGTGGAACGAGTGAAAGAGGTAGCGTAGCTCTAACCAGCAGAGTATCAGGGACCCGCCAGGAAAGTTCGACCACCAGCCGGCGCTTCTACTCGACTTCGAACTCGAACCTTGCCCCGCCCTCAGTACCCTCCATCGCGTCCACGTTCCAGCCGTGCATCTCGGCCACCCGGTCGACTATGTACAGCCCCAGCCCGCTGCCCTGACCGGCAGAGAAACCTCTGTTGAAGACGTTCTCCCGCACCCGAGCCGGTATTCCAGGTCCATCGTCCTCGACGTAGAAACCCGAGTCGAGCTCCCCGACGATCACCGTGACGTCGCTGCCGCCGTGCTTCAGGGAGTTGTCGAAGAGGTTCTCCAGAACCCGCTGCAGATGCTCGGGATCCGCCTCTACCTCCGGGTTCTCAGCGACCTGTAGCAAGCCGTCAGGTGACTCCAGGTTACCCCAGGCTTCCTCCGCCTTCTCCCCGAGCTCGACGGGAACCGGCCTCATGTCCCCCTCACCCTGTTTGGAGAGCACCAGCACCTTCTCCGTCATCTCCTTCATCCTGTCTATCGACTTCTGAACGAAGTCCAGACGACGGTCCGAACCGTTCTCCTCCACGTAACCTTCGAGCCTGCGGTCAGCGACCTGTAGATGGTTCTTCATGTCGTGCGCCAGCAGCGCCGCTAGATCGTCTTCGTCGGAGGACCCCGAGTCATCACCCCCGGATGTATCCATCGCTTCGTCTGAAGTCAATTGCGCTCGACCTAAGGTTCTATACGGAGGTATTTTAAACCTACTGCCTCAGCGGCCCGCTGCCGTGGTCTCGTCAACCCCGCGGGGGAAAGATATACTAATCGGCTGCCCGAGTTCTAGCCGATGGTACTGGAGATAGCTGTGTTCTCCGTTCTACCGATCGTCGCCGTCGCCGTCGGTGCAGCGTACACCGTGAAGCTCGTGGACAGGGAGAAAGACATCAGGTTCACGGTCTACCTCATCCTTCTCGCGGCACTGGGAGCGCTCGAGATCCTCCAGCTATGGAGCGTGATGACCGTCGAGACAGCGGCCTACGGCGACACGTACGAGGAAGCCCTTCAGACGTCCCTGGCGCTCGCGGCGCTCGCAGGAGTCTACATCACCGGACGAGCTCTCGAAGAGGATGAAACCCAGCTCAAGGAGCTGAACCAGGACATCAAACAGCTGAGGGCGGACCTCCAGGAGGAGAGGAACAGGCGGCAGACGCTCGAGAACCAGAAGGAGAACTTCGAGATCTACAGCGAGATGCTCAGCAGCGTGCCCGACATGGTGTTCGCACTCGACGAATCCGGAGGCTTCGTGGAGGCCAACGAGACCATGTACCGGCAGCTGGGTTTCGCCGAGGAAGAGCTCATGCAGAAGGACTTCCGCAGCGTGATGGCGAAGGAGGAAGCGGGAGAGATGACCGCGGAAGCCGAGGAGCAGAAGGTGCTCGTGGAACACGAAGCCAGAACCAGGGATGGAGACAGCTTCCCCGTAGAGCTACATATGGCGCGGCTCCGCGGAAGCTCCGACGTCACCAAAGGCATAGTCGGGATGGCGAGAGACATCACCGAACGCAAGGAACGCGAGCAACAGCTCGGCGTGCTCAACAGGTTCTTCCGACACAACGTCCGGAACGAGCTCACGGTCATCAGCGGCTCCGCCGACGTCCTCGTCGACAAGCTCGAAGACAAGGAACGAGAGTACGCCGAACGCATCCACGACCGCGCGAAGGTCCTCGAACAGATGAGCGAGAAAGCGAGGACGATAGGCAACCTCCTCGACCAGAAACCCGAGAGACACGTCTTCGACGTCAGATCCACCGTCGAACGAGCGACACGCGACTTCACCGGGGAAGAAGCAGACGTAGAGGTGTCAGCCCCCGAGGACCTCGGGGTCGAAGCCGTCGAAGGCCTGGAGTTCACCGTCGAGAACCTCGTGGAGAACGCCATCGAACACGCGGGGAACGACCACCCGCAGGTCGAGGTGAAAGCCATGGAGACCGAAGACGGAGACGTCTCTATACAGGTGCACGACGACGGCGAAGGAATCCCCGAACACGAGATCGAGACCATAACCGAAGGCTCCGAGAACCCCCTCCAGCACGGCAGCGGCATCGGCTTATGGGCGGTGAAATGGATAGTCGACCGCAGCGATGGAGAGCTAGAGTTCGACGACAGCCCGCTGGGCGGCGCGAAGGTCTCCATCGAGCTCGAACGAGCCTGACGCAGCTTACGCGGACCAAACCCCAGTTCAACCCGAACCAGCCCCCGAAGTTATATATACGACTCCGATGAATCACTTGAACATCGGATGAGCTACATCTCAAAGATATACGAGGCGCTCGGCGGCTCCAGCGAGATACAGGAACCCGTCTGGGAGCAGATAAAGGTGCTCGTAGTCGACGACGAGAGCATGGTCGCGCAGATGTACCGTGACTGGCTGGAGGACGCAGGCTTCCAGGTAGAGGTAGCGAACGGCGGCGAAGAAGCGCTCAGACAGATAGACGAAGAGGTAGACGTCGTCATCCTCGACAGACGGATGCCGATGTTGAGCGGAGACGAGGTCCTCGAAGCCATACGAAGCCAGGACGTCAAGAAACTGGACCCCGAGAAGTTCGAAGACAGAGACCCATACCACATAACCGAGGAGTACGAGGACAAGGACGTAAAGGACATCAGCCTCGAGACAGTGAAGAAGCTCGACCCCGTCATAGTCGACAACCTCAGGAACCACGAGCTAGATCCACAGATCTGCATGCTCACCGCCGTCGACCCCGACTTCGACATAATCGACATGGAGTTCGACCACTACGTCGTCAAGAACGTCGACCGCAACCACCTAGTCGAACTCGTCGGAAAGCTAGCCGCTCTCGGTGAACTGCAGAGCCGCGTCCAGAAGTACCAGAGCACGCAGTGGAAGAAGATACTCCTCGGACGCACCATGCCGCGGCCGAAGCTAGAGAAAGACGAGGACTACCAGGAGCTAGAGAACCAGCTCAGGAGGATAGAGGAAGAAGCAGGCGAGAAAGTCCAGAAGATAAGCCGGGTAGAGTGAAACAACATGAAGCCAGAGGAAGCAGCCGACCTCCTCGACACCGTCCGCACGGAGATGCAGGAGACCGTCATCCTCGACGACGAACCCCTCGACGTAGTGCTCGCCACCGTGCTCGCGCGAGGCCACGTCCTCCTCGAAGACGTCCCCGGAACCGGTAAAACGCTGACGGCGCAGACGCTCGCCGAAGCTCTCGGCCTCGACTTCAACAGGATACAGTTCACCCCCGACCTACTGCCCGGCGACGTAACCGGCAGCGAAGTGTACGACGAAGCCGACGGAAGCTTCCGGTTCGAACCAGGGCCTATTTTCGCGAACATAGTGCTCGCCGACGAGATAAACCGCGCACCCCCGAAGACACAGGCCGCGTTGCTGGAAGCCATGAGCGAACGACAGGTGTCCGTAGGCGGCGAAACCCACAGCCTGCCGGAGCCGTTCTTCGTCATCGCCACCCAGAACCCCGTGGAACAAGAGGGAACCTTCGAGCTACCGGAGGCACAGCTAGACAGGTTCATGACGAAGACCACCCTCGGATACCCCGACAGAACCGGTGAACGCACCATCCTCGACAGGAGAGACGCTCGAGACACCAGTCAACCCCAGCCATCACAGGTGGTGAAACCAGAAGCAGTACCCGAGATACAGGCGTCCGCAGAGGACGTAGACGTCGCCGGCCCCGTGAAGGACTACGTCGTCGACGTAGCCCGTGCAACACGAGGCTCCGACAGCGTGAAGACAGGGGTCTCTCCACGTGGCGTGCAGAGGCTCTTCGAAGCCAGCCGCAGCCACGCAGCCCTCGAGGGCAGGAGCTACGTCGTCCCCGACGACGTCCACGCCATGGTAGACCCAGTGCTCACGCACCGCGTGATACACACGACGGAAGCCCGCGTCCGCGGAATCGACAAACAAGACGTCGTCGACAAAGCCGTCGAAGCCCTGCCGGTGCCGAGCATGGAGGAAACACAGAGCTGACTCCCATCATCACATCCTCAACCAGCTACACCGAGGACTCCAGCGACCTCACGAGGACGTTAACCACGGCGAGCGCAGCCACCAGCCCCACCACGCCCACGACGGGGTCAGCGGGAGCGAGATACGGAGCCAACATGTAGATGACGAAGGCGGCGACGACAGCTACGAACGCCAGAAACAGGCCACCAGCGGCGTGCACGAGCTCGAGAGAAGACGTCGCACCCCCTCGCGGGAGGCTTCTCTTCAACACCGCCGCGTACCTGCCGACGTCCCAGACGTAGAGCGCCGCAGCAGCAGCCAGCAGCCCCGGGATATAGAGCCCCAGCAGAACAGCCGACACACCCAGCAGGAACAACCCCGTGGAAGCGAAAGCAGGGGACGTCCAGCCTGAGGGAGCCACAGCCAGACGCACCGCCTCCAGCACCAGGGAGAACACCACCAGCAAGAGCAACGCGGCGGCGAAAGAGAGGTTCACGAGCGCGAAACCACCGATGTCGGCGAACGCCACCCCGCCGAACCCCTCTCCCGCGTCGACGGCGTCAGCGAGCTCGGCGGCGAAGCCGGCGGCAACAGCCATCGAGCCCGCGAGGAACCCTACGGCGAAACCAACTGCGACGGCGGTCTTCCTGTACACGAACCGCTCAAGGAAGCCGTCGCGGAGCCAGCTGTACACCACCGCTCCAGCGAAGACGAAGAAGGAAGCCAGGAGGACGACGGTGAAGAACCACCTCAACAGCTCCAGCGACACCACCGCCGCAGCCACGCCTCCGAGAGCGTGCGCGGACAGTGCCTCCAGATGAAGCGGTGGAACCCCTGTTTCGCCGACGTCCTCGGTCAAGCCCGAGCTTAAGACGAAGGATACAACGGCGAAGGCGGTGGAAGCCACGAAACCAGCGTACAGCAGCTGCGACAGCCGCGTCATCCGTTTAGACACACCGGTGGACGTCGTCAGCCTGTCCCACGGCGTCTTCGACAGCGCGAGCGCAGCCGCGAGCGAGGAAGCCGCCAGCAAGCCGAAGAAACCGTAGACCGCGTCCCCGGCCGAGGGAGCCAGCGCCAGCGATGACGCCGACGAAGCCAGATCCACCAGGAACTCGATCAACGCCTGACGCTGCTCTCCACGCGGCGACGCCACCACTATCCAGGCGAGGAGAAAGCCCGACGCCGTCAACCAGGCCGTCCTAGCTACGTCGACATAGACCACCTCGTCGACGCCGGAGACAGCGGTCGCCGCACCCGTGGCAGCGAGGACGAGTCCGAAGACACCCAGGAGTCCCGCGACACCCACCGCCGCCGACGCAGCACCCAACCCGAGAGAGAGGTAGAGCAGTGCAGCCAGGAACACAGCGGCAGCCACCGAAACCAGGGACGCGGCCGCGTGAACCCATGGATTGTCGTACCTCGCGAGGACCGCAGCCCAGCCCAGGAGGACGCCGGCGGCGAGAGAGAGACCTGCACCCATCACTCCGTAGAACAACACGCCTACAGACGCCAGCACGAGCAACGTAACCCCCACCACTAGCCAGTCCCCCACGTACGTGGAGGCCCGAGCCTCACGCCACGCAGACCGAGCAGCTTCCTCGACCTTCGTCAGCCCCGTACCCAGGTCGACGGCGTCGTCCGCGGTCAACGGCTCCACCTCCCGCGGAGGCGAGCGAGCTCCACCGACAGCGGTTCGCCGGGGCTCCAGTCCGCGACCGGTACGTCCTCCTCCCGCAAGCGCTCCACCCAGCAACGACGTCTGACATCCGACAGCCGCACCCCGTAAGACCGACTCCCGACTTCCGAGGACCCCACGCCGTCCCCGTCGAGTGAGCCTACGGCGTCAGAGGCAGTGACGTCAGGTGACACCACGGTGACCCTGTGGTCCGAGGCGACGAGGCGTCGGCAGAACTCCAGCGTGTCCTCGTCGACGGCGGGCGTGCAGAACACCACCTGACTACCCTTCGGCAGCCGCTCCGTAAGACCCTCGATCAACCGGGGGTCCGTCAGCGACGCCGTTGAACCAGCGTCCATCTCCTCCACCACGGAGACCGCGCGCTCGGCGAAGGACTCCGTCGAACCAGGGGGGATCCACTGGCCGCCCACGGAGGTGACGCCCGTCGAGTTGCCGTCGTCTATAGAAGCCCTCACACCCTTCGACGCCGCGTACACCGTGAGATCCAGGGAGTCAGGGCCATCGTCCACGGGCTCCCTGTGGACGTCGACCCTGTCGTCGACGAGGAAGACGACCTCGACCGCCCGCTGCTCCCTGTGGAGCACCGTCGAAGGCTCCCCCGTCCTGGCGAAGCTCCTCCAGTCGATGCGGTTCACGGGGTCTCCTCTCCTGTACTCCCTGGTGGAGTGGAACTCCGTGCCTTCACCGCCGTCGTCCGTCGCCACCCTTCCGACGTCCGCTACGGTCTGATCGAGGAAGGGATGGCCGTCGAGTATGGTCTCACAGGTGAACTCCACGTCGCCGTCCGGAACCAGGTCGACAGACGTCACCTTCGTACGAGGGAGGTTCGCCTGCTCCACCGTAACCTCCCCGAACTCGTGGGAGCCCCGGGGTGCGAGGATCATGTAGCTCTCGCTGTAGCTGCCGTCCTCCTCCAGCGACACGGCGAACGACGGGGAACCATCGACTACCTCGGCTTCCTCCGGCGGGGAGTCGTAGACGCGGACGTCGGGCTGACGTTCACCGGAGCTGTTCTCCACCTCCAGCGTCACCCTCACCGGTTGACCGGGAGAGGGTGTGTCGTCGTCGAGACGGCGGACGACGTTGACGCCGAACTCGCTGGGGGACGCGGAGTAAGCGGCGGCCGCGTACGTGAACGCGAGCACCGCCAGCGAGACGGCTTCGACGGACGCCAACACCAGCCCCACGAGCAACGCGAAGGAACCCGCGACAGCTGCTCCACGCCAACGAGGCACCGTGGACTTCATCTGGCCGCCCCCATCCCGGTTATCTCATCCACCGCGTGATCCACGCCTGCGAGGAAGGGGTCGCGACCCGCGAGCAGGTCGAAGACCCTGTGTTTCAACGGCACCGTTACCTCGTCGTCTTCCGCGAGCAACGCCCTCGCCCGGGGGTCGTCCGTCCATTCCCCCGAGAGCACCGTGTCCTCGGCTTCCGCGGTGCTGACGGCGTGGCTCTGCGCCCACGCGAGAGCCGCCGTCTCCCTCAAGGTCTCGACGACGCGGGTCCTCGCCCTCCCACGTATGTCGGCGTCCACGTCGTAGTTGACGGACGCCGTCAGAAGGCCGTCGAAGTCGGCGCCAACCGTCGAGAAACCATCGTCCGACGTAGACCCACGCCGTCTGGCAGTCCCGGAGCCGGAGTCCCGGTCCACGACGGAGTCGGGGACGTTCACGGCGCCGCTGCCGTCCGCGAGTTCATCAGGTAGAGCCGCCGCGCCCGCGCTCTCAGACGCCGGCTCCGTGGAAGCCGACCTGACGGGTGAGGCGTTCGGTCTCGCGTCGAACCCGAGCTTCAGGGTGACGGCGACGACGGCTACGGCCGCCGCCGCGAGCGAGACGTGGGCAGCCGACACCCCCAAGTAGGGAGTCGAGACGAACCCGAGACGGCTTGCGAGGAACGCTGCGGCTGCGGATGCGACGACGGCGGCCGCGACCAGGGGTGCGTGTTCCTTCATCCTTTCAGCCGCCTCCCGCCGCGTCCCTTATCTCCGTCATCGCCCGTCGCACCCGGTCGGCGCCGACGTCGGGGTCGCCGCCGCCGTACTCGACCTCCCTGAAGGCGTCCGTCACCTCCTGCACCGGTTCACGGGGAAGACCGCGGGAGACGGCTGCGCGGGACACTTCACCCGGAGTCCGGCGTTCGGGTGCGTTCAACCCCGACGCCCTCGTCACCACCGCCCAGGAGTCCCGTATCAGCTCCACGCTAGAGCTACCTCCCTCCGGGGATTCGGACTCCGCTCTCTCGGTGACGTCCGCCGCCATCTCCTCGGGAGCGCGGGTGTCCCTGGACAGCAGGTTCCCGACGCGTTCACGCGTCAGCGTCCATAGCGAAGCCAGCGCCTCTAAGGGTGAAGAAGAGCCACGTACTCCGGCGACGGCGTCGCGTACGTACTCCGCGGCCGAGAACGACGCAGCGACGGTGGACTCCATGAGATGCCGTGGCAGGTTCTTCAATACCTCCAGCGTGGGTTCCTCGCGTCTGACGGCGTAGAACACGAGTCCCACGGCGGCGAACAGCGCCAGAGCCGCGAGCACAGCGACACCGCCAGGGAGGTCGTCGGCTGGAGACGGGGTTTCGACGTCGCCGGCTGCGGCTTCATCCTCGTCTTCGGTGTACCTCTCGTCTCCTTCGCCGTCTTCAGCTTCCTCTGATGCAACGTCTCCCTCCTCACCGTCGTCGACTCCGTCCGCCTGACGTCCGGCGTCACCGACGTCTCCCTCGGCTTCACCGTCGCCGTCGTCGACGTCACCCTCGGCTTCAGCCGTTTCTTCGTCCGCGTCCTGTTCCTCGTCGGAGCCGTCGTCCGTGAACGCGTGTTCCAGCACCTCCTTCAGCGTCTCCTCGTCGACGTCCTCGTCGACTTCGTCCTCCACGCTCTCCTGGATCTCGTCGGCGGCTCCCTCGACAGCTTCGTCCTCGTCGACGGGGGCGTCTTCTCCCTCCTGTGTCGCGGCTTCCTCCAGGGAGTCGGCGTCGGCTTCGTCGAGCGCGCGTTCCACGGCGTCGACGAGCTCGTCGTCGACGTCCTCGCGTTCCTCGAGCTCCTCTCTGTCGTCCTCGTCGAAGATGGGTTCGTCTTCTTCCTCGGCGGCCTCCGCCTGTGCGTCGACTAACGCGCCAAGCTGACCCGTCGAGAGATCCGGTCCGGTCGTCCGTTCATCCTCCGCCAGCGCCTCGTCTGGCTGTAGCGATTCGGCGAACGGCGACGCGCCCGCGAGGGATGCGGCCGCTGCGACGGCGACGAACAACGCCGCAACCGCCAGCAGCGAGATCACTGCTCTGTCGACGGAGCCAACGTCGTCGGTCATCAGATTACGTTAGAAGCTGTCTAACTTATACGTTGGGCGGAGTCCCTGCGAGAACTATACCATCACCCAACCCCACTCCTCACAAAGATCCAGATCTGTAGCAGGGGCGTCAGGGTTCCACGCCGACGGTCAACAGAGTCCCCCACCTCCGGTACCTGTCGACCATCTCCTCTCTTCGTTCCCAGTCACCTATGGCGCGGTCCTCCCACTCATGGACGGGGAACTCATCCTCCGGCGGGATCTCAACGTCGCGGTCGGGGATGCAGTCCTGTTCCGCGACGTAGAGGCCGTTCCGCCGGAAGCCTTCGCGGTAGTCCCCACGGCTCCACAGCAGCATCTCGACGTCTAGCTCGTCCTGCCAGCCATGGGTGTGGGTGCTCTCCTCATAGAAGTTCACCGCGCAGTAGAACGTACCACCTGGCTTGAGGACTCGGCTGACCTCCTGAAGGGTTGCGTCGGGGTCGCTGCTGTAGAAGAACGCCTCCATGCTCCACACGTGGTCGACGGAGTCGTCGGGGAGAGGTAGCGAGGTGAAGTCCGCGCGCACATACTCCACAGCAGGGTCGTCTGTGTAGCCTCGTGCGTTAGACAGCATCTCCGGTGACCTGTCCACACCTATCCCCCGACCTATATCCGCGTTATCCTGCAGGGCGCGGAGCGCGTACCCTGACCCCGTGCCGAGGTCTACTACGGTGTCGCCTTCCTCGACGGGCATCCTGGTTAACGCGTGCTTAGCGGTGTGCCAGTGACGGTCCTCCATACCTCTGTCGCGGCCTTCCTCCGCCCATCGGTCGAACTCCTCACGTATCGACATACCTCGTTATATCATCTCAGCTCCCTTACAACCTTGCGTATCCGTCGCCGACAGATACAGCGCTGTACATCCTCCGGTAGAGAAACCGCTGTACAGCCCGTTTCGGCGGCGATAGAGATATCGTGTCAGCCGGTGTAAAGGGTTCATGAAGGCGAAATGTCCGGCCTGCGACGAGGAGTTCCGGGTGAAGGCGGCGCGAACAGAGTTCGCTCTACGTGACCACGACGTCAGCCTACAGTGTCCGTCCTGCGCGACGGTCTTCGACCGGACGCGGTTCCACGAACCACAGCCGTAGCACGATAAGGGGGCTCGCGAGGCAACCGCGTCAGAGTATCCTTGTTCCAGCTGACTCCTTCAACGCAGCAGCGATCTCGCCTGCCTCCGCCAACGCGGCTTCTCCACCGGTCTCCCTCACGAACTCCACCGCGGTCTCCACCTTCGGCTTCATGCTGGCCTCCCCGAACTCACCGGCTTCGAGGTACCGCTGCATCTCACCCGAAGTCGCTTCCTCGACCGCGCGTTCGCCGTCGTCGCCGTAGTCCAGGTAGACGGAGGGGAGATCGGTGAGGAACACGAGCGTGTCGGCGTCGACGGCGGAAGCCACCAGTGCGCTGGTGTAGTCCTTGTCGACACGGCCTCCACTGCCTCTAACCATCCTCGCCGTCAATCAGAGGTCCGCCGCCTCCCCCGCAGACGACGGAGACACCGGACTCCAAGAACTCCTGCACCACCTCTCGTTCTTAGACCCGGATGGGTCGGGGGGACGCCACCATACGACGGTAGCTTCGTTCCCCGTTCCGACGTCCTTCACCTCGAACTCCAGATTCCCCGTCTGCTCCCTCATGTACCAGGGTCCTATGGGTTTCGTGGGTTCCTCGAACGCGGCGTCGTCGGCGTCGACGTACCCGTCGTCGACGTCAGATACCGGATACAGGAGAAGAACGCTGACCTCGGTGAGATACTCGACGGCGAGCTCGAACTGTAGGACGTAGAACCGGACAGTCAGCTCTAGGACGCGGGAAACACGTGCGCGCGCTGCAGGGACACGCCGTGGGTTTTTCCACGGAGGCCGTGGTAGCTTGTTTCGATGGACCTCTCCACCGTCTTGCTGGTGACCCTGGCGGCTGGTCTCGCGACGGGGCTCGGCGCCGTCCCGCTTCTGTTCCGTGAGCAGTTCGGTCACCGGACCTATGACTCCGCGCTCGGGCTGGCGGCCGGAGTGATGATAGCGGCGTCGTTCTGGGCGTTGATACTCCCCGGCACCGAGCTGGGAACTATCTGGGAGGTGGTCGCCGGCGTAGCACTGGGTGGTGGATTCCTGCTTGTGGGGAACTACGCTATCCCGCATCTGCACGGTGAGTACCGCCGGTACGTCGCAGACGGTCTCGACGCCGAACCGGAGGAGATGGAGATAGACAGCCTCCGTCGAGCGGTGCTGGTGGGTGGAGCTATAGTTCTGCATAACGGACCCGAGGGGCTCGCTATCGGCGTCGCGTTCGCCAGCGGGATGGAGGAAGCCGGCGTCCTGCTCGCTGTCGTCATCGCGATCCAGAACGTACCCGACGGTTTCGCGTTCGCGGTTCCGGCGGCGGAGACAGGTATCTCGAAGGCTAAGGTTCTACTTTACACGACTCTGTCGGGGGCGGTGCCTCAACCGGTCGCAGCTGCAGTCGGCTTCCTGCTCGTCGAGGCCGTGACGGGACTGTTTCCCGTTGCCGCGGGTTTCGCAGCCGGCGCGATGATAGCCGTGGTCTTTCGCGAGATGGTTCCTTCGAGCCACGGCCATGGGTACGCGGACGAGGCGACAGCGGCTTTCGTACTGGGTGTGGTTCTGATACTCGTCGTTGATTCTGTTCTGGCGGTCTGACCACGTCCGTCTCGACCCCCTTCGTCTGATGACCCTGCTGAACCTCCAGGGTGGTTTTTTGTCGCCGGAGTTCGAAGTTCGGTGAGATGTCAGGGGAAGATGAAGAAGGCGTCTGGAGCCGCGTCGGAGACGTGGAGGTCGAGAGCGTGCTTCGGCTGGCGGCGTTCGCAGCAGTGCTGGTTCTGCTGGTTCTACACGTAGCCAGGTACATCTTCCTAGACGCTGTAGCGCTCGTGCTGGTGGCGGCGCTCGTCCTCCTGACGTACGTCGACTATGCACGGGAGGCGGTGGCGGGTTACCTGGCGTTGGATCTAGGGGGCGAGGTGGAACGGCTGAGGAGGTCGATGCCGGACGCCATCGAAGGCTCGGTCGGCGGAGGTGGTGGTTCCTCCGTGGAGCGTCAGGACGTCTTCTTCCACGTGGAACGCGGTGAACCAGGGGTTGCGCTGGCGTCGCTTCAGCGCGAGCTCGAACGGAGGTTGAAGAGGGTTGCGGAGGGTACGGGTTCGGTGTCCCGTGGTTCCTCCGCGGTAGAGCTCTACCAGGTTCTGGAGTTCGGAGGTGGGTTCGGCGAGCTGGACGACGCGCCCGACGATCTTGACGAGGTGGTGGATTGGGCGGACGACCTTCTGGACGTGTTGACGAGGGGTGTGTCGGAGGGAGCGTCTGAGGAGGACGCGAGGGAACTGGCGGAGCTCGGGCTCGCCTGTCTGGACTACCTCGACGAGGTAGTCGACGGCCTCGAAAACTAGGTATGGGGCCGTGGAACCACCATATACTGCTTCACCATGGACCTAAGATAGAGTCATTGGAGGGTCACCCTCATCTATTTCACGTCAGAGTCTTTCCATAGCCGTATGCGACGTGACACGCGGAGAGACGTATTGAGGTACGCGGTGGTGGCGGGTGGAGCCGGACTCGCAGGGTGTATCGACGGGGAAGACGAGGGTGAAGACGATGACGAAGTAGGAGTCGACGATGATGTAGAGGATGGTGACGGGGTAGAGGATGAGGGGTTCGTCCCTGGGGACCCCTACGACCCGTTGATAGAGGTAAGGGACGGTGACTGGCCGGTGTTCTCCTTCGACGACGTGAACTCGGGTTACAACCCTTTCGCGGATGGTCCGCGTGACCTCGAGGTGGAGACGGAGCTGGAGGTAAGACTACGGGTGGAGGATCCGGAGGTCGAGGTGGGACTCCCTGTCACCAAAGGTGTCTCCGTCGTTGACGGTATGTTGTTCGGCAACGGCGAGTTCGACGAGGAGGGGTCAGTTTACGGCACTACGTACGCGTTCGACCTCGAGAGTGGTGACCCGGTCTGGATGCACGAGCACGACGAGATGATGAGGGCCGCTCCCGCGGTCACGGAAAGCACGGTCTACGCGGTCGGAGACGACGACTCTCTGTACGCTTTCGACGCCGGATCGGGAGACGTCCGGTGGAGCGAGGGTATCGGAGGCACGTCGGAGTTCTCGGCGCCTGCGGTCTACGACGGCCTGGTGTACGTCGGAAGCGGGGACGGACTCCACGCATTAGGGGCTTACGGAGGCGGCGAGAGCTGGTTGTTCGACTCCAGCGCCGTCCATAGCTCCCCAGCGGTCGAGGACGGTGTACTCTACTTCGGGTCGAACGACGACAGCGTCTACGCCGTCGACGCTGAAAGTGGTGACGAGATATGGAGCTATGAGACTGATGGTGTTGTTCAGGCGTCGCCGGTGGTTGTGGACGGAGTCGTCTACGCCGCAAGTCGGGATGAACGCGTCTACGCCCTCGACGCCGACAGCGGTGATGAGGTCTGGGAGGAACCTTTCGAGACAGGTGGATGGCTGGAGTCGTCGCCTGCTGTCGCCGACGGAGTGGTCTATGTCGGTGGCTGGGACGAACACGTCTACGCGCTCGACGCGGAGTCGGGTGAACACGTCTGGGATGAACCAGCGGAGACCTCCGACAGGGTCATCGACGAGGTCGCGGTAGCAGGTGACACGGTGTACGCTACCCCCCTAGGTAGCGAGCTGTATCTCATCGACACGGGGTCCGGGGACGTCGTGGAGGTCTACGATACGGAGGAGAGGTCCACGGGTGCGCCTGTAGTCGTCGACGAAACGGTCTACCTCGGGGCTGGCTCCTCTGTATACGTCTTCGAGTAGATACGTCCGAGTATCCGAGTGCCGGAGCGAGCTGAAGTTCCTTGGCATACGTCCACCCGTGCTGTACGTCCGTCCAGTTTAGTTGGTGGATTCCAGAAGTGTTCAACATGTAAAATGATGAGAAACCTTTATTACTGCCTGCCCCTTTGGTGTGTATGTGCATAGAAGATGACAGATGAAAGCATCGTCCCCGGAGTCCCCGACGTCAGAGGCAGAAACCGACGCCGCCCCGGAGACGAGAAAGCAGTAGACGACGACGTCATACAGGAGGACGTCGACGCCTTCGAACGCGAGGCACCGTTCGTCCCAATCGTAGCACGCCGACGCGAAGAACGCCTCGGGGACGTAGTAGCCGACGCAGACGACTGAAGCCGCAAACTATCTCGCTCCCTCATATAAAACCGCCGAATGCAGCCGGGTCTCTACTAGTAACCCTGTATCGTGATACTAGTAACCCTGTATCGTGACCCCGGGAACAATCTGACACATACATCGGAGCACCCACCAACATAACCCGCTTCACAGCCACCGGATTCCCCGACTTCGATAAGCCACCACATCTTTAACTCATCGGCGGACGAACCCAGCCACCAGGTGAGAACATCCCCCTAACTCAGTCACCTCCACACTATCTGCTTAGCTACGGAGCCCGCATCCTCTTGCTCGCCTCGATACTGCTCCTAGCCATCACAGTCTCCTTCACCGGTCTCGCCGCAGCAGAGGACGAAGGCTCACGTGAAGAAGTACGGGGCTCCCCGTCTTTCGAGCTAGCGGCGCAGGAGAACCGCGTCCTCCCTGGTGAAACGAGGAGCCTCCGTATCTCCGTCTCCAACGGCGGCGAACTCTGGAGCGCCGGACCCAGTGACATGGAGGAACGCGTGAAGACCGCGAGAAACACCAGGGTGTCCGTTCAAGAACGAAGCCTACACGAAGACATCGAGCTATACAGCGGACCCGTCCTCATGGGGACCGTGCCACCAGGGCTCGCGGAACCAGTCTCCTTCGAGCTAGAGTTCAGCGACGACATCGAACCAGGTAGATACAGCATCCCGCTGGAGATACGGTACGACTGGACCCGAAGGATAACACGCACCTCCGGCGGAAGAGAGAGCTACCACGAGTTCAGCACAACAGAAAGGACCTCCGTCACCGTGGTCGTCCGAGACGGCGCAAGGTTCCAGGAGACCTCCACTGACATCGAAGTAGCACCAGGAGAAAGAGCTACCGCAGAGGTGACGCTGGAGAACACCGGCAACCAAGACGCCCGCGACGCCGTCGCCACGGTCACGGGGGGCTCCGCAGTCAGCTTCGAAGACGGCGCCAGCTCAACCGAAGTCTCACTGGGAGACGTACGACAGGGAGGCACCGTCACAGCATCCCTCCCAGTTCACGTACACGAGGACGCGGAAGCACAGCGGTTCTCGCTGGAGATAGACGTGAGCTACCGCACCCAGACCGGCCTACGACGTAGCGGCGGCACCACACGGACCTCGTTCGCCTCCGCCAGCAAACCAAGCGTATCGCTGACGACCACGGAGAGCGGCCTCCGCAGCGGAGGGTTCGGCACCGTCACACTGGAAGTCGCCAACGACGGAGACAGAGAGCTACGAGATCTCGCACTACATTACGCAGCCGACGACCAGGTCGAGGTACGCGACCCCAGACTGGGGGTAGGTGACCTGGACTCCGGCGAGACCGAGGAGGTCGGGTTCCGCGCCGAAGTACCAGGCGGAGTCACGACGCCGCGGACCCTGGAGTTCACGCCGACGTACACCGCGGACGGCCGAAGGTTCACGGCGACCACAGCGTCCGCTCGCGCCGACGTCGGAGAGTACACACCCGAGCTGAGGATAACGGCTGACGAGAACACCGTCGAGATCGGATCAACCACCACGGTGTCCTTCGAGGTCGAGAACCAGCTGAGGGAGACGACAGCCGACCTCACCGCGACGCTGGAAGCCCAGGACCCGCTGGAGGTCGAGTTCCAGGAAGCCTACCTCGGAGACGTCGAACCAGGTGAGACGACGACTTTGACCTACGACGTAGAGGTCGAACGAGACGCGACACAGAGAAGCTACCCAGTCCACGTCGAGTTCGAGTTCACCGACGAAGCCGGAGAGGTCAGGACCACGCGACGACAGAGCGTAGGCGTCGAAGCCACCGACGACGACACACCGCTACCCATAGGAGTCGAAGCCCTGGTGTTCACGTTGCTCGCCGCCCTCGTCGCCGTGGCTTTCCTCTGGCTCTACAGGAGGTGAACACGGATGCCAGCAGTGGAGACACACGGCTTGACGAAGACCTACGGAGAGGTGAAGGCGAACGACGACGTCAGCTTCACCGTCGAAAGAGGCGAGATATTCGGATACCTCGGACCGAACGGCGCAGGCAAGACCACGACCATCCGGATGCTCCTGGGTTTCATCCAGCCGACAAGCGGAACCGCAGAGGTGCTCGGCGCCGACGTACACGACAGACGAGCGTTGACCGAGAGGAAACACGACATCGGATACCTCCCAGACACACTGGGGTTCGACGAACACCTCACCGGTGAACAGGTGCTCGACTACTTCGCAGGGATGCGTGACGACTCCCGCCGCGACGAGCTGCTGGAGCTCTTCAGACCGCCGCTCGACCGGAAGGTAGAGACCTACAGCTCCGGCAACAGAAGGATGCTCGGCATCGTTCAGGCGTTCATGCACGACCCCGACTTCGTCGTCATGGACGAACCCACGTCGGGACTCGACCCCCTGAAACAGGACCGGCTTCGGCTGTTCCTCGAAGAAGAACGGGAGAGAGGGAAGACCATCTTCTTCTCGTCGCACATCCTCAGCGAGGTGCAGCAGGTCTGCGACCGCGTAGGAATAATCCGGGACGGCGGAATAGTCGCGCTCGAGGAGATAGAGAGCCTGCTGCAGAGGAGCGGGAAGGAGGTTCGCGTGCAGCTAGCTACCCCCGTCGACGAGGACGGCTTCGTCACCGACGACATGATAGACGTAGAGGTCTTCGACGACGCAGTCCACTTCACCTACACCGGCGAGAGCCAGACCCTGCTCGAACACCTCGTGCAGTACGAGACCGTCGACGTCGACATCGGCAACCCCCAGCTCGAGACGATATTCAGACACTACTACGAAGGCAGCCGAGAGCCCTCGGAGGAGGGGGACGACGGCGTGGAAGGCGGAGACGAACCAGGTGAACCACAGGGGAGCGACGCGAACGGTTCCGTCGACGGACGAAGCTCGGGAGACGGAAGCGGAGAAGGTGGAGCCTCCGGTTCAAGATGACCGCTATACTCCTCAACGAATCCCGGAGTCTGAAGCGCGCCTCCCTCGTGCTCACGGGGGTCTTGGCGGCTTTGACCGCGGTCTTCCTCGCTATCTTCCCCGCGATGCAGGAGGAAGCCGAAGCACTCGAGGAAGCCTACCCCGACTACGTCCTCGACCTCATGGGTCTCGAGGAGATAAGCTCCATCGAAGGGTTCGCCGGCGGCTACATCTACCCCTTCACCTGGATTCTGTTCGCCGGCATGTACTTCGCGTACGTCGGCGCAGGAACCATCTCCGGCGACATCCGCAGCAGGAAGATGGATCTCACGCTCTCCAACCCCGTCAGCCGTGAGAGCGTGGTCGCGCAGAAAGCCGCCGCCCTCTGGGTGCCGTTGGCCGCGTTGAACGCAGGGCTCGCTTTGACGCTCGTCGCCGGTGCAGCCTTCCTCGGGGAGTCCATCGACCCCGTCGCCGTCGCCATGGTACACCTCCTCGGGACACCGTACCTGCTCGCCTGCGCAGGCATCGGCCTCGTCCTCTCCGTCAACCTCGACAGACCACGAAGAGCGAAAGCCGCTGCACTCGGATCGGTGTTCGTTCTCTGGCTTCTCGACGGAGTCGCCAGCATGGAACAGGGTTACGAGGCCATGGGTTACCTGACGCCGAGCCACTACTACAGCCCGACGGAGATCCTACTGCATCAGGAGTACGCGTTCCTCGACGCAGCCGTGCTCTTGCTCGCGTTCCTCCTGCTGTTGACCGTCGCCGCCCACAGGTTCGCAGGGAGGGACATCTGACCTATGACCGCGATCCTACGCAACGAAGCACGGAAGCTGCTGCCGGGTTCCCTCGCACTCGTGGGGTTGTTCGCGTTTTTCTCCATCCTGTATTTCTCGATGTATCCTGAGTTCGCAGGCGACGCCGAAGCGATGGAGGGCGTAGTCGACGCGTTCCCGGAAGGTATGATGGAGTTCTTCGGCATCGAAGCACTCGACACCATCGAAGGCTTCATCTCAGCCGAACTGTACTCGTTCTTCTGGGTGCTGCTGGTCGGCATCTACTTCGCGTACTCCAGCGCAGGCACCATAGCAGGGGACGTCGAGAGCCGGAAGATGGATCTCACGCTCTCCAACCCCGTGAGCCGCGAGAACGTGTTGACGCAGAAAGCCGCCGCGTACGCCGTGCCGCTAGCGGTGTTGAACGTCAGCGTACCCGTCATGGTGTACGTGGGTTCACGGCTGATAGACGAACCCATAGACCCCGTCTCCATCGTGATGGTGCATCTCCTGAGCGTCCCGTACCTACTCGTCTGCGTCGGCATCGGCCTCCTGCTCTCCGTGACAGTCGGACGGGAGAGAACCGCACAGGTGACCGCGCTCGGCGCAGTCTTCACCCTCTGGATGGTCGACGGAGTCTCCAACCTCGATACGGACTACGAGTGGCTGGGTTACCTGACGCCGAGCCACTACTACAGCGAGACGGATATACTCGTGCATCAGGAGTACGCGTTCCTCGACGCAGCCGTGCTCTTGCTGGCGTTCCTGCTGCTCTACCTCACGGCTGCGGAGCTGTTCACACGGAAGGACATCTGAATCGAAGCCGACGAGAGACCATATACGTCGGATAGAGTCAGGCTGCGGGGTCGTCTTCCCAGAACTCGCTGTCCTTCTTTAGCTTCGTCACCCAGGTGTCCTCCGTGTGCGCGAGCAACGCTACGTTCGACCGCGGCACCTGCTTCAAGACGTCGTGGGAGACGTGCTCCTCTAGTTCGCGGGTGAACTCCACGACTTCCTCGTGGTCCGGCATCGCGTCACGGTCGAGACGGCTTCGCGAATGCCCGACGTGCATGTAGCCCTTCACCTCGATGAAGTCGGCGTCCGCTCGTTCGAAGAGCTCCGCGTAACCTTCGACGTCGCCGTCGTTCCAGCCCTGGATCAAGGTGTTCCGCAAGACGGTGCGGCCGTCCTTGTCCGCGAGGACGTCGAGGGTCTCCTGTAGCTGGCTCCAGGCGTCGTCGTCCTCCGCGCGGACGACGTCGTCGAAGGTGTCGGGGTCGGCGGCGTCGACGGAGATGTAGGTCTGCGTCGGCTCACACCGCTCTATCATATCGGGGTCGGTGCCGTTGCTGACGAGGAACGTCGTCATCCCGCGGTCGTGGTACTCCTCTATGAGCTCCGGTAGATAGGGGTACAGTGTGGGTTCGCCGTCAAGGGATATCGCGACGTGACGGGGCTCCATCCCGCGCTCGAACTTCTCCATCGGTACGTCGGGGTTGCCTTTGTAGCCGCCGAGGAGCTTCCGCTGGAGCTCGATGGAGGCGTCGACGACGTCCTCGGGGTTCTGCCAGTCGGCGTCGACCTCCCACGCGTGGCCTTCGTGGTCGCGCCAGCAGAAGACGCAGCGTTCGTTGCAGGTGACGACCGGCGTCATCTGCACGCACCGGTGGCTTTCGATGCCGTAGAAGACGTACTTGTAGCATTTGCCCTCGCCTTTGATGTCGTTCTTCGTCCAGCCGCAGGTCTGACACGCCGTGTGCTCCTCCATGTGGTAGTCGGGTTTCCCGACCTGCTGGACGCCGCCGTCGTCGCCGCCACCGGAGTCACCGCTGGAGCCCTCGTCCACGTCGACGGCGACGGCGTCCTTCTCCTGATCCCTCATCACCGCCACCTACAGCTTGGAGACACGTAGGGCTTTCGAGCGAGCGCGAACATCTTCGCTACTGGAAAGACAGGGGCGTATGATTCATCACCACCGAAGCTGTTCGGACCCGAAGCCCTGGTTAGGGTACCAGTTATGGATGCCGGCCTACCTACGGAGACTAAAGTGCAGCAGGTGATGAGGTTTAGGGATCTAACAGGAACCGAGATAAAGGAATGGTGCATACATCTTATGATGACAGGGATGTCAGAGAACTACAAACCGTTCGGATCCCTTAGCAGACGCGGGTTTCTTGCGACTTCCATCGCAGCCGTCTCCGTAGCATCTACAGGCTGCCTCGGTGACGGAGATGGGCAGACTGAGACAGACGTGGATGTAGACGTCACTGGAACGGGGTTCACCGTACACCTCGATCCAGCCTGCGGATGCTGCGGCGAGTACGCCAACTACCTCGAACGCGAGACGGAGCTCGACGTAGAACGCATTCACGTCGACAACAGCGAACGGTTCAGCCGGTTCGACTTTCCCGAGCACCTTCGCAGCTGCCACACCACCACCGTCGAGCTATCCGGAGTCTCGAGAGTCGTGGAAGGCCACGTTCCACTGGAGGCGTACACGGAAGCTAGTGACAGCGAGGTAGAAACCCTGGCTATGCCGGGTATGCCTCCAGGCTCCCCTGGGATGGGGGGTCGGAAACAGGAGCCGTTCACCGTTTACATGGTGAAGGACACCGGTGAGACGGATGTCTTCACCGAGATATGATAGCTTAGTACGACCCTCGAGATCGATCACCAAGCGCTCTTCACCGTCTGCGTTCGGGATGGGAACTAAATCCATCGCCGACGTAGAATCCAGCATGTCAGCAGACGAAGACCTACCTCTTGCTGAGTTCGTCGGCGAAGCCTTACCCGCGGAAGAGCTCATCGACTACCAGGACGGCGCCGTCGTCAGCAGGACGCTCGCCGACGTCGACGGCGCCACCCTGACGGCGTTCGCGCTCGACAGCGGTCAGAGCATAAGCGAACATTCGGCACCACACACCGCGCTCGTACAGGTCGTCGACGGCGTCGCCGAGATAACGGTGGACGGCGAACTCCATCGGGTGGAGGAAGCCGAGCTCCTGGTTCTGCCGGCGGACGTCCCACACGCCCTCGACGCGCCGGAACGGTTCAAGATGCTGCTGACGATGATGAAGGAAGAGTAACGTTCAACGGTTGCACTTCACTCGACGCGGATACGTCCTCTCTGCGACGTCCGATGCAGGGTGCAGACGTACTGCGTCATCTCCGGCGACGCAGTGAACTCCAGCGAGGCGCGCTCCCCTCTACCGCTGATGAGGTCGGTCGCGAGTCCGTCGACGACGTTGTCGCGTTCGTCCTGTATCTGGAGGTCGTGGGTGGCTCCGTCCTCGTTCACCCACTCGACGACGTACTCGCCGCCCTCCTCCAGTACGAGCGTCGGGTTCGCGAGGCCTTCGATGAGCTCTGGTTCGAGGCCGTGCCAGCGTGACGCATGCCCCTCGAACACGAGATGCGTCTCGGGCTCGACCTCCACCGTCTCGACGTCCTCCGGACGTCCGTTCATGCAGCCCGTGAGACCCACGGAAGCGGCGGCCATCGACAGCGTGAGGAAGTCTCTTCTATCTGTCTCGTACATCATCTGATGGATAGTCGATACGGGGGTTTACCGCTGTCGTTGTTTCTCCACGTCCGAAAACGACCTCCACCCGAGTTCCACGTCGGAACCAGTGGTGTTCAGCCTCGCGAAACCAGGGCCTCCGACTCCTCGCTCACGCCCGCGGCGTCCGACCGGATCAACAGCGCGACCAATCCTCCGGCGGCGGCTATGACGGCGAGGTAGCCGTACATCGCCTGCACGCCGACTGCGTCGTGGAGGTGGCCGGCGAGGAGGTGGCCGACTCCGGCGCCGATGCCGAAGGTCGCGCTCCATAACACCGTCTGAGCCGTCGACTTCAGCGCCGTCGGAGCGAGCGCGTTAGCCAGTGACACCGCCGCGAGGTAGAACGCCGCGAAAGACACACCTGTCAGCAGGTGGCTCGCCACGATCAACGTCGGGTCGCTGACGAAGAAGTAGACGGCGTACTTGGCGGCGTAGGCGAAAGCCCCCAGCGCCAGCAGCAGCCTGTAACGGCGGATGAACCTGAAGAGATAGACGAACGCCGCAACCTCCACCAACGTGAGCACGAACCACGCGACCCCGGTGGTTGCATCCGTCCCTCCGATGTCTCGCATGTAGACGCTGAAGAAGTCGTTGCCCGACAGCAAGGTGACACCGACGAGGAACGCCGACGCCAGCAACAGGATGTAGTCCCTGCTGGTGAACAGCTCGACCGCTTCCCGACCTACGACGTCTATGGGGTTCTCCTCCCTGCTTGGGATGTTCCACGCGATAGCTATCAACGCAACCATGCCGACGCTGTAGAGGTAGAAGATCAAGCTGCTGCCGAGCTCCGCGATGGCGAAGCCGTAGAACAGGCTGCCGAGACCGAAAGCGAGGCTGCCGAACGCTCGGACGCGGCCGTAGAACGTCGACGTCGACAGCACGAGGGAGTCCGTGATAGGGGTGATGGGTGCGTGGAACAACGCGTACAGCATGGTGCCGAACGCTATCACGAGGAACGTCGCCTCGAACCTCGGGCCCAAGGGGTAGAACAGTACTGCGACGGCGGTGACGGCGGCAGCGACGAGGAGTATCTCGCGCTGGGCACCGCGCCAGTCTGTGACGACGCCCCAGACGGGCTGCGCGACGACGGCGAACACCGTGATGATGGCGCCAAGCATCCCCATCTCGAAACCCGTCATCCCGATGTCCTCGAGGTAGACGTTGCGGAACGTCCCGAACCCGCTCAAAGCGGCGAAGTAGGTGAAGTAGATCAAGCTGAAGCGGGTGCTGTCGTCCATCCAGACGTTGGGTTACATCGGCCTGTCCTTTGGTGTTCCGAAGCGGTTTTGCGGGACGCGCTCCACCGACGTCGCATGGCAGAGCAGACGGACGCCCGATACAGGAAGCTCGAACCCGGAGGAGAGTACCTGCTGAGGCTGGAGAACGGCAGGGACTGGCGGCTTCAGATAGAGGAGTTCGCCGACGAACTCGAGATAGACGCCGCGTGGTTCAACGGCATGGGGGCTTCGAAAGACGCAGTCATCTGGTTCTACGACCAGGAATCCAAGGAGTACCTGCCGAAGGAGTTCCACGAACCCTTCGAGGTCGCTATGGCCGTCGGCAACGTCACCTGGCTCGACGGCGAACGGTTCGCCCACACCCACGTCCTCCTCACCAGGGAGGACGGCTCCACCGTCGGCGGCCACCTCGACAGCGCCACCGCGTTCGCAGGAGAGGTCTACGTCCGAGCTTTCGAAGACCGCGTCGAACGCGCCCACGACCCCACGGTGACCGACCTCGACCTCTGGAGCGACAGCGACCTCCCGGAAACGCTGTGAACGCAGAGGTGCTTCAGACAGAGTTCGAAACCGCCGGTGGATTCAATACATGCCCGCGCTTCCGTAGCCCTATGACAGAGATAAAGCTGAGCGAACTGACGGGAACGCTGCGTGACGAGCTCGAGTTCCCCATCGACACGGAGGAAGCCGCAGAGGTTCTAGACGACTACACCCTGTTGATGGCGGACGGTGAAGCAGAGCTCTCCGACCTCATCAGAGACCTCGAGAGCGAGGAGTACGGCGGTGTCGGCGACATCGAGATGGAGGTCTACAGCCATCTACCTCCCGAAGCGTTGGGGGAGCCCGGGCAGTCGGAGGGCGACGCCTAGATGCAGAGGATAGAGGAGCTGACGCGGAGGCAGCGACGGGAGATACTCGACCGCAGCGTCTCCACCAGCGAGGTCAGCGAAGCCGTCGCCGACATAGTCAGCAGGGTGCGCGAAGAAGGCGACGACGCAGTGGGAGAGCTCACCGGGAGGTTCGACGGCGTAGACGTCGAGAACCCGTTCGTATCCGAGGAGGAGCTCGAACGCGCCGTCGAAGAAGCTCCATCCGACGTCGTCGAAGCCGTGAAGGAGGCCGCCGGAAGGATACGGGAGTTCCACGAGCGACAGCGGCGGGAAGACTGGACGGTGGAGGAAGACAGCGTCGAGGTCGGAAGGAGGTTCACGGCCCTCGACAGCAGCGGCTGCTACGTGCCCGGCGGAGGCGCGGCGTATCCGTCGACGGCGTTGATGACAGTGGTTCCGGCGAAGGTAGCGGGCGTCGAACGCGTCGTCGCCGCAACACCGCCACCCGTCCCCGACGTCACATTGGCGGCGTTACACGTCGCAGGAGTCGACAGAGTCTACCGCGCCGGCGGCGCGCAGGCGGTGGCCGCCCTCGCCTTGGGTACGGAGTCCCTCGACGCAGTCGACTGCGTCGTGGGGCCGGGGAACCGTTACGTCACGGAGGCGAAGAAGCAGATGCGGAACAGCGGCCGCGTCCGAGTCGAGTTCCCCGCCGGCCCCAGCGAGATAGCCGTGGTCTGCGACCGCTCCGCCGACCCCGAGTTCGTCGCCGCCGACGTAGTCGCGCAGTGCGAACACGACAGCGACAGCCACGCCGTCGTCTCCGCCACGGGTGAAGGGGTCGCGGAGGAGATAGAGCAGGCGATCGACCGCCGTCTCAAGGATATGGAGCGTCGTGAGACCGCGGAGGAAGCGCGTCGAGACGTCCTCGTGGGTTCTTTCGACCGCTGCCTGGAGTTCGTCGACAGCTACGCCCCCGAACACCTCAGCGTCGTAGTCGACGAGGAACGTGAGGAACGCGTCGTCGACGAGGTCGCCGCCGGCAGCGTCTTCGTCGGAAACTACTCTCCCGTCGCCGTCGGTGACTACGCCAGCGGAACCAACCACGTCTTGCCGACGGCGGGGAACGCCCGCCTGTACGGGGGGTTGAGCGTCGACGACTTCCTCCGGTCTACGACGGTGCAGAAGCTCTCGAAAGAAGGGCTCCGTGGTTTGGGGGACGTCGTCACCACGCTGGCGCGCGCTGAAGGCCTGTACGGTCACGCGGACTCAGTCGACGTCCGGTTCGACGAAGGCTGAGCTACGGCTCTGTATCTCAGGCTCCAGCCGAATCCACGGCTCTAGATGGATAGAAACAAGAGCCGAGTACGTCAAATCCACTCCATGAGACAGTACGCTGACGAGGTATCTCCGGGAGAGGAAGCCACGTTGAAGGGATGGGTGCACGAGGTAAGGGATCTCGGCGGGATAGCGTTCCTCATCCTCCGAGACCGCAGCGGAGTAATCCAGGTGAAGCTGAAGGAGGAGGTCGTCGACGAAGACGTCATCGAGATAGGTCGGAACCTGTCCAGAGAGAGCGTCGTCGAAGTGAGTGGAGAGGTCGAGGAGGAGGAACGCGCGCCCACCGGCGTCGAGGTCTTGCCTAGGGAGATAGAGGTATTGAACTCCGCGGAACCCGAGCTACCGCTCGACCCCACGGGGAAGGTCGACGCCGAGCTGTCGACACGTCTCGACCACAGGTACATGGACCTCAGGAAACCCCGTGTGCAGGCTATCTTCGAGATACGTGACGTCGTCCAGGACGCCCTCAGGACGAAGTTCCACAGCCTCGGATGCAGGGAGATCAACACCCCGAAGATAGTGGCGACGGCGACGGAGGGAGGCACCGACCTCTTCCCCATCAGCTACTTCGAACGCGAGGCGTTCATGAACCAGAGCCCTCAGCTGTTCAAACAGATGATGGTGTCCGGCGGCCTCGAACGAGTGTTCGAGATAGGGCCTATCTTCCGCGCGGAGGAGCACAACACACCCCGACACCTCAACGAAGCAACCAGCATCGACTTCGAATCCGCGTTCGTCGACGGAGAGGAAGCGATGGAGATATGTCAGGACGTCACCGTCGCCGCCTACGAAGCCGTCTACGAACGATGTCAGAGCCAGCTGGAGGAGATGGAGGTAGAGCTCGAGGTTCCGGAGACGCCGTTCGAGTACATGACTTACGAGGAAGCCATCGCCGTCGCCAACGAGAGCGGTATCGAGGAGCCGCTGGCGTGGGGTGACGACCTCTCTACGGAGGCGGAGCACGCGCTCGGAGACAGCGTAGGCGGACATTACTTCGTCACCGACTGGCCCGCCGAAGTGAAGCCGTTCTACGTCTACAAAGACGGTGAAACCGCGGCGGCGTTCGACATGATGCATCCGCGTATGGAGCTGATGAGCGGCGGTAAACGCGAACACCGACTGGATAAGCTCGAATCCGAGATAGAGAGTCAGGGTCTGGAGCCCGAGGAGTTCAGCTACTACCTGAACGCGTTCCGGTACGGTATGCCGCCGCACGCCGGCTGGGGACTCGGGATGGAGCGGCTGCTGACGACGATGCTCGACCTCGACAACGTCCGCGAAGTCGTACTGTTCCCCAGGGATCGACAGCGTCTCTCGCCTTGACCCGAGCGTTCGCACCCGGCCACGTCACCGCGGTGTTCAGCGCCGTCCCCGACCCCGACCCCTTAGAGGCGGGGAGCCGCGGCGTAGGGTTCACCGTGGAGGACGGAGTCACGGTCGACGTGGAACCCGCGAAGCACACGGTGGTCTGGAGCGACGGTAGACGCGTCGACGTCGAACCCGTGGAACGAGTGCTCTCCCTCATGGAGGTGGACGCCCGCGTCGAACTCGAATGCGACGTCCCCGTAGGCTGCGGCTTCGGCGCGTCCGGCGCGGCGACGTTGGCGACGGCGCTCGCGGCGAACGTCGAGTTCACGCTGGGGCTGGAGCGCGAGCAAGCGGTGGCGGCGGCGCACGTCGCTGAGGTGGAGTCGGGGACGGGGTTAGGTGACGTGGTGCCGCAGAGCATCGGCGGCGTCGTTACACGTGTGGAGCCCGGGGCGCCGGAGCTTGGACTGTTCGGCGCCGTCGAACACGACTCACCCCTGGTGGAGTACACGACGTTCGGCGGGCTCGACACCCAAGAGGTGCTCGGGGACGACGACCGGATGGCGTTGGTGAACCAGGCGGGTGAGAGCGCTCTCGACGGCTTCCTCAAGAACCCGGGTTTCGATCGCATGGTAGACGTCTCGTGGGAGTTCGCGCTCGAGAGCGGACTACCTACCGAACGGGTGGTGGACACCGTCGGTGAGGCGCGACAGCAGGGTGGGAAGGCGTCGATGGCTATGCTGGGGGAGACGGCTTTCGCAGTCGACGTCGACGGGGTTCTCGACAGGGAGACGAGGGTTTCGGATGGGGGAGCGGAGGTCGTAGGTTGAAGTATCTTAAACCCTTTTTTCAGCCTACGTAAACTACATCAACCAGGGGAATCAGGGGTTACTATGGACCGCAGGAAGTTCCTGTTGGCTCTCGGGGCAACACCGGCAACGGTTTCGGGATGTCTTCACGGGGACAACGAAACGGAAGAGGAGGGAGAGGACGGCGAGGGAGAGGATACAGACGATGGAACCGGTGGCGAGGATGGGAACGGAGATGATGGGGACGACGAGGAGGAGCTGGATCAGCCGCTCTCCATAGATATCGAGAACGCCTACGAGGAAGAGATCACCCTGTCTATCGCCCTCGAGTACGAAGCGGGTTTCGAGGACTGGGAGGAGGTATACTCCGGTGAGAAAACCATAGAGGCCGGTGGCAGGGACGCCGTCGAGGACGTGGCGGAGAGCTACGGAGACTACGAGGTATATGCAAGCTACGGCGACCAGGAGGCGTCTGAGAGATGGATAGTGAACGAACACGAACGCGGCGCTCTCGTCGTAGTGGAACCGGATGGAGAGCTCTGGATAAGCACCTGAACTACGCCGACCTTCGAATACTTGAGATGCGTCGGTCGTCGGAAGCTACTTCTACTCCCTCCACCGCGTTAACAGTATGAGACGAAGGAGGTTCGTATGGATGGCTGCCGCGGTAGCGGCTTCCGGCTGCATCCATGGAGACGGAGAGGTAGAGGAGGGGGAGGACGGTGAAGAGGAAACGGCTGGCGATGGAGACGATGGCTCCAGAGAAGGAGAAGACGACGGAAACGGGGAAGGCGTCGGCGAGGGAGAGCACACCGGTTTCGTACCGGATGGCGAGGCCGAACTCGAGACGCCTCGTTCCATCGAGATGGAGAACGACCTCGAGGAACCCGTCACCATCGAAGTCGAGCTATACTACGAGGACGACGAAGGGGTCGAGCACGAGATCTTCTCCGGCGCCCGAACCGTGGAGGGCATGGGGTACGAGTTCTTCGGAGCGGTCGTCGAACACCACGGAAGCTACGTCGTACACGCCAGCCACGACGACCAAGAGGCTGTCGAACCCTGGGAGGTGGACGATGAAGCCGGCAACGCGATAATCGTCGTCGAAAGGGTTACCGGAGACCTCTGGATAGATATCCCCTAGTTCAACATCTGCTGCCTTCATCCAGAAGGTCGAAAGTCTTTCCGTCACGAGTGCCGCTGGAGAGTTGTATCTCCCAGCACTCCCCACCGCCTCGGAATGCTGCTACCCTTTGATATCCAGAACAAGAACAGTCCACTGTACGAACCCAAGGTCCACACCCCCTGGGTCTTCCCGATGATGTAACGACGGATCGAGGAACCCTTTAGGGAAAGAAAGCGGCCTTCGGACTTCGTAGGGGCTCCGTGGGCGGTGAGATGTGCTAAGTTCGGCAGATAACGGAGCAAGCTGCCAAAAATATTAAGTTGATTACTGGAGTTCTTTAACTATGAACTCCGATAACAAGGACAGAAGAGAGCGAGATATATCACACATAGACAGACGGAGCCTGCTGCGGTCCACGTCAAGTGCGGTGTTGGCTTCGGCTTTCGTGGCCGGCGGGGTCGGCACCGCCAGTGCCGCGGGCGGCGACGAGATCTGGAGCACCCACGTGAGGGCGGTCAGGTCGTCTTCGCCTACGATCGTGGATGGAACAGTCTACGTCGGAACTACAGCTAACAGCCTACACGCATTGGACGTGGACTCCGGAGAGGGGATATGGGAGTTCGAGACCGGGGCGAGGATCTACGGTGCGCCGACGGTGATCGACGGAGTCGTCTATACAGGAAGCCGAGACGACAACATCTACGCCGTCGACGCGGACTCCGGCGACGAGATATGGCGGTTCGACACCGGGAGCATGAGCAGGCCCTCGCCGACCGTCGTCGACGGAGTCCTCTACACCGGAAGCCACGACAACAACGTTTACGCTATAGACACGGACTCCGGCGACGAGATATGGCGGTTCGACACCGGAGAAAGGGTTATGTCCTCGCCGACGGTAGCGTACGGGATAGTCTACATCGGAAGCCACGACGAGAGCCTGTACGCGTTAGACGCGGACTCCGGCGAAGAGATCTGGAGCTTCCAAACCGATGGTGTCGTGCGGTCGTCTCCAACCGTAGCCGAGGGCGTGGTCTACTTCGGAAGCAACGACGACAACCTCTACGCCGTCGACTGGGAGACAGGTGAGATGTACTGGAGGTTCGAAGCAGGGGACTCCATCACTGCGTCGCCGACGGTGGCGGATGGAACACTATACTTCGGGAGCTGGGACAACAACCTGTACGCCATCGATGCAGCTTCGGGGCAGCAACAGTGGAGCTTCGAGACCGAAGCACAGGTAACGTCGTCGCCCACGGTAGCCGACGGAACGGTCTACGTAGGATCGAAGATGGACGGAACCCCGGGACTCGGAGACGAGATAGAGATACCACTGTATGCGGTGGACGCGGACTCCGGAGAAGAGGTATGGAGCTTCGACACCGAAGGCGAGATAGATTCGTCGCCTACCGTGGCGGATGGAGTCGTTTACATCGGAAGCAACGACGGATACCTCTACGCTCTGGATGCAGGCGTCGAAGGCTCCAGCGACGGCTCACGTGTAGAGCTCGGTACACATGGACACCACGACAGCTGGACAGGTCAGGTAGTCGAAGCACCTGACGAGGTGATGGAAGGCGTAGAAGAAGCTGAAGATGTAGTACAGCACGACGAAGACGAGGGAGAGGCAGAGGAAGATGAGGAGCTAGATGACGAGGAAGAAGTCGACGAAGAAGAAGGGCTCCCCGGCATGGGTGTGCCCGCAGCCATCGCGAGCCTCGCAGCAGGAAGCTACCTGCTCTCTAGAAGGGACGGAGGAGACGGAGAGTAACCTACCCAAACCCTGCAATCAGGCGTTCCAGCACTGCTTCTTCACCTTACACCGACAGTCGTAACCAGAAAGACCAGTAGCTCAGTCGTCCGCGGCCGCCGCCTCTAGCTCTTCACGCCGCCGCCGTGCTTCCTCCTTCGCCTCCTCTTCCTTCTTGTTCTTGATCTTCTTCAACCGGAAGATCTCCTCGCGCTCCATCTCCTCCAACCGGAGCTCGATGAAGTCACGGGCTTCCTCTAGCTCGGGGATGAGCTTGAACTCCAATGCGTTGACGCGGCGTTTCGTCTTCTCTATCTCCTCCAGCATCTTCTTCATCGCTGTCTCTATCTCGGCTGCGAGTATGATGGTGT
This sequence comes from Euryarchaeota archaeon Ods02, assembly GCA_028751075.1. GTDB lineage: Archaea > Halobacteriota > Halobacteria > Halobacteriales > Halorutilaceae > JAQZDA01. The sequence goes on along the minus strand of JAQZDA010000002.1, from coordinate 86,066 downwards.
CGAGGAGCTCCTCGTAGGACTCCGCGGCTTCGTCGATGCGCGCAGACGTGTCGAGCAAGCTGTATCCGCGTTCGCCGACGTCCTTCCTGACCTTCGTCGCCTCTATCTGAGGAACGACGACGCCCATGATGTTCTTGCTCTGCAGCTCGATGGACGGGGTTTCGGCGCGGGCGCTGGCGGCGCCTCTGACGGCGACGTCGCCGTCGAGCGCTCGCGCCATGTTGATGCGTTTCTGCGCCTCCGTGTAGTCGTCCTCCATGGATTCGCGGACGTCCTGCGCTTCCTCGAGTATCTCCATGAACTCCATTATCAAGCCGTCGCGTTTCTTCTCCAGGGTCTCGTGACCCTGCTCCGACAGCTCGATGCGTTCCTTGATCTCCATCAGGTCCTTCCGCGTCGGCTTGACGTCCTCGGCTACCATGGTTCTAAGCTGTCGCCTCGGCTTCTTCCTCGGCTTCCGCGTCCTCGGGGTAGTACTTCTCGACGAGGTCCTTGTCGATGCGTTTGAGCTCCTGCTTAGGCAGCGTACCAAGGAGGTCCCACGCGAGATCCAGGGTGTCTTCGATGCTGCGGTTGGTGTTCCAGCCCTGGTTGACGAAGTCCTCCTCGAAGTCGTCGGCGAAGTCGAGGTAGCGGTTGTCGCGCTCCGACAATGCCTCGCGGCCGACGATGTTGACGAGATCCCTGAGGTCGTTGCCTTCCGCGTACGCGGCATAGAGCTGGTTGGCGACGTCCTCGTGGTCCTCTCGTGTGAAGCCTTCGCCGATGCCGTCGTCCATTAGCCTCGACAGGGACGGCAGGACGTCGACGGGTGGTTCGTAGCCTTCGCTGTCCATCCGTCGGTCGATGTATATCTGTCCCTCGGTGATGTACCCCGTGAGGTCGGGGATGGGGTGGGTGTCGTCGTCGCCGGGCATCGTCAGTATCGGCAGCTGCGTAACCGAACCCTCCTCGCCCTCGATGCGGCCCGCGCGTTCGTAGAGGTTCGCGAGATCCGTGTACATGTAGCCGGGGTAGCCACGCCGTCCGGGAACCTCCTCACGCGCGGCACCTATCTCACGGAGGGCTTCACAGTAGTTGGTGATGTCGGTGAGGATGGTGAGGACGTGGTAGCCTTTCTCGAACGCGAGGTACTCCGCCGTCGTCAAAGCCATCCTCGGGGTGACGATGCGTTCGACCGCCGGGTCGTCGGCGAGGTTGAGGAAGACCACGCTGCGTTCCAGCGCGCCGGTGCGTTCGAACTCCTCCAGGAACTCGTCGGCTTCCTCCCGGGTGATGCCCATGGCGCCGAAGATGACGGCGAACTCCGTGTCGTCGTCGCCTTCCTCCTCCGGAACCGTCGCCTGCCTGGCTATCTGGAGCGCGAGGTCGTTGTGCGGTAAGCCGCTGCCGCTGAATATCGGGAGCTTCTGACCGCGGATGAGGGTGTTCATGCCGTCGACGGCGCTTACGCCGGTCTGGATGAACTCCCTTGGGTACTCGCGGGCGTGGGGGTTGATGGCTGCGCCGACGATGTCCCGTCGTTCGTCGGGGACGATGTCGGCGCCGCCGTCGATGGGGTTGCCGCGTCCCGAAAGCACGCGTCCGAGGAGGTCTTCGGTCACCGGCATCTTCATCGTCTCGCCGAGGAACCGGACGCTGCTGTTGCGGTCGAGCTCGTCGGTTCCTTCGAACACCTGAAGGCTGACGATGTCTTCGCCGCTCTCGAGCACCTGTCCGCGTTTCGTGGTGCCGTCCTCGAGCTTGATCTCGACTATCTCGTCGTATCCCACGGGTTCGTCTACCTCCACGAACACCAGTGGTCCGCTGATCTCCTGTATGGTCTTGTACTCCTTCATCTTAGTACATCTCCTGGAACTCGCTGTCTAGCTGATCCTCGATCTCGTCGACTAGGGGTTCCCAGTCGTCTTCGACGGGGATGTCGAAGAACCGCTGTGCTGCTTCGACGTCCTCTATCTCGTCCACGGGTACGCCGGCGTCGAGTGCTTCGAAGGCGTGGTCGTTGTACTGCTGGATGAGGTCGAGCATCCTGAACTGTTTGTCGAGCTCGCAGTAGGTGTCGACGTCGTGGAACGCGTTCTGCTGGAGAAAGACCTCGCGTATGAAACGCGATACCTCGAGGGTGAGCTGTTGGTCCTCCGGAAGCGCGTCTTTGCCGACGAGCTGGACGACCTCCTGTAGCTCGCTCTCTTCGTCGAGCACTCCTACAGCCCACTGACGGGTGTCCGCCCATTCGTCGCTGACCTCGCCTTCGAAGTAGGGGTCGAGCTGTTTGCGGTAGAGGCTGTAGCTGTCGTTCCAGTTGATGCTGGGGAAGTGCCGTCGTTCCGCGAGGTCGGCGTCCAACGCCCAGAAGCACTTGACGATGCGGAGGGTGTTCTGGGTGACGGGTTCGCTGAAGTCTCCGCCGGGTGGAGAGACGGCTCCGACGACGCTGATGCTGCCCTGGTCACCGCCGAGGGTCTCGACTAAGCCGCTTCGTTCGTAGAACTCCGCGAGCGCGGCGGCGAGGTACGCGGGATATCCTTCTTCACCAGGCATCTCCTCAAGCCGGCTGGATATCTCTCGCATCGCCTCCGCCCATCGGCTGGTGCTGTCGGCCATCAGTGCGACGTCGTATCCCATGTCGCGGTAGTACTCCGCGAGCGTGATGCCGGTGTAGACGCAGCTTTCGCGCGCCGCGACGGGCATGTTCGAGGTGTTCGCTATCAACGACGTCCGCGCCATCAGGGGGTTCCCGGTTTTGGGGTCCTCGAGCTCGGGGAAGTCCTCGATTACCTCCGTCATCTCGTTGCCGCGTTCGCCGCACCCGACGTAGACGACGATGTCGGCGTCGCTCCACTTCGCGAGCTGATGCTGGGTGACGGTCTTCCCGCTTCCGAACGGTCCAGGGATGGCGGCGGTTCCGCCTTTCGCTATAGGGAACAGGGTGTCGAGGATGCGTTGCCCCGTTATGAGCGGTGTCTTCGGCCGCTTCTTGTCGGCGGTGGGTCGGGCTTTCCGCACCGGCCACTCCTGAAGCATCGATATCTCGGTGCCGTCCTCGAGCTCGACCACGGTGTCTTCAACGGTGAGCTCTCCCTCGTTGACGTCGGCTACGGTGCCGGCTTCGTCGGGCGGCACCATGACCTTGTGGTCGATGCTAACGGTTTCGGGTACGGTGCCGAGGACGTCGCCTTCGGATACTTCGTCGCCTTCTTCGACCTCCGGGGTGAACTCCCACTCCTTCTCGAGGTCGATTCCGGGGGCGTCGACTCCTCTGTCGAGGAAGTCACCCATCTCGTCTTCCAGGACATCCAGCGGTCGCTGGACTCCGTCGTAGATGCTGTCGAGGATACCTGGACCGAGCTCGACGCTCAACGGACTGCCCGTCGTGACGACGGGTTCGCCGGGTGAGATGCCGCTGGTCTCCTCGTACACCTGGATGGTGGTTACGTCGCCTTCTATCTCGATCACCTCTCCCATGAGTTCTTCTTCTCCGACTCGGACGACGTCGTTCATCCGTGCGCTCAACCCCTTCGCCTGTACGACCGGTCCGCTGACGTTGCTTATGCGTCCGGTGTCTGTCTGTTCTGGTTCTTTTGCCTTGCTCATGTTTTCTACTCCATCAGGTCGATTCCTATCGCCTGCTTTATCTTCTCACGAAGCTGGCCCTCGCCTTCTCCGCCGAGGGTGACTACCGTGGGTTCTACGCTCGTCTCGACGTCCTCCCGTACTCCACGCGACAGGTGGCTGAGGTCGGATTGATGCATGACCACGATGCCTACGTCCGTGTTCTCGAGCACGTCTTCGACTGCGTCGTCGAGCTCGCTTGGTTTGTCTCCCTCCCTTACTTCGCGGAACTCGTCTACGCCGGCGAGCCGGAACCCCGTGGTGAACGAGGGGTCGCCGACGACGGCTATCTTCTTGCTCACACCATCACCTCCTCTTCTATCTCCTCGACGGTCATGCCGACCTCTTTGCCGCGGGCGATGCCGCGGACGTTGTCGACCTCTCGTTCCTTGTTGAGGATGTAGCTGATTACGGGTGCCACTGAGTTAGGGTAGCGGTACGTCATCTTCTGCGCGAAGTCGATCAGTAGCTCCTCGAGCGCGCGATCGAGCTCTACGAGGCTGCTGCCTTCTTCGAGGGCGTCGATGGCGTCGGTGATGTCGCCTCCGTACTTCGACGCCCGGAGTGCTTCCACTAGCTCCTCGCGGTTGCCGACGAGCCTCTGTAGCTCCTCACGGCGGAACCGTGCGCCGCCTTCGACGAAGTAGTCGTCGAGGTCTACGGCTTCGCTCTCCGCGGCGCGTAACGCGTTCCGGACGTTGAGGAGGTCGACCTCCGCCTGCAGGTACTCCCTGTAGACCTTCTCGGGTCCGGAGCCTTCTCCTGCGTCGGCTAGGAGTCGGCGGTAGAAGACGCGGTCTACTGCGTTCTCCAATGGCAGGAGGACGCCTTCGTCCTTGTAGTCCCTGAGTGCTTCCTCTAATGCGTCTCCGAACGCGGTGTCGGCGAGGGCTTCAACGGCTTGTTCGACGCTTTCGCTGTTGATGGCGGCGTCGAGGTCGTCTTCGCTGAGTTCGCCGGCGGGGATGAGGTCGGTGCGTATCTCGTCCTCGGTTGCGTCGGTGTAGACGCCTCGGATGACAGTCTTGACGTTCCAGGCGTCGTACTTCCGGAGGTAGCTGACGACGAGCTTCCGGAGGCTGCCTTTGCTCCAGCCTACGATGTCGTGGAAGGTCTCGCTCATGTTGTCGTAGAGTGCGTACTCGATGAGGTCGACTCCGCTGTGTCGTGCACCTAATCGGTTTATCTCGCGGTCGTAGCCGTTCTCCTCCATGTACCGGGCTATCTCGTTCGGGCTCATCCGGACGAGCTTCCGGTAGTCGTCCTCGTCGAACAGCTGGGCTTTACGCGCTCGTACGCGTGCGCTGACGTACTCGAAGTTAGGGCTCTCGGTGTCTTCGACTCCGTACTTCGAGGACGCGGTGTAGGTCATCCTTCTCCCAGGAGGGTTTCGCTGATCTGTTTGAGGTCCTCTGTCCAGACTCTTTCGAGGACGTTGTCGAAGCTGTTGTCGACGCGGACGTCTCCGTCCTCTCCTTCCACGACCACGCCTCCGAGGATGTCTGTTTCGCCTCCGTAGCTGTATCCGTCGACGTCCTCCAGGAGGTCTTCGACGAGCTCATGATCTCCGGCTGCGGCGTAGACCTCGCCGCCGTCGCTGTCGAGCTCTTCGACGGCTGCGTCCAGTAGCTCGGACGTCAGCTCGCTGCGTCCGTCTTCGAGCTCCTGTAGTCGTAGTTCGACGTCTTCACGTAGCTCCTGCAGCAGCCTTTTCTCGGCTTTGCTTTCGAGCTTGCGGGCTTCGAGTCTGGCGCTGGAGACCGCTTGTTCACGTATCTCCTCTGCTTCGGCTTCGGCTTCCTTCTTCGCCTCCTGTTCTATCTCTTCGGCCTCGCGCTCTGCTTCTTCGACGACGTCCTCGGCTTCCGCCTGCGCCTGTTCGAGCTTCTCCTCGGCTTCGGCGCGGGCTTCGTCGGTGATGTCGTCTACGACGGTTTCCAGTCCCATTTTTTGAAGGAATGGCTCCGGGTGTCTACACCAGGAAGATGACGACGATGGCGAATATCACCAGTGTCTCGGGGATGACGGTCATCAGGAGACCGCGTCCGAACATATCTGGGTCTTCGGCCATTGCGCCTACTGCGGCGGCACCGATGCCTTTCTCCGCGACACCGGCGGCGATGGCGGCGAGGCCTACTGCTATGGCGGCGGCTGCGTTCGCCATGTGCTGGCCTTCTATGTCTGCTATGTTCTCTGCGGCTTCGTCGGACAGTCCTTCTGCGGCCTGCAGCAGTACGGGGTCGGTGAGTGCTTCTAGCATAGTGTGAATCTACCTCTTTCTGTTGTTTCCGTAACGGTTCAAAACGGCCGTGCCGCCCCAATAAAACTTCCCAAAGAATCCGGAGAAAGGATGCGTGAGCACCGAAGCTAACGGAGGATGAAGGATGCAGTGGAGCCGGGGTATAGATGCGGTTTCGGCCCCTGCAGAGAGCTAGATAACGCTTTTGTTCCTCAGTTTCCGTCTTCAGTGTACTCGCGCTGCCGGCCGAACGGTTGGAACGGTCGGCCGCCGCCTTCGTAGAACTTTCCGAAGAACTCCACGTACTCGAGACGCACCATCTGGATTCCCGCCGCGGTGATGCCCAGCAGGAGTACGAGGATGTGTCCGAGCACGAAGACGAGGACTGCGGCGACCGCGGCGACAGCCAGCAGTGCGCCGCCGGCTTCGACGCCCATCCAGACGATGCCGCCGAACGCCACGCTGTCGGCGCCTCCGGCGGCGACGGTCGCGGCGGGTGATTCGTGGAGGCCGAACTGGATGTAGCCGTTGTCTTCGTACGCTCCGAACACCAAGAGGTTGACGACGAACGCCATCCCGCCCTTCGCCAGGAGAACGGCCATGATACGGAGGTAGCTGAGGACGTGGCCGAAGGCGTTCGCCGGCAGCTCGAGCGCGCCGACGATGCCTTCGCCGGCGACTACCATCGCAGCCCCTAACGCGGCGACGACAAGGCCGGCGACACCGACTTCGGGGCTGAAGCCGGGGAAGCCGAGGGCGAACATGCTGTTCTCGTAGAGGACGCTGGTCTCACCCATGATGAAGTCGGGTTTGGGTTCGGCTACGTGTCGACTGAACACCCAGATGAAGAAGCCGTTGATGGCGAGCATCCAGGATGCGTACTCGAGCACCGCGTGCTTCACGCTGTGGCGTACGTGGTTGACGATGCCGAAGACGTACGCGGTGTTCAGATGGAGGATGCCGAACAGGACGCTGGCGACGAGCCAGGTCTGCGCGACGTCCGCCGCCTGGATGCCTTTGCTGAACGACCCCGCTAGCGGTAGATGTATGCCTACGTCCGCGAGGTGGATACCGAAGATGTCGTCGTAGAGGTATCCGAACAGGAGGGTGAAGATGCCGGCCCAGATGGCGATGACGCCGAGCGCCTTCATCGCGTCGCTGTCGACGAACCTGTAGATGGCGGCGCCCATCAGCATGTAGAGGACGCCGTAACCCATGTCACCGATCATGAAGCCGAAGGCGAAGGGGAAGGTGAGGAAGACGACGAAGGTGGGGTCGAGCTCCGTGTACTTCGGACGGTTGACGGTGTTGACGAGGAGCTCGAACGGCTGCGCGACCTCTGGGTTGTCCTGCTTGACTGGTGGGTCCTCGAAGTCCTCGTGATCTTCGTCGTCTTCTTCGTCGCCGTGTTCGACGGCGTGGCCGTGTTCGTCGTACTCCGCGACCTCGAGTTCCTGGACCTCGACGTGGTCTCCTACTGCGCGTCCGAGCGCTCCATTGAGATCCTGCACCTCCTCCGTGGGTATCCAGCCTTCGGCGTAGAACGAGTTCTCCGTGGTCGCGAACTGCAGAGGTATCTCGCTTTTCTGCGCCTCGATAGATAGCTCCTCCTCTAGCGCGAGTAGGAAGGCCCCGTGCCTCTGTTTAATATCTTCGAGGTCGTCTTCCACGCTGTCGAGGTCGTCTTCGACGTCCTGTATCTCGTGCTCCAGCTCCTGATGGAGGTCTCCGGGATGCCCCTTTTCGTCGGGGACCTCGAGCTCGGTGAAGTCGACGCCTGCGAGGGCGTCGCCGAGCCCGCCGTCGCTGGTTCGGGCGACGACTGCGACTACTTCGTCGCCGATGACGTCGTGCTCCTGTATCGACGACGCTTCCTCCAGCGCCTCCAGCACTCCTTCGCGGTCTCCCGTGGTTCCGACGCGGAGCTCCACGGATTCGTAGCCGCGGAGGAGGTCAAGCTCGATGTCTAGCTCCACGAAGGGTTCGAGCGTCCTCTGTCGTTCACGCAGCTCCCTCATCCGGTCCTTTAGCTCGACCCTCTGGTCGTCGAGGTCGTTGACGTCACTCCGCACTTCCTCCAGTCGTTCGAGCTCTTCCGTGCGATCTCCGGTGAAGCTGTATCGTTCGTTGGACAGCTCGGGGAACTCCCCGGGTTCGAGGTCGAGCTTGCTCTCGATAGCGCGCACCTGTACGAGGCGTTCGCTGACCTCTTCGCCGCCTTCCATCGGTGTACCGTTGTCGAATCCCTCCCAGCGTCCGTCGTAGTCGCTTACGTGTACGAGGTTGAGGTCGTGTAGCTCTTCGACTACCTCCTTCAGGTAGGGTTTGGCTCCTGCTACGGAGACCTTGCTCATCCGGTCAGGCCTGAGCATGCACCGCCTCCTCGAAAAGCTCCAGCACTAGCTCCGCGGCTTCGTCGCGGTTGTCCTCGGCTTCCTCCTCGAGTTCGTCGACCTTCTCACGGGCTTCGTCGAGTATCTCCTCCTTCTCCTCTTCGGCTTCCGCCTCCGCTTCGTCGAGGATCTCCTCGCGCTTCTGTCGGGCGTTCTCCTCGGCGTCCTCGACTATCTCGCTGGCTTCCGCGCGGGCTTCCGAGAGGACCTCGTCGGCTTCCTCCTCGGCGTCTTCGACTATCTCGCTGGCTTCCTCCTCGGCGTCCTTGATCTCCCGCAGTATCCTGTCGCGCTTCACCTCAGACATCGTCTATCACCTCGAACTTGTCGAAACTCCGTATATGATGGTTTTCATTTAGCCGGCGGTGTACCGCAACCACGAAGTCTCTCGGCCGCCTGGAATCTACCGATGAGTCCCGCCGGTGAAGATGGCGACGGTGACGTCGACCACGACCTCCTCCGCCGCAGGTTCTGGCTTCTCGTAGTGCTTTTCAACTTCGGCCCCATCGCGTTCTTCATCGGGGTGATCCTCGTGGCTTTCGAGGGGATGGAGGAGGGTTTCGCGGTCGCCGCAGTCGGACTGCTGGTGACGCTCGCAGGTCTGCGTCTCTACCAGAGGACGGAGAGCCGTATCCAGTGAGACGAAGGGCCATAGGATGAACCTTAGGGGGCGAGATTGGATGAAGGCGTTGATAGCGGTAGACGGAACTGATGATGGTGCGTCATTTCTTTATACTCATCTCTGGTAGTTAGGCCGTGGTGGAAAGATGGTAGATAGAGAACTAGACGACATAGCGAAAAAGAAACCCGTAGACGTCGGCGGTGAAACGGGGTCGGGATACACTCCTGACGGCGACTTCCCAGATAGAGTCGTAGACGCGGTGGAGGAGCTGACGTCGGCGGACGACGAAGGGGTCGAGGACGTAGCCGAAGAGTTGGACGCGGACGACGAGGGGTTCATCGCGGATCTCCGGGAGGCTCTCGAGGAGGCCCTCGACGACGACTTATCCGACGTACGGGCGAAGGCCGCCCGCGCGCTCGGAGTGCTCGGCGGCGACGACAACGTCGACGCCCTCAGAGACGCGTCGAAGGACAAGTCGATAGACGTCGCTAACGCCGCGACGGAGGCTCTCCAGTCCATACGGCTGAGGGACGAGGAAGACGAAGCCGATGAGGATGAAGAAGACGCCGTGGAGGGCGCAGAAGACGGAGACGCTGCCGAAGACGAAGACGTAGTCGAAGAAGAAGACGCGGGGTCTTTCGAAGATGATGCCGCGGAGGAACAGGGGGATGTCGAGGATCAGGTAGAAGAGGACGTCGAGGTCGAAGGCGGCTCCACCGTTGGGTCCGGCGTCGCGGAGCTAGACGACGGCACGCTCCGGCTGTCGGACGCCGTAGTCCTCAGGCTTCTGGAGAGCGACAACGACGGAGTGTCGAAGGTCGTGGGGTCGTCGATGAGGCACGCTGTCGAGAGCTACCCCGACAACGCCGAGGACGAGATGAACCACTACGTCGAGATGATGGAAGAAGGGCGTCCGGTGCTCAGGAGGTACGGCAGCAGGTTCGTGGAGGTCGTCTCCGACGTCGACCCGGTTATGCTGGAGAACCACCTCGAAAGCCTGATGACGGCGCTGGAGGACGAAGACGACGTCGTACAGGAGAACGCCGAAGCCGCTCTCGCGAACGTCACCGGGGAGTTCCCAAACCGCGTCGCCGAGCTCGTCGCCGAGGACAAGAGAAACCGCTGACCGCTTCAGCTCTCTCTCTTCAGCTGCTCTGAATCAGAGGCTGACCACCTGGTTCAGGCTTTCTGTTCCTTCAGCTTCTCCGCGGATTCGTCGAACATCTCCTGCTCGCGTTCGCTGAGATCCCACTCCACGACCTCGGCGCCGTCTTCGCCGACCCGCGCGGGAACGCCGATGCTTACGTCGCTGTGGCCGTACTCTCCGTCGAGCACTACGCTGCTGGGGATGACCTCGTTGGTGTCGTGGGCGATGGCTTCGACGGTGTGAGCGACGCCGCGGCCAGGACCGAACTCCGTCGCACCTTTCTTCTCGATGACGTTCATCGCGCTTTCCTTCAGGGTCTCCCGTATCTCCTCACGTTCGCCTGCGTCGAACTCCGGCGTCCGGCCGTCGACCTGCACCTTCGAGAAGACAGGTACCTGGGTGTCGCCGTGTTCACCTATGATGCTGGCTTCGACGTTGTACGGAGTGGTGTCGAACCTGTCGGCGATGGCGTACCGGAACCGTGCGCTGTCGAGTCGGCCGGCGAAGCCGATGACCTCGCTACGGTCGCGGTCACAGCTGTCGTAAAGGTGGTAGTTGAGTACGTCCATCGGGTTGCTGGTGAGAACTGTGATGCTGTCGGGGGCGTATTCGTCGACGTTCCCGATGATGTCCGCGATGATTGGGCGGTTGGCGTCGGCGAGATCCAGCCGCGTCATCCCCGGCTCGCGGGGTTTCCCTGCGGTGATGACGACGACGTCGCTGCCTTCGACTCCGGGGTAGTCGCTGTAGTGGACGTCGGTGTGGCTGTCGTACGCCACCCCGTGGAGGGTGTCGTGCGCCTGACCTATCGCGGGGTCTTCGGCGATGTCGACGTACGCTATCTCGTCCGCGAAACCCTGTAGTGCTATGTTGTACCCTGCCATGGCGCCTACGGTGCCGCCGGCGCCTACGATTGATACCTTGAATCCCATGGGTTACGCTGGGGGGAAACCGTGGTTAAATCCTTCGTTGTACCTCCAGCGCCGCCGTCGGATACACGGGAGACCGTGCTGATGGGTAAGAGTTAACGACGTTGGAGCCCGACGACGGGTTATGGCGTTGCTCGACGACAAGGACCGCGCCCGGACGTTCTACCGGTGTCTCTCCCGCGTCTACGACCGCGTGAACCCGGTGTTCTGGAACGAGGACATGCGGGACAGATGCGTCGAACTTCTGGAGGTAGTGGAGGGGGATCGCGTCGTCGACGTCGGCTGCGGCACGGGTTTCGCGACGGAGGCGCTTCTGGAGGTTACGTCGGAGGTGGAGGCCGTCGACCAGAGCCCGCAGCAGCTGGAGATGGCGCGTCGGAAACAGGGGCTGGATGACGTGGACTTCGTCTTGGGTGACGCGGAGAACCTGCCGTACCGCGACGGTGTCTTCGACTGCGCGTGGTCGTCGGGCTCCATCGAGTACTGGCCGGAACCCGTGGAGGGGCTTCGGGAGATGCGTCGGGTGGTGCGGCCGGAGGGACGCGCGCTCGTCGTCGGGCCGCGTCAGCCGTCGAACCGGTTGCTGGCGCGGCTCGCCGACAGCGTGATGCTGTTCTACACCAGGGAGGAGGCTTCGGAGATGTTCCGCGAAGCGGGATGGACGGACGTCGAGCACCACGTGATGGGGTCGAACTGGGTGGACGACGACGCACTCGTCACTATCGCTCGCAACCCCGGCTGAAGGCTTCGCAGGCGATGGAAGGCAGGTGGATCTCGGTCGCAGGAATCCGTCGTCAAATTAATAGCGGTGAAACCCGAAACTAAACCTATGCCTACCAGAAGAAGGTTGATCGCTCTCACGGCGACCACGGTCTCCGCCGGGGTAGCCGGCTGCGTCTCACCTCCCGACGATGACGACGACACCGACGACGAAGACGAGGACACAACCAGGGAAGAAGACGAGGACGAGGAGGAAGACGAGGACGACGACGATGTGGAGGAGGAAGAGGAACCGGAGGCCGAGTTCGAGTTCGTGGACCTGACGGGTCCGGAAGAGGTTACGATAAACGAACCGTACACCGTCGAGTTCACAGTCGAGAACACGGGGGATGTAGCGGGAGTGTTCGAGACCGAGATACGTCACCGGCCGGCGTGGGGTACCTGGACCTTCGAGGACGTCACTCTGGAGGTGGAGCCAGGTGAAACCGCGACCTACACCTCACGGGAGTTCGAGATACCCTACCTCCGGTGGCGTGAGTTCGAGCTACCGGACTACGACGAACGGGTACGAACCCACGGCATCAGACCCAGACTCGAACCCGGAGCGACGATCCGAACTCCACGCGGCATAGAGATAACCGCCATCGAAGCGGAGATATCGCGTTCTTACACCTTCTCGAGGAACGGATCGTCGGGCCGGCAGACCACCAGCGACACCAACACCAGATGGGCTAAGATAAGGATCCGATGCACAAACCAGGCAGAGAGACGTCGTGAGCTCCCGTCGATAGATGAGTTCGACGCCTTGCCGATCCTCGACGGACCGGTCGACGACGAGAGGATCGTCGACGGATACCATCCACCAGATAGAGCGGTCGGGGAAGGAGGTTCTAGAGAGGGCGTACTGGTGTTCGAGGTGGAGCACGACGCCCGGGGTGAGACCACTCGACGCAGCGACCTCTCGTTGATCTGGGAGAGAGCTTTCGACGAAGGCGACTCCGCCGCCCGCTGGGACTTCGTCTGATACCGGAGCAAGCTTTTCCAGAGCCCTGCACCAAGGTAGAGTATGGTCGATTTCAGCTTCGTCGACGAAGCCGTTCACAGAGACACCCAGCACCGTGGAGACGCCGTCGACCTGACCGCCGCCGAGATCTACGAGGCGGAGGAACCAGGCAGGGTGGACTTCGGCGGCGGCGAACTAGAGCCCGCAGAGCTCGACGCGTTAGACACCGTGAAACGAGACAGCGGCGACGACTACGGCTGGTGGAATCTCGAAGGCGGCAGCTACCTGCTGGAGTACAACGAGTCCCTAGACGGCAGCCAGGTAGTTCGTCTCGAGACCCGTCCCGAGCTATTGAACCGTGGAGCCAGCCATCCCTCCTTACGGTGTCCTCTCTCCCGGTTCTGCCGTTGTCGGTGGCTGAAGGAGGCGTACGGATCAAGGAGAACGCCCGCGTCTCCACCATCCGACTGTCGGACTGACGTTATGCCCTAGGGAACCCGAATAGGTAGGCCTGCATCGTCAGATCTCTGGGTACGGTTTCGCAGCTTCTTCTTCGACTCGCACCAGGTGGAACAGGTAGTTCTGCGCGTACCCTGCGTAGCCGCCGAACCTCCGACGGAAGTTCTCCGCCGTCTCCTCGTAGTTCGAGCCGACTAGTTCGGGGTAGTGGTCCTCGATAGCCCGCTGCATCCAGGTGTCTATTGGTACGGCCTCGGTGTAGTTCAGGCTGAACAACAGGACGCAGTCACCGACCTTAGGACCCACTCCATGTAGACGCTGTATCTCCTCGTGGGCTTCCTCGTACGGTAGCTCCTGCACCCTCTCGGCGTCGAACTCGTCTTCGGCTATCATCCGCGCGCTTTCGACTACGTAGGGTGCGCGGTAGCCGAGGCCGATGTTACGAAGTCGCTCCTCCCCCGCTTCTACGACGTCATCGGGCGCGGGAAAGCCGTGGCCGTAGCCCTCTACCTCCGTTCCAATCCGCCGGCTTAGCTCCTGTACCGAGCGGTAGATCCTGTCAACGTTGTTGTTCGCGCTGATGATGAAGGACGCGAGACAACGGAAGAACGGGTCGCTGACCACCCGCATACCCCCGTATCTGTCTATCGCCTCAGCGGCCCGTTGGTCGTGTTCGAGCTTTCGGTGTATCTCGTCCAGGGGGTCGTCGAGGCCGAGCAGCGATTCGACCCACTGTCGCGGTAGCCCCGTGGTCTCGAACCGGACGCCGGCGTCAGTCTCCCTGACCCGGAGGCCTTCTCCGTCGACGACCGTCGTGTACTCGAGGGGTTCGTCACCTGTGCGGCGCCAGCAGAAGGTCTGCGCGGTCTCGAGCGTCGCCTCTAGGTCGATTGGACCGGTTATCTCCCGGGTCTTCGACTCCACGCAGGATACTTCACCGGCGGTGCAGGAAAGTACATCGGAAGGACTCTGGCTTGACGGCAGAGGTTGTTGTCGACAGAGCGAGAAAGGTAGTCTACCTCAGGCTCGGCAGCTCCCGCAGGTTCTCCACGCGGAAGTCTGCGGGGACGGGGTGGCCGATGCGGTCGACGTGTCCACCGGTGATGCCGGCGTTCCACGCGCCGTGTACGTCGCATTCGCTGTCACCTACCATCGCGACGTCGCTGTCTCCCTCGACGCCGAGGCGTTCGAGACAGATCTCTATCGGCGCGGGGTCGGGTTTGTAACCTGTCTCGTAGCTGCAGGGTACGACCTCGTCGACGACGTCGAGGAGGTCCGCCCGTTCGAGCGCCGGAATCGCTAGCTCCCGCGGGGAATGCGTGACGACGCCGACGGGTCCCTCTATAGACGAGAGTGCGTCGGCGTCGCTGTATACGTAGGTGTGTTCGAGCCTGCGTTCGGGGGCGTCGAACCAGTCGAACACCCGCCAGAAAGCACGTGGGTCCTCACCCCAGCTCCTCAGTATCTCCTCCCTGCTTTCACCTCCGACGCCGTGCCAGAGCTCCTTGATCTGACGATCGGTGTAATGTCGTCCGGTGACCTCCCCGACCTCGTCGAAGATCTTCCTCCTGTAGCTGTCTTCGACGTCGACGAGGACGCCGTCGAGGTCGAACAGGTGGCAGTCAAACGCCGCCGATTCCTCCACCGTAGCCATCTACCTGAAGATATGGTGTCCCATGTATAAGGGGTTTCGGCTGCCGGGGAGTACACCGAGGGGTGTTCACCGGACCTGGAAAGCAGAACCCCTAAATCCCGCCTCGGGGAAACACCAGGTATGCCGAAGGTACTCGTGACGGACCCCATCTCTCAGAAGGGCATCGACCGTTTGGAGGCGGCGGGATACAAGGTCGACGAAGAGACAGAGGCCTCCGACGACGACCTCCTCGATATAATCCCGGGGTACGAGGCGCTGATAGTCAGGAGCGGCACCCAGGTCTCGGACGAGCTCCTGGACGCGGCCGACGACCTCAAGATAGTGGGTCGCGCCGGCGTCGGCGTCGACAACATCGACATCTCGGCGGCGACCAGACGCGGCGTCATCGTCGCGAACGCGCCGCAGGGGAACACCGTAGCAGCCGCCGAACACGCCGTCGCTCTCATGCTTTCTATGTCGCGTAACATCCCGCAGGCGAACAACTCGCTGAAGAGAGGTGAGTGGCGGAAGAGCGACTTCGTCGGCGTCGAAGCGAAGGACAAGACCCTCGGCGTCTTAGGGCTCGGTCGCATAGGCGGCGAGGTCGCGCGTCGCGGCGACGCGCTCGGTATGGATGTCGTCGCACACGACCCCTACGTCAGCGACAGCCGCGCCGACGACCTCGGCGCCGAGCTACTGGAGTTCGAGGAGGTTCTGGAGGAGGCGGACTTCCTCTCGGTTCACACGCCGTTGACGGAGGACACCCATCATCTCGTGAGCACGGAGGAGCTGGAGATGATGAAGGACAGCGCACGCGTCGTCCACGCGTCCCGCGGCGGAGTCGTCGACGAAGCAGCGGTCGCGGACGCCGTCGAAAGCGGGGAGATAGCGGCTGCGGCGTTCGACGTCTTCGAGGACGAACCTCCGGAGGCCGACAACCCATTGTTCGCGGTGGACGACGTCGTGGTGACGCCGCATCTCGGGGCTTCGACGGAGAAAGCACAGCTCAACGTCGCGGAGACCATCGCGATCCAGGTCATCGAGGTGCTGGAGGGCGGGGTCGCGGAGACCGCTTTGAACGCTCCGGCGGCGGGCGGCGAGGAAGTTCAGCCGTTCCTCGAGCTCGCGGAGACCCTCGGCCGCCTCGCGGTGCAGTACGGGGAGAAGAACGTCGACGAGATAGAGGTGGAGTACAGCGGCGAGATAGCGGAGGAGGACGTCGAACCCCTCACGGTGGCGGTTCAGAAGGGCTTCCTCGAACCCATCTTAGACGACCCCGTGAACTACGTGAACGCGCCCGCGATGACGGAGGACCGCGGCGTCAAGGTGACGGAGAGCAAGACCGGTCACACCGAGGACTTCGTCAGCCTGATCACGGTGCGGACGCGTGACGGCGACGATGAGACCGAGGTCGCCGGCACCCTGTTCGGACGCGCCGACCCACGCATCGTCAAGTTGAACGGCTACCGCATCGACGCACCACCGTTCGGCCACGCGCTCATCGTGAAGAACGAGGACAAGCCCGGGATGATAGGCCGCGTCGGCACCCTGCTCGGCGAACACGACATCAACATCGCCGGCATGCACAACGGACGCGAGAAGATAGGCGGGGAAGCCATCATGATGCTGAACGTCGACGACGAGGTGTCGAAGGAGGTACGCGACCGTATCACGCAGGTGGAGGGTATCAAGAGCGCGAAGTACGTGTCGCTTTAGACGGTCGAACGCGAGACGTGTCGCGGTCGGCAGTCGGCGTCGCAGCGTGATCTCAGTACGACTCTAGATCGAGGCCCGGAATCCTCTCGAAGTCGTCGAGGTTCCGTGTCAACACCGGCTTGTCCTGCAGGAGAGCCGTGGCCCCAATCACCACGTCGGCTTGACCGACCTTCTCGCCTTCCCTCGACAGTTCTCCGTCTATCGTACCTGCTTTCTTCATCACGGTGGTGTCGGCGGGCAGGATGCGTCTAGAGGAGATGACGGAGTCTACCTTCCGTCTCTCGGTCTCGCTCTTTCCGGTGTATCCGACTCCGTAGTAGAGCTCGTACACCGTCATAGAGGAGAGTGCGACGTCGCCGCGCTCGTCGAGCTCCTCGGCTTTCGACACTGCGTCCTCGTCTCCGTACATGAGGTCGTGAAGGAAGGAGGTGTCGAGTATCAACTGCGGTCGAGCTCGGAGGAACGAGCCCTCTTCTCGCGCTGGTACTTGGCGTCGAGCGCGTCCTCTATCTCGCGTACCTCTTCCTCGCTGTAGATGCCGGCTAGCTCGACCAGAGGCCTCCCACCGACGAGCCGTTCGACCGCGTCGGAGAACGTCTCGTCGTCGCGCTTCCGCTCCGCGAGCATCTGGTACACGTCTTCGTCGAGCCTCACGGTCTTCGTGGTCATATGTATACGTCTCGTTTACAGAAAGATAAAGCTGATGGGGTAGCTCCCCGGCTTTCCGGAGGACTTGGACCTCGGATGGGCATCCACCACCTGAGCTACGTCTCGCTGAAGCTACACCACCTATACATCTATCTCTTCCTTCACCACCGGTACGTCGAAGTCGGTGTCAGATGCCACCAGCGTCTCGTCGAGCCTGGCTGCGGCTCCGGCTACGTAGGCGTCGCGCGCCGTCAGTGGACTGCCGGCGGCGTTCAATGTATGCTGGAGGTCCGCCGCACGTCGAGCCATGGAGGCGGTCTCGTCGACCTCGTCCACCCAGCTCAAGGCGGAAGCCACTCCCTTCGAAGTCTAGTTCCCCCTCGCTGTACACCTCGCCCTGGTACACCTCGAACAACACGAGAGGAACAGTGGATGCCGAGGATGCCGTGTACCGTTCGAGGGCGTCCGCGGCTTGCTGTCTGCCCTGCAGGTAGTCGATGAGGATACTGCTGTCCAGGACCGCAATCAGTCCACACCGACGTCGCGTTTCATGCTCCTGCGCGCACGACGTGCGCCCTCGGACTCGTCCTCGATCCAGAACCCCGCGCCTTCCTCGACGTCTCTCTCGCGTCTCTCCAGAGGACGTGATATCACGCTGTCGAGGCTCTCTCCATCGCGTCTCAGGTTCTTGAGCTTCTCATGGGTCTCCTCGTCCACGCGTACCATCGTCGACAATACGTGATGGTTTATATTCCTGTATAAAAGGAGGTTGGGTGGTGACGTCGAACCAGCGACTACACAGAAGCTCATCTTCTATCTTCCCCTACCTCTTCCTCGCTGTAGATTCCCGTGGGGTCGGAGAGCGATCTCCCATCGAAAAACCTCTCGACGACGTCGGAATACGTCTCGTCGTCGCGCTTCCGCTTCACGAGCATCTCGTACACGTCCTCGTCGACCCCCCAAGGTCTTCGTCGGCATGTGTATGCGGCTCTCGTCTGCAGAAAGGTGAATCTGAACGGGATCCCCACGGCCCTTGGACGATTACCTGGAGAACCATAAAAGACTAAGATACGGTTTTTATATATCAATATTTATTGATATTTACGGGAAGATTTAGGTACTTTCGCATTCAATACATACCCAGGCAATGACGCGAGATAAATCGATGCGATTGTCGGAGGAGTTCCACGCATACGTGAAGGAACAGAACCAAGAACTCGAGACCATGGAGGACACCGTCAAACGGTTGATTGGAGGCCCGGAACACGACGAAGTATCCGGACTGATATCCACCGACACCGCGGAGGAGATGAAGACAGGGCTGGAGAACAGAACCCGGACCAGGGCGAAGAAGCGCTGGGAGATGCGACAGAAGTTGATGGAGTCATTCGACCTGCCCGAGGAGTTCAGGAGGGAACCGTGATACTGGACAGCCCCTATCTCATCGACCTGTTCCAGGACCACGACGGCGCCAGATGGAAGGCCAGGCAGATGCACAACGACGGCATCGTCCAGAGAGTACCGGAAACCGTCATGGGAGAGCTACATCTCGCCCGCATCTACGCTACCGACGAAGAAGAACGAAGAGTTCGATACGCCCTCGGAAAGTACCCCGTGGTCAAGAACGAAGAGGTCGAGCACCTTTACGGAAAGCTGCTCGGGTACGCGGACAGAGAGACCAAAGCCGACTTCAGGATGGACGCCAGCGACGGAGTAGTAGCCGCCGCGAGCAAGAAGTACGACGAACCCGTGGTGACGTCACACCACGACAAGTTCACAGAGATAGGTATCCAAGTAGAACCCTACGAAGGCAGGCATAACCCGTACTGACGCGTCGAAAGCAGGAACCCAGCAGCAAACCAAAACAAGGAGTTCTAATAACAGAGGAAATACCAAGGAAAAACCCCGACCCGTGGGTTATTGTGGGTAAAGTTGATGTGTGGGTGGGGCGAACACTCTAACGATGAAGGTCGAAGCCACCGAACTCCATACCAACGAAACCGACGACAGAGGACGGATATACCTCGGGACGGAGTACGCAAACAGACGGGTCACCGTCGCAGTCGTAGACGTCGAACCAGAACCCGTCGAAGAAGACGAGCTCGCGACGGCGTATCAGGACGCCTCTGAGTCCGCAGCCGCGCTTACGGAGGAATGGAGACACACCTCCACAGACCCGTGGACCGAGCTCGTCGAATGAGCTCCGACATAACCGTTCGTCGTGGAGACGTCGCCGTCGTCCGGCTCGACCCTGCAGAAGGCCGCGAGATCAAGAAGACACGTCCAGCCGTGGTCGTCCAGAACGACATCGGCAACAGGAACTCCAGCACCACCATCGTCGCACCCGCCACAGGTACGTACAGAGGCTACCCCTTCGAAGTACACGTGGAAGCCTCGGAATCTCCCCTCGAGAAGGACTCCTCCGTCCGACTCGACCAGATACGCACCGTCTCGATAAAAAGACGGATACAGTCGGTCGAAGGAAACCTAGATAGCCGGAAGATGCAGGAGATAGACGAAGCGCTGAAGCTAAGCCTCGGACTCAACTGAACACCCCCTACAGTTCAGCTCCAACCTGAAGTACAGACAGCGCACAACAGGATACAGCAACCCAGTAAGATATCACTCCGACCGGCCCCAGTCATACCTAAGGCGGCGGCAACAGCCTCAACCGCCGCGGCGGCACCAGATACGTCGCCCTGCTCGGTACCTCGAACAACTCCAGAATGCCGTTCCGCCTGGAGTCGTGGTCGAGATGGACGCCGTGCATCGCCCTCTGAAGCCCGACGAAGTCGTCTATCTCCCGCATGAACCCGATGAACTCCATCCCCGCCTCACCTCCGTCGGTGCTGTCGAAGTCCCGACGGGTGACCTTCGGAGTGAAGCCGTCGTCACGGGCGGCGGCGAGCTTCTGGCTGTGGCCGACTACATCGCCTTCGCGAAGCTCCGGGGGATCGAACGCCCGGACTTGTGGTGTCAACCCAGGTGGACACGTAGGTTGCGATGGAGGTGGAAGCCGGCTCCGACATCGAGCGATGGTTCGACTACGTCATCGGGTACGTTAACACCCACATCATCACTTAGAATCCGCTCCGAACCGTAGACGTCCAGAGACAGCTACGAGCACGGGCGACGAAGTCGGAGCCGTCGACGCGTCGATAGCAGGAGCTTCCATCGAACCCGACGAAGCCACAGTGACGTAGAACGCAGGGGAGCTCACACAGACACCCGTTCGAAGGAGGTCGGCGACCAAGATATCTGTCTGATGTTACACCTGAACTATGGCTCAGTAGGTCTCTACGTTGACTCCGGGTACGCGTTCGAAGTGCGAGACGTCGGAGGTTACTACGGGTTCGTCGTGTTCCACGGCTGTGGCTGCTACGATTGCGTCTACTGCGCCGACCCCTTCATCATCTACCTGGAGCTCTCCCTCAATCACTCCTGCTCGCTCCGCTATAGACTGCGTCGTCGACGTGGTCGGCAGAGCCGAAAGAGTATCCCGGAGTCGCTCCCTGTTGTCCTCCGTGTGGATTCCTTTCCCTACGCCTATATAGAGCTCGTAGAGCACCACGTGTGGTACTCGTCTCGGTCTGCCGGCTTCCTCTATCTCCTCTGCCTTCGAGACAGCGTCGGCTACACTGTTCTGTAGGTCGATGATGAAGGAGGTGTCCAGTATCAACCGTCTTCCCCGTAGAGCTCTTCAGCCTCCTGTCTGCCTACGTCTCGGCTCTCCTCTACGGCGGCGCGTACCTCGTCAGCCTCCTCGTCGGACAGCGTCCCCTCGAGCTCGAGGAGGGACGTGTTCCCCGTCAATCGGTCGATGGCCTCGGAGAACGTCTCGTCCTCACGTTTCCTGGAGCGGATGCGCTCGTAGACGTCTTCGCGGAGGCGCACGGTCTTAGTCCCCATGTGTATACGTCGTATACAGAGGTAGTTCAACCTTGCGGCGGTACACCCCGTTAGCACTTATCGTCAACTGAAGCCGACGGTACCGTACACGCTACACACTGAAGTACGGAGGTTTCAACCTCTATACTCCACCGGCGGCAACACCCTCAACCGCCTTGGCGGCACCAGGAACGTCGCCCGGCTCGGTACCTCGAAGAACTCCAGGATCCCTTTGCGTTCTGGTTACTCGTCGTGGTGCTCACCATGCGTCGCCTCCTGCATCTCCACGAAATCCTCTATCGAACGCATGAACCCCACGAACTCCATGTCGGGCTTGCCGGAGTCGGTGCTGTCGAAGCTCCGACCGGGTTATCTTCGGCGTGAAGCCGTAGTCCCATCCATCTCTATGAACGCCACCCCCCCCCCCCCCTTTTCCTATCGACCGTACGCGCATCGCTTTTCTAACGCGCGTGCCGGTCGAAGGTCTTGGGCTAAAACCACCCCCAGCTCGCATACCTATAAGAGCTTAGACTATTATAGTATGGACTATTATAGCCGAAACTCTATTAACTACTGAGCACGTGTTCGGATACAGAGAATGTTCGTCGATCGAGAAGAAGAGCTTTCCCACCTCAAAGAGCTCTACTCCTCCGAAAACCCCGAACTTGCGGTAGTCTACGGAAGACGCCGTGTAGGAAAAACAGCACTCGTACTCGAAAGCATACGAGACAGAGACGATGCCGTATATCATCAAGCCGTCGAGACCACCAGAACCGACCAGATAGAGTCGTTCGTACAGGACGCAGCCTACGAGTACCCGCAGATAGAGAACCTCCAGAAAGACTGGGAAACCGTTTTGGACCACCTCATAAAAAAAGACGCTGTCGTTGTTCTCGATGAGTTCCCGTATCTCGTTGACTCCACCAAGAGTCTTCCATCCAAGATACAGAGGCTATGGGACCACGAGACAGAGAACTCCTCGGCTACAGTGGTGCTAACAGGGTCCTCTGTCGGTATGATGTATGAGGTAGCCGTAGGCGGTGGTGCTCCGTTATATGGTCGGTTATCCAAAACACCGAACGGAAAAATCGAACTGGGAGAACTCAGGGTGCCCGACGCATCTAAGTTCTACCCGGAGTACGACCCTGAGGAACGGGTACTTGCATACTCGGTCTTCGGTGGTGTACCCCACTACCTACAGACCGTAGACAGCTCCAGATCACTTGCGGAGAACGTCACCAGAGCCATACTTTCCCCGCAAAGCGGACTACACGACGAGCCCGAAACCGTTCTCAGGATGGAGCTCGACGAAGTGAACAGGTATTTCGCCATCCTCAAAACGATAGCCAGAGGCAAACGAGGAAGGAACGATATATCACAGTCTACAGGTATAGATTCAGGTGACCTAAGCTACTATTTCAACCGGCTCGAAGACCTTGGGATAGTACGTTCCGACGTACCGGTGACCGCCGACCCAAAAGCGAGCAAAACCACCAGATACAAGCTGAACGACCAGTTCTTTCGATTCTGGTTCCGGTTTGTCTACGGACACCAGTCAAAGTACAGCCAGTACGGCCAAGGAGCATACAGCAACCTGATAGAGCCAGAGCTTCCTGACTTTGCGAGCGACGCTTTCGAAGACATCTGCAACGAAGCCGTGCCCGAACTCTATCCGTCTCTGAACCTGGTTCGCAGACCGGGAGGATGGTGGAGGCAGGGACGTGAAGTGGACGTAGTCGGTCTAACTGACGACGATGTACTGTTAGTAGGTGAGGTAAAGTTCACGGGGCAGCCTATGGGATACGACATCCTAAGCCAACTCAGGGAAGACGCTGACGAAGTGGCACGGTCCGCTGGCAGAGACAGCCACAGATACGAGTACGCACTGTTCTCCAGAAGCGGATTCAGTAGATCAGTCCACGAAGAAGCGGACAGAGAAGGAAACATAACCCTGTTCACGATCGACGATGTTCTTAGTGCCCTCAGTTAACCAGTTACCAGAGACAGTATCCAGATGGACGAAAGTAACAACACCCCACCCCCATCCATCATGCATCGATCTACGTGCTTCCCCATGATCCCCCGGCTCCGGCGTCGGCAACGACCTAAACCGCCCCGGCGGCATCAGGAACGTAGCCCTGCTGGGAACCTCGAAGAACTCCAGGACTCCGTTCCACTCGGGTTCGACGTCGAGGTGGTCGCCGTGCCTCGCCCTCTATAGTGGTATGGAAGGTAGCTACGCCGCAGAAAGCTTAGGAGCCGGAGTTTCCTTCAGAGCCAGCCTTCAAGCCAGACGGTCCTGTTCTGGAGGTCGTCGGAGTACGCATCGTCCACACGTATGACAGCCTTCAGAACCTCACGTGGTGGTCGTTGCTGGTCGGTGTAGATCACGACACCGGAGTGATCTGTCTCTTCGGCTAGCCTCACGAAATCCCGGTCGTTAGTCAAGAGGACACGCCCGTCTTCGGCGCAGTTCTCGAGAAGGTCGATGTCCTCGTCACCCTGTGTGTACTGTTCCGGCGCGTGTACAACGTCGTATCCTTTGGAGCGGAGCGCGTTGATGACCGCGCTCGGCACGTGTTCGTCGGCTACGAACTCCATCTACCTCTCGGCGCGTTCGGGTGACCCGGAGTTTTCCTTCAGCTCCTCCTCCAGCTCACGGTGCTTTCGGCGTATCTCGTCCATCTCGTCAGGGTGCTTGAAGTAGTACGCGAGCGCCTCGTGCACCTCGTCGAGTCCAACGTCGAGCTGGTCGGCGACGGTCTCGGGAGACATGCCGCCGTCGACGTACATCTCGGCTACCTGCATGACAGAGATACGTCTGCCTTCGAGACGCGGCTCCCCCCCAAGCGTGTCCTCCGTCTCCACGATGGTCATACCAGTACCTTTCCACCCGAGACGTTTAAGCGTTTAGCAGCTGCGATACAACCACTCATCGCAACCCCCATCAACCCCAGTTCTACCTCGTCACTTCACCGGCTCCGCCGGCGTCAACCTTCTCCGAAATGACCTCGACACCCGTCGTGAACCTCGAGGCGGTGAAGAAGACGTCCTTCGATAGATTCTCTGCCTTCACAACTCGGTCGAGTTCCTCCAGCATATCCCCACGCCGTTCCATACGGACCTCCACATCCGTCTCCTCGTCACAGCCCCCACACACCTTCCTGTGTCAGCGTGATCCTGCGTTTCTCAGCGCTGGAACCTACTGCTAGTGACGGGACTCAACGTAAAAACAGTTACTCTGAGCTCCGGCTCCATCGACGGTAAAGTAACCGGTTTGCTCGACAGCTAGCAGTACGGATCGAGCTCTCGGAAAGATCAGTCGAACTTCGTCCGGTGTTCGAGGAACTCGCCGGCGTCAACTATATCGACACCGCGGAACTCGTTCAGCTCAAGCAGATCTCTGTCGCCGGAAACCAGATATCCGGCGTCGGCTTCCAGCGCACACTCCAGGAACTTGTTGTCGTCGGGATCGTCGGAAGCATCCACCGAGACATCAGTTTCGACCCGGATTCCTTCATCCCTCACAATCGTGAGGAACAGATCTGCCGTTTCTTCCGTGATCGGTAGCTTGTCGTAGCCCATGACGCGTTCGACCTCGGTCAGAATCTCCTCGGAGAAGTACATGTCCCATCCGCGTGTAAATCCGATGAAAAGGGCTATCTGAGGGCTCCCATCGAACCCCAGAGCCGAGATGATGGTGTTCGTGTCGTAGACTACTGATCTCTCGCCCATTCTATAGCCTCTTCGACGTCCTCTTCAGTGACACCCTCTTCCTCGAACCTCTCCTGAACGTCATCGAAGAGCCTGTCGAGCGTGGTGAGGTTGCTCAGGTGCTGGGCGAGTTCCTCAAGAGCCTCGACGTACGTATCGGCGGTGACCTTCTCTCCCGTCCTCTCGTCGATTACAGTCACGCCTTCCGTGGTATCTTCCCGTCGTATACTCTGGCTCATATCCTACTATAACCGGGGTAAAGATATAGTCCTTGGGTATATGTAAGGTCGGTTGGTGCCGTTACTCGTAGCCATCTTTCCGCGGTTGCTGCTCGGTCGGGGGAAGAGCGCGCAGCCGCCGCGGCGGCACCAGATACGTCGCCCGATTCGGCATTTTGATGAAATCAGCTGTACCGTGCCGGCCGGGCTCGACATCGAGGCGGTCGCCGTGAACCGTCTTTTCTCTCCGGTCGACCCAGTTCCTGCTTGCGGTAGCGTCACTCGACCAGCGCTGGGGTAGACAGGGATGCAGAGATCTCCCGAATGGACGAACTAAGGCTCCGTTGGATTGACCGTCTCCAGCCCCCGTTCACCCGCCACCTCGTTCAGCTTCGTATCCGCGGAAACGAAGACTATATCCTCGTTCTCCATCGACAGGACAGTCGACAGCTGTAGACTGTCGAGGGTTCGAAGGTCGTCCTCGAGCACGAGGTCGAAGGAATACTCGGTGATAGGTTCCGATAGCGGAACGATGACGAAGGCCTCCAACGCTTCCTCGAAGAACTCCGAAAGCAGACGGTTCATCCTGTCCTCGGAGAGCTCTCCACGGTTGTGTTTCCTGCGGAACGCCGACGCGGACTCTATCACCGAAAGCGAGCTGATTATTACCTGATTCTGCTAGTCTTCAACGAGCGCGTCCACGGCCTCCGTACCTTCCTCCTCGTGGTACCTCTTTACGAGGGCGGACGTGTCGAAGAACAGGTGCTCCATCTAAATCCGTTCTTCACGTCCTTCGTCAACCATCTCGGACATGGATCCCCCATCACACCTCCGAATCTCCTTCAGAACCTTGTCTGACCCCGAGTGCTCCTCCACGAACCCCTCCATCTTCGACCTCAAACCAACTGTACGCGACTTCTGAAGCAGACGCCGCCCCAGATCAGCCGTGTCCTCGCTCTCGCTCATACCGAGATGTTGGTGCTTCAGCGTTAAAACAGTTCGCTACACCGGCTCCACCGGCGGACGTCTTCAAACGTCGCGGCGGCACCAGATACGTCGCCCTGCTGGGTACGTCGAAGAAGTCGAGGATGCCGTTACGTTCGGGTTCGTGTTCGACGTGGTCGCAGTGGGTTTTTCATATTACAAGTTATACTCGATTCCGTCAATAGCTACTAGTTTGTTCGGTATTGGTGGAAAAGTGAGGTAGCGCTATAGTTCACCACTGGGAATATGGTTCATCAGCTAGATGTCTCCTGTATCCTCGGGCAGTACTACGAATCCAAGCGTCTGGAAGTCAGAGTCAAAGCTGAAGATGTGTTCAACTTCACGCGTATCAGCCATGGCGCTTGTAAGGTGGTCAACCAGAGTTATCTTTTGGTCGCCGAACTGCGCGAACCGTTCACAAGCCAGTTCGTATTCGTGATTCGTGGGTGAAAGGACTATGAAAGCCGCGCTTGCTTTGACTGCGTTTAACGCCGTGGCAGCCTGTTCGTGACCCTTCCTGTAGAGCAGGAGACGCGTAAGCTCGGATAGAACGTACCGCGTCGTGTAAAGTGGACGATATCGAAGTTCCCCGTCTCGTACACCATCGAACACCGACATGGCTGCGTCGTGGTTATCGTCGTCGGATACGAAACGCGCGTACAGTGCGCCAGTGTCGACGAAAAGCGGACTCGGTCGTCGGTCAGATGTCATCCGGATTCATTCAGGTGTTCGTCTACGTTCTCCGACACGTTACAGTCGCCAGTAGTGAACGTAGGGGCGGTGAAAAAAGGGTCGTCGGAAAAGTCGTCAGCGTCCACAAGACGGTCGAGCTCGGCCAGAGAATCCTGCCGGTCCTCCATACGGACCTCTACGTCCGTTTCCTCGTCCACAGCCTTCCACAGACCTTCTTCCTGCGTAAGCGTGATCTTGCGTCTTTCAGTGCTCAAACCAGCTGATACTAACGTGACTCAACGTTAAAACAGTTACTCACGCCTGCCTCAGCGTAGTAACGCGAAGTCGTTGTCGTTCGTGAGCAAGACACGTGCCTCCACAGAGCAGGCTTCCAGCAGTTCGGCGTCGGCGGTCCGCCGAGCGTGCCCTCCGTCTCCACGATCGTCATACACGTATCTAACTCCGCTCACGTTTAAGCGTTTAGCAGCTGCCGAGTAAGCACCCTCCACCCACGCTTCACCCCTAATACTCGTCCACCAATCTATCTAACATCACATGGGCTCCACCGGCGGCAACGCCCTCAACCGCCGCGGCGGCACCAGATACGTCGCCAGGCTCGGTACCTCGAAGAGGAGCAGTTATCCCTACGGATAGAGGTAGAGGAAGGTCTCCTGGAAGATGAGTTCCGGCTCCGTTCAGGCCTCCACGGCGAGGTCTACGTTCACCTCTATGGTGTCGTACCACAGCTCCGGCTTCCTGGTTCGTCCGTCTTCCTCGAACTCGATGACGTCGAGGTTCTCGAGCTCTTCGAGGTTCCTGTGCACCTCTCGGAAGTCGCGGTCGACGAGGTCGGCGAGCTCACGCATGCTCGACGGTTCGAGTTCGGCGATCGCATGGAGGAGTTCGAGGTTCTTCTCGCTCATCAGCCGCGAGAGCTCTCGCTCGCTCGACAGGTTGAGGACGTGAAGGTCTTCGACGTCCTCGTCACCTTCGATTGCCTCGACCTTCTCCAGCGTCTCATCCCGAAGTTCTTCAGTGGGCTGTACCCTGACTTCAAGCGTTTTCTTCTCTGTCATGGTTATCACATCCGTAACGGAAGCCTCTACCCCATCTCGTCCACGTCCCGGTAGAACCGTTGGAGCACGTCGGTCATCGACGTGAACTCTATCACCGCGATCCTGTCCCCGATGTGTCGTTCGTGTCCTTTCGAGCGTTCGTGGCTGTTATCGTACCGAACTATGGTTTCACCTTCCGTGGTTCCGTAGTGGAGACGGTACTTCCATCCGCTGGGGTACTCGCGGTCGTCGGTCTTCACCACCGTCACCGACTCGACCGTTGCTTCGTCGCGTCGTAGTCGGTGTACTCAATCACCGTATCGGCTTCCGTCATCCCTACGTTCCTTATTAGGTGAGCCCCCAAGATAAACCTATGGTACAAATACCATCACTGTTTGGTGGGTGTGGGACACATAACCACTCGATGTCACCCCCAACACCCACGGTAGAAACGTTTTTGCTTACCTATCTCTATAGAGATAACTGATAGGACATGGTCAACACCGAGTTGATGAAGCCGACACCGGCGAGGATAGTCCTTGCATCGAAGAGAGGAGACTCTATAAACCGTATCTCGGATAAGATCGATGTCTCGTACTCGTGGGTGTACGACTGGGTCGAGAGGTTAGAACGAGAGGACATCATCTCAATAGACGATAGCGGGGTTGGAGTGGTGGACTACGAGATCCGCCGACGGTACTACGATATGATGGCGGCGCTGTACCGTCGCGGACAGCCTTCACAGGAAGAGGCATACGTTGTACCGCATTTCGCTGGAACCGAGTTCGCGTACACGGAGATCGACGCCGCCTACGTCTGGACCAGCGGAGGTTACCAGATAGCTCGGAGCCACGACGACTACCCCGTGTTCCTGAAGATCCACAGCGGAGACCTGGAGAGATGGATGGAGTTCTTCCACGAGTACGGCCTGAAATCCTCGGTCGAGAGAAGGATCGACCAGGAAGAGGTAGACGGTGCCCCGGGGGTATATTACGTCCTGTTCCCCGTCGACGACGGCATCGACATCGAATGGATAGACGGCAACCCCGTCACTCCGTTGGACGAAACCGTAGATATGATGGTCGAGAACCGAGCAGCATACGAGCCCGCGCTCGAGATGATCGCAGACGAGCACGACGTCGAGATGGATATCGACCCAGCTCACCGGGCTGAACGTACGGGGAAACAGAGATGAGCCTGTCAGAGCGACAGAGCGAGCTCGTCGACACCCACCGAACGATACACGAAGAAAAGTTGCCCTACGTTCTCGTCGGCGGTTGGGCGGTATCGGCTTTCCAGACACGTTTCACCGCGGACATCGACATGGTGCTCCCTGAAGACGCGGTAGACGACTACAGCCACTTGCTTTCAGAGAAAGGGTACACGAAAGAGTTCGAAGCCGACGTAGGGAACGTATACGAAGGCCGTGTACTCCGGTACACGAAGCCGGTAGGCGAGCACTCCGTCGAGTTCGACGCAGTCGTCGATGCGTTACGGTGTCGTCAGACCGACGCCGAATGGTCGTACAGCTACCTCCGGGAACACAGCGTCGTAGAACCGCTCGAGATTGAGAAGGGTCTCGAAGCAAGAGTGCCTGAACCCTCTCTACTGTTCGCACTCAAGATACACAGCGGTCGGTTAGCCGACGCCAGAGACCTGCTGGTCATCGCCGCGGAGACGGAGCTCGACAGCGTAGGAACCCACCTGCATAGAGGAAGACCGGAAGCCCTCGTCGAACAGATAGAGAGAACCCTCGAACGGTTCGAACAGGAGAGCTTCGAGGACTCGTTCAAAGGAGTCTTCGAACAAGGAAGCTTTCCCACCGGTCACGTAGAGGAAGTAGCCGAATCACTGGAGCTACAGCTGCAAGAACTCGACGCCTCAGGGCATAGATAAAGAGCCAGGTTCCGAAGCCATATATCCTGGGGGTAACACCCACGACCCCTACGCTCGACGCGGCTCCGGCGTCGGCAACGCCCTCAAACGCCGCGGCGGCACGAGGAACGTCGCCCGCTTCGGCACCTCGAAGAACTCCAGGATTCCGTTCCGCTCGGGCTCGATGTCGAGGTGGTCGCCGTGCATCGCCCTCTGAAGCTCGACGAACGCGTCAATCTCCCGCATGAACCCGATGAACTCCATACCCGCTTCGCCGCCGTCAGTCGAGTTGAAGTCCCTCCGAGTCACCTTCGGCGTGAAGCCGTCGTCGCGCGCCGCCGCGAGCTTCTGGCTGTGGCCGACTACATCGCGGTCACGGGCGTCTTCGCTGGCGGCGTCCACCATCTCCTCGCTCAGGCGGTCGCTGGACGCGAGATCCTGCGCCGTCTCCCCCACCTGCTCCTTGTCGTGTCGAGGGCTGAACATCATCTCGACGCGGTCGCCGTGGTCCTCCCGGTACCAGTCTTCGAGCTCTAGCTTCGTCCGGGATATCTGCGCGACGGTGCCGTCCTTCCAGCTGCCCTCCTGTATGGTGACGTCGTCCTCGCTCGGGAGGTTGGTGGTGAACCCTGATTTGAAGCCCATGAACAGCGGTGACTCCATCGGTATCGGGTTGTCGTCGAACTCGCTGGCGACGTCGAGCCCGCGCTCCGGCTGCTCCGCGACGCTGGACTCCGGGTCGTCGACGCCTTCCCAGTGCCGGGTCGCCAGCGTCTGCCCGATGAAACCCGTGCGACGCTCCCGCACCTCGAAGACGTCGTCGAGACCGCCCTCGACCTCGACGCCGTTGACCTCGTCGAGGTCGCCGAACAACGCCTCCTCCGCGCCGAGGACGTTGGAGGCGTACCCGCTGGTGAGGTATAGGAACGCGTCGTACCGGTCGGCGTCCGGCCGTTCGAAATCTTCGACGCGGAAGTCGTCTATCTCGTCGAGGAGCTCCTCCGCGTCCAACGCAGGCTTCTCCGGACGCTCGCCGTACACCCGTTCGAAGAAGTACGGGCTGTAGCCGTGCGCGAACAATAAGCCGTGGTTGACGACGGCGTTGACGGCGTCGCCGACACCCCACTCATACGCGCGCTCCAGGGTGCGGAAGCCGTCCTCCACTCGCCGGCGCTCGTCGTCAGATGGGGGGTCGCCGTCCTCCCCCCGGTAGTCCAGCATAAGGAGGATGTTGTGCATCGGCACCACGGTGTTGCCGTGAGGGTCGGTGACGAGGTAGGGTCCGAAGACGTGCTGACCCTCCGGCAACGGGTTCTCCTCGAGTTCGTCGTGGAACGATGTGCCGAACCCCTGAGGGGCGTCGTCCTCGCGGTCGAGACACGCCGACAGCGCCGACGCGCCGCCGATGGCTACCGCGCTCTTCAGGAACTCCCGGCGCTCGACCGCGCGCCGGCGGGGGTCGTGACGGCTCATGTCTCCGCCGCCGGAGCCGCTGTGCGGGCAGGGCATCTGTTGAGGCTGATACGGCGTGGTATACGAAAAAGGCATCGGGCGAGTGGTTCAGAATCTAGTGGGTGAATGTAGGTGTGTAGATGCCGTGAGCGAGAAAGTGCTTGGGATTCGACGACCGGTTAGCTGATGTTATTCTGGTTTCTGGTCGTGGTAGCTAGTGGGGTTCCTCTCGAGCTGTTCTTCGAACTCAGACCTCGACATCTTCGGAGGTTTACCTTCTCCCGCTTCTATCTCTCGGTGTACCCGGGTGGCTCGTTCTGTAGTAGGCATCTCGGTGGAGAACGGCCCCTCCGGGGCTTCGACGAACCAGACGTGAATCATCTCTGGGCTCCGGTAGGCTTTCTCGGCTCCATCCTCGCATTCGAACCCCTCGAAGTCGATGCCCTCGTTAAGTCTGCTTCTGAAGCATTCTTTCGTGGCCTGAGGGTGGTAGTGCCACTTCGTGAGCGGTCCGCCTACCTCCGGTCCCTCTGACCTGATACCGTCAGCCAGGTACATGACTCCCGCGAGGGTCTTGTCGTCCGCGTCCTTCACGTTCTCTATGTCTTCTTCGAAGTCGGTGAAGTAGACCAGGGATTCCGGCCGGTGGGGGTTCAGGTTGTCCTCGTCGAGGTAGTGGTCTTCGTGGAAGTAATGGAGGTAGTCGTGTACTCTGTAACCCTCCTCTGACGCGTTTTCATAGTCGAAAAGTCCGGTGTCTGCCGCTGCTTCGTAGGTCCTGTTGTACAGCTCCCAGGCTGCATCAATCTGTTCAGGAGTTGGGTCGGTGCAGGGGTAACGGGTAACCTCGTAGGTTGGTACGTCGGTCTCCAGTGACACGTTCTCCTCAGGCTGCCAGTGCGAGCGTTCGCCGGACTCTATCGCAGTTACATATCGTGTACCCGTGGGCGACTCGTCGTTTTGGTTTCCGACACTCGTACATATCCCCGGATCTACCTCGTCCTCCTCTGCCTCTACCTCTGGGTCCTTAGAGGTATCGTCGGGCGGAACGCTGTCATCCGGTTTCTCTTCCGGTGGGGATTCGTCGGTTTGTGGTTCGTTGGGGGTGCGTTCGTCGGTTTCGACGGAGTTCATCACTGTCTCGTCGAGTGGGTTACCATCGACAAGGTAGCCAGTCCCCCCCAGAGCAACCGTTATAGCCAGCGCCACCAGAATGTAGGTGGTCCTATCCATCCAGTACATAGTAACGGGAGTTTACTATCATATAAGTTCTTCTGTAGTTTGGTGGATGGGTCCGGCATCAGCTAGTATCACGACGTCTCCACCCGCGGGTTTGAATAGCTGTAAAGCTGTAGCTTGGTACGACCGATGTGGGATAGCTTGAAGGCGCGTCTGAAGCCCTGGATCGGGATCGACACGAGGGCACTAGCAATCTTCCGAGTTCTATTGGGTTTATTGGTGGCTGCGGATGCTGTGCTTAGAGCGCGGAACTTCGGGTTCCTCTACCTGGATTCCGGTGCGGTATCTATGGATCTCGCTCGACTGGTTCCGCCGGATCCCGCGTTCTCTCTCTTCTTCCTGCTGCCCGACCACCCAGCTGTGGCTGCTTTCCTGTTCGTCCTGAAGTTCGTCTTCGGACTTCTGCTCGCGGTGGGGTTCAGGAGCCGGTTCGCCGCCTTCGCCTGCTTCCTGCTGGTGGTGTCCTTCGACCACAGGAACTTCTTCGTCTTGAGCTACGCCGACTTCCTGTTCGCACTGCTGCTGTTCTGGGGGTTGTTCCTTCCACTGGGTGAACGGTGGTCACTCGACTCGCTGAACAGGGAAAGTACAAGGACGACGGTGGTGGGGTTGGCTTCGGCGGTGATACTCCTGCAGATGGTCTCGATGTACTTCGTCAACGGACTCCACAAGCTGCAGTCGGAGACCTGGCTCGCTGGCCGGGAGATGAAGTTCATCCTGCACTCGGACGAGATGACGTATCTCCTCGGTGACCTCACGAGGCTGCTTCCCGACCAGGTGCTGTATCTCGGGAACTACAGCTGGATGGCGCTTCTGCTCGCGTCACCGTTGCTGCTGGTGCTAAAGGGGAGATACCGGTCCGCGTTAGCGGGGGTTTTCATCGCAGGTCATCTCGGCCTCGCCCTCACCGTGCGGATCGGTGCCTTCCCATTCGTCACGATAGCGGGTCTAGTTCTGTTCCTCTCG
The DNA here is from genome assembly GCA_028751075.1 of Euryarchaeota archaeon Ods02. Lineage (GTDB taxonomy): Archaea > Halobacteriota > Halobacteria > Halobacteriales > Halorutilaceae > JAQZDA01. The sequence goes on along the minus strand of JAQZDA010000002.1, from coordinate 52,882 downwards.
CCCGCGTCGATGGACCATCTGGAAGACTGGTTCCGCGACTCAAGCAAGCTCAACCTCGCGGACAGGAGGCAAGCATTGGCCGTATGGCTGGAGTTAGCTCCCGAGCTCTCCGTGCCAGAGGCACCGGAGAAGGCTAGAAAGGCCTTCCGAGTGGCTGCGTTGGTTGTTCTCGTGTTCTCCAGCGGTTACATGGTGGTTTCGAACGCTGAGACTGCGGCGGAGACGGCGGACCTAATCGACGCCGAAGACGACTCACTGGTAGAGTACGTAGACGACCTGATGTGGACGTTCCATATCGATCAGCCGGATTGGACTATCTTCGCTCCGGAATCCAGAAGCCGGGACTTCTACTTCGTCTTCGCAGCCGAGGACGATGATGGAGTGCTACACGACGTCTACAGCGACCGTGCTCTGTCCTTCGAACGACCGCATACAAAGCTGAACAGACAGTACTCCACCTACCGCGAGCGTTTCTACATGGAGGGGTTCAGAAGGTCGCACGTCTACGGCAGGAACGGCTGGGCGCCGGAGGTTGAGCTAGCGGACTACCACTGCAGGGAGTCCTCGGCCTCCGGCACGTCAGATATCACCCGTTTGAACCTGTACGTGGTGTACGAGAACATCCACGATACCGAGGACGTCCATCTTCGGGAGGAGAGACCGAGGAACACGCTCCTCTGGCTCACTCATCTATGCGACCCCTCCGAAGCCGGTTTCGAAGTCCTGGCAACTCCACCCGCGGAGTTCGAACCCTTCGAGGGCGGAAGTGAACCGGCCCCGTCCAGGGTAGACGCAAGGCTGGACCTGCCGGAACCCCCCGACGACCTCGAGTGCGTGGACGAACCCGCTGTCGAGGGCTGGAGAGAGGTGAACTGGTACCTGAGGGAGGTCGAACACGACAACCTGGTTACCTTCGGGGAGACAGCTACATCCGTTGGAATGGCGACCGTGTCGGCTAGAGAGGCGCAGAACGGCCTTCAGGCAATATACCAAGTAAGAGTCTACACCGAGGAGAGGGGGATGCACTCACCGAGGTACTACCAGGTCGTCCATACGTTCTCCGAGGACTTCGTGCACCGTCAGGTTCTGCCCAGGGAGGACGTCCTCCCGAGGCGCGCGCAGATGGAGAGCGGGTTCGCAGAATGCTTCAGCTAAGCTCCTGTAGAGGTAATGCTTCACCTGGAGGTAAGTTTGAGAACATTTCACGTGGGGGGAGCTGGGCAGTCACCGACGGGTACCGCCGCATCCCCCCTGTTGTATTCGACCTCGATCCGCAGGTTGTCTATCGAAAGCTGTGAGAAGCTCAGGTAATGTATCACGCCGTTGGCGCCGACAAGGGTAGCACCTTCGCCACTCAGATAGAATTCGCCCATCTCCTCCACCACGAAATCGCTCCAGGTTCCTGGACCAGGTCCGAAGACCGCCCTCTCGGGATCCGAGGTTCCTACCTCCGTGTACTGCTCGTTTATTATGGTCTGGCCGAAGTCCACCTCCTCAGCTCTAAGCTGAGTGACGGTGAACGTAGTGTCATCCACAATCGTCTCGCCGTAGGGTTCTTCCTGCGAGAGCAGTATGCTGATGTTGTCTATCCCGACTATCGCGTCAGGGAGCCTTATCCCCTTATGCAGGAAGAGCGATTCGCCAGCAGGTATCGTAGCTTGCTCCACCTCGGCGTTCAGAACAGGTAAGGCGTGATCACCCCCTCCGGGGTCGGGTCTCCCGTCGAACTGTGTGGGAACCACCGAGCTCGGGCACGTGGCTGACTCACCTGCAGAAGGATATATCGCTACGTCCTGACCCACGAGCATGTCGATGTCGCCCTGTATTCCGCCTGCGCCCGCAACCAACGCTCCAACTGTTCCTACGCTTAACGTGAACGCTACCATAAGTACCGCCAGAACTAGGGAGACGACTATAGAGGAAGTGAAACGCTTCGGAGACGTACGTTCACGGACGTAAGTAGTGCCGACGTCGGCGTCCTCCCTGATCGCTTCTACTTCTTCGTCAGTGAACATACTGTTACTCTATTCGGTGCAGGTATATCCACCCTCCAGTTATATATGAGTTGTGCCAGTTGATGTCAGCGTCCTTCGTAATCAGACCCACCTGCAGAATCCAACCCACTTAAAGAAGGCTTCGTCCTTATTATGCCGTTAGGTCGGCATCAAACCGCGTTAACCACCAAACTAACAAGCCCGAACTGACCCTAAGGTTTATACTAAAATAAGTGGATACACACACACGGAGACAATAGTGTGACGTCTGATTCATCTGAGGACCCTCCAAGGAATGAAGATGGGTGGAGGAGGAAGGAGGACACCGTCAGACTACGGCTGGAGAAACCTAAGACACGGTTCGCTCTATCTATGATGCTGGGTTTCGTGCTCCTCGTAGTGGTAGTCACATGGCTTCCATTGGGTGCGATGGCTGGAGCGACCTTCGCCGCAGTCGGAGGTTTCGACGCCCACATCGAAGAGCTCGAAGGCACAGAGGTCGCGATCTACCCAACGACAGGTGAGACCGCCGCATGCATCGACACGACCGACTACGACGCCGTGAACGACCCGCAGGAGGACGACATGGCGATGGCGATGCTTCAGGCGGAGATGGCGGGTGCGACGGTGCCGGAGGGAACCGACCTGTCGATTCGGAAGGACATAAGCCTCATAGGCGTGCTCGACGTCGTACCTGACGCCGCGCGCATCTCCCTGACGAACGAACCCATCGGCGGAGGAGATACTCAAGCGATAACCCTCGGTGACGTCCAGTTCGACGCCAGCGCCCTTCAGGGGGAACAGCTGACCTTGCAGGATGACGTCATCTTCGACGACCGACACACCGACGACCAGTTCGGAGACAGGACACCTACACGAGGAGCCACGCGCTCGGACACGGGTGAAGTCGTCCTTTCAGGTCAGACCGCGATACTCCGTAACGCCGACGCACAGGTTCACATGCTGGCGTTCGAGGAGATGCATTTCCCTGGCCTGGACATGAGCATAGAGTTCGTGGACGAAGCGGACTTCCAGAACGACTTCAGCGCCGACGGCGCCTTCCACGAGAACCCCGACGGCTACGCGCACGACGGCGACTACGTCCACGACAACAGAGCCATCAGTCAGGGCGAGACCCGTACGTACGAGTACAACGCCATGCTCTCGGACGCGGACATCCGCGGCCACCTCAGAGACCAGACCTACACCGCGGACGAAGATATCACCGACGTCCACGAGTTCGGGACGAGGTACCCCGACACCGCGGTGAACGAAGGAGTGGAGATAGAGGTGGAGTACGGACTAGACGACATCGTAACCGCGACGGTTCAGGACTGGACGTACGGCAGCGAAAGCGACTTCGACGGCTTCACGTTCGACGACTTCTCCGGCGGAAACGTCGCGTACGAGACGGATACCACGAGATCCAGCATGGGAGCCGCATCCGGAAGACTCTACACCACGGGTAACAACGAGGAGGGATACAGCCAGTTCACCGTGCCCGACGTCGACCTGTCGAACACCGACGGCATCAGCTTCGCCGTCCAGGGAGACAGCTGGTCAGGAAGCTGGGGTTACCCTTCGGTACATATCGGCGGAACGGAGGTGTGGAGCGAGACCAGCACAATCAGCGACTGGGAGAGGATATCCATCGACGTCTCCGACATGGACACCGTGGAGGACATACAGTTCAGGTTCTCAACCCCTGACGGAACCGGAGTAGAGGACAGAAGCGTCTGGTACGACGAGATATGGATAGGCGACCAGCCGCTCGGCAGCTACGACGCCAGCGGAGACGACGAACTCTACTGGTCGACCTACGAATGGGCTGGAGGCACGGGCGAGAGCAGCCTCCGGCTGCTCGACACTTTCTCACCACGGGTCGCCGACCCAGGTGATGGATGCGAGCTAAGCGAGCCAGCGTTGCATCCCTACATCGTCGACTTCGACTTCGGAGCGCCATACCCAGGTCAGGTGGACGTCGAGGTCGAGATAACCAACCCCGGCAACGACCCCGAGTCAGGGGAGGTGACGTTACAGACGAGCGGCGGGTTCGACCGCGACAGCTGGTCCGGAACCGTCGACCCAGATGACTACGTCAGCACCACGTTGACCTGGGACATAGAAGACTGGCGGGACATCGGACCGCACAACCTACAGGTAGTCAGCGACAGCGGCGTCGACTCACCCATCTACTACACGTCGAGAGCCGGGCACCTGACCACGAGCATCTTCATCGGAGGCGTCGGAGAAAGCGGAACCATAGTGCTCGGCGACGGCGACGACGGAAGCTGCGACAACACCTGCGACATGTGGGCGTACGTCGAGAACCCCAGCAGAGTAACTCACTGGGAGGAGACATCGATAACCTCAGGACCCGGAACGACGACGAGCTCCGGAGCCACACTAGACCCCCTGGATGAGGGATGGAACTACCTCGGCGAACCGTTCACCGCGAACTGCGGAGACATGAGCGGCGACGAGACCTGGACCGTCGAGACAGACAGCGGAGACACGTACACCCAGACCTACAACATAGACGAACAGACGGATAAGGGCGACAACTGTTCATAGAACACCGTTTATCTAAGGAAAATGGCTAATACCGGTCGGCCTCCGTAGGAGCTCGGGACCCCGTCAGACTTCAGGACCCTCTGGAGCGCGATTACGGTCCTCCGGGAACGCCTCCACCCTGGCACCGTACTCGCCGTCCTCGTCCACTAACTCGTTCTCGACAGCGTAGACGCGGTTGTCGTCCTCACCACCGAAGTATATCATGTCTCCCGCGACGGTCGGACTGCTCGCTATGCCTCCGGGAGTGTTGAACGTCCAGATAGAGTCACCCGTCTCCCCGTCTAACGCATGCAGATTCCCGCCTCTAGCCGGGATGTAGAGCACCCCGTCGCTGTAGGCTGGAGAGCCGAAGAACTTCGTCGACTCCTCCTCGAAAACCCACAGCTCCTCTCCAGTCTCGGCGTCGACTGCGTAGGCGTTACGGTCAAAGGAACCGAAGAATATCCGGTCGTCTACCAGCACGGGACCGCTGATCACCCAGCCTTCCGTCTCGAACCTCCACGCCTCACCACCGTCTTCAGCGTCGACGGCGTACAAGTTGCCGTCTCCGGACCCGAAGTAGACGACCGCTTCCTCAGGATCTACCGCTGCGGTTACCTCACATATCTCGCCATCCGTCTCGAACACCCACCGGTGGTCGCCTGACTCGGCGTCCACGGCGTGGAAGTCGCCGTCGTAGCTACCGAAGTACACCGACCCATCGAACACCACGGGGGACGAGACGACACCCCCGTCTACATCGACCGAGTACTCTAGCTCCCCCGTGGATTCGTCGAACTTCCAAAGCGTCCCCGGTCCTTCAACCTCACCCGGCCCCTCACCTCCTTCCGCGAACGACGTTATGTAGACCCCATCCTCGGTTACAGACGGAGACGCGATTATGACTCCGTCGGTGTCGTGGCTCCAGAGCTCTTCACCGGTATCTCGGTCGATGCAGTAGAATCCTCCGTCGTGGGAGCCGAAGTAGACCCTGTCGCCCACCACCGCTGGCTGCGATTTCACCTTGTCACCGGTCTCGAAACGCCAGCTCTCCTGTACTTCCTTCGGCGCCGCCGTGTCCAAGGAAGACAGGTTCCCGTAGCCGTACCTTGGCTGCGTCCAGTTTGCGTCACCTTCCGCGTCTTGACCGTCGTCCTCTCCTTCTAGAGCGTACAAGTTCCCGTCGTTGGAGCCTACGTAGACTACGTTATCTATAACGGTAGGGTGGGATAGCAGAACGTCGTCAGTGGTGAAGTCCCAGGATAGGTTGGGTACGCTGAACGGATTCTCCGGTATCTCCTCAGTGGGCTCCTGCGTGGGTTCCGGCTCCTCTTCGCCCGGGGTACCCTGGTCTGCCTCGTCTTCCCTGTCATCGAGATGTAAACAACCTGTTACAGTCGACAGACCCGCGGCAGACGCCGCGATAAACCTACGTCGGTCGATCTTTCTACCCATTAGATGGCTTAAATTCTCAATCCGTCATTATATATGTTTCGCAGGTTCAGACGTATGGTGTTTGAAGGGCATTCAACCAACGGGAAGATCCAGGTACAACGGGAAAACGCGGAAGCACCGCGTTCAGAGCATGTTACCGTTGTACAGTTCGTCGTAGTCCTCCGCGACGTCGGCGGAGTCGGACGGAGTAGCAAGCGACACAACTACTACGATGGCTACCTGGACAACCATAAGCGGCAGGAAAACGTGTAACCCCATGGTCAGTGCTTCAGGAATCCACCCTAGCTCGTAGACCCATAGTCCGACGAAACCGAAGATGAGGCCAGCGTATACGCCATAGCTGTTGATGCCTTTCCAGTACAGTGGAGCCACTGCGGGGAAGAAGATCAGGGCGTATCCTGCAGAGGCGAAAAGGAAGACGTCTACGACCGTCTCGGTGGTGATCTGTGCTGCTATCCACGCGGCCGCGAGTATCAAGACGACGAAGACCCGACCCAGCAGAACCTCGGTTTTCTCGCTGACGTCGGCGAACTCCTCGACGACGTCCTGAGTGAACAACGTACTCAGAGCCAGAACCTGTCCGTCTAGGCTCGACATAATCGCGGCGAGCACTGCAGCCAGCACTATACCCGCGACCCAGAGGGGGAAAAGCTCCACCATCATCATAGGTAACGCGAAGTCGGGGTCGTCAAGAGGACCCAGGTGTCCGAGCGACCAGAAGCCGATCAGAACCGCTGGAATCCATACTATGACTGCTGCGATGGGATACAGCATAGCGGTATTCTTCAGCTGAACCGTGGATCTACCAGTCATGAACCGTATGTATAGATGCGGGAACATCACCGACGCGACCGGTATCAGCAGTCCGACGGACACCCACATACGAGGTTCGAACAGCGGTACTTCCGCCCGGTTCACGTGGGTCGCAGACTGCTCTATAACCGCCTCCGTCGCCGCCGTAGGTCCACCCAACCTGAGCGGCACCAGAATGCCGACAATCACGAGGAAAGCCATGAACACCGCGCCCTGGAAGGCGTTCGTCCATCCAGTACCCCTCATACCACCTGCTGTGACGTATAAACCCACTACGACGGCAATGATCAACGAGCCCGCCCAGTAGGGTATCGCTCCATCAGTCAAGCCTTCGAAGACCACCCCCGAACCCTGCAGGCCGACCAGCACGTAGGGAACCGTCCAGAACGTAAGCAAACCCATCAGCAGCAGCCCGAGGTAACGGGAGTTAAGCCGGTGGTTGAGAACCTGAGAAGGGGTTATGTGACCGTACCTCTTCCCAGCCTTCCAAACCCGGACGCCTATCGTCATGAGCGCGAGAGCGAACAGGAAGACCTGCGGTATCGCGATTATGCCGTAGCCACCGACCCCTAGCTCGTGACCCATGCTGGGGCCGCCTATCAGCGCTACCGCCGTCATGTGAGTGGCGAATATCGCGAAGAAGAGAACCACCGTGCCGAAGGTCCGGCTGGCTACGAAGTACTCCTCCCTCGTCGCACCGGTATGTCTCGTGGCGTAGTAACCTACCGCGACCACCAGAACCAGGTAGAGAAGAACTATGATAGGTACCAGTGCCTGAGCTATCTCCGTCAACTAGTTACCCTCCTCTATCGATTCTACGTCGGTGATATCCGGAGTCTGTCTGTAGACCAGGTAGAGGAACACCGGCGCTAGCACAAGAGTGTAGAAGATATCGTATGCTAACTGTATCGGCAGCCACCCGAACACCAGGTGTTCGGAGCCGTACAAACCGAAAATCGACGACTCGATCAAGACGATCATTACGAAGGCAAAGATCCAGATGTAGACGACATCCCTTTCGATGTTCATGACTTTTGAATCGGAGGTATCCATTATAAAATTTCGTCCCGCGCTTTCTTCCCCGTAGAAGTTCGTGGTAACACGTCTATGAATTCGAGGCCCCGGGGTACCTCGTGGTCAGCGAGCGACGGGTGCTCATTCAGCCAGTTCAACAGCTCCCCCTCACCCACCTCCCCCGAGATGACGACGAACGCTTTCACCCGTTCCCCGAACCTCTCGTCCTCGACACCTACGACGGCGGCCTCCTTCACGTCTTCGTGGCTCTCTATCACCGATTCGACGTTCTCAGCGTAGACCTGCATACCTCCCGTAGAGATAACGTTGTCCACTCTGCCCGTCACGTACAGGTACCCGTCGGAGTCGAACCTGCCAGCGTCACCCGTCCTGCACCATCCGTCTCCGGCGAACATCTCCCGGGTCGCCTCGGTGTCGCCGTAGACACCCTCCGACACCTGAAGACCTCTCACAAGTATCTCCCCGGTTTCACCGGGTTCCAGAGGTTCCAGCTCCTCACCTCCATCTCCAGCGTCGGGGTCAACTACCTTTATCTCGGTGTTGGGGGCGGGTTTCCCCACCGATTCGGCGTATCTCTCCGGGTCATCTGGAAGCAGGAACGACATGATACCGCATTCGCTGGAGGCGTAGACGTCGGCGACGGGACAGTCGAACCGACGCTCGATCTCCTGCTTGAGACCGGGTCTCAGAGGTGCGCCCCCTGAAGCAGCTCTGGTCACGGAGCTCACGTCGTAGCTGCCGGTCTCCAGCTCTTCGACTACGGCGTCGAACTGAGGAGGTATCAGTATCACAGCCGTGGAATCGAACCTCTCCACGTGTTCGAGGTACGTGTCGGGGCTCCATCCGTCAACCGTCACCACGGTGCCTCCGAGCGTCAGGTAGAAGAGGTTCGTCATCTGGACCGCGAAAGACGTAGCCTGCGGGTTCACGTAGACGTCGCCTCTACCCGACCTGAGTGGGACGTATCCGGCGTGAGCGTACTCGACCAAGAACCTGTGGCTCTGCACCACGGGTTTGGGGACACCGGTGCTGCCCGAGGAATAGAACACGGATGCGACGTCGTCGGGCTGTATATCGCGCTCCAAAGGTTCATCACCCGCATCGGACAGGAACTCCTCTAACCCGAGGTCGGAGCCTGCGGCGTCACCTAGGTCGACCGCGGTTCCGACGTCCTCGAACAGACCAGCTTGCTCCGCTGTATCCCTGTACTCCTCGTGATAGAAGAAAGCGTCCGGAGACACCCGCTGGTTCATCTCCCCTATGGCATCTGTGGTCTCGTGGGGATGAAGAGGAGCGGGGACGACGCCCGCACGGAGGCAACCCCACCAGACCACGTGGAACTCGGGGCTCTGCCGCGCGAGTAACGTGACGAAGTCACCCTCACCCAGACCGTTCTGTTTCAACGCGCGGGCTGCCTCGACTGTTCGTCGCCTGAAGCTATCGTAGGAGATCCTCTCCCCGGTTGCGCCGTCCACTATCGCAGGGCTGTCGAAGTTGTACCGGGCGGCGGAGTCGAGAGCCGCCACCAAGTTGTAGTTCGTCAGATCCATCCTCGTTCTCAAGGCACCGTCATCTGAGATACATCTTTCGCTTAGCTGTCCGGATGCACGTCGAGCCACAGACACACCGGTAGTTCAGAGGTATTCGTACCTGTCGGTCAGCAAACCTTATACGCGGCAACCGAGTATCTTGAGGAACCAGATGTGGACCCCAGAGCTTCGGTATCTGCTTATCTTGGCTGTAATCGGTGTCCTCCTCGGAGGAGGTGTTCTTGCTCTCGGTTTCGGCCTAGCTCCATGGACCACGGAGGTTCAGGTGACAGACGAAGGAGGTTCCGATAGAGGTGACGTTCAGGCAGATGATGCACCCACACACGAACCAGATGATGCACCATTAGATGACGGTGGGAGCGAGGAGGAAAGAGAGCCACATCTAACGACCGAGGAGTGGTACGAGAACGTCGAGCTAGATGACCCTTGGTTCCTCGATGTCGCGAAAGAGACGGGGTTCACGACGGCGGAAGTCAGTGACGAACTCTGGGAGGAGGTTCTGACGACGCCCACCACACCTGAGTCCATCGAACCACCGGAAGCCGAGTCAGGGCCTAAACGCAGCAAGGGAGCAGTCATAGATGGAGTAGACAGATTGTACGTAGTGGACTACAACCAGAACTCCAGGCCAGATATCATGGTCCTACCGGACGACACCCCACTCATCTTCGAGAACCAAGGAGGTGAGTACGAACCCGTCAACGTCTTCCCGGAGATAGAGGTGGACGTGGACAGAGCACTGTTCTTCGACCACGACAACAGCGGATACGAAGATCTATACCTTCTCTCGCGGGACGGGTCGGTCTTCCTGGAGAACATAGGAGGTGAGTTTATCAAACGAGAGGTGGGGCTGGAGGTGGAGTTCGAGGTACCCTGGGGAGTCACAGCCGATGACTACACTGGTAACGGCTGCCTCGACGTCTTCGTCGTCCAGATAGGACGATGGTCAGAAGAGAGGCCCGTGGGTTTCAACAGACTCGACGTCTCTCTGGATGAGGACAACGGCGGACCGAACAGGCTCTTCGCAGGTGACTGCGAGAGCTTCAGAGAGACGACGGAGGAAGCCGGTATACGGTACGAAGCACACTCTCTAGCCGCGAGCTTCGTCGACCTCACCGGCGACGGCACCCAGGATATACACGTCGCTAACGACTACAACAACGACGTCCTCTACCTCAACAACGGCGACGGCACCTTCGAACACCGCGTGCTACCGGATTTCACCAACCGTAACGGTATGGCAAGCGAGGTAGCAGACGTAACAGGTAACGGACTCCCAGATATCTTCGTCACCAACATATACTACGATGTCGACGATTTCCCTGGAGAGGTCGAGGAGGAGGTCATGTTAGCACGCATAGGCTCGAGGTTCGAGGGCAACAACCTCCTCCTGAACCAGGGAGACGGTGAGTTCAGGGACGCGGCAGTGGAGTACGGCGTGCAGGACGGCGGGTGGGGCTGGGCAGCCGAGCTACGTGACTTCGACAACTCGGGACAGCTCGATCTGTTGCACGCTGACGAGAACAGATACGGCGAGGTCGCGCCCCCTAGAGTCTGGAGAGGCGAGGGAGAGGGGTTCGAGAAGGTGAACGGGACGCTGGCGGGGTTCATCCCCACTCGTGAACAGGGACTGGTCGCCCTTGACTACGACCTTGATGGAAGCCTAGACGTCGCCTCGGACAACATAGAATCCCGTTACAGACTGTACGAGAACCAGAGATCGGAGGGCAACGCCCTGCAAGTGGAGTTGAAGCCGGACGGCCACACCGTCTTCGGATCCAGTGTGACGGTGCATGTTGACGGTGAGAGCCAGACCCGGTTCAAGAAGGCAAGATCTGACTACAAATCGCAGTCCACCCGAATACTGCACTTCGGAGTGGGAGATGAAGAGAAAATCGATAAACTCGACGTCGAATGGGCAGATGGTACAGTAGGTAGCTTCGAGGGAATAGAAGCGGGGCAGCGTGTACAGCTCCAGCCAGATGGCGACCCCGAGACGGTCCTAGAGTTCGGGTGACCATGTTCCAAGATCTGTCACCTTCGAACCAGATTCCACCGCGGCAGGTCGTTAGCTACAGACTGAACACCGGTAGAAAGAAGGAGGGAGGGAAGCCGTAGATGAAGACCGAAGCTAAGGCAGCGATTTTCGTCTTGGTTCTCGTCGCCGCGGGAGCGCTACTGATTGCAGGTGCCACTTTGCTCGAACAACCCGAATCCGATATCCAGACGGACTCAGGAGACGAGGACGGTCCCCCGAACGGTTTAGCTGAGAAAGACCCAGAAGAGTCAGATGAAGACGAGGCCACCGTGCTCGACGACGAGACGCTCGACGACATCATAACCGAGAACAGCATCTTGCCCGAGGGAGATGTCCCACCGGACTCCTACCACGAACTACATAGTTCCTGTCTCGAGGAGCTCTCCGACGGGGTAGATATCGAACTACGGGGTTTACCGTCGGAGGAGAGCTTCTACGAAGACGGGATCAAGCACGTGAACGTCGACACGGACGTTCACGGTCAAATGCTAGTAAGGGCGGCGTGTCAGAGGACGGTGTTGTCTCAAGCTGACGTAGACGTTGGATTCTCGTTCGACGACAGACTGGAGGAGTCCGGTATCGAGTTCGAGCACGATGTAGTCCCCGACAGAGCGGAGAACCTGAGAGGGAACCACTACCACCATGGGAACGGTGTCTCCGTCGCGGACGTCACCGGGAACGGGTATCAGGACATCTACTTCACCAACCAGTTAGGGGCTAACGAGCTATGGGCGAACCAGGGAGACGGTACCTTCAGGAACATCACGGAGGAGGCGGGTGTCGCCGTGTCGGACTCCGTCTCCGTCAGCGCGTCGTTCGCCGACCTGGACAACGATGGATACCCGGACCTCTACGTCAGCGTCATAAGGGACGACAATCGGTTGTTCGAGAACCAGGGCGATGGCACGTTCGAAGACGTATCGGAGCGCTCGAACCTTGGTGTCGGCTACCACTCCGCGGGTGCGGTGTTCTTCGACTACAACCAGAACGGGTACCTCGACATGTTCCTCACGAACGTCGGAGAGTTCACCACCGAGCGTGAGAGCGACGTAGGTCATTACGTCGGTAGAGAGCGAAGGGATGTGGACGAGGAGGAGTACGGAGAGGACGGTCATATGCCCTGGACCGGCGAGTACGACGAACCTAACCTATTGTTCGAGAACCAGGGGGACATGACCTTCGAGGATGTCACGGAAGACGTAGGCATAGACGACGTGGGATGGAGCGGTGACGCCGTACCAACGTACTTCGAGGGGAACGAACACCCGGGCCTATACGTCCTCAACATGGAGGGAGCGGACAGCTACTACCGTAACGAAGGAGGTGAGGAGTTCGTCGAAGCCAACGATGAAGTCTTCGGCTCCACCCCCTTCGGGAGCATGGGAGTGACTCAGCTGGACCACGACCGCGACGGCGAGGCGGCGCTCTACGTCACAGACAGGCACTCCGATAGAACCGTGGACAAGGAGGTGTGGGAGGAACACGAACACGTGAAGTACGGGGAAGGAGAGACGGATATCTTACCCTACCGAGGTATCCTCGGCAACGCCTTCTACGAATTCCCCGACCGTGGCTCGCCGGACGAACGAGCGGTGGAGCTGAACCTTCAGAACTACCAGCCATGGGGTCCCGCGTCGGGGGACGTCAACGCGAACGGATACGAGGACCTGTACGTGACCGCCGGCATGAACCTCGGGTACAGGTACCAGCCCAGCTACATGTTGATGAACGACGGCGGCGTCACGTTCGTTCACGCGGAGTTCGAGCTGGGCCTCGAACCACGAGATGACCTGTTCACAGAGTGGTTGAGACTCGACTGCTCTGGAGAAGACAGAGACCACCCGCGATGCAGTGGGTACGACGAAGAGGTAGCGGTCATGTCCCCCGAAGCCTCCCGGGGTAACGTCGTCTTCGACGTGGACGGAGACGGCGCCTTAGATATCGTCGCGCTGGACTTCAACTCGGAACCCCGTGTGATGATGAACGACATAGCGGAGGAAAGAGAGATAAACTACCTCAAGGTAGATCTGCGTGGTGTCGAATCCAACAGGGACGGCCTCGGCTCACGTGTAGTGGTCAGAGTTGATGAGGGTGAACAGGTGAAGTACCACGATGGACAGTCCGGCTACCATTCACAGAGCTCCAAACCCCTGTACTTCGGTCTCGGCTCGCACGAAGAGGTCGAGGAGGTTCAGGTAGACTGGCCAAGCGGACGTACTGAAATCTACCCAGTCTCCGAGACCAACCAACTGGTGACGCTGAAGGAGGACGGAGAGATCAGCTGACAACCTCATTCCACCGGTTTGCATTCCACCAAGACGGGCGGGTCGACCTCACGTACCTTCGAACTCGGACAGCGTCGAACGGCTCCTGAATCAGAACATCATGCTTCTTCTACACGTAGGTGCCTTCGCATCTCTTCCCCTGAAGGCGTGTATCTCCGCTGAATCCAGAGGTTTCAGCATTCGTCTATACGTCGTTCGAGTTCGTCGTTCACGTGTCTCAGCTCGTCTTCGAAGGCCTGTAACTCCACTCCGCTTTGTGGTTTGATGGTTTCCTCGTACCCGCTGGCTGCTTCGGATACCGCCTCCACGTAGCACTTCCACTCTCTCAGGCCCCCCAGAATCTGATCGGGGGCTACTGTCAGGCTATCCTGAAGCACGGAGGTCGATTCTTGAAGGCTCCTTTCGGCGCCCGATGACTGTGAACCAGCTTGACTCCATCGTTCCGCATCCATGCTCTCTACGGCGTCGGATAGGTCCCGGAAGCCATCAATAGAGAGCCCCATAGCCGCGCTCAACAGGCTTAGGGTGTCGATGACCTTCGATAGCTCGTCGAAGAGATCCTCAACGTCGTCGAAATCGTATGCTTCCACGGATTCTTCGACTTCCCGTCCGTCTACTTTCGCCAGGGAATTCGTTGCGTCCCCGAGATTGTTCTCAGCTTCCGCAAACTCGTTTCTTGCGTCCTCTATAGAGGTGTCCGCCGCGTCGTACTCATGCTTCGAGAGTTTCTGCGCCGAGTAGTTAACGTCAGCCAGTCCTGATTCAACCGTGTCGACGTATCTTCCAAGTCGGGACAGAGCTTCAACGTACTCAGAAGGAAGCTCCGCCATCGAATTGTACGCGTTCTGAGAGTCCCCCGCACTCGTGCCATCGGCTGCAGCGTCGATGTGTGCCTCTATCTCCTCGTCCACGTGGTTTCTCACAGTCCTACCCTCCCTGTATGCCGTGTCACCTACCATGTAAGCTGCCTTCTCGATGCCGCTCCTTGCTCCTTCAACCACAGCGTGTGCATCTGAACCGTCTTCATCACGCTCAGAACCTCCAGTACCTTCACCGACCTTTCCCTCTCCTGCAGACGTGTCATCTGCACCGTCCACCTCACCTTCCCCGTTTCCCTCGTCTACGGTTGCATTCAGGCAACCAGAGATGGAGGTTGCGCCTAGATAGCCGAAGAGAAGATAACAATACCGCAAAAAACGACGTCTGCCAACCATACTTCATAAAGGTCGCCAGCTACCATATGTCTTGGGCACAGTAGCTCAGTAGCCCGCTATGTTCTAAGGTGGCTGAGGGTTTTGGTTTTCTAAACGCCCTGAACTCAGTGGACACGGATACGATACTGAAACTGCCATAGGCTGATGGCAGGCAAAGCCCCAAACAATTTATACTGATGCGGGGGTTACTCAGATAGAAGAAACATAACATGCGGGACCTGAACGTGTCACTGGGTGTGGTTCTGGCTTTAGTCATCTCCGTAGCTGTCCTATCTATCTCTTCAGGGACTGATTACGTATCAGAGTTCAATGTGCTGGAGCACGGTAACGAGTCAGAAAGCTCTCAAGATCCTAGCGACTCTGTAGACAGCCAACAACGAGAAGCTACAGAGCCAGTTCAGCCTCAAGAAGAAATACCGATGGAGGAGCAACCGCAGCCACCCCCAGTACCCGATCCGTATGGAGGTGACCAGCAGACCGAACCTGAGATACACGAACTGGAGATAATAGGTCAACCTCACGAAATACCTGAAACCTGGTTCACGGAGGTCGCAGACATAGCTGGACTGGGACATGTATATGGTGGCGATCCAGTCGACGAACATGGTACGGTGAAAGCGTCATCCGTTGAGGGGATAGATGGTGTGGGTGTCTACGTCGTGGACCACGACAACGACGGACTGGAGGACGTGCTCACTATAGCCGGTAGCGTTCCCACGCTACACGAGAACAAGGGTGGTGTCTACGTAGAGTCAGATAGCCTACCTGAGATAGAGGCAGAGGTTAAGGGGGCGTTGTTCCTGGACTACGACAATGACGGCTACGAAGACCTCTACCTGCTGTCTAACGAAGAATCGGTTTTCCTCGAGAACCAGGAAGGGGTCTTCGTGGAGAGAGAGGTCGGCCTCGAAGTTGGATACGAGGAGGTGTGGGGCGCGGCGACGGCGGACTACACCGGAGACGGCTGTCTCGACGTCTTCGTGATCCAATCCAACGACTGGCGCGACACGCGAGCCGTTGGATACAACGACAGAGACGTCACGATAGAGGAGGATAACGGTAACCCGAACAGGTTGTTCAGAGGTGACTGTGAAGGGTTCCGCGAGACCACTGAGGAAGCTGGGATCGAGGGGGCGGCGTGGAGTCTGGCGACGTCGTTCGTCGACCTCACAGGTGACGGCTGGCCGGATATCCACGTGGCGAACGACTTCAACAACGACGTGCTGTATCTAAACCAGGGAGACGGCTCTTTCGAGAGGAGGGTGATGCCGGAGTTCACGAACAGGAACGGCATGAGCAGCGAGGTAGCCGACGTCACCGGTAACGGCTTGCTCGATATCTTCGTGACCAACATATACCCGGATGAGATAGCGGCGGTTCCTGCACACAGGTACGGAGGCCGGGCGGAAGGCAACAACCTGCTGATCAACCAGGGTGACGGTGTCTTCGAAGACCATGCCGATAGATACGGAGTGGTCAACGGCGGATGGGGTTGGGCAGCTCTACTGGAGGACTTCTCCAATACCGGAGACCTCGACCTAGTGCACGGAGACGCTAACCCTGGTATCACGTTGGCCCCACCGCGAATCTGGAGGAGTATAGACGATGACCCCGAGAGGGTGGATGGCTTCCAGGCTGGCCTCCAGAGCACCCAGGAGAGATCCATAGCTGCGCTGGACTACAACTCCGATGGTTCACTGGACATAGCTACCGACAACATAGTAGGGTCCTTCAGACTTTACGAGAACCAGAAGGTGGAGAACGGCTCGCTCCAGGTGCAGCTCATGCCCGATGGACACACGGTGATCGGTTCAGAGGTCGAGGTATCGTACGGCGGAGAAGATGAAACTCAGAGGTACGACGCGGGCAACGACTATAAGACCCAGTCCAGCAGGATTCTGCACTTCGGACTAGGTGACACGGACGAGGTGGATGAGATCACGGTAAGGTGGGCGGACGGAACAGTAGACACCCATACCCGGATAGACGCTGACCAACGTATACGTCTGACACCCGAAGAAGAACCTGAAACCCTGATGCGCCTGAAACCGGTGAACTGAACCCCTCTTACAACCCTAACGCATAAGACGCCTGAAACGAAATACATTGGAAGGATAATGTTCAACCGCCGAGAGGTAGTTAAAGCCGGCGCGATGTTCTTCCCCTTCCGCTACAGGGACTACCTCGCAAGAGTAACTGGAGAACCGGAACCCGATAGAGCCAAAGAGAGTATCGATGGAGGGGAACAGACGTGGTCGCTCGCAACGGGAGGTGAGATAACCTCCTCGCCTTCGTTAGATGGCGACAACGTCTACTTCGGTGTGAACCACCTGGAAAGTCACGGTCGACCCGATTTCTCTAAAGCCGGCGCGGTGTACGCGGCCGACCAAAGTACAGGGGAAGTACAGTGGAAGGTAGAGACCGGGAAAGGCGTCATGTCCTCCCCCGCGTTACAGGGAGACCGGGTGTTCTTCGGTTCAGCAGACGGGAACGTATACGCCAGCGAAGACGGAGAGATAGTTTGGACGCACAGAGTCGATGGGGCTGTGTCGTCCTCGCCGACAGTGGTCAACGAAACGGTGTACGTCGGAGCTATCGTATACGAAGACGTGGCTCCGGAGGACGCTGCCTCGGAGCTTGAGAGCGGTGGAGACGGAGTGTCGGGGTCGTTGCTGGCGCTCGAAGCATCGACAGGTGACCTGAAGTGGTCTCACGACACGGAGAAGGGAGTTATCTCCTCTCCCTGTGTATCCGACGGTGTCGTCTACTTCACCTCGGAGCTAGAGTCAGCTCACGCCGTCGACGCCGAGGACGGCACCGGGGTCTGGGAGGTTTCCGAGGAGAACGTTATCTCGTCCCCCGTGCTCCACAGGGGGAAGGTGTTCTTCGGTCAACAGCGTAGCTGGCTGGACGACGACGGGAAAGCGAGGTTGTTCTGTGTAGACGCGGAAACCGGGGAGGAAAAGTGGGTCTTCGACGAAGCCGAGAGATCTATTCGAGCGACCCCCACAGCCCATGGAGACCGCGTGTACATCGGCTGCGAGGACGGCAAAGTCTACTCTCTGGACGTGGAGAGCGGCAGAGAGGTGTGGAGGTCGGAGACCGAGGAGCCGGTGCGTTCGTCCCCCACGTACGCGGATGGAGTAATATACGTGGGTTCGTACGACAGCTCGCTGTACGCCTTCGACGCAGGTAACGGAGATGTCCACTGGAGCTTCGGTTCAGAGGACCATATACAGTCGTCGCCGACGGTATCCGACGGCACGGTTTACTTCGGTTCGTACGACGGAAATCTGTACGCCGTAGACGCGGGGGTCGAAGGCTCCAGCGAGGGTGCACGGGTGAAGTTAGGGGTGCTCGGTCAGAACCACACCTGACGAAGGAGATTACACCGGTGCTGCGATTGCGGCCACCTCAGTCTCGTTCGTAATGCTTTCTGTATCCCTCTAGAGCGTTCTCCTCGAACTCCGACCGGTTCATCCTCTCGGGTTCCTCTATCCGGTCGTGCGGAACACCCATCCGGGTCGCGAAAGGCCCCATGGGGTGGTCGATGAACCATACGTGGACCATCTCCCCCGTTCTGTTCTTCCTTTCTTCGGTGACTTCACCGTCGAACATCTCCTCGAAGACCTCGTCTATAGAGCCGAACTCCGTCTCCTCTATGATGAGGTCCTCTATCGGACCCTCTATACCGTCGAGAGGGTGGTAATGCCAGACTGTCAACGGACCCCCGACCTGGTCTCCCTCCTCGGCGATGTTCTCGTACATGAAACCCGCTAGAACCATCTCGTCCTCTTCCTCCGGATGCTCGTAGTATACCAGGCTCTCAGGTCTGTGGGGATCAAGCTGTTCACCGTCGAAGAAGTGCTCTAGGTTCCCGTAGTGACGGGGAGTGGGTTCGTGTTCGAACCCGTCATCGACGGCGTTCTCGAACTCGAACCAGCCATGCTCCACTGCTTCCTGGAAGCTCTCGTTGTACAACCTCCACGCCTCCTCCAGATGTTCGTCGGTCGGTTCGCACCGGGGGTAACGGGTGGCCTCGTACGTACCTGTGTCGGGGTCATCTATATCGACGTTCCCAGACTCTTCCATCCATTCTCGTGGGATGCCTTGTTTGTTAACGTAACGCTCCTCGGTTGGACATTCATCTGCGTCCCTCCACCCTATACCGTCTCCTGCGGTCGAAGCTGTCTGGTTCTCTGTTTCTGCCTCTGTTACCTCAGACACATGGTCGTTCTCCCCGGGCGTCTGCGTGGTAAAGTAGACGCCACTGGCTAGAACGGCTGCAGCTATAAAGAGAACAGCCAGTGCGAAAACCTTAGTTCTATCCACTGATCTACCTTGGTAACGGAGAGATAAAAGGATTCGTCTCCACTGGCTCCTGGAGTGTTTCTAGGTCATCAGAGAGTGCGTCTATGTTCATTCCGCGACCTGCTCGGCTCTATAGTTTTCCTCGTACTTGTAGAGAACCCTTTCTTTGAACTCAGTCTCGTTCATCCTGCTAGGTTCCTCGAGATGTTCCTGCGGAACCCCCATCGTGGTGCCGAACGGACCCTCCGGGTGTTCGACGAACCAGACGTGGAGCATGTCTAGACTCCTGTATTTCAGAACTCCGTCTCCGTCACCGAACTCGGACTCGTAGATATCCTCGAAGGAATCGTACCCGGTTTCCTCGGATAGTAACGAAGCCACACCAGGCCTCTGCGGCTCGAACTTCTCTATAGGATGGTAGTGCCACACAGTGAGAGGGCCTCCGATCTGGTCGCCCTCGTACCCGAACTCCTTGAACATGACCCCCGCGAGCACCTTTTCACTATCCTTCTCCGGGTGGTCTAGGTAGACGAGGTACTCCGGTTCCTCGGGAACCAACGTGTCCTCGTTGAAAAGAAGATCGGCCCTTAGGTAATGCCTGCCACCGTACTCTGTGTAGCCGTCGTCGAGGCCTTCTTGTAAGTCGAACCAGTCGTTGTCGACTGCGGCTTCGAAGGTCTCGTCGTATAGCTCCCACGCGGATTCCAGCTGCTCCACCGTGGGGTCACAGTACGGGTACCGTGTGACCTCGTGTGTAGTGTAGTTCGAGGATTCTGGAGACACCTCGTCTGCGGCCTGCCACTCAGGTTTCGTCTCCGGGGTGTAATGGTTCTTGTAGCGTCGTTCCGTCGGACACTCCGTCTCTCCAGATGTCTTCGGTAGATCATCTGGATTCAGTTGATACGGAGGTTCATCTGACTCACCCTCAGAAGTGATAGACCCATCCTCTGACCCTGATTCCGTCTTCAAATCATCTGTTACAGCCGAATCGTTTTCTAAATCCTCATTTTCATCTGGGCCGAGGTGCCACCCTGGACTAGTTAACCCAACAAGTAGGACTGAGAGCACGAGAATGACCGACATCCAGACTATCCAGTGCAGTCTATACATCACCTTACGTACCATACTTAGAGATATAAGGTTTAGTCCTCAACTCGGAATTTTCCTCCGCAGTTCAATCTGTAGCTCAGAACTCCCAATATAGAACACCCCCCCCCTTACTATATGGTTCTACCTAGAGAACTCTTTATCGCAGTCGCGAAAGCTAATGCCATCAGGGTGAGAAGAACTGTTAACCCCGGCATCCCTTCCTCCTCGTCACCTGGTTCGTCATCGTCCATATCTGCCTCCTGTTCCTCATCTACGGATAAGTCATCAGTGATGTCTCCTCCGGCTTCCTCGTCTACGTCTGTCTCGTTGGAGACCGTGTCTTCCAGGTCCTCCACACCGTCTTCGTTAGCGTCTACCTCGCCCTCGGCGTCGTCGTCCGCGTCTACCTCATCGACTTCCTCTTCATCTGCTTCAGCCTCCTCCGTCAGGTTCGCCTCCGCTGACGCGTGCGTCTCCATCTCGATGAAGTGCAGGTCCATGCTCTCCCTTGTGTCCCCGGGTTCTATCTCTCCACCTGACACGGAAGCCAGATACACCGTGTGGACTCCCGGGAAGCCACCTGTGTCTTCGAGCTCGATGACGTGGTCTGAGGGTTCTTCGACTTGCTTAACCGCGGCCACTATCTCCTCGGTTCCTCCCTCGTAGGTCAGCACCAGATGGTCGACGTCGTCCTCGGGTTCCCCGGACACCGATACTTCGGTTTCTCTTCCGTCTTCACCGAGAGCCGTTCTTTCGAACCGTACAGCTGGCTCCATGGGTTCCGAGTCGTTCTCGGTCTCCACGTCGTCGTCCGTCTCCCACTCAGGTTCTTCGTCACGGGGGTCTCCGACGGTCTCGTCTCCGTATCTATCTTCGTCGTCTTCGACTTCGTCTTCCTCGTGCCGGTCGTCTACGTCGTTCTCCTCCGCTTCGTCGTCGGCACCGGAAGGTCCATCGTCCTCTACGCCGTCCTCTCGCTCAACGGCGTCGTCATCGTCCTCCACGCCGTCGTCGACGTCGGTGTCGTCCGCTTCATCTCCTTCACCCTCATCTTCATCCGGTTCCTGTTCGTCTTCCTCTGGCTCCGTGAGGTTCGTGTAGATGACTGCATGTCGTTCGACGTCGTGTACCTGTCTCTCGATCTGGTTCTCGTCCTGTCCGGGTTCTATCTCTCCACCCGAGAAAGAGATGGCTTGCGCTCTGTGCTCGCCCGGGAAGCCTCCGGAGTCCTCGAGCGCGACGGTGTACTCGTAGGTGGATGAGTCGATGTCCTCTACTCCAGCTACCACGAGAACGCCGTCCTTCTCGTAGGTTAGACCGATGATGTCTGCTTCTTCGGCGATTTCCTCGCTTACACGTACGTCGACCTCCATGTCTTCGTCGACTACCGGGTCAAGCACCTCGATGTCGGGCTGGAGGTCGTCGGGGTGGGGTTGGTCGTCGTCGGGTTCTGGTGTGTCACCGGCTTCCTCGTCCTCATCGTCAGACAAGGTCCGTACCTCGACGTAGTCCCCGCCACCCGGGGTTACCGTGTTCGCTGCAGAAGCAGCTAGGTAGCCCGTGATCGCCGGGGACGCCGTTGAGTAGAGGTCGGGTGACATGGCTCCAGAGACGGTTCCATCGGCCGCTGAAGCTGCGATGCCGTACGAATACGAAGACGTACCGTACGTGGACAGCAGGTCTCCGGTCTCGGACTGCGTGACCTCGATGGCTTCCCCTCCGGTGTACGCAGTGGCTGCTGCGAAGCCAGCTATCGAGACCAGAAGGATCGCGGCCAGTATCCCGAGCTTCACACGCTACGTAATCCTTCCAAGGGTTAAGCTGTTACGGCGGTTTCACACTTTCACGTCCGGTTCGACGTCTAGCTACGTTCCAGTCTACTACAGATGAACAGAGGATGTCCCTACCTGCCTTCACCTTGCTTCAGCACGACCTCGTTGTCCCGTGAGGTGACGTCGAAGACCTCGGATTCCCCGGTCGTCCACTCGACCACTACCTGTCTGGGTTCCTCACCACTCTGAAGTCCGAAGTAAAGCGGCTGCTGGTTCTGGGTGAGGTAGGCTTTCCCGTCGACGAAACGGTGGTAGCTGTCGCGGTCCGTGTGCAACGTGGCTACCGCTCCGATTCCGTCGCGGGGCGCGCTCTCACCCCGTAGCTCCACCTTCAGGTATCCGCGGTCGGATTCCTGCATCACCTGGTTCTCGAGGAACCTGGGTTCACCGTTGAACTCCGTGGTTACGAGGTCGAGTGCTCCGTCACCCGTGAGGTCCGCCAGCACGCTACCCCTGCTGCTGCGGACGTTCATCACCTCTACATCACCGTCGAGGGTTGCCTCTCCCGTTGGATCCAGCCTGCACCACGCTCCCTTCTCCGGTTCGTCGCAGTCGACTGTGTTCCAGACATGGAACCTGTCTTCCCTTGGATGAACGCCTGCTGGGAACTCCCCGCGGACGAAGCCTCCGTCGCCGTCGTTCATCATCAGTGCGTCCGGCATGTACCACCGGTACTCCATCCCCGCTGTGACGAAGAGATCAAGGTAGCCGTTAGCGTTGACGTCACCCTTTACTGGACCCCACGGCAGATACGACTGCACACCCCTGTCCTCCGCTTCCTCCACGTATCCATCGCCTTCTCGGGTGTAGTACGCGGAGCCGTGGAGCCCGCCTCCATGACCGCCGAACGACATCCCCTCCATGAACTCCTCCCGCGTCATCTTGCTCCGCATGTCCTCCAACGTGAGCTCATCGGGGTTGGTTCTACCCATCATGTCGGAGTGTTTGTCGGTGACGAAGACCTCGAACTCACCGGTGTTCCCTGCATCGAGGACGGCGCCGCCGAAGGACCCGTACGGCGTCTCACCGACCTCGTCGTCGGTGCGGCCGGTAAACGTGCCGGCGTGGTTCCTGTACAGTCCGTCGGCGCCGTCGATGTCAGCGACGTAGAGCCCCGGTGGGGAACCAGGCTGCGGCAGCAGGAGGGCGTCGCTGTCCCAGCTGTCCGGTCTATCCGCCTCCGTTGACTTCCTCTCGAACTCCCAGTCACCCTTGTTGACGTAGAGCTTGCTCTCCTCAGCCCAGTCGTCCCAGACGCCGGCGACGCGCGACGACGGTACGTTGAACCCGCTCTCGCCTTCGAACTCCGAGGTGAAGTCTGCGAGATTGACGACGTATAGATCCAGCAACCCGTCGCCCTCGTGGTCGAAGAACACCGCGGACGACGAGTAACCATCGTAGTCGACGCCTGCCTCCTGGGAGACGTCTTCGAAGGTTCCGTCTCCCTGGTTCTCGAACAATCTGTTCTTGCCGCCTAGCGTGGATACGTAGAGGTCGACCGCACCGTCGCCGTCGACGTCTGCGAACGCCGCCCCCGACGACGCCGCGCCTTCGACCGCCACACCTGCTTCCTCAGTACGTTCCACGAAGGAGCCGTCACCCTGGTTCATCCATAGCTCGTTGGGTCCCGCCTGGTTCAGGAAGTACAGGTCGAGGTTGCCGTCTCCGTCGACGTCGGCGGCAGCGACCGCTGGATAGTGGAAGTACATGGCGCCGCCTGTCGCGTCTACGACGCTGAAGTCGAGGGGGTCGTGTTCGAACTCGACACCCCATTCGTCAGAGTGGTCCTCGAACAACGGCTCCGTCGGCAGATCCATCTCCCCGACGTTCCCACGTTGAACTTCGCTGAGCTCCTCCATTTCCCGCTCTATCTCCTCCCTGCTTCTAGGTGTCTCCGGATAGAGCCGGGTAACGTCACCTGACCCCTCAACCTCCACCGGGTCGAAGCCTGGGTTGATCCAGAACTCGGGTTCCGGAGGACTGTCCGTTCTCTCGGGCGTCTCCTGCTGTTCCTCTAGCGCTTCATCGTCATGGTTGTCTTCAGGGTGTTCCATGGAACCGGATGCATCCGGTTCCTCGTCCTTCGACGGTTCAGGCGGTTGCTTCTCGCTCCCGCCGTCGTCCAGTCGCTCTCCTTCAGGAGGCTCTGCTTCGCCGGATTCGTCAGCCTGGTCTTCTACGTCGTCTTCCTCCAAGTCGATGTCGGAACCCGTTAGCTCCTGAAGTATGCCGCCGTCTCCGGCGAAACCCGCCGTCGACAGAACGAGCGCAACGCCAACTACGGCTAAAGCTGTTGCGACAGCGGCTTTGGGTTCCATCGAACCTCTGGCTCCAGTAACCTCCTTACTACCTTTACTCTTGGGATGCAGGCAGTGTAACGGTGTACAGCCTCCATCGGTACGTAGCGTTCACTGGTTCCGGGGTTCTATCCGTCTTTCCCTCCGTCCCTCAGGCTTCCTGAGAGGTGATATCCCCAGAGGCTACCGAGCACTAGGAGAGATACGCCGAGCAGTAGAAGCACGAAACGCGGCACAGGGAGGTCGTCGGAGGGTTCGGGTTCCTCTGGTTCGTCTTCACTGCCAGTGGAAACCGCTTCCCCGGGTGAGGTCTCGTAGGCGACGTCGGTGTCGTTCTCTACTTCTTCGAAGTCCTTCTTCGTCGGTAGATCCACTCCGTCTTCAGATGGTTCTACCGCGTGCACTCCCGCGAGACTGGTGAAGTACAGGTAGTCACCGTAGACCGCTGGAGACGACAGCACCCATTCGTCGGTGTAGTACGACCAGTGTTCTGAGCCGTCTGAGGCGTCTATGGCGTATAGGTTGTCGTCGACGCTTCCGACGTAGACTACGTCGTCGGCTACCGCGGGCGAGGACTTGCTGATCCGTTCTTCTGCGACGAAAGCCCAGAGCTGACCGCCTTCTTCCGCGTCGAGGGCGTACAGCCCTCCGTCGTAGCTGCCGATGTAGACCACGCCGTCGTAGACCGTGGGCGACGATGCTATAGGGGTGTAGGTGGGGTAGCTCCAGATCTCGTCGCCGGTGGATGCTTCGACGGCGTAGACGTCTCCAGCGTAGCTGCCGAAGTACACGGTGTCACCCCTGATGGTGGGTGGTGAGGTGACCCCGCCGACACGCATCAGCGGGTCGTCCTGATGTCGCTGGCCCCGTGTCTCGAACCCCCAGATCTCGTCGCCGGAGCCCGCGTCTAACGCGTGTAACGTGCCGTTCTGTCCGCCTACGTACACCACTCCGTCTGCGACTCCGGCGGTAGCGAACACGCCTTCTTCGACGTCGACCCGCCACTCTACTTCGCCATCGGAGGCGTCGAGAGCGTAGAAAGGGTAGTCCTGATGGGAGAGTTCGTGGCCGTCGTAGTCACGGGTGCCCAGGTACAGGGTTCCCTCGTAGAAGGTCGGAGACGTGTAGACGGGGTGATCGGCCTTGAACCTCCAGATGACGTCACCTGAGTCGGCGTCTACTGCGTATACGACTCCCGCCATCGTGGCGATGTAGACGACGCCGTCGTCGAAGGTGGGGGAAGCCCAAGCGCTTCCGGTGGTCTCCTTGACCCACTCTACCTCCCCTGTATCCCTGTCGAGGGCGTAGATGTAGCCAGTCTGGTTCCTCGCGTACTCCAGTCCGCCTTCACGGTGGTCGGTGGCCATCCCCCAGAAGCTCCCGCTGAACGTGGATACGTAGACGGTGGAGTCAGTGACCGCGGGAGATGAGACGACGCTGTGGTCGGTGTCGAAGAACCATTTCTCCGTTGCTTCCGCGCCTGGACCACCGGAATCCACCGCTCCCGTGTTCATGTGGTCCTTCTGATGCGTGGTCCAGTCCCCACCCGCGGCGGGAGAGATCAGGAGAGCTGCGGCAGCCGCGAACAAAAGGAGAGCAGTCAGGTACCGGTTGTTCATCTACACATCGATAGGTGGCTTGTCCATATACTGTTTGCGGGAGAATGTAAGCCGAAACACCGTGAAAACAGATGGAGGAACAGAGGAACCTTGAGGTCTCGGAACCCCTGGAAACCGTCATCGCAGTCGGGTGACCCCGTCGGGGTGTACCGTTATCGACTGGTTAGCGTCGACTTCATGGAACTCCTGCACTGCTCCGTCAGGTCGCTCGACATGCAGGGTGTCGACGGAGTCAGCGGACCCGAGACCGAAATGCAGGGTTCGAGATGACTGCGACATGTAGTCGGAGCGACTGCTCTTGACCGCCGTCTGGGTGCGGTCGCCGTAGGACACCTCCACTCTCGTACCCAGCGTAGTGTGTCCGCCTTCTCCTTTGACGTCGACCTTGAGGTAGCTTCCGGTGTTCAGGTTGCTGTAGAGGCTGTAGCTTCTGCCGACGCTGGAGGCCGCGATGTCCACGGACCCATCCACGTCGTAGTCCAGGCTGGCTACTCCGAGACTGGACTCCCTCTCGAGACCTACGGAGCTGTGCTCCAGGCGCAAGAACCCCTCTTCCTGTGGTTCGTTCCGGAAGAAGACAGGTCCCTCACCGTCCTCCCTCACGAGCACCGAGTGATACAGGTCGAGATGCCCGGAGTTGTCGAAGTCCTCCAGCAGCGCCGCCCAACCCCATCCGCCTGCTTCGACGCCGTACTCGTCGGCGGCGTCTCTGAACTCGCCGTCACCCCTGTTCACGAGGAGGTTGTTTCCCTCGGTCCGGCCTCCGAACCGGTGCGGGGGAACGAATGCGTCTCCGTAGATGTTTGTGACGAAGATGTCTAGGTATCCGTTACCGGTGACGTCCGCGACCTCGCTGCTCATACCGTTACGGTTGGTGTACTCCAGCATGACACGGCGTTCGAACGACCCGTCGCCGTTGTTCAAGTAGAGGATGTCGTTGTTGAAGTCGTTCGCCACGTGGATGTCGGGGTATCCGTCGTTCGTGAAGTCGACGAAAGACGTCGCGAGGCTCCAGGATTCTCCACGGATACCGGCTTCCTCGGTAGTGTCGGTGAACTCCTCGCAGTCCCCTGCGAACAGTCGGTTGGGGTTGCCGTTGTCCTCCTCCATCGCGACGTCTCTGTCGTTGAAACCCGCGGGCCTGGTCTCCATCCAGTCGTTTGCCTGCACGACGAAGACGTCGAGGCAGCCGTTACCGGTGTAGTCCGCGGCTGCTGCCCCTCTGACGGAGCCGTACCTCTGCTGTAGACCTACGTCCTTCTCTCGATAGCTGCCTCCCGTGTTCTCGAGGAAGACCGAGCCGTCGTCGGAGAGCAGGTAGAGGTCGTCGTATCCGCTGTTGTCGTGGTCGAAGAACAGTGCAGCTGTGGCGTTCCGCGCCTTGCTGGAGAGAGTAGGTAATGCTTCACTTCTTTCGAAGCCGTCGCCGGTGTTCTCGAACAGCTCCGGACGGCTGCCGTTGACGGCGAGAACGTCCGGGCGTCCATCTCCGTCGTGGTCGGAGACGTACACTCCGTTAGCTGAGCCCTCGTGACTCCAGACATCTCCCTGGTAGCTGAAGCCCTCCGTCTCTGAAGTCTCCTGGAACCAGGGACTGTCAGCCGTCTGCGTCGGCTCACCCGTCCTCGCCACGGCTTCGTCGTCTTCGTCTGCACCTCCGCTCTCTGGGTCGAGGTACCCTCCCGCGTGCTCGGGCTCGTGATGTCCCTTTTGGTCTTCCTGTTCAGGCCCCGTTTCTCCGGGGATCGGTGGCTGTGGTTCCTCCTCCATCGGCTCTCTCGGGTCGTCGTCCGGTTGCTCCGTCTCAGGAGTTTCGGCGGCGTCTTCGTTCTCCTCCTCAACCCCGGGTTCATCGAGCGCGATGTAGGCAGCGCCCGCCACAGCTAACACTAATGCCGAAAGCGATAACACGGTTAACATCTGCCGCCGTGTGTCTTCCATTTTACCTGTCTTCCGGGTCTCTACTCAGGCGGTCTTTATACGGTCTTCGGAGGTTCGTCAGAAGCTGTAGACGTATCCGTCCGTGGTGCCGACGTATAATCTGCCGTCCGCCTTCACGGGGCTGCTCATTATCTCTCCGGAGACCTTGTGCGTTCCCGTCAGCTCTCCTGAGTTGACCCCGAGCTCGTATACCGTAGTTGAGGACGCCGCGTATACGTTGCCGTCGTAGACCTCGGGGGTACTGTACATGGTGTCCTCGGTCTCGTACCGCCATCTCGCTTCACCGGAGTGTATATCGACTGCGTGGAGGTCGCCGTTCAACGAACCTATGTAGACCGACTCCGTCGCAACGACGGGGGAGGAGACTATGGAGTCCCCGGCGAAGTAGCTCCATACAACGGAGCCGTCTTCGGCGTCGAAGGCATACAGGTTGCCGTCGAGCGAGCCGGCGTATACTACGCCGTCTACGGTGGCGGGTGAGCTGGCGCAGAACTGGTTGTCTGCTTCGTATCTCCATATCTCTTCACCCGTGTCCGCGTCGACGGCGTAGAAGTTGGTGTCGTAGGAGCCGACGTACACGCGTCCGTCGTATACGTTCGGGCTCGACCACACCTGGTTCCCCGTCTCGAACGTCCATTTCTCCGTGCCGTCGTCGCGGTGGACGGCGTTGAGGGAGCCGTCGTCGCTGCCGAAGTACACGGTGGTTTCGTCTAACGCAGGTGAGGAGTTCACTGGTGCTCCGGCGTCGTAGCTCCACTGGAGCTCTCCGGTGAACCTGTCGAGCTTGTACGTTCTGCCGTCGTAGGAGCCTATGTAGATGGAGTCGCCGTCGACCGCTGGGGTGCTACCGACCTTGTCTTCGGTTTCGAAGCTCCAGGCTTCCTCTGGTTGGGACGGACCTGAGACGTCGGCTCTCGCGCTGAGCTCCGAGTACTGTCCGAAGCTCCGGTGTCGGTCGAGGGGTTCCACATCCTCGATCTCCAGCGAGGTGTCCTCGTAGGCGTACACATGGTTGTCCAACGAACCGAAGTACAGCCATCCGTCGGCTACCCGTGGGGTGCTGAGTACACCTCCGTCGACGTCTATCTTCCATCGGCTCTCGCGTTTGATCTCCTCTTTCTCCTCTCCACCGTACTTCGACGGTCTGATTCCCGAGTGGTTCTGGATGTTAGCAGGCCAGTACTCCTGATCCTCTAGGTCTGCGTCCGATGGTAGAGCCGCTCCTTCGTCTAAGAAGCTTTCCTCGGTGTCGTTCTCTCGCAGAAGGACCTCGTCTTCCTCGGTTACCTCTTCGGAGGACACTACCTGGTAGTCGTCGTCTCTCGACCGGTTGACGAGGGCGTCGGAGTCCTCTCGACCCTGTTCCCCCAACCCTTGTTCCTCCTCTGTATCCCCTCCTTCGCCATGCAGGCATCCCGTGAGAGTCAGAGCTACCCCCGTGGAAGCCGCCAGGAAGGACCGTCTTTTCAGTCTACGCGACATTAGATAGCTGATGAAACATCCCACTTGAAAGCATTAAATGTTTGGGGTGGCGGAGGCTGTCTTCCTCGGCCGACGTAGACGGCCGTCGATATAACCGCCGTAGACCGACGTCGAAGGTTAATAACCGGGGGCGACGTAGACGGCTCTACATTGGAAGACGAGAAGGACCCTCAAAGGCCTGTATCTAGCTGGCTGGAACTACTTCGTGAGCAGACCGACGAGGAAGCCCGGGTGGTGAGGGCGTATTATCCCTCCGACTCCGACGATGTATGCTACGTAGTCTCCCTGAACGGAAAGAGGGTAGAGGTACAGGTTTCTAGGTACTCCAGCAGAAGCCCTCCGACCGTGATCTCCTTCGTGCCGCGTTACCTGGACGGCGTACGAAACCACAGCGGCTTCAGCTACCTCTGCGTCGTCCTGGACGTCTACGGGGAAGACGGCTTCAAGCCCGGGAGAGACCACTTCATACCGTTCCCCGAACTATCTGAGACGAAACAGATCCGGCTACGTGTCCTGGGGCCGGGAAGCTACAGCACCGTGGACGACAGCCACGTCAACAGCTGGACCACGGTGACCTCGGGAGAAAGCTGACGTATCTACTGCTTCCCTCAGGTGTCCGTGGGACTGCACTGGAAGTACTCGTCACGCTGCGTCGACTGGGCTGGGTGGAGCGGGTTCTCGTGGTCCGGGTACTCGGGCATGTCGAAGCCGAGTCGCCCGTCGTACCACTCATCTAGCTCGCCATCGGTGGGGAACTCCAGCGCGAAGTCGACGGCAATGGCCTGATCGCCGGGGTCGAAGCTTATCTCCTGACCCTGCATCCCATGAAGCCACATCTCGATGTCGTCAGCGATAAGTCCGTCCATAGTGCCAGGGAACTGCGTGTCAGGAGGTAGCTGAGTTCCACCGGTGTCACCTCCTTCGATGTAGAGCTCGCCGGACTCGGGACCCCATTTGTCGGTGCTCGTGCCGTCGGGGCCGCCTTCACGCATCTCTATGTTCCTGAAGACCAGCTGTCCCGCTCGCATCTGTGTGATGAACAGATCTACCTGCTCAGCGCTGAAGAAAGCGGGGTCTCCAGCCCCTTCCGGCTGGGTCACGACGAGACTCATGAACCTGTTCGTCATGAACGGTAGCTCCAGATCCTTCCTGAACATAGCTCCCTCGACCTGAGCGTCCTCCAGGGAGAACGCAATCATCGGACGGGTGTCACACTGGGTTCCGGGCGTGTCGGTTAATGGGTCTGCGGGGTCACCGGTTCCACCGGTCTGATACACGGGGTACATCTGACCGACGTTACCGGTGAAAGCGTCGCCTTCAGCGTATATCCCGCCGAGACCTACCGCCGGCATCATCCCCCAGACCATTCCAGCGCTGATGAAGAGGTACAGCAGAAGCAAGGCCACCGAGATGGAGACGGTTATGGACAGCCCGAACCTGCGTATAGATCTCCTCGGGGCATCCTCTCCATCGTCGTCCGAAGCTATAGTCTTCTCCCCTGTCATCTATGTATGTCCTCGTACGACGCTCCGGTCACGTCCTGGCGATGGGCGGCGACGAAGCAGTCCTCGTACCCCGTCCCCATCGGATTGCCTTCACAGGCGAAGTCCAACCCTAACCTGCCGACTCGGTCCTGACCTGTACCAGTGGATATGGGTTGGCCGACCTCGGGGAAGTTAAGGTTTGTAGGCACTACTGCGGTGTCGCTGCCTTTACCGTGTCTTATCTCGAGGTAGACGTCGTTGAGCTCCAGCTCCTTAGTCGTCGGTGGACTGGTTCCGTCATCGGGAAGGGCGAAGCCTCTGTGCACGCGCAGGAACAGCCCGTCCATGCTGACCTCGACGTCGTCGAGCTTATCCTGTCCATCGCTGCCGGACTCCAGCATCCCGAGGCACGTCGCCGACGTGTCCCAGATGTCGACGCTGCACTGGTCGTACTCGGGGTAGCTGAGCCAGTAGTCATCCTCCTCGAGATCTATACTTATGCTCAGAGTCGTGCTACCTGAAGCCTCGAACTCCTTCACCGCGACCTCACCCGCCTCCACGGTTAGGTCGCACTTCGTCTGACCGTACGCGTACGACATATCACCGTCAACGACGCCACACTCGCTCGGGTTGTCCGTACCCCTGAGGGCAGCTGTCTCCGCCCCCATCCAGAAGTAAGTGTGGAAGTCCTCACCTGTCGCGTGATGGGTGTCCCACCATCCCTTATAAGCGAAGAAATCAGCCGTCACAATCTGGTTCAGGCCGATGCCTATGGTGGTCTCGGTGCTGTCGACCCTGCCTGGCGCGAGCTCCGACTCGATGCAGGTTCCCGCGTCGTGACAGATACCGCTTGTGCCGTCTCCGTCATAGCTCAACCAGGTTGCGAGGTCCTCACCAGCGAGGTCCGTGGTGCCGAGTATTATCCCGCCGACGCCGGCTTCGGTCGGGAACTTGCAGGGTTCGTCCCCCGGCTGACAGTTGTGGTTCGTAGCGTCAGCGGTGAAGTAGGAAGCAGGTGAATCCAGATACGAGGAATGAGGAGCCAGCATAGCCGCGCCTGCGCCGACGAAGAGAAAAGCCACCCCAATAACAAGCAAACGTCTCCTGGAGTATCCCATCTGAACGTACTATATACCTCATGAACGTATAAGCTTTACCCCGTGCCGCGTTTTGGGGAACCGGTTAGAGAGATACCACAGTGGTTTCTCCGTTAGATGTGTCGAGAACTTCAGCTACGACCTCCCTCCACGAAGGGTTTTAGTAGGCGTCGGAAGTACAACGAAGGAGAAGATGGACGCCGACCTCCTTCCGGGCTTAGACGGAGAAGACACCCGGAAGAAAGCAGTTATAGCATCTCTCTACCTGCTCGCAGGGGTTCTACTGCTCGCCACTGCGGTTTACGCAGCCGGAGTCATACCACCCGATGGAGCGCAGAACCAAGACGGCGAGATGACGAATCAGAACGACGCAAACGAACCGGTAGGTTCCGACGAACCCGAGCCCCAGCCACACACAGACACCCATGAGACGAACGGTGAAGAGGAAGGAGGAGTCGAACTGGGGGGGCAAGAGGGTTCAGGGTCTTTCGAGACGGATGAATCCAGGGAGCTGCCGGCAGGGCTGTACCTCTTCCAACTCGAGCACGACGCCGACGACAGCTTCGAGTTCGTCGTACACGAACAGCACACGGGAGACTCCACCACCGTGATAGAGACCCAGGGACGGTGGAGCGGGGAATCCGCAGTGTGGCTGGAGAGAGGGAACTACAGCGCCGAGATAACCGCGTCAGCCGACTGGAGGTTCAACGCAGCCAAGGCATCGTTCGAGTCGCCGGACCAGCACCCCTCCATAGAAGAAGACGAAGACTACTCAGCGGTCTTCGGACCCTTCGAAAGCGAGGGATACATCTACGACCTCAAGATAGACGTCCCGGACGAAGAACACCTCTACGTCTACACCGTAGACGACGAAGGAGAGACCTTCGACGTCGTCGAAAGACAGACAGGACCCGTGGAGATAGACACCTCGTACACCCTGTTACAACCTCACTACCTCGTGGTAGAAACCGAGAGCGAGGGATGGGAGGTAGAGCTACGGTCGGCGATGCAACGATGACCGCTCCGCCCACCCCACTGTCACGTGATTCAGTCCTGTGATCCGGAGGAACAACCGAGAGCCCGAGCCAGCAACAGAGACGCCAGCGCGGCAGCCAGTGCTGCGTACCCCAGAGGTAGTGGCTCGTCGTCGGCTTCGACATCATCGACTTCACCGTCATCGTAGTCGACGTCATCCTCCTCGTGTTCATCGACTTCGTCGACACCAGGTTCTTCGGAGTCCACCCTGTCACCGGCTCCGGCACCGTCGTCCACCTCAACCGTACCCCTCCTCGGGTCATCCACGGTCGGAACCCGTGTTCTCTCGGACTCCACCCAGTTCCGCAGCACGTCGACATCCTCCTCCCCCGACACAACACGGTCGCCGTCCACGACCTTCGGCACCTCGTCAGCCGCGAGAACCTCGGTCGGGTAGACGTAGATATCCGCCTCCAGACCCATATGCTGGAGGTAGTACATCCTCGTGAAAGGCACGTCCAAAACGGAACCTCGGACGTAGTCGCCTTCGACACCGTCACCGAGAACGCCTGAATGGTCTACGAAGACCACGTCCTCCTCCACCGCTTCCCCATTGTACCTGTAGGCCATCTCGTCGACTCGGTCGAAGGATGCATCTATCGCCACGGCGTCACCGTGCTCTATCTCCTCGTCAGATGGAAGGACAACATCCTCCCTGTCGAAGAACGTCAGATAGTTAGCGTGATAGAAGCAGAGGTATACGTCCTCAGCTATCTCGAAATGTCTGTCTTCGGCGTAGGTGGCGAGAGAGCCGATCATGCTGAACCCACCGTACTCGACCTCCCTGTGGGTCGCGAGGATGTACATCGTGCCGTCCGCAGTGGTGGGGCCCCAGAACAAGTTCACGGAGTCGTTCAGACCGTACTCACGGGACGCCACCTCGTGGACATCCTCCTCTAGGTCGTCGGGGATAGGCATAGCGACGCCGTCCCAGACCCTCGGGCCGACCACGTTCCGGTGGTCCAAGAACACCTCTTCCTCATGGGTCACGGTTTCACCGTCTTCGAAAACTACCTCCACCTCGAACTTCAGGTCCTTGCCACCCAACTCTCGGGGACGGTAGAAGACGGACGAACGCGAGCTAGATTCGTTCTCGACATACCAGCGCGACACGTCGACGTCGGGTAGAGAGACTTCGTGCTCGCTCACACCGTGGTCAGATTCCACCGAGACATAGAACTCGTTGTCGTAGTCGACGACGACCTCATGTGGAACGTCTACCTCCACTGACACCTCATCGTCATACGTCTTGACTGAACCATCTTCAGCAAGGGCGGCCCCCGCTAACGACAGATAGAGAAAGACCGTTACAGCGAGAATCAAACGTGGTTTCACAGCGGATATACAGTTTCACCCGCAGATATCTCTTTTGCTCGATAGGTTCAGGAAAACGTGAAAGCGTGTTTCAGTCGGCTGTTCCGACGACGTCGTTCGGCGCAACGTAGACACCGCCGTCGAACTCGTCGGCAGGCGGCTGTCTCACTATCTCCGGGGCATGGCCGCCGCAGCCGTACGCGTACATCAGGGTCACGCTCCTGCTTCGGTCTTCAGGCGAGTCTATCGTGTCCAACGTGACCGTCTCCTCAACCCTGTACATGTTGAACCTGACCACCTCGACACCGTGTTCCTCACGCCATTCAGAGCAAAGGTACTCCGAGTACCTTTCCAGAGCCTCGACTTCTATCAGCTCTCGGGAGGCCTGTGACAGGATGTTCATGTAGAAACGCTCCCTGTAGGTGTCGTGTTGCTTCTGAAGCTCGCTGTAGGGTCTATCGAACGTCATCTCCCTGTCGTTGTAGATATCTACCTCCTCACCTGCCTGCGTCTCCGCCGGGAACACGTAGTACTTGTCCTGGGTGTCGGGTGGAGTGAAGATCCTCCAGTCCGGTTGATCGACGCCGAAGACCCGAGACGCGTTCAGTATCGGAGACGTCACAGGGTTGTTGGAGACGGTGTCCTTCACGAGCTGTTCACGCTCCACCTCAGCGTCCGCGAGGTACCCGGCCGGTGTTATCAGAACCTGAGCGAGGACCACCACGAACACTACGGTCAGCAACAAGATCACGACCAGGAACGTGGAGACGTTGTAGACGGTCTCCCGGTGGCGTGTGATGGGCTCGCTCACCGTCCTTACCTGCGGTAGAGCCTCGGCGAACCGTACACCACCTGTTTCTAACCTGTGTAAACCCCGGGATAGACTGGGAACGAAACCTCCGGCAGCTGAGAGAACCCGGTCAGGGTCGTTCCAGAAGTCCCTCTGCAGGAACAGCACCAGCCCCGCTATCGAGACGTAGGGGAACAGCCCTATACGAACGGTGACCGCGAACGAGAGATGTGCGAAGATGAACGCCCATGTGAAGAGGGTTCGAGCCCTCCCTCTAAGCAGCAGGAGCAGCCAAGAAAGCAGGAGCATGTAGTACCAAGCCATTCCACCGTAGTAGAGCAGGGACGGGAACTCCCTCAGCGTGTCGCCCAGCAGGAACGTCAGCTCGTCAAGGCCGAACACGATAGGGGTAGCCTCTCCCGTCCTCCAGAGATAGGAGTTGGTCTTATGTACGCCGTTCACCAGATACATAGCCACCATCTGCAACAAGACCAACGCCGACGCGATACCCGTGAACTGTCTTCTGTTACCACCACCATGCACCGCGTCGACGGCCCATCGGTCAGCTAGAGGCAGGAAAATAGCCCAGAACAACAGAAGACGCAAGAGCATGTCGGCATAGCTTAACACCAGTGGATTGTGCGCGTCGAGTGAAACCATGAACAAGAAGGACAACACGGTAGCTGTACGGGTTCGGTAACCCACCGTCAGGAACAACGCCACAAGAACCTGAACCGCCATCAACGTTAGAATCAACGTGCTGCTCGTCGTAAGATGATAGACCGAAAAGACTCCCTCGGGCGAGAGCCTCGTCTGAGGTGCGACTGACAAGGCCAAGGATCTCGGAACCGCACCGCTTTCTGTGTAGAAATACGAGAAGTTCCGAAGCCTCAGAACAACCTCGACGGCTATGATGAGCCCCAGAAGAACTCGGAAGACCGCCAGAGAACGGACGTCGATAGTGACCGAATAACGGAGGTGGTTCCGTATCGTATCCTTCAGACCGCCTCTGGCATTCAGAACGGGTATCCACTCGTCTACTCTGGATAAGTCGAGCCCTCTCATCTTAACCTCACCGTGGACCAGCACCCGGAGTAGAACCGGATACACATCGAAGCCGTCATCGGGATTTGGTTCGACCTTGATAGAGACGTACGGGAGAAGTACGGTTCGACGAAGTACGACGCCCTCATTCTACTGTTGCACCTTTCCAGTCCAAGCAACGTAATTTTACGGGTAAACATGCAGCAGGGTAGCCCGGGTGTACGAGCCGCATCGAACAACTGGAGCGAGACAGTCAAACGCCCGGCATTTTGCTACAGGTCACCCGAACACGAACGAACTCCGATTCGCCGGATAGACCTATCCATCTGCAGCTTGATGTATCCCGGCCGGGTACTCCACTCAACTGCTAGTCCGAGTTTCAGGGAAACCGGCTACCTGCCCTCTATCCCACGCGTCTGACGTACAGCCCCAGCACCGTCAACGCCAGCAGCGCAGTCACGAACCCGGGCATCCCCTCCCCCCCCAGGCGTACGCGGGTTCGCCGTCTACGTCTGTAGCCCCCTCCTCGCCGTCGTCGGCCGCTGCCTCATCTACCTCACCGGTGTCTTCGGCCGCGTCTTCTTCATCCACCTCTTCCTCATCGTCAACTACCTCCTCCAGCCCTGGCTTGGTGACGACGACGTACGCGACCGCTTCACCGTCGCCGCGTCCGAAGCACGCGCTCCCGAAGTAAAGCACCTCTTCCACGTAACACGGCGTCGAGTACACGCTGTCGAAACCCGTCGAGTACCTCCACACGCCTTCACCAGAACCTGCTTCGACCGCGTGTATATCCCCCGTCCAGTCACCGATGTACACCGTTTCATCGACCACCACAGGCGAGGAACGCAGTATAGACGGCGTCCCATACCTCCACTGTTCCTCCCCCGTCCCTCTATCCAGAGAGTAGAGATAGCCGTCGTACGCGCCGAAGTACACCGACTCCCCGTCTACACAGGGACCGGACTCCACGCCGCCGTCGACAGGGAAACCTCCACCGCTCTCCAACCCATGAACGTCCCTCCGGCCACCGGTCTCAAACCACCATTCGACTTCACCGGACTCCACGTCCAGCCGATGCATACCCCCGCTCCAGCTTCCGACGTATACCGACCCGGAGACGACGGACGGCGACGACAGTACAGCTCCACCGGTGTCGTAGCTCCACCGGACATCGACGCCGTCAACAGGTCCGCCTTCACCTTCGGCGAACCCGGTGTTCCCGTCGTCGAAGCCATAACACCGCCATCCGCCGTCCGCGGAATCCGGCTCCTCCACCTCCACAGTCGCTGCGTCCGACAGAGGGAAGGCGGCGGCAGCCAGCGACGACGACAGGAAGCCACGGCGATCCATCACCCGGTATTAAGATATGGAGGCAGATAACCGTGGCTCCGGAGGCAGGGAAGACCAGCCACCTGCCCGAGCTAGTTCACACGTCGAACGTACAGAGAAACGCCGCGAGAGCCAGCAGTGCAGTGACGGCCATTGAACTCAGACAAGTTCGGTTGAACAACCACCCAGTCTCCTGCAGAGACCCGGAACAAGGAAACTATCAGATGATGGACAACCACCAGGAGCCAACCTATAAATATCTCCATCTTTTATTACCGGTCAACGTGTCCGACAAACCCACGACACTCGGAAGACGGATATTCCTCTATTCCACCGCTTCGGCAGCCACAGGACTAGTCATCTCCTCCTCCGCGATGGCGCGCGTCGACAGCATCCGCCTCCGTTTCGACCGGTCGGACGCCGGCAGCTGGCACCTGGTCGGAAGCGACGACACCTTGACGGCGCGACGCAGCGACAACGCACCCCTGCATCTCCGCAGGAGACAGAGATACATCGTCGTCAACGACGCCTGGCCCGAACATCCGTTCCAGCTCGTCGACGAAGACGGAGACGTACTCTTGTCGCAGGCGGGCGGCGGCCGGCTCGACGAAAACGGCGGCCTCAGCGTACACCGGTGGGAAGACTACCCCGAACGGATGTCGTTCACCATAACAGACGAGCTCGCCGCCGTCGTCGACAGATACCGGTCCGGCGCCGACAGGTCGATGCAGGGCGACGTCGTCGTCATCGGTGCAGGCGAGCGGCCAGAAGACGAAGATGGTAGGGCAGACGGAAGAGAAGACGATGGAGAAGACGCCGATGAAGATGGGAGGGAAGAGGAGGGACGAGAGGATGACAGACAAGATAGAGAGGAACGAAGCCGCGACGACGACGCCGACGAAGACCGGAGACGCGACGACGAACACCGGCCAGATGACCCGGGGGAGGACCGTCGAAGAGACGACGAACGACAGCCCGAAGACCCAGGAGAGGACCGCGGCAGAGGAGACGAGGAGAGAGGACCACCCGATGACGACCCAGCAGAAGACAGACGCCAGGATGGGGACACCCCCGCCGAAGACAGACGGCGCGACGACGAGGATCCTGCCGAGGGCCCCGAAGACGACCGCGGGAGAGACGACGATGTCCCAGGGGACCGAGAAGCCGAAGATGGAGCCAGTGACGGTGGAGGGGAGGAGGCAGCCGGAGACGTAGGAGACGGTGCTGCAGAAGACGGAGCCGGGCCCGACCGAGAAGCAGGGGGTGAGGAGACTGCCGATGACCCCGATGACGGCCCTGGTTCGGAGACAGGCGACGACGACGATTCACCGGCTGACGCGGGACCTTCCGAGGACCCGGGCGCTTCGGGCAACGAGTCACAGGGAGATCAGGGTCAGAGCGGTGCGACGCCGGGAGTGCTCGTCGACGTGATCCGGGCTCTGTTGCGTTAGAGCGGGCTCAAGAACCTCTGGTACTTCTGTAGCTCTTCGTGCTCTAGACCGCGGGATTGGTTGGACGAAACTATCTCACAGATGGGGCTACGTCCCTCGAGATTCTCTATCTGCTGCTCCGGTGCCTCGATCCTCGGCTCCGGATCCTCCACCTGTTTCTCCAGATGGTTTCCATTCGACCGGCAACGCCATCGCCCCTCTCCAGATCCAGGCTCCTCTACCTCCGCCATCGCGACGTCCGATAGAGGAGAAGCTGCGGCTGCACCCGACGAAGACAGGAAACCACGTTGATATATCTCCAGGGGTTACGGAGTCGAGGTAGATAACCATGGCTCCGAAGCCAGCGATACCTCAAAACCTGGCCCAGGCTAGTTCACACGTCGAAGGTACAGAGATAACGCCATCAAAGCGAGAACTGCTGTAACGGCCGTGAATCCGGGCAGGCCTTCACCGGGAACGTCGTCCGTGTCGACCGGAGCTGCCTCCTCCCCTTCGTCTACCGTTGCTTCTTCGTCTTCGTCAGCTTCGTCACCGTCGCTGACTCCGTCCTCGGCTTCCCCCTCAGGCTCTTCCTCGATGACTACGACGTCGGCTAAGGCTTCGCCGTCTACATGGACCTCGTACTCGCCGACTTCAAGGAAAGTGTGCTCGAACTCGATCTCGACAGACTCGTCCGTAGCCAGGTACAGGCTGCGGCTGTCGACGGTGCGGCCGTCTACCTTTAGCTCGACATATCGTTCTCCGCCGACGCGTTCCGCGGCAACCTCGTACGGGAAGGTAACCGTCTCCCCGACGTAAGCTGTCGCCTCCCTCGTGACCTCTAGCTCAGGTGTATCAGGCTCCGTCTGTATCCTAGCGCGGTAGTCGTCTCCCACCGGTGCGCCTCCGCCGACGGATCCACCTGTGTCGACCTCAACTTCGTCGACCCCGTCGTCGGTGTCGCCTTCGTCTTCATCCGCATCTTCACCTCCGTCCCCATCATCAGTGTCGCCTTCGTCTTCATCCGCATCTTCACCTCCGTCCCCATCATCAGTGTCGCCTTCGTCTCCATCGGCATCTTCATCGTCTTCGTCATCTCGCTCGTCGAGATCCGACGTCCTGAACGGCGCGAAGGTGCTGAAGTCGTCACCCGAGAGTTCTACGCTGACCTCATCTCCGTCGACCATGCTGTCCACGAGCTCCGTCCATCCGTCTCCATCGTGCTTCCACAGCGCCACGCCTTCAGGGTCTCCGACTCCAGATGCCGGCGTCACCGCGAACGACGCCACCGAAGCGTTTTCACCTGGGTCTACCTCGACGTAGCTGCCGAACTCCTCCTCGACCTCTACCTCCGACGGTAGCTCTTCGACGTAGCTTGAGTCGACGATGACGTCTGACACATCCTCAAGGGAGACCGTCTCGTTCTCCAGGCCCGTGGAGTTCAGCTCGACGTCCTCGAAGTCAGATACCGCGGCGTCGGGGCTTCCGAGCAAGGTGATATCCCGGACCTCGACGCCAGCGGCCTCAATCGAGACTGCAGCACCGGCGGACGACAGCGCGACCGAGGCGTCGTCCGCCGACCTAAGCGTGACGTTAGATACGTTCAACGTCACACCCCCGGTGTAGAAACCGCTGCGCACCACGATCTCGTCTCCATCCTCTGCGTCGTCGAGCGCCTCCTGGATCGACGAGTAGTTGAGGCTCCTGTCGGGGTTGTACACGGGGTCAGGTGGCTCCTCTAGCTCTCCGAACAGACCATGCACCCCTTCTTCGACGTCCCCCGACGACACCTGGTTGGAGTCTGTGTCGACGTCGGCGTCGACCTCCAGCCATTCGTCCATGCCGGAGCTGTAGCGCCAGAGACCCACGGTGTCCTCGTCCAGTTCCTCGACGTCTCCGTCTTCGTAGATCAGTGAGACGTCCAGGTAGGCGTCGGCTGAAAGGAGCTCGGCTTCGACGTACCGCTCGAGGGACTCCCGGGTGAGATGGACTGGAGCTTCCTCTACGGCGTCGAGACGTATATCGACGCCCGTCCACGACAGACGGGTGGAGTAAGAGTCCTCGCCCGCGAGAACTACGTCGGTGAACGTGTTGTCCTCTGCGTCCTCCACGACCACCGACCAGTTACCGCTGCCTCGAACAGTGGACTCCGCAACAGTGTTACCCAGGCTGAACCGTTCGAACCTGAAGCCTACTCCGTTGTCTTCCACTAGATTGGAGGTCAACATGTTGTTCGACGACGCCTCGAACCTCATGCCGACGGAGCCACCTGAGACGGTATTGCCGGTGAACTCGTTCTCTATCGACTCCACGCCGAGAACCCCTACCTCCGCTTCCTCCATCAGGTTACCGGAGAACGTGTTCTCGCGGGAGCCGGATAGCACGCTTACTCCGAACTCGGAGTCCGATACCTCGTTGTCGGCGATGTCGTTCTCCGACGAAGAGTAGACCACGATCCCCGATGCCTCGAATCCGGAGACTGCATTCCCGAGGATCTCGTTCGAGTTCGAGGACGAACGTATCTCGATACCTGAATCGCCGTCGGATACCTGGTTGTCCGAGACCTCGTTCTCAGA
This sequence comes from Euryarchaeota archaeon Ods02, assembly GCA_028751075.1. GTDB lineage: Archaea > Halobacteriota > Halobacteria > Halobacteriales > Halorutilaceae > JAQZDA01. Next base: position 11,272 of record JAQZDA010000002.1, on the reverse strand, counting down.
AGCCTCCTGCAGATAGATAGCTTCGTCTCCGGCTCCCACCACCTCGTTACCCGAGACCACGTTCCTGTCTGAATCCCCGCCCAGTGCGATGCCTCGGGCTCCGCTGTCCGACACCATGACCTCAGCTACTCGTCCGTCAGAGGAGCCGCTGAAGACGACGCCGGCTTCCTCGTTCGCGGTCATCTCTCCACCCTCCACCGCTACCTCGTTCGACGACTCGACTACCACGCCGAACAGGTTCTCCATGGCCGTTACGTCCACGACCTCTCCACCGTCGGCGTCGTCGACCTCTACTCCGGCGGCATCCCAGTCCTCCACGGCGACATCTTCTACGCGGACTCCGTCGACTCCGTCGACAAGGATCCCGTTGTCACCCGCTGCCGGATCCACTCCCTGTATCGAGTGTCCGTCACCGTCCAGACGTACGTCGCCGGCGGTCACCGTGATACAGGTCTCGTCGGACGAGAGATCGGACTCCAGACGGTACTCTCCCGGCGAAGCTATCTCTCCACACGACTCAACGGAGGTGACCTCCTCAACCTCCTCCTCGACAACCACGGTGGTGGAGTCGCTGGAGTCGTCGCTGGAGACGGAGACTGAGCCCTCTCCGGCGTCACCGAACTCGGTACCCCAGGTCAGAGTCACCGACTCGGAGGCGTTCTCATCCACCGAGAGCTCGTGTGTGTCCACGACTGCGCCGTCGAAGTCCCCGAGTTCGAGCGTCTGTGTGTCGGCCTCGCCGGTGTTGGTCACCTGTACGTCGACATCGAGCGGTTCACCCTGCACGACCGGGCTGTTCGTATCCGTTATATCGACGTCGAAGAACGACTCCGGCGGCTCCACAACCTCTACCAGGGTGGAGTCACTGGAGTTCTCGCTGTAGACGGTGACGTCACCCTCGCCGGCGTCGCCTTCCTCCGTAGTCCACTCGAGCTCGAACTCCATGGACTCCAAGGGATCGAGCTCTAGCTCCATAGAGTCCACATCGGAGTCCATCCAGTCAGAGTCCCTGAGCACTATCTCCTGTTCGTCCGCGACGTTGCCTTCGTTCTCGACAACTCCCTCCACTACGAGGGGCTCTCCCTCCTCCACGGGGCTGTTGGTCTCCTCAACCTCGACGTCGAAGAACGGCTGCTCCTCCTCCTCGCCGAAGACACCGAACACACCGAACTCCTCGACATCGTCGGCGTACACCACCTGCTCAGCGGTGTCGACGCCGGAGCCTTCGACGACGCTCCAGTCCTCCTCCGTCGAGCTGTAACGCCAGAGCTCGAGCGAGGACTCGTCCACGAAGCCGAGGTCGTCTTCATCGTAAGACACCTCGACGTCGAGGAACGCTCCGTCATCCACCTCCTCGGCTTCGAAGTACCTCCCTATCGACGAAGCGTCGGGGTTGTCGGGTGGCGTGCCTACAGCACCTATACGGACGAGCTCACCCCCCCACGATAGGCGGGTGTCTTCGGCTGTGGATTCACCGACACCGAACGCTTCGAAGGTATTGTCCACTGAACCTGCAAAGTCCTCCGTATCTATCTCCACAGACCAGGAAGGATAGACGTTGGCTTCGTCGGAGAGGAAGGTGTTTCCGGAGGACCCCACCAACATAACTCCACTGTGCTCCACATCGATGTACGAGTTCCCCTCGAACTGGTTATCGTCTGCCTGTCCCAAGAACACTGCTACACCCTCGAACATATCGCCATCGTCACGAGTATCGGTCACCGTGTTGTTGGTCACCTGGTTCTCATTTGACTCCATCAGCCGAACTCCTACGGCAACATCCTCAAGGTAGTTCTGTCGAACTTCGTTGGCGGTAGAGGCTTCTTCTATGAGCACCGCCCATTCACCGTTATACAACTCGTTATCGATAACAGAGATGTTGGATGAATCCTCCAGATGCACCCCGTGTCCGCCATCCCGGAACTCGCTTTCTGAGACGGTGCCTACTTCAGTGGAGTGGAGATACACTGCGGCTTCGCCGGTCGATTCGACGTCGATGTCTTCCACGTTCACGGATTCAGAGGACTCTATCGCTACCGCGTAGTCGCTGCTCTCCCTGAAAACGGTGTCGGATACCAGCACGTTTTCCGATTCCAGTATGACCACGCCATCCATGTTATCCCGGAACTCAGAGTCGTTGATGTTAACGTCGGTAGTGTCGATCAACTCCACCGCAACAGCTTCTCCTATCGGTGGATTCCAACCCCTGAACTCGAATCCAGTCAAACTGAGGTTCTGAACGCCAGAAGCCCTCAAACCTACTTCACTATCACCAGGGTCGAGGTTAGAGACGGTGTGGCCCTGAGCATGGATTTCGACATCGTCAGCAGTTACCTCTAGACAGGTTTCCTCGGCCTCTAGGTCATCCGGAAGAACGTACGACCCGGGTTCGTCTATCTCCTGACAGACCCTGACCTCACCTTCAGCCTGTACAGCCACCTCCTGCGCGAAGTCGTCGTCTTCGCTGCTGACGGTGACATCACCCACTCCCGCGTCACCTTCCTCGGTGTCCCACGTGAACTCCAAGGTGTCGTCGTACTCGCCTCCCTCGAGATCGACCTGCTGGCTGCCGCGTTCTACTCCGTCGAAGTCGGTGAAGTTCACCTCCTGAGTGTCCTGTTCTTCCCCGAGGTTGGTGACGTTGACGTCGACGACCAGGGTTTCGCCTTCGGTGACGGGGGTGTTGGTCGCGGTTACCTTCACGTCGAAGAACGGTGCGTCGGGCTCCTGTATCTCCACGGCGGCGGTGTCGGAGCTGTCCTCCGTAAGCACCGTTACCTCGTCTTCACCTGCGTCGCCTGTCTCTGTCTCCCACGTCACTCGGAGCTCGGTGGAGTCTCCGCCGTCGAGCTCCACTGTCTCGTTGTCCTGTTCCACGCCGTCGAAGTCCTCTAACCAGGTCTTCTTCGCCTCCGTGGTTTCACCGGTGTTCGTGACCTCCACATCGACATCGAGCGACCCACCCTCGGTTACCGGGCTGTTAGCGTCGAGTATCTCGACATCGAAGTAGGCTTGCTCCAGCACCTGGACCGAGCGGTTGTCGCTGTCGTCGTCGGTGTAGACGTTTACGTCTCCTTCTCCGCTGTCACCTCCTCCGGTGTTCCACGTCAACGTCAGCTCCGTGGACTCGCCGCCGGATAGCTCGACCTCCACCGAGTCTCGTTCCACGTCTTCGAAGTCCTCGAGCCTGACGTCCTGCGTGTCCTCGATGTCGCCGGTGTTGGTGACGTTGACCTCGACGTCTAGAGCTTCGCCCTCCACGACGGGTGAGTTCGTGGCTACGACCTCGACGGTGAACTCCGCGGGCTCTAGCTCGTCGGCGAAGACTCCGTACACCGTGGACTCCAGCGCCTCCGCCGACACCGTCTGCTCCATGGTGTCTACGGTGGACTCTAGCTCCGTCCAGTCGTCACCGCCTTCGTGCCGCCAGACCGCGAGGGTGTCCTCGTCGAGGCCGTCGACGTCTTCCTCCAGGTAGTGGAAGGTGACGTCGGCTTCGCTGGCTCCGTCGGTGCCCGTGAGCTCGAGGTATCTGCCGACGGACTCCGACTCGGGGTTGACGGCGGCGGAGGAGACGGGGCTGACGCGGTAGTAGTCGGCTGTGAACGAAACCGTGGTGTTGTCGCGCGTGGAGCTTCCGACGTCGAGCTCGGTGAAGCTGTTTCCAGAGGCGTTTGTTACGTTAGCCGCCGCAGTGGAGCTGTCGCGCACCCTGTCGAACTCCAGCTGGTTGCCGCTGCTTCCGTCCAACACCACTAAGCCTTCGTCGTTCTCCATCAGGACGTTCTCCTCGACTATGTTGTTGTCGGCGGAGAAGATCAGTGCGACGCCGTCGGTGTTGTTCTCGACGTGGTTGCCGGTGACCTCGTTGCCCGAGGCGTCGTTGACGAGTATCACGCCTTGTTCGTCGTTGTCTCTGACCTCGTTGTCTTCGACGGTGTTGCCTGTCACACCTCCGAGCAGTACGACTCCGACGGCGTTGCCTTGCACCGTGGAGCCAGACACCAGGTTACCGTCTGATTCGTCGACCAATGCGACACCGGCACGGGGGTTGCCGCTCCCGCTGTTGCCGACGAGGACGTTGTCGTTGGATGTCTCGAGGGTGATGCCGTCTCCGGTGTCGTCGTCGACTCCGTTGTCGTCAGCGGTGTTGTTCTCCAGGTGGTTGCCGTCGGAGTTCCGCAACAAGATGCCGTCTTCGTCGTTGAGGTCGACGGCGTTGCCCCGGAGGGTGTTGTTGTCGGAGCTCTCGACGCTGATGCCTACGGAGTCCTCGTCTTCGGCTTCACCGGCGAAGCTGTTGTTGGTGGCTGTGTTGCGTTCGAGGGTGTTGTTGTCGGCCGACAGCAGGAGTCCGAACCCACCGATGTTCCTGTCAGCGGTGTTGTCAACGACTTCGTTGTCGCTGGAGCTGTCGAGGGAGAAACCCATCACTCCGTTGTCGAGCGCGGTGTTCTCCTCCAGCATGTTGCGGTCGGAGGATGCGAGGCTGAAGCCGTGTATGTCGTTGTGTTCCGCGAGGTTGTTAGATAGCTCGTTGTCGTCGGACCGGAACTCGACGGAGAACCCGTGAACGGAGTTGTTGTCGGCGGTGTTCCCCCTCAGTAGGTTGTCGGTGGACTCCACGAGCCTGAAGCCTTCGTCGTTCCCGAACGCGTGGCTGTCCGTCACCTCGTTGTCCGAGGAGTCGTGGAACACTACTCCGCTGTCGTCGTTGTCGGCGAACGTGCTCTCTAGGAAAGTTACTGTGGACGAGTTCTCGACTACGGCTCCTTCGCCGTTTCTACGGAAATCGCTTCCATCTACCGTAACCTGGCTCGAGTTAGATATGGCCAACCCGTCGTTGCTGTTGCCTTCGAATTCCGAGTCCGCAACCGTCACCATCGAAGAGCTCTCCACCAGTACACCAGTTATCTCAGCGGCTATGCCTCCGTCTACATCTGACTCCAGAAGTTCGACGTCTTCGGAGCTTTCGATGAAGACGCTGTAGCTGTTCTCAAGGGCGTCGACTCCGGTGATGCGGCCGCCATCGGCGTTCAAATATCTCACGCCTGCGGCGCCGTTCCTCCAGCCCTCGAACGAGACGTTAGCCACCGTTACATCCGTTGCATCTTCGACGAGTACCCCGGCACTACCTGGTTCGGTGTCGCTTCCATCACCCGTTATACTGTGTCCGTTTCCTTCGAGAGTGACTCTGTCAGCGGTTATCTCGATACAGGTCTCCGAAGCCTCTATGTCGTCGACTAGCTCGTACGTCTGCCTGGGTTCGTCGAGCACCGTGCATTCCGCTATATCGGCGGCGGCGGTGCCGGAAAGCGCTACACCGAAAGCGGTTACGAGGAAGACCAGTGCTATCGAGATGTAGGAGAGCCTCGCGAGAGAGCGACTGTCCATCAGACGGTTTTAAGTCTTGGATAGATTTAAAGGTTCTCAAGGAGACAGGGTCATCCGGAAGTAGACACTCGAACCCTTTTTCCGGAGCAACTGCTCGCTAACCCTCCTCCAGCATGTAGACCGCTCCATCCCCCGACCCGTAGCACAGCTGTCCATCAACAATCGCGGGCCGCGACCTCACCGCATCACCGGTCTCCAGAGTCCAGAGGATGGAGCCGTCGTGGACGTCCAGCGCGTGCAGTACGCCGTCCATGCAGCCGACGTAGACCGCGTCCGTCGTCGAAGACGGTCTCGACGTGTACAGTTCGCCGTTGAGATGTGTCTCCCACTCCACAGAGCCGTCGGCCAACTCTATACATCGGAAGACCCCCGAGTCGTCACCCACGAACCCTCTTCCGTCCGCGACCGACGACGAGGAGGTTACAGCGTCGTCGAACTCCACGGTCCACCTCTCTTCGCCGGACTTCACGTCGACTACGTGAACACGTCCCCGCCAGTCGCCGAACACGACATCTCCATCCGTCACGGCGGGCGAGGACGTGACCGTGCCGAGACCGTCGAACCTCCAGAGCTCGTCACCTGATTCGGCGTCGACCGCGTGGAAACCCCCGCCCTCCGCCTCCATACCTCGTTCACCGTCGTCGCTGTAGGTCACTCCGAAGCAGACGACGGCACGGTCACCGGCTTCGGCGACGCAGGGGGTGGAGTAGACGTGGTCGGCGCCGGAGTCGTAGCTCCAGAGCCGTCCACCACCACCACCACCACCACCCACGTCGAACGCGTGGACATCTCCCCGCCAGTCGCCGACGTAGACCGTGCCACCGTAGACCTTCGGTGAAGAACGCAGGAGGGAGTCGAGACGGTGGCTCCACACCATCCCTCCATCCGCCGCGTCCAGCGCGTAGAGGTAGCCGTTCCACGCCGTGAACAGCACGGTGTCGTCGACGAAGGCGGGCGACGAACCCACCCTCCGCGCCATACCGCTCCGCCAGTCTCCCTCGACGTCTTCCTCGCCGTGCACCCGATACCTCCATTCGAGGTCGCCGGAGATCGCGTCGACTGCGTACAGGTGGCCGTCCCAGCTGCCGACGTAGACGACGTCGTCTACGACGGAGGGCGAGGATAGTACGCGGCCACCGGTTTCGAACCTCCACTCCACGTTCGCGTCATCTACGGGCGCGGAGACATCGTTTCTATGAGCGGTGTTGTCGGCGTCGAAGCCGTACTGCGGCCAGCCGTCCACCTCCACCGACCCGGGTTCTCCGTGGTCGAGGCAGCCCGTCACCACGGTGGACGCGGCCGTCGCCGCGGAACCCAGACATCGGAGCACCGTTCGACGGCTGACATCCCAGCCACCAGAGCCCACTCCAGCCATCGGGTTCACTCTGGATACACCGGTGGAAACGCTCTGTGGCGTCGCGGCGGCACAAGGTAGTTGCCTCGCCGACGGACGTCCATGAACGCGAGGATGCCGTTGTTCTCCCGCTCGCCGATACCGTCTATCTCCGCGAGATCACCGCCGTTGATACCCTGCCTCACCTTGACGAAGTCCGATATCTCCCTCTGCACCGACACGAAGTGCACTCCAGCGTGGCCTTCGTCCGTCGTGTTGAAGTCCCGGCGTATGATAGTCGGACGTCGTTCCTCGCCCTTCCGACCGCGCGCGGCCTTGCCGCCGTGCCCCACCACGCCGTACTCCTCCGCGTGGCCGTGGAGATCCGGCGGCAGGTTCCGCGGGTCCTCGGTCGTCTGACCCCCCTCACCTACCTCCCCGACGTCTTCGGGTCTGGTGTCCGCGGTGAACATCCTCTGCACTCGTTCACGTTCGTCGAGGCTGCCGTACCAGTCGTCGAGCTCCAGCCGTATCTTCGACACCTGCATGGTCGTCCCGCCTGCGAACCTCCCCTCCTGTATCGTGACAGCTTCCTCCGTCGCCTGGTTGGTGTCGTGGTTGGTGTGGAACCCCATGTATAGCGGTGCGTCCTCGTGCACGGGTTCGCTGTCGGGGATGCCTTCGACGTCCTGGTTGTCCGCCGGCAATCCCTCTCCTACGAACCCCGTCCTGCGTTCCTGCTTCGACAGCACCCTGGAGACGTCGGAGACGTCGACGCCGTTCGCCGTCTCTCTGCCGCCGAACAACGCCTCCTCCGCCTCCAGCACCGCGCCCGCGCGGTCGCTCGCGAGATGCATCGCTACGTCGTAGCTGTCGAGCTCGGGGTCCTCGAACTCCGCGAGCGCACGGGGTTCAGGCAGATGGACCGCGTCAGATAGGGTATCGGTGAAGCGGTCGAAGTAAGAGGGTGAGTAGCCGACGACGAACAGCAGTCCCTCGTTGCTCCAGTCGAACGCATTCTCCAGAGACCGTAGCGCGTCCTCCAGCAGCTCCCTGTCTCCTTCGGAGGGTTCGCCTCCACCCCTGTAGTCCGCCTGCACGACGACGTGGTGTTCCGGAGCCACGAACGCACCTTCGTCGTCCTGGATCAAGTGGTCGTTCCACTCGTGCTGACCCTCGACGTCCACCACGTCCTCTCCACCTGGCTCCGGTGGTTGCTCGCGGTCCAGGCAGGCGGTGAGCGCGCTCGCACCGCCTATGGCTACAGCGGAACGGAGGAAGGTACGGCGATCTACGGAGTCATCTCTCCGGGATGCTCGAACGCTTCTTTCGCCAGACCATGGACACGCCATCTAATGACCCTCAGTCTCGCTCGGCTAAAAGCATGACGTTCGCCACAGTGATGTAGTGCATCTACTCGGGTCCACCGGACCTGATGAGACCCCAGTGTGGGTCGCTTAGCCCGCTGTTTCCGTTCATGTATCCGATGGCTCCGTCATCGTAGTCGCCGTCGAACACCTCGAAGTCCCCGACGATGTCGCCGTCTTCGTCGAGCACTGCGACGTAGATCTCGCCGCCGTTGCTGTCACCCATCCCCCAGTCGACTACGACCTCGTACCAGCCTTCTTCCGAGATAGTCATGTCCTCGACGTGAACGGGGTCAGCGCCGTCACCGTCTTTGATGAACGCTACCTCGTCGTCTGTGTAGCTGATCCCGACAGCGTAGTAGTCCGAGGGGTCGCTCCAGTAGTAGTTGTCCTGAACCCCGAACATGAACTGATCCCATCCGTCGCTCCACTCGTTGAAGTTGTGGGCCCAGAACCTGATGCGGTCACCGCGGTCCGGCTCGTTCAACCCACCGGGTGTGCCGCCGGAGTGCCCTCCGTCGAGACCAGGTGGGTTCGAGGTCACGTACGCTCCATCCGTACCGTCGCTCCCGAGCGCGCATTCGTGCCCTGGCGGCGACTCACCGCTCGTCGCCTCGAACACCAGTCGTCCGTCCGTGTCTCCGGGGCCGGAGTCGACGTAGCTGGCGCGGTCCATGTTGCAGCCCGTGTTCTCAACCCTCACCTCATCCCACATGTGGGCTCTGGAAGATGTGAAGGTGCCGTCGTCACCGTCCGCCATGTAGAACGCGATGCCTCGGCCGTCGAGTTCCTCGGCTTCGTCAGACCAGTCACAGAACTGGGAACTGTGGTCCCAGTAGATGCAGATTCCTGTACTATATGTACGGGCCTCCCAGTGATAGAACTCTCCACTGTCGTAGTTTACGGTAGTTTCACCGAGCTGTGTCCAGGTTCCGTCGATCTGTGACCACAGCTGAAGAACTCCGTCCCTGGTGTCATGGAACCGCATCATGTAGTAGTTGTCGCCGTCCTCCTGCAGGAAGTTAACCCTGGGTCTGCCGTCACGTGCGTTGACATAGGTACCAGTTACGATGTTGTCTCCGCGCTGTGGGTAGTACTGGATGTTCCGTTGCTGGTCCGTCGAGAGGATGTTGGCGGGGTCCGAGAAGATACCTGTGTTGTCCTCGGTGTTGGCGCGGAGTCCGCAAGCGTCTCCGGGAACGTTCCTGCTGTCGTCGAGTCCGTCGATGTCGCGGATCGAGAAACCGTCCATAGAGCCGTCGGGGTCTATATTGCCGTCGGGTCCGAAGTATATGTCGAGGTCGTAAACGTCTCTACTTCCGTCACAAGCCGGGTAGTCCCATTCGAAGTCGGTGACGAGCTTGTCGTAGCTCTCTGTGGAGTCGGTTCCGAAGTCCTCTCTCGTGAACTCCCAGTAGCCGTCCACCGAGCTAGTGCCTGTATCGACGTCGTCCTCGGTCGCGACCTCGTAGCTCACGCTGGATGCGTCGTCGACTTTGGTCTGGTACTCCAGCGTGACGCTGGTGTCGTCACCGGGGTCCAGCGTTATCGGTCGCTCGTCCACCTGTTCGCCATCTATCTCGAGGGTTACGTCCTGACTGTCCTGCACACCACCCTGGTTCTCTATGGTGACATCGTACTCCAGCGTCCCCGCTACCTCTAGCACGGGGTCGTTCACCGTGAGGTCGACTATCCGGAAGTCGGCGGGTTCGTCGATCTGTACGTTGTTCCTGAACGCTGTGTCGTCGAGGGCGTCGCGGACGAGGTTTATCGCGCGTACCCTGATGTTGACCTCTGGTGGATCGGTGTCGGCAGGCTCGTACTCCAGCGTGAAGTCGTGGTCGTCTCCGCCGTCGATGGTGGCGGTGTCGCTGTCGACGGATATCGTCGCGTTGTCCGGGTCGTTTATCGTGTAGTCGTGTATCTGGCCGTCTCCATCCCAGGTTTCGGGGTCGAGCCCGGTTATGTCGTCGGAGTTGTACTCCACTATGGGCCTCATCACAGTTGCGCCTTCTAGGTCGCTGGGCACGTTGAACGACCCCGTGACTGTCTCGCCGGCTGGGTCTCCGTCGGGGCTGATGTCGGCTTCCGTGAACACTAGGTCGTCGTTCGGATCGAGGCTGCCGTCCTGATCGTGGTCGACCCAGATTCCGAACGCGTGTTCGTTGGCGCTGTCGGCCTCTATCACCGCGCTGAAGCCGACCTCTTCGCCCTGGCTCACTTCAGCGACCTGATTGGTGAAGTCCAGGTAGCCGTCGTCCTCCGTGACCTCGTCGTTCCCTGGTGCGTCGTTGTCTATCTCCCGTAGCTCGAACTCGCTGATGACGGGGTAGAAGCTGCTGGATGGGTCGGGGTTCTGGACCGGAGGTATCTGACCCTCATCCACGGGCTGCGCGCCCACACTTGGTACGTAGATGGTGTAGTCCTCGGCTTCACCGGGGTCGTCTATGAAGTCGTTGGGGTCGGGTGGGCTGTCGTCGAAGGTGCCGATGACACGCATCACCGTTGCACCTGTTTCGATGTCACTGGGTATCTCCACCGTTCCTTCGTAGATGCCGTCGCCGTCGCCGTCCTGGTACTGGTCGAAGACGAGGTCACCGGTCTGGTCGAAGTCCTCAGTGTGTTCGCTGTCTATCCACGCCGCCACCTGACCCTCCCATCCCTCCTGCGGACCCGTGTACTCCACGGTGATGTCGTACGTCTGGCCTGGTGCGACGACCGCTATCTCGTCGGTGTAGTCGCCGTATCCGCCGTCGTTGCCTGACAGTACGTCGATGTCGTCTTCGGGGTCCTCGCTCTCGAACTCGAAGGCGTTTATGTACTCGTCGAAGCTGTCGGAGTCACCGTCCGCCGTCGGATAGACGGAGGCGTCGGCGGGCACTGGGTCGACATCGCCTTCGCCGTAGTCTCCGTCCTGCTCCTGGTCGACGTCTAGATGTACTTCGACGTCTCCAGTGAGGTCTCCTATGTTCTGGACGGGGAAGTCGACGAACAGCGTCTCGTCCGTCGTTATCGGCTGGTTCGTGGTGAGGTCGCTCTCGATGATGTCGAAGACCGCGGACTGAGTGACGCCGAGGCTCTGCGACTCGGTGTCGTGGTCGGTGCGCACCTGAGCCTCTATTCCGGGCGCGTCCTCGTCTTCGAGAGTGTACTCCAGCGTCATGTTCTCGATGACTTC
>JAQZDA010000043.1 GCA_028751075.1 Euryarchaeota archaeon Ods02 | reverse complement strand
GAACTACGAGGAGATAATCGACGTCAACCTCGGGAAACAGGATCTGGACGACGACGAGGTATTCGGCCTCGAGGCGGGGCCGAACAACTGTGCCGCCGGAGGCTGAACCACAGGCTTGCTCGGTTCCTTCGAGTTCCGTCGAACTCAGTCCGGGTCGACCAGGACGTGACGCGGCTGAACAACCGCGCCGGTGTCTCCGACGTCGTCGGCGTCCACCTCGAGTTCTCCGACGCAGATGACGCGTCCGCCTTCGGTGTAGACTGCGACGATGTCTCCCTCGTCCGCTTCGTCGGCGACGGAGACGACGCCGGCGGCGTACACCGGTGAACCCTCGCTGACGGAGTCCTCCACCGCGTCGTGTACCGTCACCCGGGGCAGGTGGTCGAGGGCTTCCTCTATAGGGACGAGTACGTCGTCGAGCGCCGGCGAGCCCTCCACGGGTTCCGCGTCGGCGGCGACTGCGTCGGCGAGGGTCTGCAGGTATACGGCGTCGTCGACTTGGAACTCGCCGCTGCGTACCCTTCGGAGCTCCGCCATGTGGCCGCCGACTCCGGCGGCGAGCCCGAGATCGTGGCAGAGCTTCCTGATGTAGGTGCCGCTCTCGCAGGTGACCCGGCAGAGCACGCGGTCGCCGTCTCGCTCCAGCATCTCGAGCTCGTGTATCCGTCTCCGGCGGAGGTCGCGGCGTGCGCTCCCGACCTGCGGCGGCCTCTGAAGTATCTCGCCAGTGAACTCCTCCAGCAGGCTCTCGACGCGCGCGGTGGATACGTGGTCGTGGAGCTCGAGGACGAAGACGTACTCCTTGTCGGCTCCGGCGAGGACGCCGCTGACTCGGGCTGCGTTGCCGAGGAGCACGGGGAGGCAGCCTGTGACGGCTGGGTCGAGGGTTCCGGTGTGTGCGGCCTTGTCGACGTCGAGTATCTCGCGGACCCAGGATGCTACCTCGTGGCTGGTGGGTCCGGAGGGTTTGTCGACGACGACCACCGACCGGTCTACAGGGATGGAACCGCCAGACGTCACGGAGATGTCTCCAGTCGAAACAAAGGGGTGTCTGACGTCTGTCTTGCGTTCATGCCGGTGTGTTCAACGTTCGTCGACCTCCTCCACCGCCGTCGCAGCTATCTCGGCGACGGCGTCGGCGCTCCACCGTTCGGTGTCGACGACGAGATGGTACATCGACAGGTCGTCGATGTCGATGTCGTACAGCTCCATGTACCGCTTCGACTCGCTCTCCTCCCGTTCACGGCTCTCCTCTAACGCTTCCTCGACGGTGACGTCCTCGCGGTCCGCCACGCGTTCCGCGCGGACGCGGGGGTCGGCCTTCAGCCAGATTGAGACGTCGGCGTGTTCGTCCGCCATCCACCCCGCTAACCGGCTCTCGAGGAGGACGTCTTCTCGCTCCCTCGCTATCTCTCGCTGGCGTTCGTCGAGCTCGCGGTCTATCTCGGGTTCGTCCTCCACCAATCGGTTGAACTCGCCGACGGAGACCCCTCGTTCCTCCGCTTCCTCGCGGAAGACGTCGCCGCCGGAGATGTACTCGAGGTCGAAGCGCTGGCTGAGGCGTTTCGCCAGCGTCGTGGTGCCGCTCCCCGGCGGCCCGCTAACGGTGACTATCATGCCGGTGGTACGCGGGCGGCGTCAATCAAAGCTTACGTTTCCGGTCTCAGCTCGACGGTTCACTCTATCGAGGTACCGCGGTAGAGGTCTTCGAAGCTGTCTCGCGGCCGCGACAGCCGGACTTCGTCGTCGACGACCACCTCGGCGGGGAGGCGTCGGCTGTTGTACCGCGACGTCATGGCGTAGCCGTAGGCGCCGGCGGTGTGTACGGCGAGGAGGTCGCCTTCCTCGGGCATCCCTATCTCGCGGTCGCGTGCGATGAAGTCGCCGTTCTCGCAGATGGGGCCGACTACGTCGACGTTCTCCACGGGGACGCTGCGGCTGACGTTGGTTACGTGGTGGTAGCTTCCGTACATCGCCGGCCGCAGCAGGGTGTTGAAGCCGGCGTCGACTCCTGCGTACCCTTCCTTCCTCGTGTTTACGCGCGTCAGGAGCACGGTGGATTCGGCGACGAGGTACCGTCCTGGTTCGAGGACGAGGGTGGCGTCTAAGTCCCATACGTCGTCGACCCTGTCTGCGAAGGCTTCGAGGTCGAGGGGTTCCTCGTCGGGGCGGTAGGGGACTCCGAGGCCGCCGCCTACGTCGACGTACCGTAGACTGTGGCCGCTGTCTTCCACGCGGTGGGCGATGGAGACGAGGTTCTCGATGGCTTCCACGAGGGGGTCGGGGTCGAGCACCCCGCTTCCGACGTGCATGTGGAGGCAGATGGGGGTGAGGCCGAGGCTCTCGGCTAGGTCGAAGACCTCTGGGGCTTCTCGGGCGGAGACTCCGAACTTGGTGTCGCCGCCTGCGGTGACGACGTGCTCGTGGTGGCCGGCGCCGACGTCGGGGTCGACGCGCACCCCCACCTCGTCGGCGTCGGGGTGTTCGGCGACGCGGTGGAGGACGCTTCGGCAGTCGGCGTTGACGAAGGCGCCGCGGTCGATGACTCCGGATATCTCGCCTTCAGGTGGGTTGACGCCTGTGTACATGATCTCCTCTCCCTCGAAGCCTACGCGTCGGGCGATCTCGACTTCGCCGAGGGAGACGGTGTCGATGCACGCGTCTTCATCGTGGAGAGCGTGGAGCACGTCGGGGTTGGTGTTGGCTTTCGCGGCGTACTGGACACGTGCGTCCTGGAAGGCGTCGGAGATCGCTTGGAACCGCTTGCGTACGGCGTCTAGAGAGGTGACGTAGGTGGGGGTGCCGTGGCTGTCGGCGACTTCCTCGAGCCGGCCTTCGAGGGGTTCGGGTATCTCTGGCATACCGGGGTGTTAGTCCGGCCGGGTGTTATCTCTGTCCCCTGCAGACCGCTTCCGCGTCGGCCATCACCCTGGGACTGGACGACGGAGCTGTACGAGCGTCAATCTCCGCTGGACGTACGTCGTACGTCGAACCCGTCTATCCGTTACGACGAAGCCTACTTATACCAGGAAGGAAAACCCCGACCCGTGAACATGCGAGGGTGTAAGGAATGAGCGGTGCGATGGACGGAGCAGTTGGAACCGCGTCCTCCGACAGCTCCACACGATCGGACGACCTCAACCGCTGCAGGGCGATGCTCGAACGTCGTTTCGACGAGTACGTCGACCACGTGATGAAGGAGGCTCTCGACGAGATGGAGCCGCTTCGCGTCGTCAGCGGCCACAGCCTGCCGGGCAACTCGGCGGCGAAGTCCGTGGCGAAGCCCATCATCGAGAGCGAGGTCGAGCGTTTCCACAGGAGCATCAGCGACCAGTTCGAGATCGTGCTCGACTACGCCGAGGTCGAAGCCCGCGGCGACAGCTACGACTTCGACGACTACCAGAACGAGTTCCTCGACAACGACGTCTTCATAGACAGCTGCCGCGACCCCTCGATAGAGGACGACCTCGTGGAACGAATCGAAGTCATGGGCGAGGACATGTGCAGGATGATGGAGACCGGTGAAGATAGCTTCTGGAACGCAGCGTACGAGGCTTTCTCCATCGAGGAAGCTTACGAGCTCGTCGACTACCACTTCGGCTACTCCTCCACACTCAGGGAGTACGAACGCGACCTCGAGCTAGAGGCTGAGGTGGGACGCGGGCCGTTCTCCACGTCGTTCGAGTACACGGACGAAGCTCTACGGGTCATCGAACACGGGGAATCCAGCCTCAGACAGCGTCTCGAGCTCAGGGTCGAGGAAGTCTACTGAAGCGCAGCCGTATCCTGGAGCACTGCCACCTGGTGGACCACCTTCGGGTTAGAACCGTCCAGTTGCACCATACGTAAACTCTACTTAGGCTCTGTGGCCGCACAGTTCCGCGAAAGTTTTAAAAACCATTCGGGTTGTAGAATGCAAGAACGATGGGTAAAGAAGCCGTCAGGAACCAGCTACACGTATTCCTAGACGATGTCACGCAGTATGCGTTAGAAGACATCAGCTTGCTAAACATCGTGCACCTCGGGTGGTTGCCGCTTTCAGGCCCTCAGGACAGGTTCTGGAAGTTCGTGATGAGTCCGCTGATCAACAAAGAGCTGAACATAATCAAGGTATCCCTCCAGAACGAGTTCAACGTAATCCTGGACCTCGCGGAGGAGATGAACGAGGAGGGTGAGGCCGACCCGGAGGAGTACTACGACCGCTTCCTCCAGCACGACTTCTTCTACCAGAACTACGAAGGACCGCACGAGGAAGAGTTCAGGGACCTGATGGAGCAACGAGTCGAGGAGGTCGCCGAGGACCTCGCCCCATTGCTCGCCGCCGAGAGCGACAACTTCTGGGGCGCGCTCGTGGAGACCTACGAGATAGAGGAGGCGAAGGATATGCTGACCTACCATTTCAGCTTCACCGAGAAGCTAGTCGACCGGTTCGGCGACGGCCTCAAGCTCCAGTTCAAGCTGATGCCACTCCTCGTGTTCGACTACACCGACGAAGCCGTCCGCGTCCTACCCGACGCAGAAGGCTACCTCCGCGAACAGATGATCGAGACCATCGAAGAGGAGTTCAAGACCCGTGCCGTCGAAGAGCGAGAGCAGCTAGAGCAGGAGAACGAGGAGCTACGTGAGAAGGTCGAGGAGCTAGAACAGAAGAACGAGAAGCTGATGCAGAAGCTCAAGGAGGCGCGAGCGAGCTCCGAGGGGGCGGAGGCAGCAGGGGAAGCCGAAGAACCCGCCACGGGCGTCGACACCGAACCGGAGGTAGGAGGCGATGAAGCCGGGGGAGCCGTGGGCGAGCAAAGAGATGGTGCGGCGGAAGAGCCGTCAGACGGGGGGACGGAGACGCCGTTAGACGTCGACGAAGCCGAGGACGAGTTCGGCCTGGACTGAGGTCCGGAGCCGGTTCTTCCGCAGCTGCATCGTGCCCCAAGACACCTTCTAGAGCAATCCGTTCTGCTTCGCCACCGTGTTCAGCTGTATCTCGTCGGTCCCCTCGACGATACGCAAGAGGCGGGCGAGATGCAGGTGTTCCATGAAGGGATTGTCCTCCGACAGGCCGTTTGCGCCGTGGATCTGGACGGCGTCGTCCGCCGTCTGCCAGAAAGTATCCGTCGCGAACCACTTGAATATTGAGCTCTGCTCCACCGTCTGCTGGCCGTCGTCCATCTGCCACGCCAGCCGTAAGCCGGCGGCGTCTGCGGCGTAGTTCCGCGACCGGTTCTTCGCTACCTTCGTCGATATCTGCTGGTACTTCCCGATGGGGCGGCCGAACGCCTCGCGGTCGTTCGCGTACTCCTTGCACAGGTCGAGGAGGTACCGCGTCATACCGACGGCGGTGGCGCCAAGCTCGAGGCGGCCGAGCGACAGGAAACCCATGGCGTTGTAGAACGCGGCGTCGACGCTGCCGAGGACGCGGCTCTCGGGTACGCGGACGTCGTCGAGCTGGATCTCCGCCTGCAGGCCCTCGAGGCCGACTGCGTTGTTCCGGCTGCCTAGCTCGTACTCCTCGCGTTCGACGATGAAACACGTTATCCCGCCGTACCGTCCGGCTTCCTCCTCCGGAGTCGTCCTGGCGAAAACCTGCGCGAAGTCACAGTGCGGCGCGTTCGTTATCCACTGCTTCGTCCCGTTCAACACCCACTCTTCGCCGTCCTTCTCCGCAGTGGTCTTCATCCCCGGCGCGTCGCTGCCCACCGAGGGCTCCGTGAGCGCGAACGCCGTCGTCTTCTCGCCGCGGATGCAGGGCTCCAGGTACTCCTCCACTTGACTGCCATCCGCCTGCAGCAGCAGGGGTTTCGGACCCTCCGGACCTGCTAACACGAACTCCGACAGTCCGCGGCCTTTCTCCGCGAGATGGCGTTTCGCGTGGTACCACGTGACGTTGGATACGTCGTCGCCGCCGTACTCCTCCGGCATGTTCATCGCGTAGAACCCCGCGTCGGCGCTCGCCCGCCGGACCTCGTCGACTGCGTCCAGGACGGCTTCGTCGACGGTGCCGTCGGGTGCGTTCCTCAAGCGGGGGTTGTCGAAGGTGTCGCCGAGCTCGTTCTCCCGGGGTACGACCTCCTGCTCCACGAAGTCGTCGAGGCTGTCGAGGATGAGCTTCGTCTCTTCGCTGGGTTCGAAGTCCACGGTCATGACGCGGGTTTTGTCGGCGGCGGGTGATAACCGTTCGGCCGGATGGCTTGGGTGAGCAGATGACGGCGGCAACGCAGTCCGACTTCAGGCGCGAGCACCGTATCGACAGGGTATCCGGCGCTACAGTGAAATCCCCCGCCGTACTGTGAGATTACATGGATCTAACAGACCTCAAGGTCGTCGACCTCACGCGGCTGCTTCCGGGGCCGTACGCAACCCAGCTGCTCGCGGACATGGGCGCAGACGTCGTCAAGGTCGAGGACACCGGCGCCGGCGACATGGCAAGGTACGTCGACCCCATCGTAGAAGGCGTGGGCGGGATGTTCGCCTCAGTCAACAGAGGGAAGCGGTCGATAAGCATCGACCTCAAGAGCGACGGGGGCAGGGAGGCGTTCCTCGACGTGGCGGAGGACGCGGACGCCGTCGTCGAGGGTTTCCGACCCGGCGTCGCCGACCGTCTCGGCGTCGACTACGACTCGGTGCGCGAACGCAACCCCTCCGTTGTGTACGTCTCGCTGTCGGGTTACGGGCAGACGGGGCCGCGCTGCGATGCCGTCGGCCACGACCTCAACTACGTCGGCTACGCCGGCTTGCTCGACATGACCCGGGACGATGACGATGAACCCGTAATCCCCGGCTACCCGATAGCGGATATGAGCGGCGGCCTGATGGCGGCGAACGCCGTCGTCTCAGGGGTTTTGTCTAGGGAGCTAGGTGGCGGCGACGGCGAGTACCTCGACGTCTCGATGACCGACGTCGTCGCCTCCCTCGGTCAGGCTGTGACACCGGAAGCCGCCGCGGGGGAGGAACCGGAAGCCGGTGAGACGCAGCTGACCGGCGGTCTCGCCTGCTACGACGTCTACCGGTGCAGCGACGGGGAATACCTCACGCTGGGGGCGCTGGAGCCGAAGTTCTGGCGAGCGTGGTGTGAAGCCGTCGACCGCTCCGACCTCGTCGACAGACATCTCGAAGGCAGCGGGGAGCTGACGGAGGAGGTCGCCGGGGTGTTCAGGGAGAAGACGGCGGAAGAGTGGATGGAGGAGGTCGACACGACGGAGGTGCCGGTCGGCCGCGTGCAGACGCCGGGGGAGATGCTGGAGGACGCCCGCGAACGCGGCGTAGTGCGCGAGAGCGCGGTGGACGCCGTCGGCCTCCCCGTCGTAGCCGAACTGCCGGAACACTCGGAGGAGGCGCCGGCTCGCGGCGAACACACGACAGAGGTGCTACTGGAGGTGGGCTACAGCGAGAGCGAGGTGGAGGAGCTGAGGGAGAGCGGGGACGTGGCGTGACCTCGGCCTACAGTCGCTGAACGAGCCAGCTGAACGAGCGTAGTGGCGGAAGCGGATCCAGCTCACGGTAAGTCTTATTCATTCCCATACACTTACATCATGCCGGTAGAGAGTGAGGAGTTCGAGTCGTCGGGTGAACGCCGTCTCTCGGTCGCGCCGGACACACACGCGGGGAGGGTGCTGTCGTTCCTCAAGGAGAACGGGGACAGGGCGTACACCCTGTCCGAACTCCACGACGCCACGGAGATAAACAAAGGAAGCCTCGGCGCCGTGCTGTCGCGACTCCGCGACGACGGCCTAGTCGTACACCGCGGCAAGTACTGGACGGTGGCGGAGGACGAACGGCTGGCGGCGGCTGCGGCGGCGGAGGCGTCGGAGTCCGGCCGGCTGACGGAGGACGAGTTCGACAAGGACGAGTGGCTGGATCACGCCGCCGGGTCGGGGCACGCGACCGAAGCGGAGGACGAAGGGAGCTAGCGAGGATGACCCACGAACAGGGCTCCGTCGCTGGGGACCGGGACTGGTGCGTGATGAAAGACCGTGGGTGGTGGTCAACAACAGCCGGCATCCCTTCGCTGGCGAGGAGTGCGTCGTCGCCGCGGTGACGACTACCGAGAGAGCAGGCGCGGTCCCGCTGTAGGACGGTGACTTCGTACGCGGCGGCGTACCTCGAACAAGCTACGTCTCCCCCTGGTTCCTCACAACACGGAAGGAAGACGGGCTAGGTGAACTGCAGGGAGAGCTGAAGGTGGAAGTAGTAGGTGAGGTGTACACCGAGATTCAGGGATTCCTCGAACCGCTGTAGCTACTGCTAGGTCCGTGTAGCTCGGTTCAGAAGCTGAACAGATCGACTCCGCCGGTGACTCCGACGACCTGTCCGGTGACGTACTCCGCCTGCTCGCTGCTGAGGTAGGCGATGATGTTGGCTACGTCCTCCTCCTTCCCGAGCTTACGCATAGGCGTCGCCTTCGCGATCCGGGCGAAGTACTCGTCCATGTTCTCCAGCTGTTCGACGTCCATCTCCGCGAGAGCGCCGACGACGATGGACGGCGCGATCACGTTCGACGTAACACCGTGCTGCGCACCCTCGAGAGCCAGCGTCTTCCCGAAACCTATCATCGCGCTCTTCGTCGCGCTATAGCTCGACTGCCCGAAGCCACCGTGGGTGCCCGCCATCGACGACATGTTCAGCACGCGTCCCCAGCCGCGTTCACACATCGCGGGGAAGACCTCGCGGGTGATGTTGTACGTACCCGTGAGGTTGACCTCGATGTCGCGGTCCCAGAGGTCGTCCTCGTAGTCCTTCAGCTGGCTGCGGGCGTCCACCATCGCCGCGTTGTTCACCAGTACGTCGACGCCGCCGGTGTCGTCCCGCAGGTCGGCGACGGTGTCCTCGACGTCCTCACGGTCCGTGAGGTCGCATTCGACGGCGAACGCCTCTCCACCGTCGTCCCTGATGCCCCCCGCCACGTTCTCCGCGGCCTCCAGCTCCACGTCTAGAACCACTACCTCCGCACCTTCCTCCGCGAGGATCTCGCAGTCCGTGCTACCTATACGCCCGGCTCCACCTGTAACTAACGCCGTCTTGTCGTCTAGTCCGAGGTCCATGGTCTTCAGGTGAGGGCGAAGGTGAAAAAGCTTGAGCCTCGCTTCTGGGGTGGTGAACCCGTCTGTGACGGCGCCCCGTTACACATGCGGAGACACCACGCTACATATCCGGAGAAGGATTTATTGTCCAGTCTCACACCTTCAAGGTAGAGGAGAGCTAAAAATGGCAGTAGAGTTCCCCAGCGAAGAGTGGATAGAAGAGTGGAAAGAACAGCTGAACGCGAACGAGGAGTACCAGGAGCTCGGCGCCGACTGGGGCAAAGGCTTCAACGGAGACTTCGTCTTCACCATCGAACCCGACGTCGAGGGACTCGCGGACGACCCAGAGTGGAAGGAGTTCGAAGGCCCTGACGGCAAGCTCCGTTACTTCGTCGGGCTCGAAGGCGGCGAATGCTACGACGTACACCCAGTCGACGACCCCGAAGACGAGGACTACGGCTTCGAGATCGTGGGGCCGTACAGCAACTGGAAGAAGCTCGCGCAGGGCGAGATAGGCGCCATCGACAGCCTGATGAGCGGACAGTTCGAGCTCGTCGGCGACATGCAGAAGGTCATGGAGTACAGCGACGCCTCGGTCGCGATGGTCGAATGCGCCACCAGCATCGAGACCGAGTTCAGGTACTGAGGGACAGAGGTAGAGTTAGATGTCCTACGGAAAGGTCGTCACCCTTCAGGGCGAACGCGAGACCGAGATAGTGGAGATAGACGACAAACCAGAGGTCGAAGACGGCGCAGTGCTGACGGAGGTTCTCCAGACCAACGTCTGCGGCAGCGAGGTGCATTTCTGGAAGGGCGAGTTCCCCGTACCCCCGGGAGCCGTGCTCGGACACGAAGCCGTGTTACGCGTCATAGAGCTCGGCGACGACGTGGACACCGACAGCGCCGGAGAACGCATCGAAGAAGGCGACATCATCACGCCGGTTTACTTCCAGCCCTGCGGCGAATGCGCGGGCTGCAGCAACGGAGACCTCTACGCCTGCGAGATCGTGAAGAGCACCGGCGACTGGATGCAGCCGCACAGCATCGCACCGCATTTCCGCGGCACCTTCGGCACCCACTACTACGTCCAGCCCGACCAGAAGTTCTACAAGGTACCCGAGGACCTGCCGAACCACGTCGTAGCGAGCGCGAACTGCGCTCTGAGCCAGATAATCTTCGGGTTCGAACAAGCTGGTTTGAACCAGGGAGAGACCGTACTCGTGCAGGGAGCCGGCGGCCTCGGCATCAACAGCATCGCGTACGCGAAGGAGAGCGGCTGCGAGGTCATCGTCGTAGAAGGCGCCGACGGCCGCCTCGAACGGGCGAAGGAGTTCGGAGCCGACCACGTCGTCGACATCAAGGACTTCGAGACCAGCGGAGAACGCATCCGGAAGGTCCAGCAGCTGACGGACGGCGACGGCGCAGACGTCGGCATCGAGGTCGCCGGCATCCCCGAAGCCTTCGTCGAAGGCGTGGGCATGCTACGGAACGCCGGCAGATACATCGAGATAGGGAACATCAGCGCCCAGCTGAAGACAGAGTTCAGCCCCGCCGACCTCACATTGAACCGCATCGACGTCCACAGCCAGCTGTTCTACCAGCCCTGGTACCTCAAGAAAGCCATCGAGTTCCTCGAGGACAACGCTGACGACTACCCCTACGACGACCTCCTCGACGCCACTTTCCCCTTGGAGGAAGCTCAGACCGCTTTGGAAGGCAGCGCGAACCAGGAGTTCACCCGCGCCAGCCTCGTCCCCGAGCACTAGACCTGGACTCCGGTAATCCAGGTTCTTACGTGGAATCCGGCACCAATCTTTTTGCCCGAACCCGGTGTTTGTAAGCCATGGAAGGACTCGAGAGCCAGAGCTGGTTCCAGGCGGAGAAGGAGTACGACGACGAGGTCGTAGGCAACGACACCATCCCTGAGCTCTACCAGGCGAGCGCCGAACGACACCCCGACGACGAAGCCCAGACCTACAAAGGCGGTGTCTACGACAGGTCGTTGACTCCGGAGGTCTGGCCGGAGGCCGCTGACGACGAGTGGGAGAGCGTATCCTACAGCGAGATGCAAGAAGCCGTCGAGTACATCACCGCCGGCTTCAGCGAGCTAGGAGTCGAAAGAGGTGACCGCGTCGGCATCTACAGCGACACCAGGTTCGAGTGGGCTCTCTCGGACTACGCCCTCCTGTCGCGCGGCGCAGTCGTCACCAGCGTCTACAAGAGCTCGTCACCGCGGCAGGCGAAGTACCTGCTCGGAGACAGCGGAAGCACAGGGGTAGTCTGCGAGAATGACGACGTAGCCGAACGAGTCTTCGAGGTCGAAGAAGACCTCGACCTCGACTTCGTAGTCGTGATGAACGACTCCGCCCACACCGGCCGCGACGACGTCTACACCCTCGCCGACGTACACGACATCGGAGAGGAAGCCTTCGAACGCAGGGAGTTCCAAGGCTGGCTCGACGGCGTCGAACCCGACGACCTCGCCACCCTGGTATACACCTCCGGAACCACGGGTAAACCCAAGGGTGTCGAATGCACTCACGGGAACTTCCGCGCATCCATCAACCAGATACATAAACGGATGGGCCCACGCCCCGACAAGGACGACCTTCCGACGTTAGACAGCGAGACCGTCGTCGTGTCGTTCCTCCCGCTCGCCCACAGCTACGAACGGTTCAGCCAGTTCTACATGTTCGCTCTCGGCGCCGAGGTCGCGTACGCGGAGAGCCCCGACACCCTCCGCGACGACTTCGGCGCCGTCCGCCCCACCGGAGGCACCAGCGTCCCCCGGGTGTACGAGAAGATGTACGAGGCGATACGGAAGCAAGCGAGCGAGAGCCCGGTGAAGAAGAAGATATTCGACTGGGCGACGGAGGTGGGGCGCGAGCACTACGACGCCGAGGACCCCGGCGTCTTGCTCGACGTCAAGTACAAGATCGCGGACAAGCTCGTGTTCTCCAACGTGAAGGAAGCGCTGGGAGGCCGGGTCGAGTTCTTCATCAGCGGCGGCGGCAGCCTGTCGCCGGAGCTCTGCAAGCTTTATCACGGCATGGGCTTGCCGATAATCGAGGGCTACGGCCTCACGGAGACCTCACCCATCGTGACGGCGAACCCCGTGGAGGAGCCGAAGATCGGCACCATCGGCCCCCGTATCTGCGAGATGGAGGTGAAGATAGACGAGAGCCAGAGCTCGGGTCTGGAGCCAAGGTCTGGTGGAGAGGTGGGTGAGCTACTGGTGAAAGGCGACAACGTCACCCGTGGATACTGGAACAAGCCGGAGCAGACGGCTGAGGCTTTCGAGGACGTCACCGTGGAGGAGGTCGAGGAAGCCATGGAGAACGGCGACGGCTACCCGACGGATGACGCGTGGTTCCGCACCGGCGACCTCGTCGAACTACGGCCGGATGGATACGTGGAGTTCCGCGAACGCGTGAAACAGATACTGGTGCTGTCGACGGGTAAGAACCTCGCGCCCGCCCCCATCGAAGACAGCTTCAGCACCAGTCGGTTCGTGGAGCAGTGCATGGTAGTCGCCGACGACAGGAAGTTCACGTCCGCGTTGATAGTTCCGAACTTCGAGGCCGTGAGGGACAGAGCCAAGGAAGAAGGCATCAATCTGCCGAAGGGCGACGAAGAGCTATGTAGCCACAGCGAGGTCCGAAGCTGGATTCAGGAGGACGTCGACGACGTCAACAGGGAGTTCGAGGACTACGAGAAGATCAAGAAGTTCGAATGTGTGAGCGAGGAGTGGACGGAGCACAACGACATGTTGACGCCGAGCCTGAAGAAGAAAAGACGGAACATCCTCGAGGAGCACAAGGACGCCGTCGAACGGATCTACAGCGAAGAAGACGAGTAGACGAAACCATCGGACCTCCTTCAGACCCCTTCGAGTGCGCGCTCCAGCTTCTCCACCGCCTCCACCGCGGACTCCCCGAGCACGTAGGAGACGGGTTCGACGCCGAACGCGCCGCGGTGGAAGACGACGTCGGGTAAGCCGTCTCTGAACAGGTCCTCTAACGTGCTCCTTCGTTCCTCCCGAACCGCCTCGAACTCCTCCAGCGTGTAGCCGGCGGCCTCGAACTCCTCCAGCAGAGCATCCGACGTCGCCACGTTCAACCCTGCCTTCATCATGCTGTCCTTTTCTCCAGCGGCGAGCACCACCTCTGCGACGTTCCGCGACGCGCCGAACTCCGGCTCCGCCGGAACGTGGACGCCGCCCCTCATCACGTATACCCGGCCGGGTACTGCGGCGACGTCCGTCGCATCCTCGGCGTCCTCCAGCGCCTCCGCGACGTTGGAGCCTACGGCGGGCACGTGTTCGGCGACACCGTCGAGGGCGCGGAACCGTCGGACTGCGCGGCCGACGCTGTGGAGAACCGCGCTCTCCTCCTGCCGTCCGGCGTCCCTTACGCAGATGTCGCAGCCGCGTCCCTGGATCGCGGGCTGGATTTCCTCGTGTACCTCGCAGACGGGGCCGCGGTCCATGGTCTCACGTACGAGGTCGACGGTGCGGGACAGCACCTCGAACTCACCCATCTCACCGGAGGCGACGCCGTCCGCTATCTCCTCCACCGCCTCCCTGAACGCGGTGTCGTCTGCGACCCTGGATTCGACTTCGACGTCGCCTGCGACGTAGTTGCTGACGGCGGGCTGACTTACGCCCACTACCTCCGCTATCTCCTGCTGCGTCAGACCCCGGCTGTCGAGCTGCTGCGCGAGCTCCAACCTGAACACCGGTAGAAACGACTCGACGACCACCTCGCTCGGCAGCTTCAACGCCATACAGCGCATAACCTCTGGATGGAT
>JAQZDA010000017.1 GCA_028751075.1 Euryarchaeota archaeon Ods02 | reverse complement strand
ATCAACCCCCACGCCGCGATGCGTCAGGCGCGCGCCGGCGAGCTCAGCGAATGGAAGGGCTTCGCCTTCGCCAACGTCGACCGAAACGCAGTCGTCGCCTGCGAGCTCGCAGCAGAAGGCCTCCACGGCCCCAGCCCCATCTTCGAAGGCAAGTTCGGCTTCCACAACCAGCTCACCGGAGAGTTCACGCTCGACGTCGACGGGTTCGGCGGCCGCGGCGGCGACTTCAAGATCAACGAGACCTACATCAAGTTCTACCCCGTCGAGTACCACGCACAGGCCGCCGTCAACATAGTCCTCGACGAACTCGCCGACGAAATCGATCCAGACGACGTCGAATCCATCGAGAACGAGACCTACGAAGCCGCCGTCAGCATCATCAGCGAAGAAC
The DNA here is from genome assembly GCA_028751075.1 of Euryarchaeota archaeon Ods02. Taxonomy (GTDB): domain Archaea; phylum Halobacteriota; class Halobacteria; order Halobacteriales; family Halorutilaceae; genus JAQZDA01. Next base: position 42,635 of record JAQZDA010000017.1, on the reverse strand, counting down.
CCCAGAAATGGGATCCCGAAACCCGTGAGACCGCCGACCACTCGATGCCGTACTGCATCGCACGCGCCTGGATAGACGGCGAGATGACCCTGGATCAGTTCAGCCAGGAGAAGATAGAAGGACAGGACGTCCGCGACCTCATGGAGAAGATGAGCATCGAGGAGAACGAAGAATACACCGAAAGGTACGGCGAAAGCTTCCCGCACAAACTAACCGTCGAAACCACGGAAGGCGACATCGTGGAACACGAGGTCGAGTACCCGAAAGGCCACCCCGGCAACCCGCTCACCGACGAAGAGCTCGAGGACAAGCTACGCACCTGCGCCGGCAGCCAGCTCGACGACAGCGAGATACAGGAGTTCCTCGACGTCGCCGACGACCTCGAGAACCGCGATACCGGCGAGCTGTTCGACGTAGTCTGAACCACCGATAAGACGGAACCGCCGCTGCTCTCGCTCTATCTCTCGTCGACCGCTACGTACTCGCGGTTCTTCTCACCGACGTACTTCACCCGCGGACGCATGATGCGGTTGTCCTCAAGCTGCTCCATCACGTGCGCGCTCCATCCTGCGACGCGGCTGACGGCGAACACCGCGGTGTAGAACGCCGGCGGCACCTCGAGCACCCGATAGAGGGTGCCGCTGTAGAGATCCGTGTTCGGGTAGATACCCTTCTCCCCGAGACGGGCTTCGACCTCCTCCCGGACGGCGTTCGCAGTGTCGTACCACGTCCGTGCTTCGTCGTCCGCTAGCTCGTCGATGTGCGCGGCGAAATGCCTGCATCGGGGGTCCGGCACCTCGTACACTCGGTGGCCGAACCCGGGTATCTTCTCCCTGTTATCTATCTTCTCCTCCACCCAGCTCTCCGCACGGTCCGCAGAGCCCACCTCCTCCAGCATCTCCACCACAGTCTCCGTCGCGCCACCGTGGAGCGGGCCCTGCAGCGTGCCGACGGCGCTCGTCAACGAGCTGTAGACGTTCGCCTCCGTCGACGCCGTGACCACGCTAGAGAACGTCGACGCGTTCATCCCGTGCTCCGCGTACAGGATGAGGGTGTCGTCCATCGCCCGCGCCTCCCGCTCGGTAGGTTCCTCGCCGTGGAGCATGTAGAGGAAGTTCGCGGCGTGACCGAGATCCTCACGCGGCGCGACCGGCTCGAGGCCTTCACGTCGGCGGTGCTGGCGGGCAAGCACCGTAGGCATCTTCGCGATGACACCGGTGGACTTCTCAACGAGTCCTTCCCGGGAGATGTCGTTGGCGTCGTCGTCGCTGGCAGCGAGCGCAGACACCGCGGTCCGCATCACGTCCATCGGACCCGCGTCCGCCTGACTGTCGACGAGGGCTTCGACGTCGCTCGGTAGCTCCCTGCTCGTGCTCAGGTCCTCCTCCAGCTCGTTCAGCTCGTCCTCCATCGGCAGCTGGTCGTTCCAGAGGAGATACAGCAGCTCCTCGTACGACGACCGGCCGACGAGGTCGTCGACGTTGTAGCCGGCGTACCAGATGTCTCCAGACTCGCCGTCGACCTCACATATCCTCGATTCATCGACTACGACGCCTTCCAGTCCCTTGTGCATGTACCTGTGGCGTACGCCGGAGGTATTCAATTTTCTTATGTGACAGTTGCATGGCAGACCCCACCAATAGAGCGTGTATCCGCGGTCTCAGCGCCCTTGGAACCGGACAGTTATTTCAACCGGGCTATCGTCCAACCTCCATGGGCAAGAAGGGTGAACGTCTCGCGATAGCCCTGACGTCCGCGATAGCGGTTCTATCTATAGTAACGGGTATCGCCACGCTCGGATACCAGCCACACGTCACCCCTCTTGCAGCCTACGTGCCGGAAGCCATAAGGACGACGGTGTCTCTTACGGGTGCGTTCACGGGTTTCGCGATGCTATTGAGCGCGTGGGGCCTGAAGCGACGGCTCCGTATCGCCTGGTACAGCGCGCTCGTGCTCTACCCCGTCACCGCGCTCCAGGGCGTCGCGCAGTCGAGCCTCCTCTCCTTACCCCTGATACTGCTTTCGCTGGCGGCGATACCTACGCTGGTCGCGAACCGCGAGAGGTTCCGGAGGGAGATGTCGTTGACGCATGGTCAATGGAGCGCCGCCGCCGCGCTCACGGGAGCCATAGCATACGGCACCCTCGGAAGCTACGTCCTCCGCGACCAGTACACCGAGGTGCAGACCCCCATCGACGCGTTCTACTACACCATCGTGACGATGAGCACGGTGGGTTACGGCGACCTCACGCCGACGACTGAGCTAGCGCGGGTTTTCGCACTGTCGTTCATAGTCGTCGGCACCGCTTCGTTCGCGTACGCGCTCGCTACCCTGGTGACGCCTGCGATAGAGAACCGGTTGACGAAGGCGCTGGGGAAGGTGACGGAGCGCCAGCTTGAGGCGCTGGAGGGGCACGTCGTCGTGCTCGGCACCGGCGGTCCCTCGGACTCCGTGCTACGTGAGCTCGAGGGACGGGCGGAAGCTGTGGTCGTGACCACCAACGAAGAGCAGGCGAAACAGCTACGCAGCCGGGGGTTCCTGGTAATCGAATCCGATCCCTCCGACGAACGAGCGCTTGAGAAAGCCCGTGTGAGTGAGGCGGCGGCAGTGGTCGCTGCCACCAACCACGACGAACGAGACGCTTTCGCGCTGTTGACGGCGCGAGAGCTAGCTCCCGACGCCAGGATAGTTGCGTCTGCCGTCGACGTCGAGAACGTCGAGAACCTCCGTAGGGCAGGGGCGGACACCGTGATAAGTCCGGCGAGCATCGTAGGTGGGTTGGTGGCGGAGTCCGCTATACACGGCGTCGACGTTGGCCGTCAGGTCGACGAAGCCATGGGAACTCAGGAGGACCTGGAGTCCGATAGAGGGGGCGGAGATGGAGACGGCGAAACCCCAGATTCCGGTGATGGAAACTCCTAAGCAGGTGAGTCGTAGCGCGCGGCCAGTTCAGGAGTAGATGGAGGGTTAGGCAGCAGGTGGTTCGTCATGCTAAAGCATTGCTGGTCAGGTGACTGCTTCGTGGATCCGGTCGACTATCTCCTCGGTGTCCTCGGCCGTCAACGCGGATTCCACGAGCAGTCGGCCGACCACCTCCGCCGGCGAGAACACGACATCGGCGCCAGCGCGCTCTAGCTTGCCCGCGTTCTCGGAGTTAGACGCCACCGCTACCAGTCGTGCGTCTGTGACGTCCGCCGTCGTCAACACTGCCATCGCGTCTTCGGCATCGTCCTCGCTCGCTACTACGACTGCTACGGCGTCGGCGACCCCTGCGTCCCTCAGTTCGTCCGCGGTGTACGCTTCGACGAGCCTTACTTCGTAGCCCTTCGCCTCCAGCTTCTCGGCTACCTCTCTGTCGTCAGTCACCTCCACGTACCTTATCTCGCCGGCGAGCCGGTCGAGTATCGGCCGCGTTAGAGAGCCGTGCCCTACCACGACGACGTAGTCTTCGGTCGACTCATCCCTCTCCATAGAATGGTTCAGCACCTCCACCCCCAAAACTGTTTACCGGCTTCGGACGAAGGCGAGCCATGGAACCCGACGACGTCAACGTTACTGGAATCTGCGGAAGTCAGAGAGAGGGCAGCCACACCAGGAAGGCTATTGAAGCAGCTCTCCGCGGTGCAGAAAGAACCGGGGCGGACACCGACATGGTCGATCCACGAAACTACGACGTGCGGGCGTTCGACCCCGCGGCAGAAAGCGACCCCGGGTACGTCGAAACATTGCGAGAGGCGGACTCCATAGTGCTCGCTACCCCTATGTACCACGGCTCGTACTCCTCCGTCATCAAGTCGATACTCGACCACTGTGGCTTCGACGAGTTCGAGGACAAAACCGTGGGGTTGATCGGAGTCAGCGGAGGGAGCTTCCCGATCACGGCGCTCGAACACCTCCGTAGCGTCTGTCGAGCGTTGAACGCCTGGGTCATACCGCATCAGGCGGCGGTGCCGCGGTCGGACTCCGCGTTCGAGGACGACGAGTTCGTCGACAGCTCGCTGGAGGACCGCGTCCGAAAGGTCGGCAGGTTAGCGGTTCGTTTCAGCGGGGTCGGCGAATGCGACTCGTTCGAGAGCAGGGAGAACCTCGGGGGAGGTCGTTAAACTCTCCTTCAGATCCTCTTCTTTCGGACTCTGTAAGCAGCAGCTGTCAGAAGCGCCGCCACCGCTACCCCGACGCCAAACCCGGGTAGACCCTCCTCTTCCTCTAGCTCCTCCTCTAGCTCCTGAATCTGGTGCCTCAGCTGTTCGTTCTCGGCCGATAGGTTGTCCCGCGCCTCCCGCAGCCCCTCCATCTCGCTCTCTATCAGTTCGAGATCTCTCTCGTACTGCTGAACCACTTGCCTGAACTCGGCCTCCGTCCTCGGAGGTCGATCCAGGGTGACCGATTTCGACGCTGAACTCTCGTCCACGTCCTCCGCGTACACGGTGTACGTGTTCTCTCCGAGGGTCGTCGTCAACGTCTGGTTGAGATGGAACTCCGTCGCGTTAACCCCAACTGCGTACTCCTCCGTACCCAGCGTCGTACGGACGAAGTTGAGGTCACGTTCGGACTCGACGTATATCTCGATCTCGGCGATCCCGTCGACCTCCACCGAGTCACCGTCGTCCACCGTCTCGTTGTCCACGCTGAGGTCGATGGAGATCGAGGCAGCGGCTACACCCGTGGTCAACGTTATAGCAGCGATGGCTACCAGGGCGAACGCTAGAGTGGACGAAGCTATCTTCGAGGTCTGCTTCATGTTAACTGGTAGGCGCCCGGTCCTAATACGGTTTTCCACCGTTCTCGCGGTACAGTAGCTATATTCCCCGGAACCTGGGCGCGTTAAGGGGTATGACGACGACGGGTACCGAGACAGTGTTGATCAGGTCGTCTGCCGTCGTCCAGCTCTCGGGATCCCGGACCCGGGTGTGACCCATGATGAGCACTTCGTGTTCCTCTGCTTCATCTGCGATCGTAGATGATACCTCCTCGTATCCTACCTCATCCTCGCGAAGGTCTTCCTCAACCTCTATCCCTTCGTCTCGCAGGCCTTCGGCGAACTCCTCGAAACCCTGACGATGCTCCCGGCGTTCGTCCTCTGATTCGTCCTCGAGAGTGAGCGACAGCAGGTGGACGTCGACGTCGAGGCTGCTGATGAACTCAACGCCATGCTCCCATAGCTCGTCGTCGTCCAGGAGGTAGAAGCTGACTGCGAACAACGCTGTGTCGTAGTCCGACATAGACCCTGATTCACGCGCGTCCTTTTTATCTCTTGTCGCCGTTACATAGAACGTGAAACGGCGGAACCTCGCGATGGAGCTAGAGAACGTGGAGGGTTTCTCAGACCCGGATGTCGACCTGGAGCAGTACGAGACTCCCGCCGACCTCGCCAGCCACTTACTGCATCTCGCCAGCCAGCACGACGACCTCGAAAGCGTCGTGGACCTCGGCTGCGGCACCGGAGTGCTGTCTATAGGTTCCGCGCTTCAGGGTGCGTCGGTCGTAGGAGTCGATGTCGACCGCTCCGCGGTGGAGGTCGCGCGGGAGAACGCAGCAACTCTCGGCGTAGAAGACTGCGTCGAGTTCGTCGTCGGAGACGTCCGAGATATACCGTTTAATGAGAGGTTCTCCGCAGCCGTGATGAACCCGCCGTTCGGCGCGCAGGAGCCTGGCGCCGACAGACCCTTCCTGGACGCCGCCGAACGTCTCGCGGACGTCGTGTACTCCGTCCACAACACCGGCAGCCTGGAGTTCGTGGAAAGCTACGTCGAAGGAGAGATGACGCATGCCTTCGAGAGCGAGGTGGCGTTGCCGCGAAAGTTCGAGTTCCACGACGACGAGGTCCGTGAAGTCGAGGTCGAGGTCTACCGGATAGAGAGCACTGGGTAGGTGGTTAGTCGCCTACTCCTAGGTCAGCCGACTCTGCCGACTACGGCGCGGCTGGCTTCACCTTCGACGTAAACCCGGTTGTCGCGCTTCCAGACCTCGACTCCCTGCGCGGTAGTCGACGTCTCCCTGACAGACACACGGTGCTTCGTCTCTTCGTCGTCGAGGACCACGAACCGGTGGCCGTCGACGGTCTCCAGCGAGACGTCCCAGCCTTCTACCTTGCTCTCTGTGTCGGCGGCGCCGGAGTCGAATACAGTCTGTTGTCCGGATTCGTTGTGTGACACGTCGATGGTGTAGGTGGAGTTACCGGTGACGGAGGTCATCCCCGTCCTGTTGACGTCGACCTCTGTCATCCAGTCGAAACCTCCGACCCGGACGGTGCGGTCCGTGTCCCGGGATAGCTGACGCTGCTGCACCGCCACCGTCCGGATGCCTCGTTCGTCGCTGGAGACCAGTACACCCGAGAAGGTTATCTCCTCGTCGAGTATCTCGTCGAAAGGAGCCACCAGGTCGAGGGCGACGTCTTCACCGTAGAACACCGTGTAGTCCTCGACCTCGACGCCCTCGGGTTCCTCCTCGAAACCGATGGCTCCGAACAAAGCCAGCCACCAGACTCCCACGAGGACGAACACTCCCAGCGGCACCAGGAGGAACGACGACGTCAACAACCTCCTCGCGCTGAAGTCGCTCCAGCTGAACACCCTGCCCGCCGCCATCTCCGACGCCGTATACGTCAGTGCGACGGCTAACGCGACGACGACGGCTTTGCCGAGAGCCTGATACAGGTAGTAGGTGGATCCGTCGGAGACCGCGAAGATCCAGAGCCCCTGCAGGATGGCGATAGCTACGACGGCGACGCCGACTCGGAACCTCTCTATAGGGTAGTCGTACTTACGGGCGTACAGCAGTGCGACGCCGAAGCCCAGTAGCATGCCGATGACGTGGGCGTCTATGGCGACGTTAGCCCACGACGGCTGGACGAACCGCTCACCCGCTATCTGCACCGAGATAGGGTCCAGCAGCGCGGAGAACAGGCTGCCGGCGACGGAGATCAGCACGACCATGACGATAGCGCGGACGGGGTAGAAGACCACTACGAAGCCGAAGAACGCGAAGACCGCTCCCGAGAAACCCAGTCCGGGCCCCCATGCGAACGCCGCGGGTACCACGGCGAAGACGTACCAGAGGAGAGGAACGAAGAGGACGGCGCGGAGCACTGGACGCCGGGAGTTCTTGTGTCCGACTACGTACTCCGCTATAGGCGCGAAGAACAACGTCGCCATCATGTTACCGGTGATGTGGCCGGAGTTCGCGTGCGCTATCGCGCTCGAAAGCACGCCTGCGGGGTACTCGTAAGACCACGAGATGAACGGCAGGAACAAGGGGTCGCTGGGGTGTTCCCATCCGCGCTGGACGAGGAAGAAGAAGGCGACGTTGATTGAGACTACTATGATGGTACCGATGGGTAGGCCGTAAAGGAGGCGTTCGTTCGCCACCTCCCATGTCCGTCGGAGGAAGCCCGAGCGGACGATGCCGGCGAAAGCGAGCAGAAGGGCGGCGGCGAGAGCCATTCGAGAGAAGTCTTCGCCGTCGAAGTCGACGACGAAGTCCACCAGGGGTTCGATCACTTTGGATTTGTTTAGTAGCCAGCCTCCATATACACTACGACTTATCGGAACCCTCAAACCCCCTGCTGCGTTAAACAGGACAAGAGATGAACGTCACTATACTGTCCAAGGAAGACAGCTCGGTAGAGGTCGAGATAGGTGGACAGGACCACACGCTGCTGAACGTGCTGAAGGACTCCCTGCTTCGGCTGGAGGACGTGGAGGCGGCGACGTACGACATGAACCCCGAACAGAGCGGAAGCAAGACCGACCCCATCCTCTACGTGGAAACCGTGGACAGCGACCCCCTGGACGCTATCGAGGAAGCGGCTAACAACCTGCAGGAGGACGCGGAGTCGTTCGAGGAAGAGGTCCGCGCCGCACTTTAGACGGCTTCAGGAAGTTTATCCGTTCCAGGTTAAAACGGTATCTACAGTTGGAGAGCCTCTGGCAGCATTTCTACGATGTCGGATGCCATCAATCCGTCACCGAGGTCGGTGTAGACGCTGTCGCCTGCTCTGCCGTTGACGTAGACGGCGACGCAGGCGGCTTCGAAAGCCGGCTCAGTCGCCAGGAGCCTGCCGGTGACGCCTGCGAGGACGTCGCCTGTGCCACCCACCGTCATACCCGGGTTGCCGGTGCGCGACAGCCGCGTGCGTTCACCGTCTGAGACTACGTCGATACGGCCTTTCAGAGACACCGTTACACCGTGATTCCTCGCCGCCGCCTCCGCCGCCTCCTTCCGGCTGTCTACGTCTTCACCGGCTTCTAACCCCAGGTGCTTCGCTAGCTCGCCGGCGTGAGGCGTCACCACAGTGGAATCCGGCGAGGTCTCGGCGTCCGTGACAGCTGAGATGGCTTCAGCGTCGACGACGCTGCGTTCCGCGGTCTCCAACACCTCCTCCGCAGCTTCAAGCGCCGCGTCCGAGCCGCCGAGACCCGGGCCGACGACGGCGGCGTCGGCGTCCCCTACGACGTCGGCGTGTTCGACGACGGAGTCACGTGTCAGGAGGCTGCCTTCGACGGAGCGTGGTATCAGGTCGTGTTCCTCTGCGGCGGCGTCTGCGACGTGCTGGGGTGTCACGAGGTAGCTCAGGTCGCCACCAGCACGCAGCACTGCTTTCGCCGACAGGATGGGTGCACCTGTGTAGGGTCCGCCGCCGACGACGGCGACGACTCCGTTCTCTCCCTTATGGCTGTCGGGGTCGCGCTCGACCTGCCGGACGTCGCCTACTCCTACGTAGGTCTCCGCAGCGGGGGGGATGCCGATGTCCGCTACCTCTACGTCGCAGTCGAGGCCGTCGTGGACGGGTTTGCGGTCATGGAAGGTCACCACCAAGTCGCAGTCGACGTAGCTGACTTCGGGTTCGCTTGAGTCGGGGTCGACGCCGCTGGGTACGTCGACGGAGGTCACGTAGGCGTTCGAAGCGTTCACGAGATCTGCTGCGGAAGCCGCGGGCTCCCTGACGTCTCCCGAGACACCTGTTCCGAGGACGGCGTCGACGACTACGTCTACGTCAAATAGAGCCGGGTCCAGTTCTGCTGAGTCGCCGACCTTCAGGACGTCGTATCCGGCGTCTAACAGAGCGTCGAGGTTCTGTCTTGAGACTTCGGAGCTGACGTCGTCTCTGTCTCCGAGGAGGACGGTGGTCGCATCGAGGAACCGTGCCGCGACGAGGCCGTCTCCTCCGTTGTTCCCTGTACCGGCGACCACTGTGACCTCCGGGTCGTCGTGGCGGATTCGTATCTCCCTCGCCACTGCGGCTCCAGCGTTCTCCATCAGTTTCTCCGGTGGAACGCCTAGCCCGCCCGCGTTGGCGTCGACTGCAGCCATCCTCCGAGAGGTTATCATGGCTTGACGTTCGAGGTCAGGGACGAAAAAACCTTGTCACACCGTCACGTCGTTCGGGTATGGACGACCTCCGTCGGCTGAAGACGATGGCGGACTACCAGTTCGGCAGCGGCGCCGGCGACGCCGTCTTCAGAGGCGACCTAGAGTTCATGAGGAGCAGCTCCGGTCGCGTCACACAGGTGTTCGACGGTGACAGTCGTCTGGTTTCCGCGGGAACTGACGGAAGGTTCACGCTCTCGATGGATGCAGCGCAGAGGCTGCACGAACGGTTCGCAGCGCCGAAGCTACGTGTGGAGTTCGGTGAGGAGAGCGTCGAGTACCTGGAGGAAGGTCGTAACGGTTTCGCGAAGTTCGTCCGTAATGTCGATGAAAATCTGCGGGCGCGTGACGAGGTGCTGGTGACTGGACCGGGTGACAGCCTCGTTGCGACGGGTAGGATGGAGATGTCCGCGGAGGAGCTCAGGGACTTCTCCTCGGGGGTAGCGGTACGCATCCGAAGCTGAACGCCTGATTCGACAGTGTCTCGGAGTCGGACCCGTGTGACAGACGTCGTGCGAGCGGCGTAGAGTTTAAGGCAAGCTTAATGTCCCAGTACTCTGTGGTTCAACCAAGACGAGATGTCTGAGGAGACTCCGGAGCTCGACGAGAACCGGATATACGAGGTTCTGAGCAGCCAACGGCGCCGTGAGACGATCAACTACCTCAGGGGAGCCGAGGGAGCGGTGTCCATCGGAGAGCTCGCGGAGCACATCGCGGAGATAGAGACAGGTGAGAGCCCACCGCCGAAGGACTCCCGGAAGACGGTCTACGTCAGCCTCCATCAGACGCATCTACCGGAGCTGGACGATCTCGAGATCGTGAACTACGACACCGACGAGAAGACTATCGAGGTCGCGGAGCAGTTCCAGGAGGTCACAGTCTACATGGAGGTAGTGGAGCCCGGAGAGCTCTCTTGGAGCGAGTACTACCTCGGCGTCAGCGCTATAGGACTCACAATAATACTGCTGTCGGTGCTGACGAGGTCGAGCGAGACGATAGATATACCCCTGATCTCGGACACAGAGGTGGCGTACTGGAGCATATTCTTCCTAACCGTGATAGCTTTCAGCGCGCTGTATCAGACGGTTACTCGTCGTTCGATATAGTCCATCTGAAACAGGTATGGAGACGTACTATTCACCGTGACCGCAAGACGTAAGAGCGGTCCTTTCAACGTGTAACCAGATGGATGTAGAGGAAGACCAGGCTGTGGAGTCGTTGAAACACCTGGGTCTGTCAGAGTACGAGAGCAAGGTCTTCATCGCTCTACAGAAGCTCGGCATCGGTACGGCACGGGACGTCTACGAGATAGCTGATGTACCGAGGTCACAGGTGTACGGTGCGGCGGAGTCATTGGAGGAGAGAGGATTGGTCGAGGTTCAGAGGTCGAAACCTATAGAGTACCGTCCCGTAGACCTCGACGAAGCGAGGGTCAGGCTCGAAGAACGGTTCCAGTCCGAGGAGAACAGGGCGTTCACCTACCTCGAACGCGCCCGAGAGCAGGCCGGTGAAGCGGACGAGGAACGTCAGGACTTCTGGACGGTGAAGGGAACCGACAGCATAGACGCGAGAATAAGGGACCTCGTCGACGACGTCGACGAACGAGTGGTGTTCAGCGCCACGGAGACGACGCTGGTTGGCGACGGCATCCGTGAGGTGCTGCTCGACGCCAGCGGCAACGGGGTCGAGGTATACGTGATGAGCGAGGTCGAGGAGGTTAGATCTCTCTTCACCGACAGTGAGGTGAACACAGTGGACACCCCCGAGAGGCTGAAGCGAGAGGATGAAGGAGGTCGGTTCCTCATGGTGGACGGAGACACAGTCCTGATGAGCGTTCTGGGAACCAGCGACGGGGCACGGGAGAGCGAGGAGACAGCTATCTGGAGCAAGGACACTAGCTTCGCCACTATATTCATACAGATAACCGAGGGCTGGCTAGAGGAAGCGCTTTTCTGACCCAGGAGTTCCAGCGAACCTGCACCCGCAGGAGATTTAACCTCCGGCGACGTCTCAGGTCTTATGGAAGAAGTTCTGTTCGAGGTAGAACGTAGACACAGCCGCGACGAGATAGCCGAGTTTCTCTACGACGCCGCAACCTCAGTCCACGAGGGAGAGATGACGGTGGCGAGCGGTGACGAAGAGGTATCTCTGGAGATACCCGATGAAGCGGACTTCGAGGTAAAGATAGAGCGTGAGGACGAGGGAAGCGGCGAGGAGTACAGCATAGAGTTCGAGATAGAGTGGAAGCCAGGCGAAGGCGGGGGAGAGCTCCGTCTCGAGTAAGTTAGAGACGGATCCACAGGGACCTCTCCTGCGAGGACTATCGGCGTAACCAATAAACCAGAGGTTGCCGAAGTAGAGGCATGACACGGAGACACGGCAACAGCCCGCACTTCAGCTGGCCTCTCGCGGAAGGCGAGCCCGGCCGCGAGGTCTACTACAGCCTGGTGACGACGGAAGACTGTGAACACGCTTTCTGGTACAGGTACACCTTGATCTCGACTGAGAGCGGTAGACAGGAGGCGAGGACGTGGGCGGGTTTGACCCGTCGAGACGGAGACGGCTTCTTCACCTCCCTGGCGTCCGATCTCGACGAAGTCTCCTTCTCGGAGCCCTTCGAACTCGCTTTCGACGACAGCCGGCTGTCGTACGAGGGCGCGGAAGGCAGCCTCGACACCGACGACGCCGAGGTGTCGTGGGAGTTCGAGTACGAACCCGACACCGTCACCTTCACCCCCCTGCGGAGCGAGAAGCTCACGGACTTCGCGGAGAAGTTCCTCGGCAGCGGCCGACACTGGAGCGCCAACCAGAGCGTCCGGATGACCGGCAAGATCGAGGTCGACGGCGAATCCATCGAGTTCGACGACGCCCCCGGCCATCAGGGCCACACCGTCGGCGCGTCGTCCCCCGACAGCTGGAGCTGGATACACTGCAACAGCTTCCCCGAAGACGACGCCGTGCTGGAGGTCCTCGAGGTCGAGGGTAAGGTCTCCCTGTGTTTCCGCCGCGACGGAGACGTCCACATGCTAAACCGGTTGAAACACGTCCTCGGTCCGTTGGCGTCGGAGTCACCGGTCAACGAACCCGGACGCTGGCAGGTTGAGGCGAAAGGCGAGGGCGTCGACCTCGAGATATCCGTCGACGTCGAAGACGAAGGGAAGTACCGGAAAGCCGCGTACCTGACGCCGGACGACACCAGCAGGTACGTCTCACACTCCTCGCTGACTCCGATAGAGGTTCGGTACAGGGTGGAGGAGAGCGACGGCTGGAGCGACGTCAGGGAGATGTCGTCGGACTCGGCTCGAACTGAGTGGGCGGGTAAGACACCTCCCGTTGGAAGCAAGGACGAGTACTCACCTGCGGAGTACCGCGGCTGAAAGCTACTTGTTCAGGCGCTACAGCTTCCGGAAGAACTCGTCGACCATTTCACCGGTCTCGTCGACTATCATCTGCCAGTCCTGGTCGTCGGGCGCCATCCCTAACAGACGCGCTATCCGCATTATGGAGACGTGGTAGACCTTCTGGAGCCCGGGCTCCAGCTGCCACACCACCATGTTACAGGGGAACAAGCCGCCGATCTTCAGACTGCTGTCGAGCGCGCGGTCCGCCATCCGGGGGTTGCAGGCGCCGAGGACGTAGTAGGGACTACGGTCGGCGTCGACCTTCTCGTTCAGGAGCTCCGACGGACTGAACTCAACCGGCACGCCGAAACCAACTTCCTCACAGGTCTCACGGACGTGTTCGACAGCTTCCCTGTGCTCCATCTCCAGCGTCGCGGTCTCCTCGCCGAAGTCCTCGGGGTCTATCTCCTCTGGGTCTATCGGTAGCATGTAAGGATGGACGTCGGCGGAGGACTAAAACCAACTGCAACTGTGCGTGAGCTATGTTAGAGGAAATCGGTCGATCAGTGTTCCAGGTCGTCGTGGCTCCAGACGTCGGTGTCGCCATGGTTCTTCTGCGCGTCTACGACCGCGACACCCGCGAGGTTCACGATGTCCTTGACCTCGTCGTCGCGCTGCAGCACATGCACGGGTTTCGCCATTCCGACGAGCATCGGTCCGATGGCTTCCGCGCCACCCAGCCGCTGCAGCAGCTTGTATCCGATGTTCCCGCTTTCGAGGTTGGGGAAGACTAGGACGTTCGCGGGTTCGTCGAGCTCCGCGAAGTCGTACCGGCCGTTGAGTATCTCCTCGACGACAGCGGTGTCCGCCTGCATCTCGCCGTCGACGGGGTAGTCCACACCCTGCTCCCGAAGCAGTTCCGCCGCCTTCCTCGGCTGACGGGTGTAGTCGTTGTCGACGCTGCCGAAGTTCGAGTAGCTCAACATCGCCACCCGCGGTTCGACGTTGAAACGTTTGGCGAGCTCCGCCGTGTTGTCCGCTATCTCCGCCAGCGCTTCGGCGTCCGGGGAGAAGTTCACGGTGGCGTCGGCGACGAATATCACGCGGTTCTCGAACGTCAGCATGTAGACGCCGGCGGCGTACTCCGCGTCGTCCGCGGTTCCGATGACCTCGAGCGGTGGCCGGAGCGCGCTCGGGTAATGGTGGCTCAAGCCTGACAGCATGGCGTCGGCGTCACCACATTCGACCATCGCGCTCCCGAGGTAGTTGCCGTCCTCGATGAGCTCCTCCGCCTCCTGACGGGTTACGCCGCGGCGTTTGCGTTTCTCGTAGATTGCGTCGACGTACTCCTCCCATCCTCCGTCGTCTGGATCGACTATCTCGGGTTCGAAGTCCAGAGCGAGGTCGGCGGCCTGCTGAACTATCTCTACGCGGTCCCCTATCAGGACGGGTTCCGCGACGCCTTCGTCCTGCATCTGGTACGCGGCGCGGATCATCTTCGGATGGTCGCCGTCAGCTAGCGCCACGCGTTTCGGCTGGCTCTTCGCCTTGTTCAGTACGACGCGCATCATCTCGCGGCTCTTGCCGAGCCTGGCCTCTAGCTTCTCCTCGTATCCTCCGAGGTCGATGTCTATCCGGCTGGCGCCACTGCCGACTGCGGCCCGCGCCACCGCAGGCGCCACCTTGAACAGCACCCTCTGGTCGAGGGGTTTCGGGATGATGTACTCGGCGCCGAACTGCAGACGATCCTCGCCGTACGCCTTCACAACGCTGTCGGGAACGTCTTCCTTCGCGAGGTCGGCGAGCGCCTCCGCCGCCGCGACCTTCATCTCCTCGTTTATCTCCGTTGCTCGTACGTCGAGGGCGCCGCGGAAGATGAAGGGGAAGCCGAGTACGTTGTTCACCTGGTTGGGGTAGTCGCTGCGTCCCGTCGCCATTATCACGGTGTCATCTCGTGCGTCTTTGGCTTCTTCGTAACCTATCTCCGGGTCGGGGTTAGCCATCGCGAACACGATTGGGTCGTCCGCCATCGACGCCACCATATCCTGGCTCACGATTCCTCCGACAGACAGGCCTACGAAGACGTCGGCGCCCTCCATAGCGTCGGCGAGGTCGCCTTCGGGACGGTCGACGGCGAACCTCTGTTTGAACTCGTTGAGGTCCTCTGACGTTGCACGTTTCTCGGTGATGACTCCGCTACTGTCGCACATCATGATGTTGTCGCGGCTGACTCCGAGGGAGACGTAGAACTCCGCGCAGGCGATAGCGCTCGCGCCCGCCCCCGAGAACACGACCTTGGTGTCTTCGAGGTCTCGCTGGGTTAACTCGCATGCGTTCAGAAGGGCGGCGCCGCTGATTATCGCGGTGCCGTGCTGGTCGTCGTGGAACACCGGTATGTCCATCTCGTCGCGGAGG
This sequence comes from Euryarchaeota archaeon Ods02, assembly GCA_028751075.1. Lineage (GTDB taxonomy): Archaea > Halobacteriota > Halobacteria > Halobacteriales > Halorutilaceae > JAQZDA01. The sequence goes on along the minus strand of JAQZDA010000017.1, from coordinate 27,510 downwards.
CGTTCCTCTATCTCGAAGCATTCGGGCGCCTTGATGTCCTCGAGGTTGATGCCGCCGAACGTCGGCTCCATCGACTTCACGGCGGTGACGACGTCGTCGGGATCCTGAAGGTCGAGCTCTATATCGAAGACGTCGATGTCCGCGAAACGCTTGAATAGGACGCCTTTGCCCTCCATCACGGGCTTCGACGCCTGCGCCCCGATGTCCCCGAGTCCCAGGACCGCGGTGCCGTTGCTGACGACGCCGACGAGGTTGGCTTTTGCCGTGTACTCGTACGCTTTCTCGGGGTCCTCGTCTATCTCGCGGCAGGGTGCGGCGACACCTGGCGAGTACGCTAAGCTGATGTCGCGCTGGGTCTGCGTGGGCTTCGTCGTAGATATACGTATCTTTCCAGGAGGGTCCCTCCGGTGGTACTCGAGGGCGTCTTCGTCTAGACTCATGGATACAGGTTCGGCGACGACAGGTTAAAACGTAGGGTTCCCCGCCAGGTATAGTCGACGGACGTCGTCCATGGTTTCGACGGCCCCCTCCGTCTCGACACCCCCCGATCAACCCATCAGCCGCTGGTGCTCGACCTTCATACACCTGTCCTCCACTACCGTGACACCAGCTTCCTCCGCACGGTCCGTGGCCTCGCGGTCGGAGATACCCTGCTGCGTCCAGAGCACCGCGACGTCGTCCCTCGCGAGCACATCGTCGACGATGCCGTCGAGCTCCTCGCTTGGACGGAAGACGTCGACGACGTCTACTTCTTCCTCGACGTCTACGATGGAGTCGTAGGCTTCGCGACCGAACACCTCGTCGGCGTAGGGGTTGACGGGTACGACGTCGTAGCCGCTGTCTAGGAGGTATCGGGGGACGTCGTGAGCGGCTTTACCTGGCGTGGTGGAGCAGCCGACCACGGCTACGGAGTCGTGTGTGAGTGCGGCGCGGAGTTCGTCGTCGGTTCTTACCGGCATACCCGGAAACACGTGGCCGCGTGAAAAAAGCGTTAAGCCCCCCGCCCCCGGTTAACCTGTATGAGGCTGCAGGAGTACTGGGGCGTCGGCCCGAAGACGGAGGAGCTTCTGACCGAGGAGATCGGCAGAGAGGAAGCTCTGCAGGCGATCGAACGCGCCGACCTGAAGACCCTGAAGGACGCGGGACTATCCCGTGGGCGCGCTGCCCGCGTCGTCCGACGTGCGAAAGGCGGTAGCGGCCTCGACGTCCTCGCCACCCCCGACAGCCGCGAAGTCTATAAGGACCTGCTGGAGATAGTCGGGCGTCACGCCGTCAACGACGACGCAGCCGACCGCGTCAGCGTCGTCACACCCTACCTCACCGCGGAGGAAGCAGAGGAACGCCTCCAGGAGATAGTGGAGACACGGGAAGCCCTCGACCGAGTGGACGGAGACGGCGTCGTAGACGTGCTCGGCGAGTACGACCGCACGGAACGCACCGCCGTCGAGGTCGCGCTCGAACTGCTGGAACACGACGTCGACAGCGAGTTCCCCGTGTTCCGGGAGCTCGAAGCCGCTGCGCTGGAGGAAGCGCGGGAGGTGCTGACGAAGCTCGAGGGAGCCGGCGTCGGAGACGATGTCGACACCGAGCTAGCGCGGCAGCGGGAGGCGCTCGAGGCCGTCGAGTCCATGCAGGAGGACGAAACAGATCTTGTGGAGTCCCTAAGGGACTCCGGCGCACGTGACGCGGGCGAGGTCCGTGAGGCGTTCGTCGACCGCGTCGTCGAAGAGACGGGGTTGGACTACACGGAGGTCGAGGAAGCGTGTGCGCAGGACGCAGTCGACCTCATGGACTTCGTCGGCGACAGCCTTCGCACGCTCGGCGACCGCGTCCGCCGGAGGGTCGAGGAACGGGAGGACGAGGTCGAGGAGGAGCTACGTGAGGAGCTGGAGGACGTGCAGGACGAGGTAGACGGCGCCGTAGACGCCGTAGAGGAGCTGGGTTTCAAGGTGTCTCTCGCGGAGTTCATGGGGGTTTACGGACTCCAGCCCCCCAGCTACGTCGACGACGGAGTCACCGTGGAAGCCGCCCGCAACCTCGACCTCGTGCTACGCGGCGACGACGTCCAGCCTGTAGACTACGGAGTCGGCGGTGAGACCCGTCCGGAACGCGTCGCGGTGCTGACGGGGGCGAACAGCGGCGGAAAGACCACCCTGCTGGAGACGGTGTGTCAGGTGGTATTGCTCGCGCAGATGGGTTTGCCGGTGCCCGCCGAAGACGCGGAGGTCGCGGTGTTCGAGGACCTCGTCTTCCACCGCAGGCACTCGAGCTTCAACGCCGGAGTGCTGGAGTCCACGCTCCGAAGCGTGGTGCCGCCGGTCGCCGGTGCTGGTGACACGTTGATGCTGGTGGACGAGTTCGAGGCGATAACGGAGCCCGGGAGCGCGGCGGAGCTGCTGCACGGTCTCGTCACCCTGACGGTTGAGCGCGACGCCGTCGGCGTCTACGTGACTCATCTAGCGGACGACCTGAAGCCCCTGCCGGAGGTCGCGCGCATCGACGGCATCTTCGCCGAAGGCCTCAGCGACGATCTCGAGCTACAGGTGGACTACCAGCCGCGGTTCGATGAGCTCGGGAAGTCGACTCCAGAGTTCATCGTCAGCCGGTTGATAGCGGAGGCCGACGACGGTGTCGAACAGCAGGGTTTCCAGGTGTTAGCGGAAGCCGTTGGAGTCGAGAAGGTGCAGAGCACGTTGGAAGAGGTCGAAGACTGAGTACGCCGCCGTGAGGCCTGCTCCGTCGGCGACGGAGGTCGACCCCACTGTTTTTTCGTCGCTCCCCCGCAAACAGACTCCATGACACGCGTAGTGATACTCGGCGACAGCCACGTCCCGTTCCGCGAGGACGAGGTACCGATGCAGGTGTGGAGGGAGGTACGCGAGGCAGACCTAACGGTGCACACCGGGGACTTCGACAGCCAGAAGGCGTTCAGGGAGTTCGTCAACGAGAGCCAGGCGATGATAGCCGTCACCGGCAACATGGACCCCAGCATGATCGACCTCGAGGACGCCGAGCTCTTCGACCTCGAGGAGGTGACGTTCTTCCTCAGCCACGGCACCGACGGCCGACAGCAGGTGCGGGAGCACGCGGAGTACAACGACGCCGAAGTCGCCGTCTACGGACACAGCCACCAAGTCTACGACGAAGTGGAGAACGGCATCAGGATGCTTAACCCCGGAAGCTGCACGGGTGCGGAACCGGCTCAGGCGGTAACCTACATGGTAGCGGATGTCGAAGACGGAGAGTACGAGGTAGACGTTGTCGAGGTCGAGGAACCCATCTACGAAGACGAGACAGCGGGCGAAGGAGCAGAGGAAGGAGACGCTCAGGGAGACGCCGACGGACACGGAGACGAGGTAGAGGAAGAAGCTGTAGAGCAGGAGACCGGCGGCTCCGGCGACGATGTCGACGGATGATTGAGCAGCTGGACTACCTCGCGCTCGAGGTGAAGTACCTCGACGACGCCCGGGACTTCTACGAGGGAGTGCTGGGTCTGGAGCCAGCGGACATCGACGAGGACGAGGTTCGGTATCCGCTGCCGGATGGTTCGTCGCTCGTGCTTCGCTCTCCAGGCAGGGTGCCTCGGGGCGGCGTCCACACGCATTACGCCTTCGCGGCGCCGGAACGCGAGATACCAAGGTGGCGGGAGCGTGCGGAGTCGGAGGACCTCGTCACGTGGACGCACGAGTTCGGCGACTCGACGGCGGTGTACTTCTACGACCCCGACGGCCACTGTGTCGAACTCTGCGGAGTCGCCGACCCCGACGCGGAAGCCGTCGCCGGCCTGTTCGAGATAGTGCTGGAGGTTGAGGACCTCGAATCAGCGGTGGAGTTCTACCGCGACCTCGGCGCGAAACCCTTAGGCGAAGGGGAGAACGACAGACTGAGGTTGGACGCCGGCGCCGTCGACATCGAGCTATGGCTGCCGCGTCTCGGCATCGCGGACGGACAGGGAGGCTTGCACGTCGACCTCGCGTTCGAAGCCATGGAGGGTGTCGAACCACCGAGTGAGGAGGGACGTGTAGAGAGAACCGAGGTCGAGGACTGCGTACGGGTCAGGGACGCGGACGGCCACTACCTGACGTTCTTATAACTGGTTTTTCAGCTGTCGAGGTAGCTTTCGGCAGTTGATTCTACGTACTTCGCTAGGACGTCGGCTTCGAAGTTCACATGATCGCCGGCTCCGAGCATGGTGAAGTTCGTCGCGCGTCGGGTCTCGGGTATCACGGCGACGGAGAACTCCCCGTCGTCGACGCTGGCGACGGTCAAGCTGACTCCGTCGACCGCGACGCTTCCTTTCTCGGCGACGTATGATTCGAAGCCCTTCGGTATCTGGAACCAGTAGGTCCAGCCGCCTTCGTCCTCCTCCACCCTCGATACCTCGGTGGTGGTGTCGACGTGGCCCTGTACGACGTGGCCGTCGAACCGTCCGTCGGCGGGGAGCGCGCGCTCCAGGTTCACGATGTCGCCCGCCGCGACGGCGTCGAAGGAGGTCTTCTCAAGTGATTCGTCGCTGACGAACACCTCGAACTCCTCGGCAGTGTGGTCCTCCACGGTGAGGCAGACGCCGTCGACAGCGACGCTCTGTCCCTGCGACAGCTCGTCGGCGAAGCTGCAGCGCACGCGGATCCGGCGGCCTTCGTCGTCGACGGAGGTGACCTCGCCCGCTTCCTCGACGATACCCGTGAACATACCGGTAGCTACGCCTGGGTTCGGTGAAAGTGCTTCGACATGTCGACTGCATCTGCAGCCACGGCCGGAAAGTTGGAGAGGTTCGACGTGGGGAGCCATGCAGGTCGGCCGCTGGCGAAGGGAGTTATTGCGAAATCCATGGTAACGAATGACAGACGTAGGGGGTTTACACCGATTTCTCACGGACCCTTTCCAAAATAGTTAATAAGCGTTCGCGGCTATCGAAGCCCACCTGAAACCAGAGGTACCCTAAAATGGCAGAAGACGACAAACCCCACATGAACCTGGCGGTGATCGGCCACGTAGACCACGGTAAGAGCACGCTGGTCGGTCGCCTCCTGTTCGAGACTGAGAACGTACCCGAACACGTGATAGAACAGTACAGAGAAGAAGCAGAGGAGAAAGGCAAGAGCGGATTCGAGTTCGCGTACGTGATGGACTCCCTCGACGAAGAACGCGAACGCGGCGTCACCATCGACATCGCCCACCAGCGGTTCGACACCGACGAGTACTACTTCACCATCATCGACGCACCAGGCCACCGCGACTTCGTCAAGAACATGATCACCGGCGCGAGCCAGGCGGACAACGCCGTGCTCGTAGTCGACGTCCAGGACGGCGTCGCACCCCAGACGAAGGAACACGTCTTCCTCGCACGCACCCTCGGCATCGACGAGATGATCGTCGCCGTCAACAAGATGGACACAGTAGACTACGACGAAGGCGACTACGACGCCGCAGTCGACGAGGTCAAGCAGCTGATGAAGAGCGTGAACTTCGACACCGACGACGCCGTCTTCCTACCTGTCAGCGCGTTCGAAGGCGACAACGTCGCGGAGAAGAGCGAGAACACCAGCTGGTACGACGGCCCCACACTCCTCGAGGCGCTCAACAACCTCAAGGAACCCGAGGAACCCACCGACCTCCCGCTCCGGCTCCCCATCCAGGACGTCTACAGCATCAGTGGCATCGGCACCGTCCCCGTAGGACGCATAGAGACCGGTGAGATGGAGCCAGGTGACAACGTCTCGTTCCAGCCCAGCGATGTCGGCGGCGAGGTCAAGACCATCGAGATGCACCACGAGGAAGTAGACTACGCCGGACCCGGAGACAACGTCGGGTTCAACGTTCGCGGAGTCGGCCAGGACGACATCCGCCGTGGCGACGTCTGCGGCCCCGCCGAAGACCCGCCAACGGTCGCCGAGACCTTCAAGGCTCAGATAGTCGTCATGCAGCACCCCAGCGTCGTCACCGCAGGCTACACACCGGTGTTCCACGCACACACCGCACAGGTCGCCTGCACCATAGAGAGCATCGACCAGAAGCTCGACCCAAGCAGCGGCGACGTCAAGGAAGAGAACCCCGACTTCATCAAAGCCGGAGACGCAGCCATCGTCACCGTGCGACCGCAGAAACCCCTGTCCATCGAACCCGCGCAGGAGATTCCGCAGCTGGGTTCCTTCGCAATCCGCGACATGGGTCAGACGGTCGCCGCCGGCAAGGTCCTCGAAGTAGAAGAGCGATAAGATGCAGACGGCAAGGGTCCGACTCAGCGGCACGAACCCAGAAGACCTGGACTTCATCACCGACGAGATCAAGGAGATCGCCGAACGAACCGGCGTCAACTTCAGCGGCCCCGTGCCGCTTCCGACCCGTGACCTCGAGATACCCATCCGCAAGAGCCCTGACGGCGAAGGCAGCGCCACATGGGAGCACTGGGAGCTACGCGTCCACAAACGCCTCGTCGACCTCGACGCCGACGAACGCACCCTCCGCCAGCTCATGAGGGTGCAGGTACCCGAAGACGTCAGCATCGAGATCGAGCTCGAGAACTAAGCCGGAGCAGCCGGCGCACTCGTCTTCTCCATCTTACTTTCCCCCATCTTACCTAACCGACAAACGAAAACCCCTTAGTCAACCGACACCCCACAGTACAACGCGGGCCCGTAGATCAGTGGTAGATCGCTTCCTTCGCAAGGAAGAGGCCTCGGGTTCGAATCCCGACGGGTCCAAAGCGAGCGAACGAGGTCTCCGAATGAGCGAGCGTCGGGAGCCGCGTAGAGGGATTCGAAGCGACGTCAGCCGCAGCCCGCGCAGTGAGCTACGCGAACGAGCAGGAACGTCTGACGAGAGGTTCAAATCCCGGCGAGTCCACTCCCACTTTTTACTTCGTCGGGTTCGCTTCGCTCACCGCTCCTCGTAAAAACTTGGGGAAAAAATACCTCGCCGTTCGCTTCGCTCACGGCGAGTACAGCTCCGGAGATCTAAGATAGCGCAGAAGTCTGCGTAGAGGGATTTGAAGATATATCAGCCGAACGCCCGCGCAGCGTAGCGAGCAGGAACGTCTAAAAGAGAGGATCAAATCCCGGAGAGTCCACTCCCACTTTTTACTTCGTCGGGTTCGCTTCGCTCACCGCTCCTCGTAAAAACTTGGGGAAAAAATACCTCGCGCCTCACAGAAGTCGGCGCGAGTAGAGCAACACAGAGTAGAATAGACGGGGAATACGTGAGGGCGGTTACTCACAAGTAGTGGGTGTAAGGTCTGTATCAGGCCAAGCGGGTAAATCTTTGAATCTGCTCTGGGTTTGCACAGATTTAACCGTCTACAATTTATGGTTAGCTGTTTGACTGGTTTCTCTGAGTTCATCTGCACGAGCTGTTAAAGGTAGTATCCTCTAATGTCGCCCCCCTCACCCTTCCGTCTCTCGAACCGTACTAACTTTACCGCACCTCCACGTCACCGTAGTTGTGTAAACGCTCTCTCATCGCCCGCAGGGCGTAGCTCTGGCTCGGGCCCCTACATCTCCTCCTGGTTCCAGGGGTGCGCTGTCCCGCATCCGTGGCAGTAGCTAGGTACCGGTCGTCCAGAGCCCATCGGCGTCAGTCCCTCTGCTTCGTCGCTGGTCTGTACACCGGACTCGCTATAATGTCCTCGAATCGAAGCTCCGCATTCAGGGCATTCGGTTAGGGTTTCACTGCCGCAGTTCTCGCAGTACTTCTGACGGTGCTCGGGCTTAGCATCGTAGTGCTCGGTGATCTTGTGTCCTTCCCGACAGACCTGCATCGTGTCGTACTCTCCCATGGAAACCGGTTCACAATCGCAGGTATTAGTTCTTCTCCCCCGACGTGACCCGTGCTTCTGCGGTCGTAGTAGCTAGCGCGCGGAATCTGAGTTCTAGGGGTTCGCTGTAGGTTGACGTCACCTGGGGAAGAGCACTATCAGTACGAAGCCGTTAGCAGTTAAGGGTCAACGTGTTCCGAGCCACGTGACGAGGAGACCTACCGCTACCAGTATAGCGGCAACCGCGGCCTCTATCTCTGGTATCTGTCCCGAAGACACGTCGACAGAGCCGCCTCCGACATGGACCGCTTCGTCGAGTATCCAGCGTTCGAACAACGTCAGCCCTCCCGCGATGGATGCGGCGCCGACGAAGCCGAACACCTGATCGTCGAGCCTGCTGCCCTGATACGCTATCAACATCACGTTCAACAGACATATCAACCCGTATACCACGGCTACGTACGCCAGGGTCCGGACCCCGAAAGCAGCCGGCCGGCCGGCGTAGGGGTCCGACAACCTTCCTTCGAGGTACAGCACGATCATCGAGAGGCTGACGGCGAGGACAACCGTCCAGATTAACCGTCGACGTATCTGCCACTCGTTCCCCTGGCCGCTGACGCTAAGGTCCTCCGTGTACTCCTTCTCCATAGTCCCACACCGGGGTTATCGTACTGATGTCGGTCGCTGGATTTATCTCTACCGGAACCTCCTTTCAGCCACCGATTCGCAGAGGTCTGAAGCAGAGGTCGGTTGAGGTACCTTTTACTCTCCGTCGCCTTCCAGATCCATGGTGCCACCGTCGGTCGAACCGTCGGAGTCCTCGTTGACGGCAACTACGTCGACGACACCCTCGCTGACGTGGGTTACCTCCTCGCTGTCACCGTCGGTGTCGCGGAACGTCGCCTCTAGCTGGAAATGAAGCACGTTCCTTCGTTCGAGACCGCTGTCGCTCTCGTCGCTTACGCTGAGCGACTCCGCGTCGACCTCACCCTGAGTGAGGTCGTCCGGAGCGTCGTCTTCGCCGTCGTCGATGAGGTCGACCTGACTGCCTGCGTCGTCGAACTCCTCGAGGTCGACCTCCACTTCTTCAGCTTCTGTCTGCCCGCCGGCGTCGTAGACGTCGTCCATCACCAGCGGCGGGTCGTCACCGCCGAACTCCTGGCCTTCGTCCGGAAACTCGTCCGGGTCGCGGTCGACGTCTTCTTCGGTCTCGCCAGCGTCGCCTTCGACCCAGTCGTACCTGTATATCTTGACAGCGATATCTACCTCGTCGACTCCTTCGCCGAAGCCATCCCACGAGAACTCGAACTCCGTGTTCTCGTCGTCCATCCAGAGGTCGGTTACCTGACCGCCCGCGCTGGTTATCTCTCCTTCGTCACCACCGAGCGTGAAGTGTGAGTCGGCGGAAGCACGGTCGGGCGTCAGGCTCACGCCTGCTACGCCTACGAACGCCAGCGCAGAAGCTCCAGCGGTTCCTCGGATGACTCTACGTCTTGTCGTGCCGTCCTGTTCTTGCGTGGACATAGATCACTTTTGATTCCCCGTCCCGGTAGGCGTTTCACCTAGAACCACGGCTAGATACTTAGCGGCTGCGGGGGCATAGCTACAGATGGACGGAGTTCGAGCATTAGATAGCTGAAACCGCTGTTTCAGTCTACGTCAGAGATAAATCCGCGTGGGTTCAGAGCATCGTTGCGGCGGTGGAGTCGAAGCCCGTCGCCACTCCCCCTGCTGAGACGGAGGGAAGCGAAATTGACTCCGCCTGTGGGACCCGGGGGGTAGCTTCATCCATCGGTAGCTGAACAACCATGTGGTCTTTGGAAACCGATATACTGTACCCGTGTGAAGAGGGAACAAGATGAGGGAACGTTTGATATCCGCGTCCACGTGGGTTACCCGACGTCTGAAGACGTACTTCGTCGACTCCTTCCGCGTGGACACCCGTGCGCTCGCGGTGTTCCGCGTGTTCGCGGGCGTCCTCGTCCTCGCGGATCTAGCGCTGCGGAGCAGGAACCTCGTGTTGTTCTACAGCGACGAGGGCGTCGTACCCGTAGATGCCGCGGTGTCGCGGACCATCGACCACGCCTTCAGCGTCCACTACGTCACCGGAGACCCGACGTGGACGGCGGCGTTGTTCGTGCTGCAGGCGCTGATAGCAGTGCAACTGATAATCGGGTACAAGACACGTGTGGCCGCCGTGTTCACCTTCCTTCTTGTGGTCTCGTTGGACCACCGGAACCCTTTCGTCCTCAGCTATGCTGACACCCTGTTCCGTCTGCTGCTGTTCTGGGGTATCTTCCTCCCTCTCGGAGAAAGATGGAGCGTCGACGCCGTACACCGTGGTCGTAGACCCAGAGAGAGCTACGTCGGCCTCGCTTCCGCGGCGATACTCCTTCAGATGGTGGCGATGTACTTCATAAACGGACTCCATAAGCAGACCGCGGAGGTCTGGCGAACCGGTGAAGCCTCGCCTCTCGTGCTCGGTCTGACGGACATAACCTGGTTCCTCGCACCCGTCGTCAGGGAGTTCCCCAATCTGCTGCAGTACGGCGGCCTCCTCTGGTACCTGATGATGCTGGGTGCTCCGCTGCTTTTGATCCTGCAGGGCAGACCGAGAGCACTGTACGCAGGACTGTACTTCGGTGGACACGCCGCCTTCGCGGTAACCACGCGTATCGGAGCCTTCCCATACGTCGCGTTCCTCGGGCTGATACCGTTTTTCCAGACACGTTTCTGGGACGACGCCGAACGTGCGGTGGGCTACCTCGGACTGACGTCCGATAGTTTGTCGAAGTTGAAGCGGAGATGTCGTGGTTTCGCGAAGTCATTGCCGGCGGCGCAGGTGTCTGGTGCGCGGGTGGAAGGCCTGAGGCTCGGCATCTACTGGGCGGTTCTGTTGTTCGCGGTATCTGGCGTGCTGTTGATCTCCGCGTCATCTCTCGCCGTGGAGAGAGACCTCGTGGACGACGAACCGGACCTGCATAACGACGTAGAGTACGTGAAGTCGATGATGAACGTAGATCAACCCACCTGGAGCATCTTCGCACCCAACCCACGGACCACAGACAGATACTACGTCTTCCCCGCGAAGTCGGAGTCAGGTGAGAAGTACGACGTCTTCAACGACCGAGAGCTTACGTACGAGAGACCGCACAAGGAGCTACATAGGATATACGACAGCTACCGTGAGAGGTTCTACATGAACAGCATAAGGAGGGCGGATAGCAGCCATAACCCACCCTGGCTTCTGAAGGATCATCTATGTGAAACATGGGGAGACGAACAAGACGTCGAACTCACTCATCTGAACATGTACTACGTCGCCGAGGACGTCAACATGTCCAACGTCGAAACACCTCTGGATAGGGAGGGAAGGTCCAGCGAGATGCACCGGTACGGCTGCGGGGTGAAAGACGAGAAAGAGATAGATCCACCGCCGCTTGAACCGGATTCCTCGGAGATAACACCTCCGGACCCAGAGCTCAGTGGATCCGCCTCCAGCTGGTGAAAGACCCCAGACAAGCTTCTGCCCTCTCCAGCAACCTGGGAGCAGACGTACAGAGTATTTAACCTGGAGCGCGCTAGCTTCAGCCATGACTCAGCGGATACTCGTACCGGTTGACGTCTCCGATCAGTCGAAGAAAGCGCTTCGCTGGGCCCTCAACGAACAGCCCGACGCCGAGATAACGGTTTTACACGTGGTAGACCCCCGTCTACCTGGACATATGCCTGGGGTCGACCTCGACGACGTCGACGCTGGCTCCGACGATTACCGGCTGCAGGCCGCGGAAAAGTACCTGGAGAACGTACTGCGAGAGCTTGGGGCGGGGGATCTGGAGACCGAGGTCGAAGAAGGCCTCTCGGCTTCTAGGGAGATAGTTGAGTACGCTGAAGAAGGGGACTTCGACCACTTGGTCATCGGTAGCCACGGAAGAAGCGGGGTCACAAGGGTGCTGCTGGGAAGCGTAGCCGAGAACGTCGTTCGTAGGTCGCCTACACCCGTCACCGTCGTGCGTTGACGCGTTCGGGTTCGGTCAGCAGGTCAGCTTCTCTCCAGCAACCTCTCGAACTCCTCTTCGTCGAGGGTGTCTACTTCGTGTTCACGTGCGTCCTCCATCTTCGTCCCGCCGGGGTCGCTGCCGACGACGACGTAGTCCGTCTCCCCGCTGACAGAGGAGGTGACGCGGCCGCCGCGTGACTCCACCTCCTCCGTCACCTCCCTCCGTGTGTAGCCGTCGAGAGACCCCGTGAAAACCACCTTGACTCCTTCGAGGCTGTCGCCGACCTCTTGCTTCCGGGGTTCCACACCCTTCTCCAGCAAAGCCTCTACGGTGTCATCTCCTTCACCCCGGAAGAACCCTGCGACGCTCTCCGCGACCTCCTCTCCGATGTCCTCCACCCTCTGAAGCTCGTTGACGTCCGCGTCCCTTAGCTCGTCAAGCGTGAACTCCTCGGCGAGACGACGCGCCCGCTCCGAACCCACGTGTCTTATCCCTAACGCCGTGAGGAACGACGTGAGGTCGACGTCCTTCGAACTCTGTATCTCCCGACGTAGCTTCTCCGCCGAACGTCTGCCGTATCCCTCAAGTGACGCGATCTCGTCCACCGTTAGTTCGTAGAGAGCGGGTATGGAGTCGACGAGCCCTTCCTCCACCAGGGTGTCGGCGAGCTCCTCCCCTACGCCTTCTACGTCGACGCCGTCCTCGCTGACGTAGTGTTCGAGGCCACGTTTCAGCTGTGCGGGACACGCTACGCCGCCGGTGCAGTAGTGGTGTTCCTCCTCCCCGACCACCTCGCTGCCGCAGACGGGGCAGCTGTCGGGCATCCGGAAAACTCCGTCGTCTCCGCATTCCACCACCTCCTTAACCTGTGGTATCACGTCCCCTGCTCGCTCCACCTTCACACGGCTGCCTTCCTTCAACCCGAGTTCGTTCACCTGTTTCGCGTTGTGAAGGCTGGCGCGGCTGATGGTGACGCCCTGGACGTCCACGGGCTCCAGCAACGCGACAGGTGTTAGCTTTCCGGTGCGGCCGACCTGCACGGTGATGCCGTGGACGCGTGTTTCACCAGTCTTCGCTGGGAACTTGTACGCGAACGCCCACCGGGGATGACGGGCGGTGGAACCGAGCTCTTCGCGGGCGCTGTAGCTGTCGACCTTCGCGATGACGCCGTCGACGTCGAAGCTGTACTGCTCACGGCTTTCGAGGACGTCTTCGCGGAACTCGACGAACTCGTCCACCGTGGAGACGACGTGTGCGTCTTCGTTGACCCTGAGTCCGAGCTCCCGCATCAGCTCCGCGGCTTCCCTCTGGCTCTCGATGTCCGCTGACGTGTCCATGACGTCGTAGACGTAGACGTCGAGCGGCCGCCGTGCCACGACCCCGGGGTCGAGCTGGCGGACGCTGCCTGCGGCGGCGTTCCTGGGGTTCGCGAAAGGTTCCTCACCTCTCTGAACTCTTCGTTCGTTGAGCTCCTGGAAACCCTCGCGGTCCATGTATATCTCACCGCGTAACACGAGGTAGTCGGGGGCGTCGGGTATCTCGAGCGGGATACTCCGGATGGTCTTCGCGTTCTCGGTGATGTCGTCGCCTTCGACGCCGTCGCCACGCGTCACCGCCGCCTCTAGCTCGCCGTCACGGTAGACGAGCTCCACGCTCAACCCGTCGAACTTGTGTTCCACGTGGTACTCTATGTCTCCGACCTCCTCCCTCACTCTGGCGTCCCAGTTTCTGACGTCGGGTTCTTCCTCGCTGCTCTGAAGCGACAGCATCTCGACCTCGTGTCTCCGGGTCTCCAGCTCCTCCAGCGGCTGACCTCCTACCCTCCGCGTGGGGCTGTTGGAGTCGACGAGATCGAAGGCGTCCTCAAGCTCTTCCAGTGCGTCGAACAGCTGGTCGTAGGCATTGTCCGCTATCACGGGGTCGTTCTCGACGTAGTATCGGTAGTCGTGGTACCTTACGGCCTCCCGCAGCAGCTCCACCTGGCGCTCGGCTTCGCTCTCTGACAGCTCATCGTGGTCGTCGAACTGTAGCTCGGGGTCTCTTACGTACGGGTTGTCTTCGGGTTCCTCCATCCTGTAGACCTCTGGGTTAGTGATGTACGTGTGTCCGCGAACCCGACGGAGCCAGGGGAAGCCGGGTCGCGTCCTGTGTCGGTGTTCGTTACCTTGACGCCGTGGTTGAAATAGGTATGGTGATGGTACTTCGGACGGCAGACGGTAGCTGTATCTCCTGCTCTTCCAGGTATGGACGCTGTCGGATTCGCCGAGTGAACAGCTAGTTACGTCTCGCCTCCGTAGGTAGATGTCGATGACGGATGAAACTCCGGAGCACCCGTTGTTCGCTCGCGTCTACGACCCCGTCACGGGTTTGTTCGAAGGGCGTATGGAGCCACATCGCCGGTACCTCAGCCGTGATCTCTCTGGGAGTGTTCTCGACGTCGGCGCGGGAACCGGCGCTAACTTCAGCTACCTCAAGATCTCTGGCGCCGAGGAGGTGCACGCAGTAGAGCCGGATCCCCATATGAGGAGGCAGGCGGAGGAGGAAGCGGAGGACCTCGGTTTCGACGTAACCTTGCACGGTGACGTCGCGGAGGAGATGTCCTTCGACGACGGTTCCTTCGACTACGTGATCTGCGGCCTCGTGCTCTGCACCGTGGAGGACGTCGATGGGTCCATCGGCGAGATGGCGCGTGTGCTGAAGGAGGGTGGAGAGCTACGGTTCCTTGAGCACGTGGGCTCTAGCGGCGTGACGCGCAGGGTGCAGGAGGCAGTGAACCCGGTCTGGCGGAAGCTTGCAGGTGGCTGCAATCTCGACCGAGACACCCTAGAACGGTTCGGGGACTGCCAGAAGCTCGGGGAGATCGAGGTTGAACGGTTCGATGGGTTACCTCCTGTCGATCCACTGGTGCGCGGTCGGTTTAGAAAGAGCTGATAGTGAGGGTTCCGGTGGCATTTACGACGTCGAAATCTATATCGAACTCAAATGTAAGAGGAACCTGGATGCTGGAAAAAGGAGGCCAGTGCTTCGGCCACGTCAGCTTTCGAGGAACCTGTAGAGGTGGCCGTCGGTGGAGGTTACGTAGATGTCTCCTTCTGTCACCGCGGGTGAGCTCCGGACTCGGTCGTCTGTCTCGTAGCTCCAGAGTCCGTCGCCTGAGCTAAGGTCTACGGCGTGGACACCGCCTTGCTGGTCGCCGAAGTAGACGGCGTCATCGGTGACTACGGGTGAGGATCTGACTCGCGCTTCCGCGTCGTACCGCCAGAGCTCACTGCCGTCCTCCCGGTCTAAAGCGTACAGATAGCCGTCGTCGCTGCCGACGTAGACCTCCTCGTCGGATACTGCGGGTGACGACCTGACGGCGCCGTCAGTGGGGGTTCTCCACCTCCGTTCTACGGTGTCGGTGCCACCTACGTGTTTGAACCGGAGGGAGTACACGCTACGGTCCTCGCTGCCGAAGTAGAGCTGGGTCCATACGTCGCGGCGGGCTGCAGCGGGAGTGGACCTTACGCTGTCGCCGACGGAGTGCGTGGAGTGGACGTCCCCTGTCTCCCTGTGTAGCTTGAAAGCCGCGGCACCCCGCGTGGTCACGTATACGAACTCTCCCTCGACGGCTGGTGCGGTGACGACCTCTCCGTTGACTTCGGTTCTCCAGAGCTGTGTCGGACCTTCGACGTCTACACCGTGCACTCGTTCCGCTTCCGTAGTGAGGTAGAGCTGTCCCGCTGAGGCGTCGAATGTTACGGAGCCCGTGATGTCGGGTTTGAGGTCGAAGGTGTCCGCGATCCGGAGCCTCCAGACTTCGTCTCCGGAGACTGCGTCGACCGCGTGGAGGACGCCAGCGTCGTCTCCGTAGTAGACCGTTTCGTCGTACACCGCAGGTGTGGAGGCTACACGGTCGTCGGCGATGTGTCTCCATTCGACGGAGCTACCTCGCACACAGTAGAGGGCTCCGTCCACTCCGCCGAAAAAGACTCGGCCTTCTGAAGCGACGGGGGACGAGACCAGGGGAGTCTCTACGTCGAGGGAGATATCCTCTGTATCCTCCCTTGGACCCGTAGAGGCGGCGATGCCATCGTTCCTCCTGTCGGCGGCGTAGGAAGGCCAATCTGCGTCCGAAGCTACGACCTGAGGTTCACGGTCCTCCGATTCGTCTCCGGTTCCTTCGTCTACCTCTTCCTCTTCGGTCGGCTCTGTTTCTTCACCTTCGTCACCTCTTTCCTCAACTCCGTCGTCTACTCGTTCCTCCTCGTCATGGTTTCGATGGCGGTCCTCTGGTGCGAGGGGTTGGTCGATGCAGCCGGATGTGAGACCGGTGGCTGATAGCAGCAGGAAGCTCCGCCGTGATCTCTTCATAGAGCTTTCTGCCTCCTGCAGCGACAAGTACTTTTAGGTGCTTGGAAGCAATCGGGATAGTATCGAACTCAGCTACTTCTGAGTTCATCCGATGCCGTAGCAACCTTCTTTCGTTGTAATCCGAGGTAAGTAGCTAGAGTTCACTGTAATCCGAGGTAAGTAGCTAGAGTTCACTGTAATCCGAGGTAAGTAGCTAGAGTTCACTGTAATCCGAGGTAAGTAGCTAGAGTTCAGGTAGTTATTGGAGAGGGAGCCCGTGGAGACACACGGCCTTCCTACAGCTGTGCTATCTGTAGCTGTGGAGTGCGTCGTCGGTGCTTCCTATGTAGACCTCGTCGGTCACCGCGGGCGAAGACCGTACTATGTCGCCGGTTCTATGGCTCCAGAGTTCTTCGCCGGTTTCACGGTCTACGGCGTAGACGTACTGGTCGTCGTTTCCGAAGTAGACGGCGTCGTCTGTGGCGACAGGGGAAGACCGGATCTGGCCGTCAGTCTCTAACCTCCATTCCTCGTCACCTGTCTCGAGGTCGATGCTGTAGAGGTTGCCGTCGTCGCTTCCGACGTAAACCCTGTCTTCCGTGATAGCAGGTGACGAGCGGACGTTACCGTCGGTGCGGTACCGCCAGCGTCTTTCTCTCTGCCTTACTCCCCCCGTGCTCCAGAACTCCACGCAGTACACCCTTCTGTCCTCGCTTCCGTAGCAGACGACGGTGCGGCCGTCCTGCTGTATGGCGGCGGGGGACGACCGGACTCCGTCGTCTGCGGAGTGACTGTTCACCTGTTCCCCGTTCTCGGGGTCGATGCGGTAGAGCACTGCGCCGCGGGTGGTGACGTGTACGTATCCACCTTCTTTCGCGGGCGTGGTCTCCGCCTGTTCGTTGGTGGAGAAGGTCCATATCTCCTGACCGCCTTCGAGTTCGACGGCGTAGATCCGGTTGGCTGTGGTGCAGTAGTACGCCTGGTTTTCGTCTACGTCGACGGTTACCCCTGCACGTACCGCTCCCTCGCCTCTGTACCTCCATTCCCTTTCACCGGAGGACACGTCCACGGCGTGGAGTTCTCCGGCGTCGTTGCCGACGTACACGGTTCCGTCTTCGACTGCTGGTGACGACGTGGATCTGGCGCCGGTGTCGTACCGCCATCGCTGACCTCCTTCGTCTACGGCGTAGAGGTAGCCGTCCGTGCTGGAGAAGTACGTGATTCCTTCGGCGACCGCCGGTGCTCCGTTTACGGGACCACCTGAGTATACGGCGTAGTGTTCTGGTTCGTTGGTGACTCCATCGGCGTCCGTGTATCCCGTGTTAGCGGGGTTCTCGTGGAAAGACCGCCAGCTACCGGTGGGTTCGACTCCGAGCTCTCCTTCTATCTCGTCGACGTCCTCGGTTTCCTCGTCGCCGGGGTGTTCTTCGTCATCGGTGTCTTCCTCGTCGGTCTCTGCGGGTTCGTCGTTCAGGCATCCGGTAGCGGCCACCGCGCCTCCTGCGACGACGAACTTCCTCCTCGATATACGCATACCCCTACCTGATTCCCCAGCAGTATGAATCTCGGGGGTGGTAAGCTCTATTGAACTGTATAGGAAAGTTGGTTTACTCTCTGAGGGAGACGTAGCCGGCGGCGAGCAGTGCTATCAACGCTAGGGGTAGAGTGAACCCGGGCATCTGTCGTTCCTCGGGTATCTCTCCCTCTCGTGCGTTCCTTCCGGGCGGATGTTCCGTCTGCTCATCTTCGCCTTCTTCTGCTGCCTGGGTTGCTGCTTCGGCCGAGGAGTTGTCCGTTGACTCGTTGCCCTCGGCGTCCAGCTCAGCCGTCTCGTTCCCTTCTAAGCCCTCCGGCTCTTCGTCGGGGTCTACCGCACCTACCTCTGTCTCACCGGTTTCTATTCCGTGGAGCTCGCTGGCGAGGACCTTTACGGTGTCTGTCTCTCCGTCGATGCTGAAGGTGTACTCTCCAGGTGGGTAGTCTTCTTCGTCGAGTGTGACCCAGAAGTCCCAGCTGTAGGTCTCTTCAGGACGCAGGGTGAACGACCTCTCTTCGTCTATCGAGTCTCCTTCGAGAAGGAGCTCAGCGGTGTGGTTGCCGGTGTCGTCTCCGAAGTTCTCGGCTTCGAAGTCCACCGTCACCCTTTCGCCCATCGGTACTTCGTCTTCCTGTACGGATACCTCGGTGAGCTCTATGTCTGGTTCGGGTTCAGGGTGCGGGTAGGCTTCCAGCGTTAGCGTTCCCTGACAGCCGCCGTCCTCGCACTCCGGAACCCCCATGGTGTCTATGATACGCATTAACTCGGCCCGTATCTCGACTCCGTCGTGTTCCTCGTCTACGTTGACACCGATCGAGAACAGCGTCGAGTCGTGTGAAGTCGTGATGTCGCGGGTTGCTTCACCCTGTATGTTCACCCTTTCGAACATCCCCTCCTCGTACCTCTCGACGTCGAGGTCGAAGTTAGATCCCTGTATTATGCCCACGTGCATGATCTCGTCCGGATACCGTATGTTCATCTCGAACGTGTCGGCGTCGAGGTCGCCTCCATCGTAGTCGTAGTTAGTCAAGTCGACGTCGAACCTCGCGTCCTCCCAGACGACTGGTTTGTCGGCGTTTGGGTCGATTTCCTGTCCGGGCTGTGGACTGAAGTCGATGGACTGTCCGGCTGCGGTTCCCGACGCCAGGAGGATCAGGGCGGCGAGGGCGGCGACGGTGTACAGGAGGGTTCTGACGTTCATTGTAGGCTTATAGCCGCGGGCGTTTAAATGAGTAACTATCTCTAAGATAAGCTTACTCACGGGCCGGTCTGAGACCGCAAACCTCTGTCTTGTACGTAGAACCGCTATCTAGCTTTCGAGCTGGCTCGGCTGGATCTCTAAGCTCCGGTTCTGGCGGCCGCTTCATGAAGTCCATAGTCTGACGCATGTATGACGGTCGATCGGGGTGGTTGGGTACCGGTTCAGGCTGGATCGATAGATGCCTGAGAGTTTCGGCTCTGGCGAAAGCTATAACCCCGTCTCGCTGCTACTTCGTCTGGATGAACATCGAGGTTCTTGAGCGGACGGAAGACCCGGAGGAAGTGATCTGCAGGGCGGCACGGAACGACTACAGCGAGCAGGCGGTCGGCGACAGGGAGTTCGAAAGCGTGATGGAGGGAGTCGACGGTGGGTCTCTCGACGAGAAGATGGAGACGCTCATCCGGCATCTCATAGAACACGGGCATTATGGGCCGTTCGAACACCCACAGATAACCTATAGCATAGAAGGTGTGTCGCGGTCTCTGATGGCTCAGCTGACTCGTCACCGTCACGCGTCGTTCGACGTACAGTCGATGCGTTACGTGGCTTTCGAGGACTACGACCCTGACGACGTCGAGGAGATGGTTGTGATGCCGCCGTCGGTCGACGACCCCGACTGGGTGGGCAGGAAGCAGAAGACCGGCAGCGTCGACGAGGAGACTGCGGAGGAACGCCAGAAGCTCTTCGAGGACTCGGTGCGTGACAGCCTGGAGACGTACGCGGAACTCGTCGACAGGGGGTTGCCGCCGGAGGACGCGCGTTTCGTCCTGCCTATCGGCACTAGGACGAACATCGTGATGTCGGTTAACGCCCGTACTCTGATGCATATCGCGGATATGCGCGCGGCGGCTGACGCCCAGTGGGAGATCCGGGGTATGACTGAGGAGCTGTTGGATCTCGCGGAAGAATGGTGTCCCACTACTTTCGGGATATACCGTAAGGAGATGTTGAACCGGAAGAACAGATTAGCGCCTTAGAAGGAAGTCCACCGCTTCACGAGAAAGGCTCCGTAAGCTACCTCGGCCGTCGTACGTCGCGGTACTCAACGTCCCTTGTAGGGGGTTCTGGGCCGACGTCCTTGTTGTAGGGGTCGGAGTCGCTTTCGACTCGCACGGGTTTCCGTTCTGGTCTGCCGGCCGGGTCGCCGTTCCCGCGTGTGTGGACGTCGTCCGCTGCTGGTTCCTGTAGCGTGACCGAGTCAGGTCCCTCTGGTTCCCCGCCTTCGTCTTCCTCCCCGGGTTCGTCCCACTGTTCGATGCGGTGGCGAGTGGCGACGTACTTGGGTCCGAGGACGTTGCCGCCTTCGCGGAACGACCTCTTCACCAGTAGGAAGCTGACGCCGCCGAGGATGAACAACGTCCACCAGAGAGGTGCGGCGGCGGTGTAAAGCATGCTGCCGCTGATGAACATCGCGGCGCCGAACAGTCCGAGGGCGTTGCGTTTGCTGGTCTCCTTCGAGGTCTGTTCTATGTGGTTCTTGAGGTCCTCGGTGTCCAACTCACCGTTCTTCGAGGCGTCCCCGAAGTCGAAGTCGAGCTCCCTGGATTCACCGTTCGTGGGTGCGCCGTTGAGGTGTAGGTCACCGAAAGGCAGCCACGCCATCAACCCGGGGTTGCGGCCGATGAACTCGAGAATCGGGCGTTCGTTCGAGAACAACCCCGTTCTACCGAGGCTGCGGTCGACGTTGCGGACGACGTCGGGGACGAAGCCGTCGCCGACGACCTGGGCTTCCACCTCCTCTAGCTCTACGATGCCCTGTCCGATGAAGAACTGGTAGAGCTTCTCGGTGAAGTCGTAGTCCGGCGACATCCTCGCGCAGAGGCCTTCGAGCCCGAACGTGGTGCGCATCCCGAGGACTATGTCCTGCGGGAACTTCAGGGGGTAGTCGTACAGCGTCTGGTCGACCTTGTTCTCTATCTCCTTGATGTCGCTGTCGTCGATGGAGTGTCCGCTGATGTCCATTATCATTATCTGCGACACCTGACGCAAGGTGTCGCGGTCCATCGACGGGTCGACGGCCCCCATCTCGTGTAAGGCGTCGATGACCTGGTCGGGGTCGTGGAGGGCTACGCCGACGAACATGTCGGTGAACGCCTCACGTGTGGCGGGGTCGGGGCGCTGACTCAATCCGTAGTCGTAGATCACGACCTGTCCTTCTTCGTTGACGGCGAGGTTGCCCTGATGGGGGTCAGCCTGGAAGACGTCGTAGACGAAAGCCATGTGGAGGTAGGCGTCGGCGATGGCGTCGACGACGTCGTTCAGGTCGTGGCCCTGGTCCCGTAGCTCCTCGGTGTACTTGACCTTGGTTCCGTCCTCGTACGCCATCGTTATCACGCGTTCCGTCGTGTGTTCGGGGTAGACGTAGGGTACGACTATGCGGTCGTCGAGGCCGTCGCGTTCGAAGTTCTCCCGTAGCTCCGTCATTATGTTGGCTTCGCGGGCGAAGTCTATCTCCTCCCTCAGGGTCTTCTTGAGCTCGTCGGTGATCCCTTTCGCGCTCTCGGCGTGGCTCTTCTGCCCGATGAGCTTGAGGAACATCCTGCCGAGCGGTGCGAACACCGACATCGCGATGAGGTCGGCTTCGATCTGTTTCTCCAGACCTGGTCGACGTATCTTCACGGCGACGGGCTGTCCGCGGATGCTGGCGCGGTGGACCTGCGCGATGGAGGCACCGCTGATGGCTTCGCGTTCGAAGTAGTCGAAGACGAGATCGGGGTCGCCGATGTCCTCCTCAAGCAGGGGTTCGATCTCTTCGTAGGGTTCCGCGGGCACCTCGTCCTGCAGGCGTTCGAGCGCGCGGACGTACGTCGGGGGAACGAGGTCGGGTCGGGTGGTGAGGAACTGAGCGAGCTTGATGTAGGTGGTGCCCAGGCGTTCGAACGCGTCCGCGAGGGCTTCGGCACGCTGCATCCTCTGCTCGGGAGTCAGGTCTCTAGCCCCTCCGAAGAGGATGAAACGGCGGCGGTCCCGTATCTGGGTGAAGATTATGGGGGTTAGGACCCGTGTAGCTACGATGAACCGGATCAAGGTGCGGATCCTTTGCATCTTAAGCTTCTATCAAACCCCACCGACATAAGAGTAGTTATACATGATGACAGTTAGACAGATAAAGGTACTTTAACCACCGTCATATACGGGTTCCAGGGTATGCTCCAGCCGCCATCCTACGCCACCGGAGCTTAGGTACGGCGCGCTGGCGACAACCGCGGAGGCCAGCGGAACCAGTCCCTTCCGTGCACTCCACCCCCCCCCCACCACTCTGTGTGTCGCCGGTCTAGATATACTGGACTCCGACGCCGGTGAACAGAGCCAGGAACCCAGCTACCTCACCGGCTATCAGTCCGTACATAGCGAGTCTGAGCGTCCACGGAGGTAGCTGTATTCCCGCGAGGACGAAGGGATCACGGAACTGGTTGTCGGTGTCTCTGAAGAACCCGTGTACTACGTAGCTGGCGACGGCGCCAGCGAAGAAGAACACGAGCAACGCTACGGCTGCGAGATCCACGACGTCGGGCCAGGCGCTGAACCACGCGAGATGCAGTATCAGGATACAGGCGAACGAGTACAACAAGCTGGCGCGGTGGGCGGTGTCGACGTAGTAAGGCGCCTCCGCCTCCTCCGTCCTCCACATCCATCGGTACTTCCACACCCCCGTGAGAAGACCCGTTAGGAAGAAGACAGCCGCGGAAAGCAGGGCTAGCTGGACCGCGGGCGGGAGATCTACCACGGACTCCGTCAACGGCATACCTCTGTAGTGGAGGAGTTAGAACTACTTTCTGTCGATGTAGACCAAGCTGACGTAAGTCAGGTGCTCACGGAGCCAAAGACAGACAATCTATCAGCTGCTCCTCAAGTGACTGCCGCACAGATGGATCGGTTCTCCGGACATGGGTTAGGGAACCCGTACTAAGACGTTGTAACACCTAACAAGTTCGGCCGAGTGAGGTTCAGAGGTGGAAGTTGCCGGTACGGAACGTCTTAACGCACCAGGAACACAAGTGATGGCTATGCGGAAGCAGACCCGGAGGAGGTTCATCGGAAGCACTGCAGCGTTGACCGCGACGTCGGCGGCTACCGGATGCCTGCACGGCGAGGGAGGACAACGGGCGGAAGAGCAGTATAGAGAGGACGAAGAACCCGAGACGGAGGAAGAGAACTCGGCTGCCTACGAGGTCTGGGCGCTCGACCAGGGAACCGACACCGGGTACATCTATATACCCGACGGCGACGGCGGATACGTCGAGGGCGCCGTCGTCGACTTCGACGTCCTACGCGACGGCCACGGCCACGGAGACGACCACGACGAACACGACGACGACGGCCACGGCCACGGGGAGCTAGCGCCGCACATGATCGACTTCAACAGCACCCACGAGTACGCCGTCGTCAGCGTACACCACGGAAACGGCGTAGCCGTCGTCGACGCAGAAGTTCGAGAGATAGTCGCAGAGATAGAGACCGGACGCCACTCTCACTTCGCGTCGTTCACACCTGACGACGGCGCGTTGATCGTCGACCACACCGGAGGAAACACCATCAAGAAGGTCGACGCCGACCTCGAGAGCCTCGAGTTCGAGGTCGTGGACGAGATAACGCTGACGGAGGAGGAAGGCGACGGATTCGACGGCCGCGACCCCACCTGCCACTACTACACCGGCACCGGCTACAGCTACCACACCCTAGGGCCAAGCTACCACGACTCCGGCCTCGCCGTGGTCGACTACGACGAGTTCGAGCTCGTCGAAGCCTACACCGGAGACGAGGTAGCCGCGAACTGCGGGGTGTTCCCACATCCATCGGAGGAAGTCGTCTACCTCACCGCGGGACTGCCCAGCGACCCCGAACAGGACGTCGACGGCGTCGGCGAGTACTTCGTAGTCGACGCCAACACCCACGAGGTCCTGAAGAACCACGACTCCGGCGGCGTCGACGCCCACGGAGTCTGGATAACCCCTGACGGTGAAGAGCTATGGATAACCAACCGCGAGAGCAACAGCTTAGCCGTCGTCGACACCACCTCCCACGAGGTCGTCGAGGTCGTCGATAACTGGGGACGTGCAGCCGGTGAAACGCCGGAGGACAGCGACGCACCTGACATCCTCGCAGTAGCACCCGACGGCGAACACGCCTTCGCCTCGTTACGCGGACCCAACCCCGTGACAGCGGACCCTCAGGCAGCGACGGGAGTGAACCCGGGGTTCGCCGTCGCAGACGTCGAATCACGCGAGGTAGTAGACGTCATCCAGCCGGAGGGAGACGACGCCGACAGCGACTTCCACGGCATAGGCGTCCGCCCACTCGACGACCACGAGGGCTACGTCTCGCCACCCTGGTGAGACGCCAGGAGTAAGTCGTTCGGGGTAACGAGTAAACACGCGCACCCACAGCCCTACTCCATGGAACCCGACCTCGACCTCCGTGAGATGCCGCCGCAGGAACGCCACCCCAGGATACACGACGCCTTCGAAGCTCTCGACAGCGGTGAAACCCTGGTGATCGTAAACGACCACGACCCGAAACCCCTGTACTACGAGTTCCAGGCGGAGGTAGAGGAGTTCGACGACGAAGCTTACTCTGTCGAACACGTGGGGCCGGAGGAGTTCGTCGCCAAGCTACCGAAGGAGTAGCATCCGGTTCGCCGCACCTAGCTGTCTCGGACGTACCACTCCAGGACCTTCCCCTCCGCCCGATGGAGTATCTCGCTGCAGGTGGACTTCGCGAGATCCATCTCTCCGGCGACGTCTTCGAGGGTCGCGGTCCTGGGGGTGTCGTAGTAACCCGTCTTCAGCGCGGTCTTCACCAGGTGGCGCTGGCGTTCGGTGAGAACTTCCTCGTCGTCCTCAGGTTCGACGTCTCCGACGTAGTCGACGGTGTGTTCGACCCCCATCGCCGCAAAAGCGCTCGTGAGGTTGGAGAGACGTTCACGTGACGCACGCAGCCGCCACGTGCCTTCACCGTCCTGTATCTCGACGGGCATCTCCACGGGTACCCCGGCCTCCTGAGCCTGATGCAGGAGTACAGGCTCCGGGGTGTCTATCTGCAGGAGCACCTCCTTCTCCGTCTCCGCGATGACCTCGGCGTACGATATCGTCGAATGGTCGCGTATCTCCTGAAGGACGTCGTCGTACTCCCTGATATCTATCTCGACTACCGCGGTGCCCTCGGTCTCCGTAGCGACTGCGGAGTTCACGGTGAACGTCAGCTCCGGGTGGCCGCGGCTGACGTCGTCTATCCAGGTGTTCTCCGGCGTCTGGATGGTTATCTCTGCTTCCGGCACAGTTACGGTCGATATCGGATGCGCGAACAAATCCCTTCTGAATATGTTCGGGGTAACGGACCTGCGGGCCGCGCATCAAACGACGGACGATGCAGCCGGAACAACACCTGGATAGAGTGGACGCGGAAGAGGTAACGGGGTTCGAGACGCTGGAGGCAGGGGAGCTACCGCCGCCGGAACCCCTGAAGAAGACCCTCGAGCTTCTGGAGGAGCTGCCGGACGGCACAGCCCTGATACAGTTCAACGACCGGAAGCCCCAGCATCTGTATCCGAAGCTCGACGAAAGAGGATACAGCTACGACACCGTAGAAGAGGAAGACGGCAGGGTGACGACGGTGATCTGGAGAGACGGATGACAGCGAGCCAGGCCACCCACGAATACACTCCCGACACAGCTTAGATGGCAGGGGTGCCCGGCGAGATAGACGAGGAAGCGGGTCCGCCGAGCCACGTCCCTCTCCTTCACTTCGTCGTAGCGCTGGCGTTCCTGGCGGCGGGAACGGTTCTCGGCGTGTCCTCCGTCGTCGAAGTCGGTCCAGCGTCGGATATAGCGCACGTACACGCACTCCTGGCGGGCTGGATATGCATCACGATAATGGGGGCGATGACGCAGTTTGTCCCCGTCTGGAGCGACGCAACCCTCCACTCCCGCTTCCTCGCACGACTCCAGCTATCGCTCGTCACGGTTGGCGTAGCGGGAATGGTGGCGGCGGCCTCCCTCGAACGGTTCGACTGGTTCTACCTCCCCGGCGTCGTCGCAGCCGTGGGTTTCTGGGTTTTCAGCTACAACGTCCTCAGGACGCTGCCGTCTACGAACCCCTTCAGGCTCGACGTCACCGAGCTACAGTTCCTCGTCGCCCTGATATACGTCGTTTTAGCGACGGCCGCCGGCGTCTCACTCGGCCTTAACACCAGGTACGGCTTCCTAGCTTCGACATCCATCGAACACGGGGACCTGGTCTCCGCACACGCAGCGGTCGCGGTGTACGGCTTCGTCGTCTCCACCGTCGCCGGAGCCATCTACCAGCTGGCTACATTGTTCACTCAGACGGAGCTAACGAAGCTCGAACACCGGCTCCAGGACATGGAGACGGCTGTCTACCCCGTGGCACCCGCTTTACTGGCTTTCGGATATCTCTCGGGGAACCAGGGCGTAGTCACCCTGGGGTTCGTCTTAATCGTCGTAGGCCTCGGATGTCTGACGTTCGTCGTCGCGCGGAAGCTCTGGACATCCCAGATGGACGTCGTCGGACATCCGATGCTGGCGCGGTACGCCGTCGCGGTATCCTTCCTCGCTGCTTGGCTGGCGGCGGCTGCCTGGCGCACCGTCCGCCGTGGTGAGATGGCGGCAGTTTTCGGCTCCACGGGTACATCCCACGTGTTCTTCGTGGGTTTCCTAGCGTTCGTCGTGGTCGGAACGCTGTACCACGTGGTGCCGTTCCTCATCTGGATACACAGGTACAGCGACCTTCTGGGGTTCGAGAAGGTACCCCTGGTCGACGACCTCTACAGCGAGAGGGTCGAGCGAGTCGAGCTAGTGGCGACGACGCTGGGTGCGGTGATGGCGACGGCGGGCCTCGTCTTCGGAGTCAACCTGGTGCTGTACCCCGGCGTGGCGGTTTTGTCTCTGGGGTACTGTCTCTTCGTCTGTAACGTGATCTACACCGTCGACGGCCACCACCCTGGCGGCGTAGCTGGAGTCCTGACGTCGAAGGAGTCAGCGGAGGAGAGGGCCCTGACGTCGAAGAAGTCAGCGGAGGAGGGGGAGAAGTGAAGAGTAGAGATACGACGCTGGAGCAACTGGGGGATGGACATGTGAGGGGTGGAGGTTAACCCGACTGCAGCGTTATTACAAACCGATGACTCCGGGAAGCGAGGACGAGGTGTTCTACGGCTACGGCGAGTACAGGAAGGATTACATCCCCGAACCAGGGGAGTTCTTGGAGGGCCACGACATCCTCGGTGGTGACGGCCACGTGGAGTTCCACGAGAGAACACGTGAGGTGTTCGAGGAGCGAGGGGTCTACGACATGACGTTCGGATACAACCTGGCGAAGCTCAACCTCGACCGCCGACACCCAGACGCAGGCTACAGGTACGCCCTGGATTCCAGCAACCCCAGGGTTCTGCGGGCGGAGTTCACGCCGACGACGGAGTTCTGTCCGCAGGCGCACACGCTCGTGCTCGCGAGCTACCGCGCGTGGAACGATCTCTCTGACAGACATCCATACGAGGAGGTGAGGGTGCGGGTCGACGTGATGCACCATCAGGCCGACGCGATAAACCAGGGGTTACGGGAAGCCGAAAACGACGACGGTCTAGAGGATGCTTAGACCAAGAGGAAGCCCT
>JAQZDA010000040.1 GCA_028751075.1 Euryarchaeota archaeon Ods02 | reverse complement strand
TCGTGGCCGGCAGCATCGGCAACTTCCGCGTCCCCGACGTGTTCTCCGCCGCCGTCGGCGACTGCTTCAGCGTCCTCGAGGTTGGGTCGGTAGTGATCGGGTTTCCCGCCCCAGTAGCCGCCGACCTCGTGGTCGACGAGGGGTTTGGGGTCGTGTTCGTCCTCGTCCTCGAAGAACGCCTGATACACTATCGGCCAGAAGTACGCGATGTTGAGGATGCCGCTGACGACCAACGCGACGGCGAACAAGGCCAGCGACGCCTCACCTGCGGCGCCGGCGGCTTCGAACGCCCCCATCATCAGATACCACTTGCTCACGAAGCCCGCGACGAGGGGGATGCCGGCCATGCCGAACGCGGCGACGGCGAACGCCGCCAGCGTCAACGGCATCCGCTTCCCGATGCCCGCCATCTCTGAGATGTCGTCGGTATGCGTCTCCACGTGGATGCAGCCGGCGCAGAAGAACAAGGTGAGCTTCATGAACGCGTGCGCGGGGATGTGCATCAACCCGCCGACGAGAGCGTGCGGCACCAAGAGGGCGACACCCATCACGATGTAAGATAGCTGGGCGATGGTGCTGAACGCCAGCCGACGCTTGAGGTTGTCCTTCCGTAATGCGATCACGCTGGCCGCTATGAAGGTGAAGGCGGCGAACGCCGCTAGCCAGACCCCGAGGCCGAGCTCTCCTACGCCGACAGGTCCGAAGACGTCGAGTATCGTTCGTGCGACGCCGAACGCACCTGATTTGACGACGGCGACTGCGTGAAGGAGGCCGCTGACGGGGGTGGGTGCGACCATTGCGTCGGGTAGCCAGCTGTGTACGGGCATGACGGCGGCTTTCACGGCGAAGCCGCCAGCGAGGAGGACGAAAGCGACGCGGGACAGCACGGGGTCGGCGGCTGCGAGTCCGGCGATGCCGCCGGCTTCGAACGACACGGTGCCGACCAAGGCGTAGACCAATACGGTGCCGGCTAGTACGGCGACGCCTCCGCCGAAGGTGTACGCGAGGTACTTCCTGCCGGCGTCCCGTGCTTCCTTGGATTCGTCGTGTGCGACCAAGGGGTAGGTGGCGACGGTGAGGAGTTCGTAGAAGATGAACAGTGTGAGGAGGTTGTCGCTGAACGCGATACCCATGGTGGCCATCAGGCTGGCGGCGAACGACGCGAAGTAACGGGTCTGTCCGTGTTCGCTGAGGCCGCGCATGTAGCCGATGCTGTAGAAGCTCGTCCAGATCCAGAGGAACGACGCCAAGACGGCGAACAACATACCCAGGGGGTCGGCGCGTAAGGTGAGGTCTACGCCGGGTGCGAGCATCCCGAGCTCGGTGACGTAGACGTCTCCAGCGAGGACGCCGGGTATCATCGACGCGACGACACCGAACTTCGTGAACGCCGCGAGGATGGTCCAGCTTTCGCGGACGTCCGGCCATCGGTAGCTCGCTATGATGAGGACGGTGGCTACGGCTCCGACGGCGACGGCGAGCGCGGGCCTCAGGCTCTCTATCTCGCTCATCTAGGTCAACGCCTCCATGGTGGGTTGTACGAGGGCCTGTATCTCGCTGGCGAACGGCCCCATGAGGAAGCCGACGACCGCGGCGACGGCGAGCACCACGAGGATGCCATGGGTGACGCCTTGGCCGTCTCCTGCGTCATCTCCTCCTCCGTCCGCCAGCAATGGGTTGCGCGTCGGCCGTCCGAAGTACATGCGGTCGACGAGCCGGACGACGTACGCGAGCGTGAGCAGGGTGCTGAAGAAGATGACTGCGGCGACGGCGAGGAACCCGCTTTCGACGGCTCCGACTCCGACGTACCACTTGCCCATGAAGCCCACGGTCGGCGGCGCTCCGACGAGGGTGAACGCGAGCACCGCGAACGCTGCAGCGGCGTACGGACTTCGGTGTGCGATTCCTTCGTAGTCCTCGACCTTACGTGCGCCGTAGGCTACGGCGAAGACTCCGGCTCCGACGAACAACGCACCTTTGGCGACGCCGTGACCTATCAACTGTAGCAAGCCGCCGTAGACTGCGTTAGGGTTGGCGATTGCGAACGCAGCGACGATGAGGCCGAACTGTGACACCGAGCTGTACGCAAGCATGCGTTTGACGTCGCTTTGGTAGACGGCGAGCACGCTGCCGGCGACGATGGATACGGCGGCGAAGTAGATGACGAGCGCCTGAAGGTCGCCGTGGTGGTCGAGGAAATCTACGGTGTACACCGAGAGGACGACGCGTGCGAGGGCGTAGACGGCGACGGTGCTGACGAGTGCGCTGACGTAGGCGGCGACGCCTGTCGGTGCGCTGCTGTAGGCGTCAGGCTGCCAGGTATGGACGGGGTAGAGCGCGGCTTTCACGGCTAACCCCATGACGAGGAAGGCGAACGCGGTTATCACGAGGGGGTCGCCGTATCCCACTGCGGAGAGCTGTCGTTCGAGGTCCGCCATGTTCAGGGTGCCGGTGGCGAGGAAAGCGTAGCCGACTCCGATGAGGTAGAGGGATGCGCCGACGGTGCCGACGAGCATGTACTTCAATGCTGCGTAGGCGCCGCGGCCGGTGTCTCCGCTGGCGACGAGGGCGTACGCCGCGAGCCCCGTTATCTCGAGGAAGACGTAGAGGTTGAACAGGTCGCCGGTCAAGCTGACTCCGAGCAAGCCACCCGTCAGGAGGAGGTAGGCGCTGTAGAACGCGTTCCCCCGTGGACCCTGAGTTCGGGTGTAGATGAGCACCGTGAACGCCACCAGTGAGACGAGGAGGACGACGAGTATCGAGAGTCCGTCGGCTACGAGCTCGATTCCGTGTGGTACGGGGATGCCGCCTATCTCGTACCGTATCAGGCGGTCGCCGGTGAGGAACAAGGACGCGGCGAGTGCGACGGTCAGTGCGAGGTTGACGGCGAGCGCCGCCGCCGCAGTCACCCAGCCTGCTGAGACGTCGCGTAAGCTCGCTATCAGGGGGATGACGCTGACGAGGATGGGTAATACGACAATCAACAGCGTCAGATGTCCTGGATCGACCGTCGTCGCTAACGCCGCGGACTCAGGGTTCACCCGCCATCACCTCCTCGAGCCTGTCTTCGTCGAGGGTGCCGTACTCGCGGTAGACGCGGACGACGAGCGCGAGCGCGAGCGACGTCAGCGAGACGCCGACGACTATCGCGGTGAGTATGAGGACGTGTGGAAGGGGGTTGCTGTGTTCTCCAGGCACGCTTTCGGGGCCGACGAGAGCGGGTCCGCCGCCTTCGACGTAGGCTGCCGTGGTGAAGAACAGGAAGACGCTCATCTGGAAGATGTTGAGGCCTATGACCTTCTTCACGAGGTTCCCGGATTCGATCAACATGTACAGTCCTATCGCGAGAACTACGATGAAGGCGACGTGGTAGTGGCGGGCGATGAACTCCTCTATCATCGGTCTCCCTCCCTGTCGGCTTCGTCTGTTCCGAAGACGCCGCTGGATATCACGAAGAACAGGCCGACGACTACGCCGGCGACCATCATCCCGATGGCGACCTCCACCATCTCCACCCACCATTTGACGGCTACGGTGGTGGTGGATTCGAGGACCACTAGCTCCAGTGCTGCTCCGTCGAACGCCATGGGCGTGAGTATCGCGACGGCGAACAGGGCTACGCCGCCGGCGACCAGTCCGAGGAGGGCGGAGTCGTCGACCCATTCACGGGTGGGCTGGATGCCGAAGGAGAACGCGAGCATCACGACGGTTGCAGCCATTATCACTCCGCCCTGAAACCCCCCACCGGGTGAGTCGGCGCCGTGGAGGGTGACGAATACTCCGTAGGTGAGGACGAACGGCGAGATCAACCTAACGGTAGCCATCACCACCTGGCTCTCGACGTACGGTCTCCGTCGTGCTTCTTCGGTGTCGATGGGTGCGCCGGCTTCGCCTCCATCGGCCTCCAGTTGCCCCCGATGGGTGGAGCTGTCGTTCTCTGATCTGTCGTCGAAGCCGGAGGAGTCGGTCATTTCAGCACCTCCCGCTTCAGCACTACCATTACTCCGACGGCGGCGGCGAACACTACGACGGCTTCTCCGAAGGTGTCGAAGCCACGGTAGACGACGAGGACGCCGGCGACGGCGTTCTCGATACCCGCCTGGACGTAGGTGTTCTCGATGTAGTAGCTGTAGGGCGTCTGTTCACCGGTCGGGTGTTCCGCTGACACGGGTGGTGCGTCTGGGTCGCCGACCTCCGGCATAGCCGGCACCGTCGTCAGCATCAGGAGGGCGACTGCTGCGACGACGACGAACGCCTTGAGATCTACTTGCTTCAGGGGTTTCTCGGTGTCGGGGCGCGTGGTCTTCGCTATCGTCAGCAGGAACAGGAACGTCATCACTCCGGCTCCCACCGCAGCCTCCGTCAACGCGACGTCCGGCGCCTGCAGCAAAACCCAGATTATCGCTAGTCCGAGGCTGTAGGCGGCGAACACCGCGATGCTTCCGAGGACGTCCCTGAGGAGGGCGGCGAAGACAGCGGTGACTACGACGAACGCTATCAACGCGAGCTCGAGCGCGAGAGTCATCCTTCTTCACCTCCGTCTCCGTCGCCGGCGGTCCAGGGTTCGACGCCGCTCCGGTATGCGGCGCGGCTTATGGCGTGCGCCGCCGTGGGACTGCTTACGTATACGAAGATCAGGAGAACAGCTGTCTTGACTGCCTGAGAGCTGAAGCCGAAGGACAGCATAACCGCTGCGAGGGCGAACCCCGC
Source organism: Euryarchaeota archaeon Ods02 (assembly GCA_028751075.1). Classification (GTDB taxonomy): domain Archaea; phylum Halobacteriota; class Halobacteria; order Halobacteriales; family Halorutilaceae; genus JAQZDA01. The sequence continues at coordinate 10,367 of JAQZDA010000040.1, read as the reverse complement.
TCCGAGGGTGTCGGCTTTCGACGACGCGTGCGCCCGTGTGTAGACGTCTGGCAGCCGTATGAGGCCGACTGCGCCGACGAAGACGAAGAAAACTCCGGCGGCGACGAGCACCGAGACCGCTACCTCCAGTGGCGTCACAGTACCTCACCCCTGTCTACGGTGAACTTGGCGACGGCGATGCTGAGGACGAAGTTCAGCAACGCGTACACGAGCGCTATGTCGAGGTACTCCGGCTGGTCAAGCGCCGCCGCGACCAGTGCTATGATCACGACGGTGCTGGTGCCGATGACGTTGATAGCGACGATGCGGTCCTGCATCGTCGGCCCCTTGACGACGCGGTACATGACGACGACTGCGAGAGCGGCGATGGCTGCTGCACCGTACATCAAGGCGCCGTCAATCATTTTCCTCCCTCCTCCTTCGTTCCCGTGGCGTCTTCGGCTGCGTCTGGCTACGGCCGTAGAACACGAATCGGACTGCGCGTTCGAGTCCTCCGTCCAGTAAATCCTGTTTCGTCGTGTCGGTCAACGCGTGTACGTGGAGCGTGCGGCCGTCGGCTTCCACGGTCAACGTTCCGGGAGTGAGTGTGATGCTGTTCGCGAGAGTAGATATTGGGAAGCCACCCCAGACCTGTGCCTCGAACTCCACTACCTCGGGGTCTATCGGTAGCCTGGGGTGGAGGGTGACGTACGCTATCTGTACGTTGGCTTTGAATATCTGCCAGAGGAGATAGGGCATGTACAGGCTGAAACGGAGGAACATAGGTGGGAACCGCCGGATCTTAGGGGTGGAGTCGAAGCCGACCTTGTAGAGCACTGCGGCGACTACTAACGCGGTGGCTGCACCTGTCAATATGTCGAAGACTCCGATGGTTCCGACGGCGAGGTAGAAGACGTACGACATCACGAACAACGCGGCGAACCTGGTGGCGCCGCCTTTCGTCATCAGGCTTCTCCGGCGTACCGCACGAGCGACAGGCGCTACTTCCACGGTCAAACCTAGGTTCTCGAGTTCGTTCTGCAGGGGTCCGAGTACGAGGGCGGCGGTGTCCATCTTGTACTCGGGGTCAAGGAGCACGGAGTCGACGGCGTTACGACTACAGTATCGGTCGAAGGACTCGGCGTAGTCGTCGGGGCTGAACAGGTAACGTTCTGTCTCGTCGACTTCGACGGTGTAGCTTCCGGTGTCGCTTGCTTCGTCCGCCCAGACCTCGACCTTGTTCCCAAGTTTCTCCGCGGCTTCTAGGTCTCCTTCCTCTGACACGAACGCTACGAAGGAGGGGTTGCTGTAGTTCTCGAAGGCGTAGGTTACCGTCTTCCGCAGGTAGATAGATTCCGAGATAGGGACTAGGACCCTGCGTCCCCCGGCTTCGTCAGAGTCCACTCGCTCGGACATGATGGGTTGATGGACCGGTGTATAACCGCCTGCAAAACTATTTCGTTACGAGGTGTCTACGGAGGCGGCCCTACGTGTCATCAGTTCAACGATGTATGGTTCGACGTCAGTCAACCTGACGGCGTATTCAGATAGTAGACATCAAACCTCGTCGGGTTCGATGGCGGAGACCAGTCCGTGTAACGTGGAGTTCACCGGTGCCTCGAACCCGCGCGCGTCCGCGAGTTCGACTACGTATCCGTTGACGGCGTCTACCTCCGTACGTCGGCCGTTGTCGATGTCCTCGAGCATGCTGGAGCGGTTGTCCCCGGTGTTACAGGCGACCTCGACGGCGTGGTCGCTGCATCCGCTGGGGTCGAGGTCGACTCCGCAGGCCTGTGCTACCTCCGCGGTCTCCTTCGCAGCGGCTCGGACGACGTCCTCCGCCTCTTCGACGGCTTCACCGTTGGATAGGCCGGTGAGGGCGGTGACCGGGTTGACTGCGGTGTTGACGGCTAGCTTCCGCCAGAGCACCACGGGCATCCTCTGGCTGGCTTCTATCTCCAGCGCAGGCGACAGCATGTCGGCGAGTTGTTCGGCTTCTTCGGAACGGCCTCCGTCGGCGGCGCCGACGTATATCTCCCCCTGACCCGTGTACTCGACCTCGCCTGCACCTGTCTTCCGGGCGCCGTAGGTCGTCGCGCCCGCGAGAACCCTGCAAGAGAGGTGTTCGCGGAGAGTCTCTTCGTTCCCCATGCCGTTCTGCAGACTGACTACGGTGTCCTGAAGACCCTCTAGCCGTTGGGCGGCTTCCTCGGTGTCGTAGGACTTCACGGTGACGAAGCTGACGTCGGCGTCGCGGGGTTCGGTGTCGGCGGACGGAGTCGCCGTGAACTCCATCTCGCCGACGACGTTGACGCCGTTCCGTCGGATGGCTTCGACGTGACCTGCGCGTCCGACGAGGTGGACGGTGTGGCCTTTGTCGTCGAGAATGGCGCCGAGGAGGGTGCCGAGGCTGCCTGCGCCGAACACCTGTACATCCATACTGGGTGATGGGTTCGAGGCGTTACATCTTTTACGCTGCCACGGGTACCTCGTGGAGATGACCGTAGACGAGGAGACGCTGGATCTGGTGGAGGACAAGATCGACGACCTCCTGGAGGAGTACGAAATCCCCGACGAGTACCCGCCAGGGGCGCTCGACGAGGTCGAGGAGATAACCACGGACTACGAATCCGCGATAGCGGACGAGGCGGAGGAGGAGTACCGTCGGGACCTCAGGGACGTCCTCACGTTCACCACGGACCCAAGGAGAGCGCAGGACTTCGACGACGCCATCTCCATCGAACCCCGCGATGAGGGCTGGCGTCTCTGGGTGCATATCGCCGACGTATCGCATTACGTGTCGCCGGACACGGAGCTCTACAAAGAGGCGAAACGCCGCGGCACCAGCGTCTACCTTCCCGGCTACACCGTACACATGCTGCCGCCGGAGCTCGCGGAAAGCGTCTGCAGCCTCGTACCCGACGAGGACCGACTGGCGCACACCGTCAGGATGGACATCAACGAGCAGCTTTCGTTCGACGACGTCGAGATATTCAAATCCGTCGTACGGAGCGACAAACGGCTGACGTACACGGAGACCGAGGCCGTGCTCAACGGCGACGACGTCGAAGGAGTGCTTCCGGGCATCAGGGTCTCCATCGAGGACGCTTACGAGCTCGCGGACGCGTTGCACGAGAGCCGGAAGGAAGATGGTTCCCTCGTCCTGAACCCTGCGCGAGACCGCGCCCACACTGTCGTCGAGGAGTGCATGTTGAAGGCGAACAAGGCGGTGACTCACGAGCTGATGTGGGACCGCGGCGTCGAGGCGATGTACAGGGTGCATCCGCAGCCGACTCCGGATCAGTGGGCGGACGCGCTGCAGGAGATTCAGGACCTCGACGGCGTCAGCATCCCCGCGGACAAGTGGGATAAACCCCGTCACGCGGTCAACGAAGCCATCGAGAACGCCGGCGAGAAGGAGCTACGGAAGATACGTAGGGCGGTCCTGTATGTGATGCCGCGTGCGAAGTACATGTGCGATCCCTTCGGCGGACATTACGCGTTGAACTTCGACATATACGGACATTTCACCTCGCCTATACGCCGTATCGCCGACCTCGTCAACCACCGTATCGTCCACGACGGCGACGTGCCGGAGGACCTTCAGGATCTCGCGACCCATGCATCCGAACGCGGAAAGATCGCGGAATCAGCTGAAAGGGAGTTCAAGAACTGGCTGCAGGAGCAGGGTCTCGACCCCGATCAGCTCGAGGACTACAAGATCGGCGAGGACTGAGCTGCATCACCTAGTCGGGTGCCAGGGTTCTTTGCATCCGCGCTCTGGTTTCGAGGTAGATTCAAATGCCCGCGTCCACGACTTATGGTTATGACGTTGAAGCTCTACGAACTACCGGGCTGCCCGTACTGTGCGAAGGTGAAGGACAAGCTCGCGGAGCTGGATCTCGACTACGACAGCGTAGAGGTTCCGGCTTCGAAGCTCGAACGTGACGAGGTGGAGGAGGTCAGCGGACAGCGCGGCGTCCCCGTGCTCGTCGACGAGGAGAACGGTGTCGAGGGTATGCCGGAGAGCACTGACATCGTGGAGTACCTGGAGGAGACCTACGGAAGCTAGCTCCGGAGGCAGTCCTCCATGGCTGAAGCTACTATCCTGGCTTCGGCTTTCCTCAGGTGCTCGCTCGCCGTCGACTTGCTGCACCCGAGTTCGTCGGCGACGTCATCGTGCGTCGCCTCCCTCGGAACGCTGTAGTAACCGAGGTCGTACGCTTTCTCCAACGCTTCCTTCTGCCGTGACGGAACCTCTACGGAGGCCTCTACGGAGGGGTTCAGACGCCATCCTCCGCTGCCTTTCACGCGGTCTACCTGGAAGTCCACCCGCTCCGGCAGCTGCCTCAGCATCCGCTGGATGTCGTCGTTGCCGCCTACGACACGTGTCTCGATGCCTCCGTCGTCCAGCTGGACCAGAGGCGGCACGAGGAGTATGCCCTCCAGGGTGGCGGCTCTCCACAGCGAAGCCATGGGCTCCGATGCTCTGGTGTGTACGACGGCCTGGTACCTCGAACCCGAGGATGCGACTACCACGTAGTCGACGACGACGGTGGCAGCTTCGGCGGTGGCTTCGAACCCCTCCCGACCGCCTTCGACCTCGTACACCAGCACCATCTCCTCCGGGTCGGATGCGTTCCACTGGAGGACCCTGCAGCTCTCGACGTCGTCGGCGTCGTCGACGTAGCTGTACAGCGGATGGATGGATCTTTCGGGGTATATCCGGAGTCTGACGTACCTCATGCTGTCGGTGGCTGGAACCCCCAAGAACATAAATCGGTCGTACATGTGAGGCAGAACCTGAACCTCGGGCGGCCGACAACCCGTCAACATGAAGGTGTTCGTCGCTGGCGCCACCGGCGTTCTCGGCCGCAGAGTGGTCGACGAGCTAAGTAACCGCGGACACGACGTCGTCGGCCTCGTGAGAGACGAGGAAGGCAGACGGACCGTCATGGAATACGGTGGAGAGGCCGTGGAGGGAGACGTCCTCGAAAGAGGGTCGCTGACCTCCGCTCTAGAGACGGTCGACGCAGTCGTCAACGCGGCGACCGCGATCCCGACCTCGACGAAGCCCTCGCGGGAGGAGTGGCGGCGCAACGACCGCGTGAGGCGAGAGGGTTCCCGCAACCTCGTGGACGCCGCGGAGGAGGCGGACGTGGATAGGTTCGTGCAGGAGAGCGTGGTATGGGTCGCCCGACGGGATGACGGCGGCGAGTTCGACGAAAGCTCGCCCTTCAACCCCGACCGCGTGACGGAGAGCGCGGTCGACGCGGAGGAGAACGCGCAGTCGGCGGAGATGGAGTCCTGCGTCCTCCGGAACGGCTGGTTCTACGCCTCCGACGCCGCCCACACCCGGGAGATGGCGGACCGACTCCTCGACGAAGACCTCCCAGTCGTCGGCGGCGGCCTCCTGGGTCGGCAGGATGGAGTGCTGTCGATGGTGCATCCGGACGACGCCGCACGGGCGTACGCCGACGCCGTGGAATCCAGTGTCGACGGAGTATACCACGTCGTCGACGACGAACCAACGGCTTACGCGGAGTTCATCCACACTCTCGCCGATCTGCTGGACGCCCCCGAACCCCGGAGGGTTCCAGGCTGGCTCGCGAAGCTGTTCGTCGGAGCGCCGACGGTCGAGCTCCTGACCTCCGAGTTCCCGACGTCTAACGACAGGCTACAGAGGGAGCTAGGTTGGACGCCGGAGCACTCCAGCTACAGGGAAGGCCTCGAGGTCGTCGTGGAACGGTGGCGAGATCAGGGGTTCGTCTGAAAAGTCGGGAGAGAGTTAGTTGCTCAGCTACCGTGATTTCTCCTTGTAGAGCTCCTCGACGTCCTCGGTCTCGTCGGCGTCCTCGAGCTCGTCGACCTCGATGAGGACTGTGTCTTCGATGTGGTCGCGGCCAGCGGTGTCGACGAGGTAGATGCTCCTGGTGCGGGTGACGTCGCTGATGTTGCTCATCAGGCGTGCGCGTTTACGCGCCGCCTGGTCGCTGTCGCCGGCACCGGTTAGGACGGCGCTCGGTACCTCGGGTGTGTCGTCGGCGACGGCGCGGAACGGCGCGCCCTCCGTCGGATGCACGGTGAATCCCGTCTGCTGGAGAGCTGCGAACATCTCCTGTTCGTCTTCGTCTAATTCGCCCTCGGGACGTCGGTCGTCGGCCTCGTGTTCTCGGAGGACGCCGACGGGGTTGAGGAGGTCGCGGTCGAACACCTCCTCTAGCTCGAGCGCGACGTCGATGGTGGCGTCCATGCCGTCCTCCCACTTCGACACGCTGCGTCGGCTGACGCCTAGCTCCTGCGCCACCTGTCCGAGGCTCATGCCTTCCTCTCTGCGGACCTCGCTCAAGAGGTCGCCGTCTAAGCTGACGTAGAGGCCGCCGCGCGCCATGTACGCGAACGGGGGTACGCCTTCGACGAAGTAGTCGTAGGCGGTGTCGACGTTGAACGCGGGGACGCCGCGCCGGAGGTAGAGCACTCCGTCTTCTAGCTCTCGTTCCCGGGTCTTCTCGCCGACGACGACGGCGCTGGCGTCGAGGTGGCTGGACAGCGACTTCAGGTCGGCGGCGGTGTCGTCGTCTAATCCGTCGATGTTCACCAGGACCTTCACGAAAAGTACGAGGGGTCCGCGTCGGGCTACTACGTCGAAGCTCTTAGGTCGGATGTCTAAGGTGTCGCTGACCTCGAAGTCCGCGTGCTCCAGGGTCTGGACCACGTCGTCTACGAGGTTCTCACGCATCCTGATTTATATATGTCCGCTCCATCACTTAACGGTTTCTCCGAGCAATCACGGAGTTTCACCCATCGAAATGCCGGCATCGGAACGGATAAACTGAAGCTCTCTCAGCGGCCGTAGTCCTCCGCCATCCTCCGGTAACGGTCGGCCTCGATGAAGCCGTCGAACTCGTCGAAACCCACGGTGTCGACGTCGCTGGCCTCGCCTTCCTGTGCGACGGCGCGGTAGGCTTCACGGGCGCCGTGCGTCGCGGCCAACGTCGCCGCAAGGGGGTATACCACGATGTCGAAACCCAGCTCCTCCACCTCTTCGCTCGATAGATAAGGTGTCTTCCCGCCTTCGATCATGTTGGCGAACGACGGCGCGTCGAACGCCGACGCGATCTGTTCGAGCTCCTCCATGTCCTCGGGTGCTTCGACGAAGACGACGTCGGCGCCGGCTTCCTCGTATCGGCGGCCCCTGTTGATGGCTTCCTCTAAGCCATGGGGTTCGCGTGAGTCGGTGCGGGCGACGACGACGAGATCGTTCTCCCGGCTGTCGCGTTCGTCGGCGGCGGCCTGGATGCGTGAAGCGTGTTCCTCGACGGAGACCACCTTCTTCTCGCTCATGTGTCCGCAGCGTTTCGGCCACTTCTGATCCTCTAAGATGACTCCGGCGACGCCGGCGTCCATCAATTCGCCGACGGAGCGTCGGACGTTTACTGCGTTCCCGTACCCCGTGTCGGCGTCGGCGACCAGTGGGACGTCGACGGCCTTCGTCACGTGCCGGACGTGTTCGACGTTCCCCGTGAGGTCGAGGAACCCGAGGTCCGGCAAGCCGTACCTGCTTGCGCTGATGCTGAACCCCGAGGTGAAGACGCAGTCGAAGCCCTCGTGCTCCGCTAGCTTCGCCGTCAACGCGTCGTACGCGCCGGGTAAGACGGTGATGTCGTCGCTTTCGACGTCTCTCCGTAGCCTCGCTCCCTTGTCCTCCATGTACCTTCGATCTACCTCGACTGAGAAAATACCCCCTGTTTCGACATGTGATGTGGTCGATGCTGCGGGAGCTGGTCAGAGCTCTTCCTTGAGCAGCCTACGTAGCTCCTCCGCTTTGAAATAGTTGTCCTCGGACAACGCGGACTCCAGCTCCTGCTTAGATCTCTCCTTAATAGTCGATACCTTCCTGTCGGCTGCCTCGCTGAACTCCTGTCTCTTCTGTCGTTCTCGGCTGTAGTTGTGTTCGGACCACCCGAAGACAAGGAGTACGTTGTAGCCATGGAGGTCCTCCACTAGATTGCAGTAGATCCGGTATCTTCCACCTGCCCTCAGCTGATACAGGTTGTCGACGTCGCTCCAGGGTTTCTCGATGGTGGTCTGTATCGCGCTGCTTTCGAGCGCCGTGATTATCCGGTTTATGAGACGCCTCTGTTTGTCCGGTGCGTAGTCAGATTAGGCGTCGGCCGCGGACCTTGTGAAGAACGCGACGTTCTCCCCTTCGTCAAGAGGTATCCCCCTCATACCTAGCGTCGGAGCTCAGAACCGAGCTATCCTTCAAGAGCGTCCTGTAGCTCCTCCTCCGAGGCGAACTCGCCTTCCACTGCTTCGTCAACGGAGTCCAAGACGTGCTCGGGCACCTCTGGCTTCGACTCCTCCGCATCCTCGTCCGGTTCGAGAGCCATATCTATCTACCTTTGACTATGTGGGTTCTACACAAAAACGTGTGAGTGACCTGGACTGTTTACGCTTCAGGTTTCGTCACTGGTTCTCTAGAGAGGGTCAACGCAGGTGTTCGCAGTCCGCCGCGGACACCACGCGTTCGCCGTCGTCGGTGTCGACTACGAGGGCTCCGGTGTCGTCGATGTCCGCTGCGGTGCCCCAGAACACCTCGTCGGGGGTCTCGATGCGGACCTCGCGGCCGAGGGTGCCGCTGCGCCGCCGCCACTCGCTGAGGACGTCTTCGCGGGATCCATCCAGTAGATCCTCCAGCTCGCGGAAGACCGAGGCGGTGAGACGGGCGCGGTCGACGTCTTCGCCTAGTTCTTCGGCGACGCTGGTGGCGTCTTCGACGTCGGGGTGTGCGTTCGCGTTCAACCCTAAGCCGACGACGGCGTAGTGGACGCTTTCGCTGTCGGCTTCGAGCTCCACCAGTACGCCGCAGATCTTTTGGTCGTCGACGAGGACGTCGTTCGGCCACTTTATCTCCGCGTCGACTCCGACGTCTTCGAGCGCCCGCGCTACTGCGACTGATGCGGCGAGGGTGATGACGCTGGCTTCCCTTGGCGACAGCTCGGGTCGGAGGACGCAGCTTGCCCATACGCCGCCTTCCGGGCTCTCCCACTCTCGGCCGCGTCTCCCTTTACCGCCGGTCTGGCGGCCTGCGACGACGAGGTAGCCGTGGCCGGCGCCGTCGCGGGCGGCTTCCGCGGCGACTGAGTTGGTGCTGTCGACGTCTTCGTGGTACTCTACGTCGCCGCCGAGCTCGCTGTCGCCGAGATGGTACCGTACGGCTAGGCCGCCGGTGTCGGGTATGCTGTCGAGTCGGTAGCCGTCGCCGGCGGATTCGACTTCGAAGCCCTCGTCCCGGAGCTTCTCCACGTGCTTCCAGACCGCGTTACGCGACACACCGTACTGTTCCGCGAGCTCCTCTCCCGAGACTGTTCCTCCATCGCTCAGCTGCTGTAGGACGTCTCCTGCATCCATCTGTATCCTTCCTGCTCCTCCGTCTTCTCTCTACAGCTTGTCCTTGCCGCCGATAAGCTGTTTGATCATCTTCGGGGCTTTGCTGGCTTTCCCGACGACGCTGCTGTCGTACAGGAACTCGATGCCGTCCCCCATGGTCTCGATGTAGTCGTCCTCGTACGGGAACCACCACGTGGTCTCCGGCCGCGTCGAACTGGGTACGGTGTCGCCTTTGCCTTTGTTGATGTGCTTCAACCTCGTGACCTCCTCGATACCCCAGCGGCCGTGGGTGCGTCCGTGGCCGCTGTCCTTGAAACCACCCCAGGGGGTGGCGTTGACTCCGTACGTGTAGCCGTGGTCGTTCAATACGACGGTGCCGGCTTCGACGCGTCGCGCGACCCTTTCACCTCGGGCGAGGTCGCGCGTCCAGACGCTGGCGCTCAATCCGTACTGGCTGTCGTTGGCTTTCTCGACGGCTTCGTCCTCGTCGTCGACGCTGACTATCGGGAGGATGGGGCCGAAGGTCTCCTCGGTGATGACGGGCATGTCGTGTGTGACGTCCTCGAGGATGGTCGGCGGGTAGAAGTGGCCTTCCCGGTCGAGGGGTTCGCCGCCGGTCAACACTGTGGCTCCCATCTCTACGCTTCGTTCGACCTGACCGTGTATCTCCTCGACCGCGTCCGCGCTGATGAGGGGGCCTACGTCGACGTGTTCGCTGCTTCCGTCGCCGATCCGTAGCTCCTCGGCTTTACGGACGAGCTCGTCGCGGACGTCTCCGTAGATTGATTCGTCGACGTACAGGCGTTTGATGGCTACGCAGGTCTGTCCGCAGTTGCTGAACCTGCTCCAGAGAACTCCGTCCGTCGTCAGTTCGATGTTTGCGTCCTCGAGGACGACGGCGGGGTCGCTGCCTCCGAGTTCCATCGTCGTCGGCAGCCCGCGTTCGCTGCATCGCTGCTGGATCATGTCCCCGACCTCGTCGCTGCCGGTGAACG
>JAQZDA010000006.1 GCA_028751075.1 Euryarchaeota archaeon Ods02 | reverse complement strand
CGATGACTTCGACGGGTTCGAGCACCACTGACTCGTTGACGTCCACTCCTTCCTTGATGCCGGCGGGGTCGTCGATGACGACGGCGTAGTCCTCGGTCTCCCCCAGGTATCCGTCAGCGGGGTTAGGGTTCGGTGGGTCGTCGACGTCGCCGGCGGCGTCCGAACGCGCCATCACACGCATCCGGGTCTCACCGAGCTCGGCGCCGAAGGGCACCGAAACCGTGTCCGACACCGTGCCGGGTTCGCCGTCGGTCTCCCCTATCATCACGTCTTCTCCGGGCGTGAAGTCACCGCTTCGGTCCCAGTCGACCCAGACGTACACCTGCGTGTCTCGGACGCCGGCCATCACGTCTACCTCTACTTCGACGTCTTCACCGCGGAATATCCTGGTGGAGTTAGCTGTGTCGGTGAAGTTCGCGTATCCGTCGTCGTCACCGGATGTAAGGTCTATATCACCCATCCGGACGGCGTCTATGTACTCCGGCCCCTCGTCGGGTTCGACGAAGACGGCGTAGTCTTCGGCTTCGCCGTCGTAGCTGTCGGGCGCAGGATCCTCGAGGTTGTCGTCGTTCGATATGACCCGCATCCGGGTCTGACCGGCTTCCGCGTGGTCGGGCACCGTTATCGAAGTCGACGCCGACGACAGCGTGCTGGAGCTCGTGTAGCCGACGTAGTGGGAACCATCTTCCTCCTGCTCGAAGTCACCGGTCTGCGTCCAGTCGAAGAAAGCGTAGTTGTACTGGGTCCAGCCGCTACCATCTATCTCAATGGTGTAGTCCTGGTGACGTGAGACGTTGCCGAAGCTGTCGCCGGAGGCGGGGTAAGCGTCGTCGAGACCGGTGAAGTCGCCGTAGCCTCCGTCGTTCCACGACACGTGGTCGACCATGGGTGCTGCAGCGCGGTCGTCGCCCTCCCACCGGCCTTCGAAGTCACCCCAGCGTCCGTCGAGGTACAGATCCTCGACGTCGTTCGACGAGAGGTGGCTGTCGAAATGCATCACCTCGTCGACCTCGCCGCGGAAGTTCAACCGGTCGTCGCTGACGTACATGCCCCGGTGGAGGTAGAACTCTCCTACGCGGAAGTTCACCCTGTCGTCGGTGCAGAGGCTGAAGTCCTCCAGGTTGAACCCTGTCTCGTGGGAGCCGTCGACGTACACCCGGAAGGCGTCGTCGCCGTTGTACGTCATGACGACGTGCCGCCACTCGTCGGTGGCGTCCATCGTCCACTGCGCGCTCCATCCGTCGCGGTAGCCGTCCTCGACGCCTGACTCGTCGATGCCGAGGTCGGCGGCCCACTCCGTCGCGGAGCCGTCCTGACGGAGCGTCCACCCGCAGCCGGCGGACCGCGAGTCGCCGCCGTGGAAGACGCCGCCGTAAGCTTCGTCCTTGTCGCCGCCTCCGCTTCCGTCGCCGCCGCCTTTCACCCAGACGGAGGTCGCGCGCGCGGAGTCTCCGCTGGAACCCATCTCCGTCAACGCGGTCGGAGCGGCTATCCGCGCGTCTTCGTCTGCGTCGTTGCCGTAGAACTCGAACGCTCCGCTGCCGAAGACGCCGCTGAACGACTCGTCTATGTTGGCGTCGTCGCGGACGTCTCCGGGTCTGTCGTAACGGGTGAAGTCGGGTGTGGAGTACGTGTCGTCGCCGAAGCCTGCGCCCTGGTCAAGGAGGTCGTCGAGCCGCCAGTACAGCTCGACGCGGAAGCCTGTTCCGTCGGCGCCGAACTGGGTCTCGGAGCTGGTCTCGTGGGGGTCTACGTAGCCGAGACCCAGCACGTCGTCGCGGTCGTGTTCGTGCGACGTGCGGTAGAGCGCGCCGAGCGTGCTCCAGTCCCGAAGGAGGGAGCTGCCCGCACCTTTGGGGACGTCGATGGAGTCCGGTTCGCCGTCGACGGTGTAGGTGACGGATACGTCGTTCTCCTCGATGCTCCACGTGGACTCGGGGTCGTCGGACGTGCCCTCGAACTCGACGGCGACGTCGGAGGAGCTCTGCAGCCCTGATATGTCGTAGTTCGTGGAGCTGGAGACGTCGGTTACGGTGGTGGAGTCTACGACGGTTCCGTCGTCGACGGCGTATACGGTGGCGTCTAACCCCGAGCCCGTGCTGATGGACCCCACCTGTAGCTCGTCCCAGTCCACCTCGCGGTGCGGGTCCTCCCGCAGGCGGGCGGCGTCGATGAACAGGCTGTCGTCGTCTCCGAACGGCTGCTCGTATCCGCCGGGGTCACTGGTGCTGAACTCCTCCATACCATACGTCGAACCGTTCGGCGTGCCGTAGGTCGTGTCGTTGCCGGGCTGACCCATCGGTACGTCGCTGTCGGGGAGTATGTCGAGGAAGATGTCCTGCTCGCCTTCCTCGTTGCCGACGTTGCGTACGTCGAACTCCGCGGTTATCTCGTCTCCCGGCGGCAGGCTGTCGTCTCCGTCGACCTCGTTGCCGTCTTCGTCGAGCAGCCGGAGGTTCAAGATCTGGTAGATAGCGCCTTCACCGGTCACGTTCAAGCCTCGTACGGTGTCGGCGGTGTCTTCGCTCCGGACGGTGGCGTCTATCTCCGGTACGTCCCTGTCGGGCTCGGGCTGGAAGGTCAGGTTGAACACCTCGGATTCCCCGCCCGTGAGCGTGAGATCGGTGAGGTTGTCGACGTTCTCGTGAGTGGTTCCGAGGGAGTTCGTGACGTCGAGCTCGACATCCTGCGTATCGGTGGCGTCACCGGTGTTGGTGACGTTGACCTCGACGCCGAGGCTCTCGTTGTGTTCGCCGGAACGGCTGTCTACCCGTGCGTCGATGGGTTCTCCGTAGATCCATTTCTCTTCGTCGTAGAACGTGCTGTTGGGGTTGGTGACGTTGCCGGCGCGGGTTATATTCACCTCGAACGTCGGTGACTCTAGTATGGTGACGTCGACGCTGTCGCTGTCGTCCTCCGACGCGACGGTGATGTTCACGGGGTCTCCTGCGTGGCTGTCGGACGGTATGATGTCGAAGGATGGGTCGTGGGTCGTGGTCGCACCCTCCACGGACTCGGTGTCCTGACTGACCTGGATCGTGTCGTAGTCCGTTCCGTTGAAGAACAGGTCTATGTCCTGTTCGCCGACGACGTCGCCTGCGTTGGTTATGCTGTAGTTGACCGTGAGCCCCTCCTCCGTCGCGACCACGGGGTCGGGGCCCGTCGTGGGTTCGTCGATGTCGATGAGGAACTCCGGCGGGTCGCCCACGATCACCTCCTGGCTGGTGGGTTCGTCTGCTCCAGGTCTGAGAACGACGTCGAACCGACCTGTCTCCGAAGGTGCTTGGGCGTCGAACGGTGGTTCGTCGGTGCCGTCGAAGTGAACCGTCTCACCTCCCGCCACCTCTAGCTCCGTCCTGTCCCCGTCTGCGTCGGTGTACTCCCAGTCGACGTCTCCTTCTGGGAACTCGAGCTGAAGCGTCTGGTTCTCGACCTCGTCGCCGGGGTTGGTTATGGTGCCGTTGACGTTGAACTCTTCGCCGGGCTGCACGTTGAACGGTGCATGTGTTATCTCGGGGATGAATCCTGGAGTGAGGACGGGGCAGTCGCCCTCCGCTACCCTGGCTTCGGTGGAGTTCACGAAGCCTATATCTAGCTGGAGCTGCGACAGGCTGAGTCGGGAGAAAGCGGCGTGATGTATCTGGGCGGTGACGTCGGTGATTCGTGTGTTCTCGTCGTCGTCGAGCGCGGTCTCCGCCTCTATGATGAACTCGCCGTCGCTGGTGAACACTGGGTCGTCGCCGCTGCCGGGTTCGCTGTATCTGTCGTCGAGGAGGAAGCTTGACGACGTTGCTTCGTCGGCGCGGAGGTCGAGGAAGTCCGCCTGCAGGCCGGAGGTCTTCATGTTGATGTCGCCTATCTCCGTCCTTGCGGGTATGTCGTCTGCATTCTCGACTACGACGACGGTGTACTCCTCCGTGACTCCGGCCTCTATCTGTCCACCGGGCTGGATGTTGCTGGCGTCTTCGTCGACCTCCATGACGACGCGCATCAGCGTCTCCGCCTGGAACTCCCCGGTGGGTACGACTCCGGTGGGCACCGTGAAGCTCTCCGAGACGTCGGCGAGTCCGTCTTCGGTGGCGGGGGCGTTTCCTATCGGTATCTGGTCGCCGCTCACGAACTCGCCTTCGTCCTCGACTCCGGCGTTGTCCCAGTCTATGAACGCCGCGACACCAGCTGGTTCGACCTGGAACTCGGGGTTGATGGAGGTTTCGTCGATGAGTCGGAGGGTGAGGTCGAAGCTGTAGTCCTCGCCTTCGACGAGGTATATCTTCCTGTCGGTCAGGTCTCTCGTGCCGGAGCTGTCGTCTACCGCCGTCGACTCTCGGAGACCGTCGACGTTCGGTATGTCGGCGTCGGAGTCGAGGTTGAAGTTCCGTATGAACTGACCGGTGAACGCCGGCGGGTCCACGGTAGGTGGATCCTGGTACGGAGTTGTGTTCGCTTCCCTTGGGATGATGTCGGGGTCCCGCTGCATCTCGATACGGAGGTCGTTGCCCTCCCATACCTCGAACTCGGGTAGCTTGATATCCTTCGTGAAGGTTATCGGGTAGGGACTGGGTACGTGTGCTTCGCCGAGGTCGGCGGACACCGTCGGCAGCGCCCTGTCGGTGGGGTCGCTTGGGTCGTCGACTCGGGGACTCCACTCGCACGCCGCCGACTCGCCGACCGCGGGGTAGATGCTGACGTCGTTGCCTCGTATCTCACCTATCTCGACGAAGATTCCGCCGACGTTGCCGAAAGTCGCGGGAACCGCCATCCCTGTGAACGTCAGGAACAGCAACGCCACGAGGACTACTACAGAAGACGCCAGGCTCTTCGCGAACAGGTTCCTCGACGTTCGGCCTTCGGCGTCGTCGGAGACGTCTCTGTCGACGAACCCTCTCGCGCCCTCGCGTACATCCTCGAGTTCGTCTTTGTCGAACATGGTTTGTTAGCAGAACGCCGATGGCTGTGCGCAGACGTCGTCGTACGGACCTGGACGGACGGCTCCGCTGTATTCGTCCGGCTGTTCACATCCTTCGGCTCCTACGCCTGTGGGGTTGCCGATGCACTGGAACGTGTTTCCGCCGCCTGATACGGCGGGGCCGGTGCGGAAGCTGAAGTCGCTGAACTCCGGTGTAGGTCCTCCGTACCTGTGTTCGCTAGGGTCTGGTTGTGGATCTCCGCCGTCGGCTCTGGCGGACGGCGGGAACAGCGCACGGTCCTCTCCTTTACCCCACCGTATCTCCGCGTAGAACCTGCTGTCAGGGTCGTTGGGCGACCCGAGTATGAGGTTCTTGTTGAGGTTCTGTTCGTTCGCAGCTGCTGCGTCTCCAGGTGGCTCCGCGAGGAAGCCGTGGCCTCGTACCTGGAGGTCGAAGAACACGAGCTCCTCGATGGTGGCGTCGTCGGCGGTCGGTACGTCCTCGGTGAACGTGGGGTCGACGAGGGATAGGCAGAAGCCGTCGATGTTCGCGGGAGGCCACGACGAGAAGTCGAAGGTGAAGATCTCGAGGAAGCCGCAGGTGTCGTCCTGTGGTCTCGTGACCCAGTATCCGTCGTCGGGGCTCTCGCTTATCTCTTCTATATCCGTGTGGTCGACGGTGGCGGTGCCGAGCCAGGTGTCGATGTCGGCTTCAAAGACCAGGTCGACGAAAGACACCTCTGCGACCTGGGCTACGAGGTCGCAGTGATGGGGGTTGAACTGGTCGTTGCCGTCGGGTTCTCTGCATTCGAC
Organism: Euryarchaeota archaeon Ods02; assembly: GCA_028751075.1. GTDB lineage: Archaea > Halobacteriota > Halobacteria > Halobacteriales > Halorutilaceae > JAQZDA01. Next base: position 98,064 of record JAQZDA010000006.1, on the reverse strand, counting down.
TCCGCTGACGTCGGGGGTGCCGTCATCGCTGCTTGGACCCTGGAGACGGGCTTCCGTCGTCTGTATGTAGATGCTGACGTCGTCCCAGTTGTCCTGGTCGTCGGTCTCAGCCGCTGATACCGAACTCCGCTGGCCGGCGCGGGTCTTCCAGGTCTTCCAGAGATACATGTTCTGCACCTGGTCGACGTCGAACCCTATGGTGACGATGTCGGCGCCGCCGGGCGAACTGGAGGCTCCGGATGACAATGTCTCCGCGGTGTCGAGGCTGTGTTCGTAGTCGTTGCTTATGGTGTATCCGTCGTCGTTCATCGACTCCTCGTCGAACAACGCGATGTCCTGTCCGTCGAGCACCGTGGTGCCCATGGTTATGCCGCCGTCGTAGTTCTGCGCCGGCCACGGACACGGTCCGTCCTCGTTGGGGCAGCTGTCGCTGCTCTGGGCGTCGACGTCGGCGACTAGGCTGCCGCCGACGACGAGTCCGCCGACCGCGAACCAGAACAGCGCGAGCGCCAGCAACCGCTTCCTCGAGTAGCTCATCAGTACGTCACCCCTCCCACGTCTGAACAGGTGAAGTAACCTTCCTCGCCGAAGAAACCGCCGTCGAAGCTCCTCCTCACCCTTCGGTCTTCTTCGTCGCTGTCGTCCTGGAAGTCGATGTTCTGGTCCTGTAGGTCGAACCCTAGCTTTGGGTCGGTTCCGGGTCCCGCGTCACCGGTGTAAAACCCTCTTACCTCCTGCGTCGTCTGGTAGCTGATGTCGATGTTGATGCGGGCCTGCGGCGGGGTCTCCAGGGTTACTCTCTCTCCAGTGGCGCCGTGCATCCACGCCTGGACGTCCTGCGCCCTCAACCCGGGTACGTTGCCGCCGGTGTCCATCCCACCTTTGATGACGAACTGGTCGCTGTCGGGACCCCACTGGGTGTTGCTCTCCTCGTCCATGTCTTCGATTCCTCCTTCGATGACGCGGGCGTTCTTTATCTCGAGGTAGCTTCCCGCCATCTGAGTCGTGAAGATCTTGAGGTTGTCGCCGGAGATGGTGACCGGTGGCTCACGTATCTCGATGACCATCCATCTCTCGTCTGCGAACGGCAGCTGGAGGTCCTTCCTGAACTCGAAGCCCACTGCGCGCGCTTCTCCGTCAAGATCCAGGACGAGCATCGGTATACCGTCGTCGCCGCACGCTGGTACCGTCGTGGTTATGTCGACTTCGTAGGCGTCGAAGTCTACGAGGCTCTGGCCTCCCTGGTACTCGGGATAGACGGTGCCCTGCTGGGCCTCGAGGAAGCTGGCTTCCGCGTACAGGCCGCCGGCGCCGAGCGCCGGCATCAATGCGACCGCGATCTGAGACGTCAGAATCAGGTATAGTAAGACCATGACTACCACGAAGGCAACCGCAAAAGAACCGCTAAATCTACCAAGGCTGTGGCTCATCAGAGACTTTCGATGGCTACGGACTATAGTCTTATAAGACTTGCTAGAGAAGGCTGTTCTTCTCTGATTGCAACGAGGAGATAAAACGGATTTCACCCATCTAAAAAGTGCGGCTTCCGATGACGCAGAGACGCCTCTGAGTCCCTATAATACGAAGGGGTTTTTTAACGCAGTTGACGCCTTCACCCCTACCCAAGATTTAAAGATTGGTGAGGCATTTGGACGCTATGGATAGATCACAGAAGATGCTTCCCCGTAGAAGGATTCTGAAGACGGGTCTCGCGGCTTTCTTATTTCTGGCATCTGCTGGTAAGGTGAAAGCATCAGACGCTACTGTAACCATCGAAAACGTAGGAACGCAGGCCTGGACCGTGTCGAACGACAGCCAGGGCGTAATAGAGACGGGAACCGAGAACCCCGACATAGTAGTCGAACAAGGTAGGAGGTACGAGTTCGTGAACGATGGATGGAGCGACCACCCCTTCCAGATACTGGACGAGAACGGAGCAGTCCTGCTCTCTCAGGACGGCGACGGTGCGTTCGAGGACGACGGAGGAGTCCAGTGGACGGACGATGGAGACAGGTTCGGCTTCACGGTGACCGCCGAACTCGCCAGTCATCTACACGTCTACCACTGCACCAGACACAGCGCCATGTACGGCGACATCATGACCATGGAAGATGCCGAGAACCGAGCAGAAGAAGACGAAGACACCGATATACAGGAAGAAGACGAAGCAGACGACCAGGAGCCAGAGATCCATGAACTTGAGGAGCCAGAGGAAACTGAAGACGGAGACGACGAGGAAAATCCATACCAAGATGAAACGGATCAACGTCAGGAGAACTACACCCGGGACGAACAACCAGGCCAGGAGCGAGACGGTAACAACCGAACTACTGATGACGGAGAACTTGCTGAAGACGGAACTACGGAAGACGAAGACATAGCGGATGAAACCGACTCCGACCAGATAGAGGCAGGTTCCGACGACCCAGAAGACGGACCTCAGGAGCTCCCGGGTTTCGGGTTCGTCGCTGCAGCGGCATCGATAGCCTCCGGCTACCTGATCAAGAGACAGATGAGAGAAACCCCATCGGACGAAGGTAGTTGAGGACCCGCAGGAGTGATTTACGTCAGTAGCTTTTTGGGTGGACGTCGCCCTATCTAGAGTATGCGAGATCGGGACGACGGATTCGAAGACGTCTACGAAGGCAAGTTCGACCTCGGCGACGTGGAGGAGTTCGACTTCCCTCACGGCGTCGACCCCGCAGACAGCCGCGTGCTCGACGAGTACGTGGAGAACGTCGACCCCGAGGACGTCGACGTCGACAGCCTCGTGGACGTCGGCGTCAGCTACGTCCAGATAAACAGGAACGAACAGGCGATAGAGACGCTGGAACGCGCCATCAGCTTCGACCGCGACAACCAGGAAGCCTGGGTGAACAAGGGATACGCACATGCCGCGCTCGGCGAATGGGATCAGGCTATCGGCGCGCAGAAGGAAGCGGTCGCCATCGACGACGATAGCCGGATGGCTGCGAAGGCGCTGGTGAACCTCGCTTACGCGGAGCACGAGGCCGCACGCGGCGACCCGTTAGAGCACATCGAGAAGGCGCTCGACATCGACGAACGCCTGCCGGAGGCGTGGTACAACCGAGCTTTCTTCCTCAACGAACGAGGCCAAAACGAGAGAGCGCTGCGCGCCATCGAGAACGCCGTCAGCCTGGGTTACCGCGGCGTCGAGGTCTTGGAGGAGAAAGCTCGGGCGCTCGAAGGCGTCGGCGAGCTGGAGGAGGCGGAGAAAGCCCGGGAGGAAGCGCGGATGATGCAGGAGGAGGAATTGAAGGAGCAGGAGTTCGGAGGGGGGCATGGAGGCACGGGCGCCGGAGGCAGCGGTGGAGGCGGCGGCTTGCGCGAGAGATAACCCGTGAAAGACGAAGGAACCTCAGCCGATATCCTGCTGAAGACCTACCAGACCGAGCAGGGCTTGCTGGCGGCGGCCGCCGACGAAGACCTCGTCGGCTCCACCTTCGAAGAAGACGGCGTCAAACTCGACGTCGACGAAGAGTTCTACGGCGGAGAACCATCGACTAGGGAGGAAGTTGGAGACGTACTACGGCAGGCGGCGACGGCGAACCTCGTCGGCGAACGAACGGTAGAAGCCGGCGTCGAATCCGGTGAGATAGACTCCGACATAGTGCTGGAGGTAGAAGGGGTGCCGCACGCGCAGATGGTGCGGCTTTAGCTCGGCCGTGGAAACGCCTGCCCAGCTCCGCCGAACACACCCCAGAATCTATGTATCTGTGTATCTTACTCTGTGTATATGGGTAGTAAGAATGTGAGTCTACGTGAAGACGTCTACGACATGCTGAAGGCGGAGAAAGCCGAGGGGGAGAGCTTCTCGGACGTCGTGGAGAGGGTTCTACGCGACGACACCGGGGAACACCCCCTCAGCGATCTTGTCGGGGCTTTCGACGAAGGCGAGAGGGAGCTGGTCGACGAACGCCGACGGAGGTTCCGTGAAGACGTGGAGAACAGAGTTTGATCCTCGACTCCTGCTTCCTCGTCGACCTGATGGACGACGACCCTTCCGCCGTGGCGAAGCTGGAGGAGATGGAGAGACAGAGGAATCCTCTACGGGTGTCCGCGCTCTCCGACACCGAGGTCAGGTTCGGCATCGAAGAACCCGACACCCTCGAGACGTACGACTCGGTGATCGACGGCACGCTGGTGGTGCCTTACGGTGCGGAGGACTCCAGGACCGCCGCGAGACTGATGCAGGACCTTGAGGACAGAGGTGAACGGATAGGAGTGGTAGACGCCATGATAGCGGCGACCGCGTTAGAGATAGGTGAACCCGTGGTGACGCGGAACGTATCCGAGTTCCGGAGAGTCGACGGCCTCGAAGTCACCCCATACTGAAAGCAGACCGACCACACGAGCAGGCGGACCCTGGAGGAACGCAAAGCCAAACCCCCCTCCTCGCCAGTAGCTTTTTACTCGCGTGCCACACCCCAAGAGCATGGAGCTGTCGCGTCGGGGTCTCGCCTTAACCGCCGTCGGAGTCCTCGCACTGGCGTCGCTGCCTTCGTTCCTCAGCCACGTCTCCCTGTTCGTCTTCGGCCAGCTGGAGGGCACGGTCATCGAAGGCCGCTGGGACCTCGTCGCGCTGAACGTCGTCGTCTTCCTCGCCGTCCTCCTGCCGCTCGCAGCGGGTATGCGCTGGAGGGTGGACTGGCGCACCAGCAGCCTCGGCGTCTACACCGCCTTCATCGTCTCGATGTTCGTCGAGATGTACGGAGTCCCTCTCACCGTTTACCTGACGTCGCCGGCGCTCTCCACCGGTGTCTCCGCCGCCGACCAGGTGATCTGGCTGCAGTTCACCGTCATGGGTCAGGAGTTCTCGATGACGTTCTGGAAGCTCGTCGGACTCGCCATCACAGTCGTCGGCGTCCTCCTGGTAGCGGAAGGCTGGCGGAAGCTCTACACCAGCGACGAGGACCTCGTCACCTCTGGTGTCTACGGATACAGCCGTCACCCTCAGTACGTCGGCATCTTCCTCGTGGTGTTCGGCTGGTTCGTCCACTGGCCCAGCCTCCTCACGCTCGCTCTCTTGCCGGTTCTCGCGTACTTCTACCGCAGGCTCGCATTGATGGAGGAGCAGGAGGTCATGGAGGGGTTCGACGACCCCGAGGTTTACCGGCGTTACATGGAAGCTACGCCGCGGTGGATGTGAACCCAGGTACACCGACCAAGTTGCGGGCTAGGGACATCTGCTGAAGGGCTAACGTATAAACCGCCGTAGAACTTACTTTACCCTGATGATAGTCACCGACGAAGACGTGCTCGGGGGTGAACCAAGGATAGAGGGGACGAGGGTCGGCGTCCGACACGTCGTGGAGATGGCTGTCGACGGTGGTCAGAACCCCGCGTACGTAGCGAATCAGGTTGGGGTCTCCCTGTCGGAGGTTTACGCGGCGCTTTCGTACTACTACGGGAACCCGGAGGAGCTGGAGTCCATACGGCGGAGTCAGGAGGAGGCTCTCGATAGAGGTCGTGAGCAGGGTCTTCAGCCCAAGGAACCGGCTGAGTGACCTCGGCACGTAGATGTCATCCAGCGTGGACTTGATTCTCGACGAACACGTGATGTCCTACGGAGGGAACGCTAGCTATATCCCTCGGAGCTGAAGGTGACCGAAGGAGATACCGGCGTCGAACACGTAGTGGATGTATGGCCAGCGACGAGGAGACACGGTTGATGAGCCGGATGTTGACGCAGGGCGCTACGATGCTCGGCGAACACTGCGACGGCTGCGGCAACCCGTTGTTCCGCGTCGACGACGACGTAGTGTGCGCGGTCTGCAGCGCTAAAGAAAGAGACGCAGGTGGCGACGGTGGTTCGACGGGGGACGACGGAGAAGACGCAGCCGACGTGGAAGCCGCTGCATCCGTGGAGAGGAGTATGGCCGAGGAAGACGCAGGGATATCCCGTGGAGGAGGTGAGGCGGCGGAGGCGACGGCCGAGGTGAAGGAGAACCTCAGCCGCGTCGTCCAGAGGCTGTCGAGGGAAGCCAGCGACGAACGAGATCTTTCGCGGTTGAACCAGCAGCTCGACGCGTTACAGAAGGCCGTCGACCTGCTCGAACGACTGTAGCTCGAAATCCTCCGGCCATCGAGTGGTCTCGACGAAGTCCCTGAGGAACTCATCCCCCCATTCCGCGGCGCCTTCCAGGCATAGTTCGACGTAGGAGGGGATGGGGTCGATGTCGTCCCGCCGACGTGTTCCGACGCTGATGAGGGCTTCGTCGACGTCGACGGAGCCATCGTCGTAGGGTTCGATGGAGTCCCGTGGAACGGTCTCGGAGCGGTAGCCGGCTTCACGGGTCTCGAAGTTCTCGAAGTCCCCTTCGCTGAGGTCGGTTATCAGGACTGCGTTGATCCAGTCGTCCGAGGGTTCGACGGTCAACACCGCTCGTTCGCTGCCTTCCGTCGGCCTCCAGACGGTCTCCTGGTCGAAGGTCCGCGTCCATCCCTCGACCTTCACCGGCGTCGCCTCGTACCCCATGCCTGCGGTGCGGTCTATCTCACTGGGGTTCAACAGACTGCCGTAACCCAGTACCACGTCACCGTCGACATAGGTCGAGGTCTCCGTCATCTCTCGTACATGCTGCCGACGACGTCTCGGATGCGCTCCGCAGTCGTCTCACCCACCCCTTCGGCCTCCGTGAGCTCGTCTTCGCTGGCGGTCATCACGGCTTCCACGCTCCCGAGCTCTTCCAGGAGCGACCGCGCGGTCACGGGGCCGACGCCGGCGACGCTGGAGACCACGTACTCCTGCTTCTCCGGCAGCGTCGCGCTCGACTTCTCGCCGTGAACGCGCGCCTCCCTGTCTTCGTCCTCCTGCTCGCGTTTCGCCACCGTGTACAATAGGTCGGCGGTGTCGTCCTCGCCCTGAGTGAACAGCACCGACACGCCGTAGTCGACGGCGATAGACGCGAGTGCGCCCCTGACTGCGTTCGGGTGGACGTTCCGGCTGTAGAGCTCGTGTAGCTCTCCCTCTAAGAGTAGGACGGAGCGAGGGTAGCTCTGGGACATGTCGCCGACCTGCTGGAACAGCTCGCGGCCGCCGGTCAACGAGTCGACGAAGTCGTCCGCGCTTTTGCGTTCGACTGCGACGCGGTCGCTCAAGACAAAGTCACCGACATCGAGGGTCTCGAGAGATACGTCGACGTCGTCCTTGCGGTCGAGGCTGCGGACGACGCTGGACTTCGTCTCCCGCTGGTCCGCCACCACCTCCAGGTTCTCGTCTTCGTCTCCCTCGCCTTCACCATCTACGTCGTCGGCGTCTGCTTCGTCGAACTCCCCGAGGCTGCGTTGGCTCTCGTCCTCGAGCTCCTCGTTGATCTCGTCGGCGCTGCCCTTCAGCTCCCGCATCTCCCTCTGCATCGAGTCCTCCTTCCGCTGCGCGCTCCAGAAGTACGCTTCGTCGCGGGTGTCCTCCGCTATCAGGACTACGACGCGGCCGGCGCGTCGGCGGCCGGTGCGGCCGCGTCGCTGGATGGCGCGTATCTCGCTGGGTACGGGTTCGTAGAACACCACGAGGTCGACCTCGGGGATGTCCAGTCCCTCCTCCGCCACCGACGTCGCTATGAGGACGTCGTGGACTCCGTCGCGGAACTCCTGCAGCCGTTCCTTCTGCTGCTTCTGCGTCAGTCCTTTGTCGCCGTCCTTGCTCGACTGTCCGACGAACCGCGCCGGCGAAACACCGTCGACGTCGTCGAGGAAATCCACGAGCGCGGACGCTGTGTCCCTGTACTCGGTGAAGACGATGACGCGGGGGTCGTCGCCTTCAGACAGCTCTTCGTCGACGAGGTTCCGTAGCTCCTCCATCTTCGGATGCAGTCCGGAGTACTCCTCCGCCTGCATACGGGCTTTCTGCACCTTGCTCTCACCCATGATGCGTTTCACTGCTTTGCTGGCGCCGCTGCTGTTGGCTTCGTCGTCGAGCTTCTCGAAGTACGACACCAGGGTGTCGACGCCCTGCGTCTCCACTATCTCGACGGCGTGCCGGAGCTTCATCACCTCCGCGTGCACGCTCATGGCGGTGTAGCCCGCGCTCTCGCCTTCGTCCATCAGCTCCTGTATCCGGCCGCGCGCCTTCAACAGATCGTTCATCGACATGTCCACCCTGGATGAGTTCAGGACGCCGAGACGTTCCAGCCGCTCCATCCTGTCTCCCACGACGTCGTTCAGGAGGTCGCGTATCTCGAGGACGTCATCGGGTACGTCGACGTGCCGCCACTCTACGTCGGTGTCGTGGAGGTACTCCTGAAGCGATGGATCGTCCTCCGTCAGTATCTCGAAGTTCGTCAACCCGAGGTTGTCGCAGACGGCGAGTATCTCTTCTTCGTCGCTTCCCGGCGACGCCGTCATACCCGTGACGAGCGGTGAACGAGCGTCGCGGTGGTACCGTTCGGCTATGTAGTTGTAGCTGTAGTCGCCGGTGGCGCGGTGGCATTCATCGAAGGTTAGATGCACCACGTCTTCCAGGGATATCCGGCCGGCGATGACGTCGTTCTCCACGACCTGCGGGGTGGCGACGACGACGCGGGCGTCCCTCCACTCCTCGGCACGCTGGTCCGGCGGAGTGTCACCGGTGAACACCCGTATCTCGCGTTCCTCGTCCTCGAGATCCAGGGCTTCTCGGTAGAACTCGACGTGCTGCTCCACCAAAGGTTTCGTCGGCGCGAGGAACAGCGCCTTCCCACCCTCGCGTTTCAACCTAGCTGCCGTAACCAGCAACGCAACAGTGGTCTTGCCTGCCCCCGTCGGCAGCACCACGAGACTGCTCTCCTCGAGGGCGGCGCTGCTGAGGCTTAGCTGGTACATCCGGCGTTCGACCACGTCGTCCGACAGCATCTCGTGGTCGATGTACGCCGTCTCCATCTCTACCTCACAGGTAGGTGGAGGCTAGAGTTAAAGTCTTCCACAGACCTGCAGGTCGTCGCGGTCGCTGCGGACGCGTTCGAGTGGAGGCTGGAGTTAAAGTCTTCCACAGACGGTTAGAGTAGGAAGAAAGCGGCTGCGCCGAGAGCTCCGGCGACCAGCAGGCCGGCTACTGCTATCTTCACCGCGTGGCTCTTCAACAGCGAGATGACCCACTGGCTCCCTCTTCCCTCTTGCTTCAGCTTCCGTCTTCTGTACTTCGCCTCCTTGTTGCCGAGCTTCTTCGCGGCTACGTTGTAGTCGTTTGCTTTCGCGTCCCTGGCTGCGAGCCGGTAGGTGTCCTCGAGTACTTCGTCGCTGGCGTCGAATAGCTCTACCAAGGAGGCGTGGAACTCCCAGTCGACTCCCTCGAGGTGTTCCTCGTGCCTTTCGAAGTCGAAGCCGTTGAACTTCGTCTGCCTGAACGCTACGTAGTTGAAGGGGTTCTCGTCTTCGCCGGGCGAGAGCTTGACTCGTCCGACTCGAGCCCCCGTTAGGTCGTAGAACACCGGTTTGAAGCTGTTCGTCTCGATGGTTCCGCCGTTCAACCTGGCGCCTTGGAGGCTGACGACGCAGTTGTCGTCGCTGCTTCCTACGAGGTTTACGTCCTTCTTGAACCAGACGCTGTCGAACGAGGCGTCGGCGCCGAAGTAGACCTCGAGGAAGCTCGCCCAGCCGCGGAAGGCCGCGTCCTCGAAGGACGCGGCACCCCGGAACTTGGTGCCGCGGAACGACGAGTTGTCGTCGAACTCGACGTGGCTGAAGTCGGCGGAGTCGAACTCCGTGTGTTCGAAGCTCGACTCCTTCTTGAACGTCGCTCGCTCCCAGTCTGCGCGTCCCGAGACGGAGACGCCTGTGAACTTTATCTCCTCGAACCGTGCGCGTGTGAAATCTACACCTTGCTCGAAGACTACGTCGTCGAACGTGGTTTTCACACCCAGGAACTTGGTCTTCGTGAAGTCCACTTCGCCTTTGAAGTTGGCTTCTGAGAAGACTGCGTTGCCTTCGAACTTCGCTTCTTCGAAGTAGGCGTTTCCCACTCTCGCTTTGTCGAGGTTGACGGAGTCGCTGAACGTCGTCCGACGGCACGATAGACCTTTTATCTCCGCGTCTGGCGCGGCTAAGGTGAAGACGTCGGAGTCGTCGAGAAGTACGTTCGACGGTATAGTGGAGCTAGAGAGATCCAGGTTACCCTTGACCTCGGTGTGCCTGAGGTCGAGGGGTCCCGAGCTCTCACCGACCTTCTGGTTGTCGAGTTCGAGCTCGCCGAAGACCGCGCCGACGAAAGCGCTACTGGAGTCGGGGTCACGGCTCTTGTTCAGAAGCGTCTCCCTGAGATCTACCTCTGTGACCCCGAGCTTACTGCGTGTCTCAGGTGGGAGGTGGAAGACACAGTAGTCAGTGTCGACGTACGTCTCGTGAGGGCAGTTCCAGGTTCCTTCGACCGTGGAGTCCTCCTGATCCTTGGGGTCGAAGCTGTAGACGCAGGTATCGGTCATCGCCGTACCTTGGTAGGCATCTGAATTATAGCTTTGGCAAACACGGCCGGCGCCCTGATCTTACAGCAGGCCGGCGACGGCTCCGAAGACGAACATCCCGATTCCTGCGTAGACGGGTATGGTGAGGTTGTCGTCGACCACGAATCCCTTCACCCGGTACTTGACTCCGTCGGCGAACGTCGCACCCACCGCTGCACCCGCTGCTTCGGGTATCGACACGGTCACGTCGGGGTATGGGTTGGGCATGTACTGCTGTCCGAGGTCGCCGAGCGCGGCTTCAGGCAATGCGGGGAAGAGCGGTTCGCTGGCCCAGGCGATAGCGAACGACAGCACGAACATAGCGGACAGTACGTACCAGGGTTTCACCCGCATGAGCTTGTTAGGACTCATTATGCCGACGACGGGGTCGGCGAACGCGAGCACGAGTACGCCGACGACTGCGATGTCGGGTTCGCCTAGGAGGTAGCCGAAGATCAAGACGGTGAAGAACATTCCTACGATTGCGTAGGCGTAGCCGGCGGGGCTCTCCTCCTCGTACTCCCTATAGAGTGGGTCGAGGATGCTGTTGCCGAGCACGAGGCGGTCGAACTCGAGGGCGCTGATGACTGCGGCTCCGATACCCACGAGCACGGTGATCTCCCACCATTCGAGTAAGCCTATGACGTAGGCTACTGCGACGACGCTGGATAACGAGTGGACCATCCGTCGGCCGATGTGGTCGCTGTCTCCGGCTACCTTCATCTCGACAGCCCTCCATCGACGCCTCCGTAGCTCATGTACGTTCCTCCAGGTGTTCGACGAGTTCGTCGACCGCTACCCTCTGTTGCTCCGTCGAGTCCCTGTCTCTCACTGTCACTGTGTCGTCCTCTTTCGTGTCGTAGTCCACTGTAACGGTGAAAGGAGTTCCGATTTCGTCGTGTCTCCTGTACCTTCGGCCTATGGCTCCGCTGGCGTCGTAGTCCACCATCAAACCTGCGTCGCGGAGCCGGCTCTCGACGTCTTCAGCGATTGGCTCGAGTCCGTCCTTCGAAACCAGTGGGAAGACTGCGGCGTCGTAGGGTGCGACGGATGGCGACATCCGGAGAACACGTCTCTCGTCTTCGCTGTCCTCCGGTCTGTCGTGGTCGAGACTGTGTTCGATGACGCTGTAGACGATGCGGTCGAGGCCGTAAGACGGCTCTATCACCTGCGGGAGCACGTTCTCCCCGGATTCCTTCACCTCCCGTCGTTCGAAACCCGTGGTCTCGACGTCTATCTCGTGTGTCTCGCCGGCAACCTGGACCTCGACGGAGTCGCCTTCGAAAGCCCCCGGGTCGTTCTCTGCTAGGTCCTCGAGGGCGTCGGCGACTTTGTTGGCGTCGCCCCCGAAACGGGGCCCGAGCTCGCTCATGTCGGGGTCGACGAGTGTTTCCTCGGTGACCCTGGGTTCGGGGTACTCCTGGAACACCCTGAGCTCTTCGCCGCTGTGTTCCATGTGGCGTTCGAGGTCGTAGGTGCCGCGGTCGGCGACGCCGTTCACCTCTATCCATCCGTGGCTCGTCAGGGTCTCTCCGTCCCAGCAGTCGCTGGCATAATGCGCTCGTTCGTCGGGCAGGTGCTGTCGGAAACGCAGACGGCTGGGGTCGACACCTATCTCGGTGTACCACTCCTGGCTTACGGCGACGAAGTACGCGATGGATTCGCTGGCGATGACGCCGTCGTCGACTGCTTCCCCGACAGTTGTCTCCAGCACCTCTCCATCCTCCTTCTCCTGTTCCCCCACGGGATACAGCCGGACGTCGACGTCCCTGTATTCCTCTAGATCGAGTTCGTCGTCGGGGAGCTTGAAGTACTCTAGCTCCGCCTGGTTGAACTCCCTGAGGCGGACGACACCGCTCCTCGGGTTTATCTCGTTCCTGTACGCCGTCCCCACCTGAGTGACGCCGAACGGTAGCTTCTCCCTGTAGAACCGCTTGAGGCGGTGGAAGTCGACGAAGATGCCCTGCGCTGTCTCCGGACGGAGGTAGCCTTTCCGGCTGTCTCCCGGGCCGATGTTGGTCTCGAACATCAGGTTGAAGTCCGTGACTTCACCTGTGATGGTTTCGCCGCAGGCGGGGCAGGGCGCCTCCGCGTCCGCCAGCAGCTTGGCTAGCTCCTCTCGGGGCAATCCGTCGGCGTTCTCGACGTCGCTGTGGTCTTCGACGAGGTGGTCGGCTCGGAAGTACCCGCCGCATCCCCCGCATTTCGTGAGGTAGTCGGCGAATCCTTCCGCGTGGCCGCTCGCCTCGTAGACCTGTTCTGCGCCGACCGTCGTGGTCTCTATCTCCCGGAAGCCTTCCTCGACGACGTACCTATCTCGCCAGAGGTCGACGATGTTCTTCTTCAGCTCTTTTCCGAGGGGTCCGTAGTCCCAGAACCCGCTGACTCCGCCGTATATCTCGAAGGATGGATACAGGTAGCCGCGGCGTTTCGCGAGCTCGATCACTTCCTCGTATACGTCCGGCGTCTCGTCGTCTGCGTTCATCTTTTGCCGTGGTTTACGGCGGCTCGCTGTTATTACTACCGTTTCACCGGCGGCGCGTGTAGGAGAGCTTTCACCCCGTTATCCGTCGACGAATGCTTCCAGGAGGTCCTCCGTTATCCGTCGACGAGCGCCTTCAAGAGGTCGGTGTCGCGCAGCATCCCCACGAGGTCGTCGCCGCGTTTCACGGGAAGGTGGTGGACCCGGTGTTCCGTCATCTTCGCTGCGGCGTCGCTGACGTCGGTGCTCCGTACCACGGTCTCTACGTCGGCGGCCATGTGCTCCTTCACGGGGTCGGTGGGGAAGGTCACAGTGGTCACGGGGACCAGCGAGGTGCTGGTGGCCTGGATTCCCTCCCACATCCAGTCGTCGTCCTGTCCCGCGACGCCTTCACCGATCTCTTCGGCGGTGGTGTCTACGTCGCTGAGTCGGATGCAGTCGGTCTCCGTGATTATCCCCGTCATCTCGACTTCGTCGTCTAGGACGCAGGCGGCGGTGTCGTCGGCGAGGGTAATGGATTCGACGACGACGTTGACGGGTGTCTCCTGCCAGACTGTGAGGACTCCCTCCTCCAGGTACTTCGACACGTCTTCGTCGACGTTCTCGTCGGCTAGGTACCGGAGCATGTCGGTGAGGGTGACGATGCCGACCACCTCTCCTGCGTCGATGACGGGGAGCCGGCGTTCGTCGTGTTCGAGCATGACCTCCGCGGCTTCTTCGACGGAGGCCCCGCTTTCTACGGTGGCTACCTCGCGCATCAGCATCGCCAGCTGTTCTTCGCCGGGGTTCTGCAGGAGCTCCTCGCGGCTTACGAGGCCGCGATACTCTCCGTCTTTTACGACGGGGATGGAGCTGATGCTTCCGCCGCGGAGTATCTCGATTACGTCTTCCCGGGTTCCGGGGAGGTCGGCGGTGACGACCTCCGGCGTCATGAGGTCGTCGACCGAACTCATTCTTCCACCATCCGCACCGTCAGCACAGGGGCCTCGGACTTCCTGACGACCTTCTCGGTGACGCTGCCGAGAAGCAGGCGATCGATGCCTGTCTTCCCGTGGGTGCCCATCACCACGAGGTCTATGTCCTCTTCGTCGCTGTATTCGAGTATCTCCTTGTGTGGTACTCCGTCTCGTACCTCGCGTTCGACCTCGATGCCGTCGTCTTCGAGCCGCTGCGCAAGCTCGCTGGTGGAGCGTTCGCCTTCTTCTTCGAGGGCGCTGACGATGGACTCCCAGTTGCTGTCGGCGGGTAAGCTGCTGTAGGTGCTGGTGTTGACGACGTAGAGCACGTGGACGGTGGCGTCGTACTTCCCTGCTATGCTTCTGGCGTGTTCCAGGGCTTCTTCCACGCCTTCGCTGCCGTCTGTGGGCACGAGTATGTCGTCGTACATCTTACCCCGTAGATGGTTTTCTCGCATATTAAGCTACTGGCAATTTTCCGTTACCTGGGACTCCAAAATAAGCGTGCCTTAACCCGAATCCGCAACCGTTAAGGAACGAAACACCCTACCACGAGCCAGCGGGATGGGATAGCCAGGAGATTCCGCCGGGCTCATAACCCGGAGATCGGTAGTTCAAATCTACCTCCCGCTATATCGCTGAACGAAGTGAGAGAACAGCGGAGCAGAGATTTGAACGTGGGAAGGGAGTGAGCGAAGCGAACGAACTTGACCAGAGTTCAAATCTACCTCCCGCTATATTTTCGAGCGAAGCGAGGCGGAGAACGAAGTGACCGTGAGTGAAATTCAAATCTACCTTCCGCTATAGGATTCTTGCAGTAGTGAACTACAACCACCCACTTCAGAACGGTCGAGATTTCTCAATGTCAGAGTTAAACCAAACTTAAATATAAAGTGTGATATGGAAACCGGGGTTAATCCATCCCTCGATTCAGCAGGAAGATATATATGAACGTTGCACTACATGATATCTGTATGCAGACGAAACACAGGCTCGCAGCGGTATCGGTAGTAGCGGTAGCGCTCGTTCTCGCGATGGCGGCCGCGACAGGAGCGGTGGCCGCACAGGAAGACGACGAGATAGAGACCTCCGTGGTCTTCGAGGATCAAGTCAGCGACGGCGAGTCCGTCGTAGTACAGGAGTCCAGCCACGGTGAAGACTACGTCGTAGTCGTCCACGAAGACGACGACGGGGAAGCAGGTGACGTGGTCGGACACGTTGACGCCGAAGAAGGCGTCAACGAAGACGTAGAGGTAGATCTCGACGAAGCCCTCGATGAGGGAGAGCACACGCTCCACGCGATGCTCCACGAGACCTCTGAAGAAGACGCGTTCGGCTCCTCGCTCTCCGTAGACGACGAGACCGTCGTAGACGACGCAGTCGTCACCGTGGAAGCCGAGGAAGACGACGATGAGGTCGACGATGAAGCTGAAGACGAAGAAGTAGACGATGAAGAAGTCGACGACGAAGGCCTACCTGGCTTCACCGCCGTAGCCGCGGTCCTCGCGCTCCTCAGCCTCGCCTTCTTAGCGCGACGCAGCCGGTAGACACCGTAGAACACCCGACCGATATTTTCTGACGGGCTTCGACGTCAGCATCTGGAGACTGATGAACGGCACCGTCCGTCGAGTCGGTGGTTCGACCCCATCACCCCCGAATCAGCGTTAAACCATCCGGAGGTGAATCGGCGGGTGTGCTCGTACACTTGCTCTTCGTCGCAGGGCTTCTGACGGCAGCACTGCTTCTCGCAGGGTTGGCGGCTACCTACTCGGAAACCGGACCTCGTCTCTGGCCTCATCGCGACCGAGACGTCTTCTACTGGCTCCGCTACCTCGCCTGGATCGTCCACTACCGGTCTTCGTAGCTGCCGGCTACCTCGACGCAGGGAGCTTGTTCGGCTCCGGCGTCGAGGCCACTGCCTCCGGCCTCGTCTTGATAGCCGCAGGATCAGGGTTCGCACTGGTCGCGATACTACAGATTGGTTTCGAGACCAGCACCTGCGTCGCCGGAGATCTGTACACACATGGAGTCTACAGATACACTCACAACCCTCATACGACCGGGATCCTGGTAGCGCTTGCAGGAGCGGTGTTAGCCTCGTGGTCGGCGTACCTCACCGTGCTCGCCGCGCTCGACGCCGTGGTTCTCGTTGCAGCGGTCGTCGGTGAGGGACCCTGGCTCTCCGAGCTACGGCGACGAGTACGACGACTACAGGGAGAGCACACCTAGGTTCGTAGGCCTACCGTCGAACCAATAGAGAACGGAGATGGGTTAGTCAGACGCTCGTCCACCCCATCGGTCCGTCCATGAACTTAGCGAGGCATGCGAACGCAAGCGAGCATGCCTCCAGCATCCCCAAGTCTGCTCGGAGTGGGAGCCATGCCTCCAGCATGCCCACTCTGCTCGGAGTGGATGGGAAAGCCCGGATTTGAACTTTGGTCACTACGCTCCTAACGTCGCTTCGTTCCCGAGTTCAGATCACGGTCTTCCACGCTCCCTCACCGGTGCCCATCGATTCAATCCGTCGTACCGAGCCACCGAGAGCAAGCGAGCGTGGCTCCTCCGTCCCCAAGTTCGGATGAAGTGGATGGGAAAGCCCGGATTTGAACCGGGGTCAACACGTCCCAAACGTGCTAGGATACCAAGCTACCCTACTTTCCCGTAGCCATTGGTTCACGGTGGCGGGGTTTGTTCCTTTCGGATGGCGACGGCAGACATCGACGGGCGTCGGTACTAAGTACTTCTCCTGCGAAAGCCCTCTATGGAGGGGTTCAAGGGGTACAGCAAGCGGGAGCTGGGTATGATAGCTCTCGCTGGAGTCTCCGTGTTAGGAGTTATCGCTGTCCCCTACCTCGGACCGTTGTTCGGCGTAGGCCTAGTGCTCCTCGGGTACGCCGAACACGGTTTCGACGGGGACGCCGCGGAGGTCGGCTGGCAGCTCATCGTCGTCGGAGCCGCGCTCACCGCTCTCTCCTTCCTCTGGATGGCTTTCGTCCTGATCAGCTGACTGCAACAGCACCTCTAACGTAAACGGCATCCGGAAGCTTGGGTAAGAAGGAAGTACTACGCCGACGAACGAACCCCATGCTCAACCCAGGGGACGAAGCCCCCGAGTTCACCGTCGAGACCACCGACGGAAGCTACACGCTCGGAGAAGCCAAGGGACCCGAGGTCGTCTTCTTCTTCCCTAAAGCCGGAAGCAAGGTCTGTACCTCGGAGGCCTGCGGCTTCCGCGACAGCCTCGAGGAGTTCAAGGACCACGAAGCCAGAGTGCTGGGAATCAGCACGAACGACGGACTCGAAAAGCTCGAGGATTTCTCGCGGGAGCACGACCTCGACTACCCCGTCGCCAGCGACGTAGACGGCAAGGTAGCCGACAGATTCGGTCTCAAGGGGCTGCTCGGCCTCACCCACAGGGGGAAGCGCGCGACCTTCGTCGTCGACGACGGCGAAGTCGTAGCAGCGACCAAGGGGCTCTTGTCCTCCGACAGGCACGTGGAAGACAGCCTCGAAGCGGTGCGAGAAAGATGACATGACTGACTACAAAGGTTACTTCCAGGAGCTCGAGGAAGGCCTCGACGACGCGATGGAGGTCGCCTCCACGGCGAGAGAGAAAGGCGGCGACCCCTCAGCGGAGGTCGAGATACCGGTGGCGAAGGACCTCGCCGACCGCGTCGAGAACCTCGTCGAAGTCGAAGGAGTCGCCACACGGATACGTGAGCTCGAGACCAAGATGGAGCGGGAGGACGTCGCCCTCGAGCTGGCGAAGGAGTTCGCCGCGGGCGAGTTCCCAGCGGACTCCGACGAGGAGAAGCTCGACGGCGCCGTCCGCACCGCCGTAGCCCTGCTCACCGAAGGAGTCGTCGCAGCACCCATCGAAGGCATCGACAGCGTCGAAGTCTTGCCGAACGACGACGGCAGCAGCTACGTAAAAGTCGAGTACGCGGGTCCGGTCCGTAGCGCCGGCGGAACCGCGCAGGCGTTGAGCGTCTTGATCGCTGACTACGTCCGCACCGAGCTCGAAATCGCCGAGTACCGGCCGCGAGACAGCGAGGTCGAACGTTACGTCGAGGAGATAAACCTCTACGACGAAGAGGTCGGACTCCAGTACAGCCCCAAGGACGACGAGACCCGGTTGATAGTCGACAACTGCAGCGTCTGCCTCGGCGGAGAACCCACCAGCGAACGCGAGGTAGCGGGGTACCGCGACCTCGAACGCATCGACACCAACCGCGCCCGCGGCGGCATGTGCCTCGTCGCCGCCGAAGGCATCGCGCAGAAAGCCCCTAAGATACTGAAGCACGTCGACAGCCTCGACCTCGACGGCTGGAGCTGGCTGGAGGAACTCGCTCACGACAGCGGAGACGACGAATCCGAAGCCGAAGAAGACGACGGCTCCGATGGAGTCGAACCCAACGACAAGTTCCTCCGCGACCTCACCGCCGGCCGCCCCATCTTCAGCCATCCCTCCGCAGAAGGTGGATTCCGCCTCAGGTACGGCCGCGCACGGAACACCGGACTCGCAGCCAGTGGCGTATCACCCGCGACCATGGTGGTCTGCGACGACTTCCTCGCGACGGGTACCCAGCTGAAGACCGAACGCCCGGGAAAAGCGCAGGGTGTCGCACCCGTCGACGGCGTCGAAGGACCCACTGTGAAGCTCAGGAACGGAGAGGTCCGACGGCTAGACACCGTCGAAGAAGCCCGAAGGGTTGTGAACGCTGTCGAGGAGATAATCGACATCGGGGAGATGGCGGTGCCGTACGGCGAGTTCCTCGAGAACAACCACCGGCTCGTACCAGGGGGCTTCACGTTCGAGTGGTGGCGGAGCTGCCTCCTGGAGTCCGACGCCGACGTGGAGCAGCTGGAGGAAGCTTTCGACCTCCGCGAACCCGGGGCGCGTCAGGCTTTCCGGTTGTGCGAGAAGTACGACGTCCCCCTGCATCCCGAGTACACCTACCTCTGGCACGACGTAGACGTCGAAAGCTACAGGAAGCTCGCGGCCGCGTTCGCACGACTCGAAGACGGTGAGGTAGAGGTCTCCGAAGATGTCGCTCGGTCGATCGAGCTGCTGCTGGTGCCTCACCGTCAGGAGGAAGCTGACGGAAGGGTTCGGGTGGAGCTAGAGGACGATGTCGCGTTCGCGCTCGATCGATGTCTCTCCACCTCCGTCGATGTCGACGACTGCGAGGACAGCGTCGAAGCCGCTTCACGGGCCGCAGAAGTAGAGGTGAAGCCGCGTGCACCGACCCGTATCGGGGCGCGTATGGGTCGTCCGGAGAAGTCGAAGGAACGGGAGATGTCGCCCGCCGTCCACTGCCTGTATCCCATCGGGGAGGCAGGCGGCAGCCAGCGGGACATCGAGGAAGCCACGGCCTACTCGGAGTCGATGAACGACAAGGTCGGAGAGATAGAGGTCAACGTCGGCCTACGAAGATGCAGAAGCTGCGGGGAAGAGACGTACAAGATAAGATGCGGCTGCGGCGGAAGGACGGAGCACGTGCAGCAGTGCTACAGCTGCGACATCGAGGTCGACGACGCCGAATGTCCAAGGTGTGGCGACGACACCACGTCGGTGACTCGTATGGACATCGACGTGAAGACGGAGTACAGTCGCGCGCTCGAAGCCGTCGGTGAACGCGGCAACAGCCACGACATCCTGAAATGCGTGAAAGGACTGACCTCCGGTGAGAAGACGCCGGAGCCACTGGAGAAAGGAGTGCTTCGGGCGAAGCACGAGGTCTCGACGTTCAAGGACGGAACCGTCAGGTACGACCTCACCGACCTGCCGTTGACGTCGTTCTACCCCAAGGAGCTAGACGTCACCGTGGAGCAGCTGCGGGAGCTCGGATACACGGAGGACGTCGACGGTGAACCGCTGGAGAGCGAGGACCAGCTGGTGGAGCTGCGGGTGCAGGACGTCGTCCTCAGCAGCGACTGCGCGGACCACATGGTTAAGGTCGCGGAGTTCGTCGACGACCTCCTCGAACGGTACTACGACGTCGACGGCTACTACGACGTCGACGGCCGCAGCGACCTCGTCGGAGAGCTCGTGATGGGGTTGGCGCCGCATACTTCCGCGGGAGTGCTCGGCCGCGTCGTAGGTTTCACCGACGCCTCCGTGGGGTACGCGCACCCGTACTTCCACGCGGCGAAACGCCGGAACTGCGACGGCGACGAAGACTGCGTGATGCTCCTGATGGACGGCCTCCTGAACTTCAGCCGAAGCTACCTGCCGGACAAACGCGGCGGAAGGATGGACGCCCCCCTCGTGATGACGAGCCGGCTCGACCCCACGGAGATAGACGACGAAGCCCACAACGTCGACAAGGAAGGGTTCTACAGCCTGGATTTCTACAGGGCGACGGAGGAGTTCAGGGGGCCGAAGGACGTCGGCGTCTACGTCGCCGACGACGGCCTCGGAGGCCCCGACGCGCTCACGGGGTTCGACCACGGGTTAGAGACGTCGGACGTCGCCGCCGGCCCCGAGAACAGCGCGTACAAGACCCTGGGGTCGATGGAGGAGAAGACGATGAACCAGTTAGAGGTCGGCAGGAAGCTCCGCGCCGTCGACGAAGCCGACGTGGCGGAGCGCGTCATCGAGAGCCACTTCCTCCCCGACCTCATCGGCAACCTCCGGGCTTTCAGCCAGCAGGAGGTCCGGTGCACGGACTGCAACACGAAGTACCGGCGGCCGCCGTTGAAGGGTGGATGCAGCTGCGGCGGCAGCCTGACGTTGACGGTGCACGAAGGGAGCGTGAAGAAGTACCTCGAGGTCTCGCTCCGCGTCGGCGAGGACTACGGGGTCTCGGGGTATACGATGCAGCGGCTCAGGCAGCTCGACCGCCAGATAACGAGCTTGTTCGAGGACGACAAGAGCCGGCAAAGCGGTATCGCGGAGTTCATGTGAACGCGGGAGCTCGGACGGTGGACAGGCTCGGCCGCGGTGTTTTTCTCTGGTTTGGGAACGCATAAGTCCCGTCTCCTACAACGTCTAGCATATGCAGGAGCTTCTGCTGCTGGCGACGGGAGTGGCTACGGCGCTGTTCGTCGGCGTCAACATCGGCGGCTCCAGCACCGGCGTCTGCTTCGGACCCGCGGTCGGCAGCGACCTAGTTGGGATGCGGGTCGCCGGTGGGTTGATGGCGGTTTTCGCGTTCGCCGGCGGCGTAATCGTCGGTCCGAACGTCGTCGACACGATGGGCCGTGACCTGGTTCCACCGGAGCGGTTCACCCTCATAGCCTCCACTGCGGTGCTCCTTTTCACGGGTATCGGACTGACGATGAGCAACTACCTCCGCATCAGCGCGTCCACGAGCCAGATAGCCGTCGTCGCCATCGCAGGAATGGGTGTCGCGCTCGGCGTCCTCAACTGGGGTACGTTCGGCATCATCCTGACGTGGTGGATCGTGAGCGCGATACTCGCTTTCTGGATCTGCGTCGTCATCGGCCGGTACTTCTACGACGACTTCGTCGCGTTCCTCGACCTCGAACGCCGTGGCACACGTGTCGCGAAGTTCTTCGTCCTCGCCGTGGGCTGTTACATGGCGTTCAGCGCGGGTGCGTCGAACGTCGCGAACGCGGTGGCGCCCCTCGTAGGCAGCGACGCTATCGGGATGATGCCGGGGGTGATGATGGCTGGGGCTGCTATAGCTGTGGGTGCGTTCTGGATCGGACCCCGTACTATGGACACTATCGGCAACCGGATAACGGATATGACGCTGGAGGCTGCGTTGCTCGTCGAGATCATCTCCGCCTCCATCATCACGGCTTTGAGCATAGCCGGCATCCCCGCGAGTCTCGCGATCGTCGCTACGACGTCGGTCATCGGCCTCGGCTGGGGTCGGGCGACCCGTAGGGTTCCGCTCGACAGCGAGGTAGCCCTCGGTGAGATGTCGGAGGCCGACCGCCGTCGGGTTCGGCAGGACAGCTTGGAGATGTACAACCTCGACATCAGCCGCCGCATCGTAGTCACGTGGATTCTGGCGCCTATCATCGCAGGGGTTCTGGCGTTCGTGACGTTCGGAGCCGCGGTCTACCTAGGCGTGATGTAAGCCCGATACGGCTAACGAAAGACGAAGACAAGGAGAACCGGAAAAGCGGATTTCTCACCGAAAGTCACTTACTCCATCCCGCCGCAGTCTACGTATGCCGAACCCACGGAGCGACAAAGGTAGCTCCCGCGAACGCGAGCTCGTCGACATGTTCTGGGACGCGGGTTTCGGCGTAGTGAGGGCGCCCGCCAGCGGCAGCGCAACCGAACGACCTCTACCCGACCTCGTCGCCGCCGACGGCGAACGCACCATCGCGGTCGAGGCGAAGAGCAGCGGCGACGACAGCGTCTACATCGAAGGAAGAGAGGCGGAGGAGCTCATCGAGTTCAGCCGAAGGTTCGGCGCCCGCGCCCGCATCGGCGTGCGTTTCGACCGCGAGGACTGGTACTTCTTCCACCCCGGCGACCTACACGTCACCGGCGGCGGCAACTACCGCGTGAAGCTGGAGAAAGCTCTTCAGGAGGGCGAGGACTTCCACGAGCTCGTGGGGGAGTCGACGCAGGAGAAGCTCGACGAGGTCGAGTGAAGCGGGATCCAGTCTCGGTCTCAGCTCTCAGTATCCTCGCAGACGCTGGATCCTCTTCTCCGTCGGCGGATGAGTGGAGAACGCCTTCTGTATCAGGGACTTCTCGCCGTCTCCGAAGATGCAGAGCGCGCGCACGCGGTCGTCGGCACCGACGTCCCCGCGGTCTCCGCGCGCCTGTGCCTGCGCCTGCTTCTGCTGGCTGACCTCGGATATCTTCTCCAGCGCACGCGCCAGGGGTTCACCGCGTCCCACGGCTTCGGCGGCGTCGGCGTCGGCTACGTACTCCCGGTACCTGGAGATAGCGAAGACGAACACCATCACGAGCATGTTCGCGAGCGTCGAAGCCGCCATCGCGACGATGAACGTCCGTATGTCGCGTTGGCCGCCGGCGAGCACCGCGAAGTACGCTACGTAGCCTACGATGGTGGCGATCGACTGACCGATGACCATCGTGACGACGTCGCGGTTCTTTATATGCGCGAGCTCGTGCGCTATCACTCCCTCGAGTTCGTCGCGCTCTAACACCGCCATCAGCTCCTCGGACACCACTACGACGCCTGCGCCTTTCCTGCCGACCGCGAACGCGTTCGGCACCCCCATCTCTTTCTTCATCAGCCGGGGTTTCTTAACCTCCATCTCCCGGGCGAGTTTCTCCGTCATCTGATGCACCTGCCGGTACTCTCCGTCCTGCGGCATGTCCTCCGCGCCGCGGAGAGCCAGCCACTTCCCGAGCTTGTACTGGAAAGCCGGGATGAGGATTATACCTGCGGCGAGAACTAAGTACAGGTTCCAGCCGGTCATCAGGTGGATCGCGGTTCCTGCGGCGACGTAGAACCCGAACAGTATCGCGCCTACCAGGACCATCCGGAGCTGCAGGTTCTTGTGCATGTCCATGGTTGGCTTCCTTTAGGTGGTTTTCGTACAAAAGCCTGTCTCAAACGCCTTCGGCCCGAGTTTACTCGTGAACACGCTGCGGTCGAGCCGACGGCAGGACTCCGTGAAGCTTTAACCGTGCATCGTGTGTAGGGGTAGGTATGGGACATAACGTAACGGAGAAGCTCGTCTCGGACCACCTCGTGGAGGGCGAGATGGAGCCGGGTGAGGAGGTAGCGCTGGAGATAGATCAGGTATTGTCGCAGGACACCACGGGGACGATGGTGTGGCTGCAGTTCGAGGCGCTGGACATAGACGAACAGAAGACCGAGGTAGCGGGCCAGTACTGCGACCACCAGACCTACCAGTTCGACTTAAAGAACACCGACGACCACCGTTTCCTCAAGAGCGCGGCGCAGAAGTACGGGGCGTACTACTCGCGTCCAGGGAACGGGATATGTCATCAGGTGCACAAGGAGAACTTCGCAGCCCCCGGAAAGACCCTGCTCGGCGCGGACAGCCACACGCAGACGCAGGGCGGCCTCGGCATGCTCTCGATCGGCGCCGGCGGACTCGACCTCGCGACCGCGATGGGTGGGTCGCCGTACTACGTCGAGATGCCGGAGGTCGTGAACGTCCGCCTCGAGGGCGAGCTACCGGAGTGGGCGACGGCGAAGGACGTCATCCTCGAGATGCTCCGTCGGCTGACGGTGAAAGGCGGCGTCGGCAAGGTCTTCGAGTACACGGGCCCCGGCGCGGAGGCGCTGGAGATTCCGGAGCGCTGCACCATCGCGAACATGGGTACGGAGCTCGGCGCCACCAGCAGCGTCTTCCCCAGCGACGACAAGACCCGTGACTACCTCGCTCGACTGGGTCGCGAGGAGGACTACACCGAGCTACAGCCCGACCCCGACGCGGAGTACGACGACGAGGTCACGGTCGACCTGAGCGAGCTAGAACCCTTGGTCGCGTGTCCGAGCATGCCGGACAAGGTCGTCCCCGTCCGCGAGGTCGAGGGCGAGGAGGTGGAGCAGGTCATCGTAGGCAGCTGCACCAACGGTGCGTACGAGGACATCAAGGCGTTCAGCGAGGCGCTCGACGGCAACGCCGTCCACGAGGACGTCCACTCCATCGTCGCCCCCGCAAGTAAACAGGCGGCGGAGCTCTTGGCGCGTGAAGGCGACGTCGCCGACATGATGGACGCCGGCGTCAACTGGAGCGAAAGCACATGCGGCGCCTGCATCGGCATCGGCCACGTGCCCGCAAGCGACAGCGTGTCCCTGAGGACGTTCAACCGTAACTTCGAAGGAAGAAGCGGTATCGAGGACGACAGCGTCTACCTCTGCAGCCCCGAGGTCGCCGCCGCCTCGTCCGTCACCGGCGAGATTACCGACCCACGGGATTACGCCGACAGCTACGATGTCGAAGCACCTGGCGTCGTCCTGCCAGACGGCATGGGAGGCCGTGACCCCGACCTCCTCGACCCCGCGGACGCCGACGACGACGTCGAGCTGAACAAAGGACCGAACATCGGAAGCGTCCCCCTCGGAGACGAGCTAGAGGACACAATAGAAGGCGAGACGATACTCAAGGTCGGCGACGACATCACCACCGACCACATCATCCCCGCGACCAGCGACATCCTCAAGTACCGGTCGAACATCGACAAGCTCAGCGAGTACACGCTCTCCAGAGTCGACGAGGAGTTCGCGAGCCGCGCGAAGGAGAAAGGCGGCGGCTTGATAGTGGGTGGGGAGAACTACGGACAAGGCAGCAGCCGCGAGCACGCGGCGCTCTGCCCCATGTACCTCGGCATCGAAGCCGTGGTCGCGAAGTCGTTCGCCCGCATCCACAAAGCCAACCTACTGAACTTCGGCCTATTGCCGTTGACTTTCGAGGACAACGACGACTACGACGAGATAGAGGAAGGCGACAGCCTCCGCATCGACAGCGTGTTAGAGGGCGTCGAAGGCGAAGAGGAGGAGACGCAGCTGGTCGTCGTCAACGAGTCGAAGGACGTCGAGATACCCGTAGAGCTAGATGCCTCGCTTCGGGAGCGGGAGTACCTGCTGGCGGGCGGCAAGCTCAACCATACAAAGCAGCAAGCATAGAGCAGCAGCGCGTTGTGGCGGTCGTCTGAACGAACGCCGTCTTATACCGTTCTTTCAGGCCGTCTCCCTTCCTTCCTTCAGCCCTAGGTCGAGGGAGGTCCAGTCCTGGCGGAGTCCATCGGTGTCCGTCACCCTCACCAATGGAACACCGTCGGTGACGCGGACGTCGACCCTCAGGTCGCAGAAATGCGACAGTCCGTCCACGACGCTGTCGGAGCTTCGTTCAGTGTCGACGTAGACGACTCCGAGGTCCTCGGTGGCGAGGACGCGGCCGGTGAACGTGTGGACGAACCGCGTGACCTCCCGGTGTTCCGAGTGTTCGAGCAGCCCGCTGACGGAGAACAACCCCATCCGGACGCCCGCGGGTCCGCGTTCCACGAGGGTCTCGTACAAAGTCGACATCTCCACCGCTATCTTACGGAGGTCGCCGGGGCCTTCGATGGCGCCGTGCCGTCCGACGAACCGGTTGGACGTCGATTCCGCGGAGCAGTCGACTACTCCGACACGAGCGAGATCCGCTTCGACGTCGATACCGTCGAACCGCTTCAGGAGGTCTTCACCGGGTTCGTCGCTGGAGACGAACAACGCGCTCTCGTCCGACGTCTCCTCGGGCGCGGTCAAAGCGAGCGCGAGGTCGAGCGCACACGCGTCGCTGGGTCCTGCGACGAGGACGTTGGTGCCGGCGGGCACCCCTGCTATCGAGAGGTTCGGGGGGAAGCCGAACGTGTACTCGAAAGCTCGGCTCAACTCGATCCCTCGCTTCCGCCCAGCCCGTAGGAAGATATCTTGGAGGCTGCGTCTTCGGCGAGCAACCTGAGGTAGCGTTCGTCTTCACCGGTGAAACCTTCACAGGGGTCTTCGCTGTAGATGCAGAACGTGCCCGTCGCGGTGTCTCCATCGGGTTTTACGGGGCAGCCGGCGTAGAACCTGAGTCCGAGGTCGTGTATAGCTTCCATGCCGTCGCACCATGGATGCGTTTGGATGTCCTCGACGACTGTGACGTCGTCCTCCAACAGGGTGTAGTTGCATACGGCTTCCTGACGCGGCGTCGAATCCACGTCCAAACCTTCGGAGGCGAGCAACCGTTGCTCTCTTTCACCTATCACGGAGACCGTGGCGACGTCTGCGTCGAAGTGCCGGCTAGCGAGGTCGACGACGCGCTCTAGCTCCCGCTGTAGATCGGCGGAGTCACCGTCGACCGCGTCCACGACATCGAGTCTGCTGTCGTCGTCGGCGACGGGGTAGGCGGTCTGGCTGCGGTTCTCCGCCGTCGTCCGGAGGACTCGCTGGAGCCTCTCCTCTGAATCGGGGCTGTCTCTGGGTACGAACTCGGTGACGACGTTTCCGTCGTCGGTGGTGACATCTGCGAGGTCGGCGTCGGTGTAGAGTATGCAACCCGTGTCCGGCTGTAGCTCCCTGACCTTTCGGACGAGGTCGAAGCCTGTTCCGTCTCCGACGTCTAGCTCGGTGACTACGACGTCGAACACCTCATCCCGAAGCAGGTCCTCGGCTTCCTCCAGAGACCCAGCGGTCTCGACCTCGACATCCTCGGCTTCGGCGGTTGCGGACGGTGGCTCCGCCTCCGGCTCGGTATGGAGCACCCTGATGGAGTTCATTTCGGAGTGATTTCGGACGGTAGCCACGTAACTCTAGGGGAGATCCACAGGAGCTCGTCTGGACGTACGTTGGTTCTTCGCTTGGATATGTAGATGGAGCTAGAGCCTGCGCAGGAACTATTACACGGGAAGTCATCCATCGACCATGGGAAGAGATAACGTGCTGATAACCGGGTGTTCGTCGGGTATCGGCAGGGCGACCGCTGAACGATTCCACGAGAACGACTGGAACGTATATGCGACGGCGCGGGACACCACCGACATCGAGGACCTCGCCAGCCAGGGTATGGAGACCCTGGAGCTCGACGTCACCGTGGACGGGGACGTCGAGGACGCGGTGGAGGCGATGGTGGACGACGGCGGCGTCGACTGCCTCGTGAACAACGCAGGTTACGGTGAGACCGCCGTCGTCGAGGACCTGACGGTCGACGACCTACATCGTCAGTTCGACGTCAACGTCTACGGCCCCCAGAGGCTGATGAGGAAGGCGCTACCTCATATGCGTGAGCAGGAGAGCGGAACCATCGTCAACGTATCCAGCGTCGGCGGCCGGCTCTCGCAGCCAGGTATCGGCGGGTACTGTGCGTCGAAGCACGCGCTCGAAGCATTGAGTGACGCCGCCCGCGCCGAGGTGAAGGGTTTCGGCGTCGACGTCGTCTTAGTGGAACCCGGGCCGGTTAAGACGTCGTTCGAGGATAAAGCTCGGGAGCGGATAGAAGAGAGGAAGCACGAGGACAGTCCCTACAGGGAGCTGTACGAGAGCGTCGGCGAGTTCAACGAGAGCATAAGCGAGGAAGGCGGAGACGGTGTGATGCGGAACGTCATGGGTAAGATAACGGTGGAGCCGGAGCGGGTGGCGGACTGCATCGTCGACGCCGCGGAGTCCTCGAGTCCGAAGGCACGTTACAAGGTCTCCGTGCCTCACAGGATGATGGCGATGGGGAGGTACCTGCCTTCAGGTGCCCGCGACTGGGTGTTCCAGCGTTCGATGTAGCTCGCTCTACGGAGACGTCCTGGTTCGCTCGACCTGCATCTAGATACCCCGTGTTCTACCGGCCGTAGCTTTAAGCAGTGAATCCACATCAACCTCGATATGACAGAAGACTGCGTACTGATAACCGGTTGTTCGTCCGGTATCGGAAGGGCGACCGCGGAACGGTTCCACGGTGAAGGCTGGCGGGTGTACGCAACTGCGCGTGACACCGGTGACATCGACGACCTCAACGACCAGGGGATGGAGACCCTGGAGCTCGACGTCACCGTGGACGAAGACGTCGAGGACGCGGTATCGACAGTCGAGGAGATGCATGGCGCCGTCGACTGCCTCGTCAACAACGCAGGTCTCGGCGTCATGGGAGCGGTGGAGGACCTGTCCGCCGACGACCTCCACCGTCAGATGCAGGTCAACCTCTATGGCCCGCAGCGTCTGATGCGGCGCGTTCTCCCCGGGATGCGCGAGCAGGGCAGCGGCACAGTCGTCAACATGTCCAGCGTCAGCGGACGGGTGTCGACACCGGGCATGGGCGCTTACTGCGCGTCGAAGCACGCGCTCGAAGCCATCAGCGACGCCGCCCGCGCCGAACTACAGGGGTTCGACGTCGACGTCGTCCTCGTCGAACCCGGTCCCGTGGAGACGCCTTTCGGCGACAAGTCCGCGGACGACATCGACCGCAGGAGCGACAGCGACGGAGCGTACGACGACCTCTACGACGCGCTCGAGGAGTACGGCCGCGGCATCTCCGGAGGACAGGGCTCAGTGAGGGAGAAGCTGTTCGACGGTATGTCGGTGAAGCCCGGCGAGGTCGCCGACGTCGTCTACCGTGCAGCATCCTCGTCCGACCCCAGGCCACGATACAGTCCCGCCGCCTCACACCGCGCATTGTCGATGAGCCGGTACGTGCCGTCCGAAGTCCGTGACTGGTTCTACGAAAAGAGCATGTAGACGGTGGCGTCGACGCTCGACCGGGTGTTCAGACGCCGTACCTCGTGAGGTTCTCCAGCTCCTCCTCCCGTACCTCGTCCTCGTCGAACAGTCGCTTCGCTATGGAGCGCTTGTGCACCTCGTCTGCTCCGTCGACGATGCGGAACGCCCTTACGTTCTCGTAGAAGTCCGCGAGCGGTAGGTCCTTGCCGATGCCGTTGCCTCCGCAGACCTGCACGGCGGCGTCGACGGCGTCCTGCACCGCGTTCGCGGCGAAGGTCTTGCACATGGCGACGGGGACCCGGGCGCGTTTCTCCTGCTCTATCTCGTCGGCGGCGTGCCGGACCATGGTGCGTACGGCGTGCAGGCGGGTGGCGTGGTCGACGAGGCTGAAACGCAGAGACTGCTTCTCCGCGAGAGGGCCGCCGAAGCTCTCGCGTTCGCTGGCGTACGCCACCGCTATCTCGATTGCGCGCTCCGCCATACCCGCGAACCGCATGCAGTGCGTCAGCCTCGCAGGCCCCAGCCGCTGCTGCGCAATCATGAACCCCGCGTTCTCCGTACCCAATAGGTTCTCCTCCGTCACGCGTACGCCGTCGAAACGGATCTCCGCGTGGCTTTTCCCGCTGTCACCCATGTGGGGTACGTCGCGGACGACGTCGACTCCGTCGGTGTCGGCGGGCACCGCGAATATCGAGCACGCCTGATAGGGGTGGCTGTCCATGTCGGTTCGCGCCATCACCAGCAGGAGGTCGGCTTCCACGCCCTGAGTCGTCCACCACTTGTGGCCGTCGATGACGTACTCGTCGCCGTCCCGCGTCGCGGTGGTCCGTATCATCTTGGGGTCGCTGCCTGCGCCGTCCATGGGCTCCGTCATAGAGAACGCGCTCCGGATCTCCCCCTCTACGAGGGGTTCCAGCCAGCGTTCCTTCTGCTCCTCCGTACCAACGAGCTCCAGAAGATGCATGTTGCCTTCGTCGGGGGCGCTGATCCGCATCCCCGATGGTGCGACGAGGCATCGGCCGGCTTCCTCGAAAGCAGGGAGGGCGTCACGGAACTCCATGCCTCCTCCACCGTACTCCTCCGGTATCTGCGGGGCGTAGACCTCGTACTCCCTAGCTATCTTTCGAAGCTCCTCTATCTCCTCGTCTAACCTCTCGTGGTCCTCAAGAAGCTCCCGATTCCTCAGCAGCTCCTTCTCCCGGGGTATCGCCTCCTCTTCGACGAACTCACGCGTGCGTTCGGCGAGCTCTCTCGCGGTTTCGCTGTCGTGGTACTGCAGCTGCTGCATACCTCTGACTGAAGCCGCGCGGGGTTTAACTCGTTCGCCGGTCGCAGACGGTTTACGGCCTCCACCGGGTCAAGACGGGGGAAGAGTTTAACGCCGACGTCGAATACACCGGTGTATGCCAGATGTGGACGAGCTCGTCGACCGCGACAGACTACGTCAGTTTCTGGAACTCGAGGCAGGGGAGGCGGACGAGTTCGAGGTCGAACGACACGACCAGGGCTTCAGCAACGAGACGTTGTTCGTCCAGTGGGGAGACCGGGAGCTCGTCATCCGTCGCCCTCCACCTGGCGCGACCGCCGACACCGCACACGACGTCCTCAGGGAGTACACAGCCATCGACGCCCTCCAGGACACCGGGGTACCCGTACCCCATACCGTCGCATCCTGCAGCGACCACGACGTACTCGGCTGCGACTTCTACGTCATGGAGAAAGTGGAAGGCGACGTACTCAGGTTCAGCGAACCCGAACGGTTCGCCGACCCCGACAGCCGCCGGAGAGTCGGGGAGGAGCTGGTGGACGGTCTCGCAGCCATCCACAACGTCGACCACCGGGAGGTCGGACTGGAGGAGTTCGGTCGGCCGGAGGGCTTCAGCCAGCGTCAGGTCGAGAGATGGACGGAGCAGATAGAGTGGGCTTTCGACGAGACCACCAGCGAAAGAGAAGTCCCCAGGCTACGGGAGGTCGGTGACTGGCTCGAGGAGAACGCCCCCGAAGAGCACCCTCAGACACTGGTGCACGGTGACTACAAGCTCGACAACGTGGTGTTCGCGCCGGGGGCGCCGCCGGAGATAACCGGTGTGCTGGACTGGGAGATGAGCACGCTCGGCGACCCGCTCTGCGACCTCGGGTGGACCCTGTTCTTCTGGCCTATGGAGAAGGACCCCACGCACAAGCTAGGTCAGACGTTCCTGCCGAACTTTGTGAAGAAGGACGGCTACCCCACTCGACGGGAGCTCGTCGACAGGTACGAGCAGGCCACTGGTTTCCCCGTGGACGACCTCCGTTTCTACCGCGTGCTCGCCGTCTACAAGATGGCGGCGCTGGGGGAGATGTTCTACGCCCGATACCTCATGGGACACAGCGACAGCAGCTTCTACGCGATGATGGAGGAAGGCGTCCCACTGCTCGCGGAGGAGGCGACCGAGGTCATCGAGGGAGAACGACCGCTTTAGGTCGGCGTGGAGTCTGATGGCTACGGGGGCAGCCTGCTACCTCGGCAAAACGCATACCTTCTGCGATCCAGTGGATGGTTAACATGAGTGCAGCTGCTGGGAACTCTGGCCTTAATTGGGTGGGAGATGGTATAGAGTCGGTGGGAAACCCGAAAAACCATTAACTGCTCTACCTCCGTCTCTCCGGTCGCGATGAAAGGTGCAAGGACGTTCACGGTACTGATGGTCGCGTTGATGGTCGTCGGCGCAGCCGCCATCGCGGGTGCGCAGATGGATGATTCCGAGGACGGCATGGACGGTATGGACGACGGGATGGGTGACGAAGAGATAGATGGAAACGAATCTGACGACGACATGATGGACGACGGGATGGAAGGAGACGGCATGGAGGGAGACGACAGCATGCAGGATGACGACGACATGATGGACGACGGGATGGAAGGAGACGAAGACATGATGAACGAGGAAGAAGATATGGAGGACGATACAGAGGACGGTATGGAAGGCGAAGGCCTGCCCGGGTTCACCGCTGTCCTCGCTGGACTATCTGTATTGATAGCAGCCATAGGTGTATCCGTCCGGAAGAAGAAACAGAGATAGATGAAAGGTGATCCGGTCGAGCTACTGGACGACCGCGTCTACGAGGGCTTCACCTACCAGGGTTTCGTCGCGTTCCTTGCGGGTGTAGCCGCTGTAGCGGGTTCCTTCGCCGCCGCAGGAAACACGGAGGCGTTCGTCGGCACCGTCGCCTTCGACCTCCTCGTCCAGTACACACCTGGGATACTCGTCACCCTCGTCCTAGAGAACCTCGGTACCTTCGGACAGGGTTTCGCGTTACTTGGCGGGCTCCTGCTCTGGATCGCGTTCGTCGGTACGTTCTCGTTCGCGAGCATCCTTTTCGGCAGGTACACCGGAGTCAGCTACGTATCAGGCGTCCTCGCTTTCGCGCTCACGCTCGTGTTCGCGACGACGGTCACCGGCGTCGTCTTACCAGCCACGGTGTCCGCTCTCTTCGCCGGAGCAGTGGTCGGAGCTTTCGACTACAGGTACGAGAGAGGTGACCGAGGGGAGATGGAGCCCCAGAGGAAGCCGGATCAGGACAGGAGAAGGGCGCTACAGGCTTCAGCTGGAACGGTAGGAGT
The DNA here is from genome assembly GCA_028751075.1 of Euryarchaeota archaeon Ods02. Taxonomy (GTDB): domain Archaea; phylum Halobacteriota; class Halobacteria; order Halobacteriales; family Halorutilaceae; genus JAQZDA01. Next base: position 65,482 of record JAQZDA010000006.1, on the reverse strand, counting down.
CGCAGGTGCGTCCTACTTCCTCGGTAGCTACTTCACCCCGGATGAGGAACGCGAGTACCTCGGAGCTGCGGACTCACCGCCAGCGGAGGTCCAGAGACTGCTCGCGGAATCCGAAGAGAAGTCCCTCGAAATCGACGACCTACCCCCGTTAGTGAGCGAGTACGGTGAGTTCTACACCATAGACATCAACACCGTACCACCAGACGTCGACAAAGGAGACTGGTCTCTGAAGTTCACCGGTCTCGTGGAAGACGAGGTAGATCTCACGTACGACGACCTTACGTCGATGGAGGCCGAGCACAGGTTCATCGTCCTCAGATGCGTGGGGGACGACCTCAACGGAGACCAGATGGACAACGCCGTCTGGACAGGTGTACCCATGGCACCCCTCGTAGACGAGGCTTCACCGGACGGCGACCACGTCGTCATGCACGGACACGACGGTTTCTTCAACACTGTCCCCCTCGAGGTGCTGCGGGATGGGTTCCTCGCCTACGGCATGAACGGAGAGGAGCTACCTCGGGCGCACGGACACCCCGTCCGTATCCTGCTGCCTGGACACTGGGGAGAAGTAAACGTGAAATGGGTTCATGAGATAGAGGTCGTGGCAGAGGACGAGGACGGCTACTGGGAGCGACGTGGATGGGACGGAACAGGACGCGTCAACCGAGTCGCCAAGCTCTGGATGCGTGAGACCGACGAAGACGAAAGCGTGATACGTGTCGGCGGCCACGCCTACGCGGGTCTCGCCGGAGTCGACGCCGTGGAGGTATCTACGGACGGTGGAGAGAGCTGGGAAGAAGCCACGTTGAGCGAACCCCTCGACGAAGACGCTGACTACCCAAGAGACATGCTGCGTCAGTGGGTATACGAGTGGAGCGCCAGCGAGGACCGGGAGTACGAGGTCGTGGTCCGGATGATAGACGGGAACGGTGAGCTACAGGAGCAGGAGCGGTCGAGCTCTTCCCCGGACGGAGCTACGGGATGGGTGTCGGAGACGGTGAGCCTTTGACCGCAAACCTATTTCCGGAAGCACCCTCCATACCCGCCAAGACACAGACAGATGGAACAGGCTCTCTGGTACCTTCTGGCGGGGACGCGCGGCGGCGAGAACCGCGCGAGGATAATCCACTCGCTGGACGAGAAACCCAGGAACGCGAACAGACTCTCCGAGAGCCTGGACCTCGACTACAAGACCGTTAGACACCACATAGACATGTTACAGGACTACGACATCGTCGAATCCGGCGGCAACGACTACGGTGAGATGTACTTCCTCACCACTAGGTTCGAAGACCACAGAGAGAGCTTCGAGGAGATAACCAGCGAGCTCAACCTGGAGAACGATGAGGAGGAGAGCTGATGGTGGACGTGATGATAGCAGTAGCCGCAGTAGCCGCCCTGAACATAGCGTTGCTCTCGGTGCTCACGTACATCTGGATATCCAACTACCGGAAGTTCGAGAGCCCTCACATCCTCGGACTCATCATCTTCGCCGTCGCCCTCGCCGCCGAGAACGTCGCAGCCGTCTACTTCCACTTCCAGACCATGGAGATGCTGTACGCATCCGACCCCGCCGCACAGACCGCAGCCATCGTCCTGCGCTGCCTCCAGCTCGTGGCGCTTGTCGCCTTGACCTGGACGACCACCAGATGAACGCGAACCAGCATTCCCCTCAGATATAGCGCTTGAGACACCGTAACCGACTTCCCCGCAGACTTCGAACCCGCTTTAGATGACAGACGTCAACGTCGTCGAACGTCTCGAGGATCTTCCGGGGGAGCCGCCGGAGGCGGAGTACGCCGTCGTCGACGTCATCACCTCCACGACGACGATGGTCTACGCCCTCGACAGCGGCGCCAGCTGCGTCGTACCGTTCAGCGACCGCACCCGCGCGCTGGAGTTCCGCGAGGAAGGGGACAGGGTGGTGCTCGGCGAGGAAGGCGGCTACCCCGTCGAAGGCTTCGACGGCGTCCCCCTGCCCTCCGTGGTAGACGACCTCGACGTCGAAGACCGGGAGGTCGGTATCTACACGTCGAACGGCACACGCGCCGTCGGCCGCATCGGCCGCAGTGACGGCGTCTACGCGGCTTCGACGGTGAACGCCTCCGCGGTGGCAGACGAGCTACAGGACAAGGACGAGGTGTGGCTGGTGGCGGCCGGCAGGATGTCGGAGCCCGCAGTCGAGGACACCGCGGGCGTCCGGTTGATCGAACTGCATCTCGACGGCGGTCCGGACTCCAGCGACGTCGAAGAGCTACGGCGGCAGATCAGGGATTCTTCGACGGCGGAGTGGATCCGCGGCCTCGGGCTCGGCGACGACCTCGACGTGGTCTACGACTTCGACTCCACGGACACGGTGCCGAAGCTGGAGGACGGCAGATTCGAGCCAAGCTGAACCCGTGGGCGCAGTGCCAGAGTGGTCAGCTCTACGACGAGCCGTGAGCCACCAAGAGCATAAATACAGACGGGCCGTAGGGAACCTGAAGAGCAGATGAAACGTATCTCCGAGGTCGACAGGAGAGGGTTCCTCACGGCGGCAGGCGCGGGCGCCGTCGGTCTCTCGGGCTGTGTAGACGTCCTCGGAGGTAGCTCCGCGTTCGACGGAGGCGAACACGATGGCTGGGTGGCGCTGTGGAACAAGAACCTCCTCGACGCGATCCGGAGCTACCCCCAGGCACCCGTCGCCGTCGCCCGTCAGGCGGCGATGGTTAACGTCGCGGTTTTCGACGCCGTCAACGGGATAAACGCGGCGAGAGGAGACGAACACTACGAGAGCTACGGAGACCACGGCGACGCACCCGCCGACGCCTCGGAGGTCGCAGCAGTCACGGGCGCCGCACACAGAGTCATCTCCCACCTGTACCCCGAGTTCGAGGATGTCGTCACTGAGACGTCGATCCACGCTCTCGACACCGAGGAGCTCGATGGAGACGCAGGCCCAGGTGTAAGATGGGGCGCAAACGTCGCGGACGACATTATAGAGCTCCGGAGGGACGACGGTCACGACGGCCCTCTGGAGGGTGCGTACACCGACGGTCTCTGCAGCGGGGGTATGCAGGCGCCGGGCTGCTGGCGCGCGGAAGGCCTCACAGGAAAAGGCGGACAGAGGAGGCTGTGGCTGTCGTCGCACTACGCCTGGGTGGACACGTGGTGTCTCGACTCTCCCGCGGAGTTCCCCGGTCCGCCGTCGCTGGATAGCGAGGAGTACGCGGACGCCTGGCACGAGGTCTACGACAAGGGAGACTCCCGCGACCACACCCAGGAGGAGACCGACATGGCGACCTACTGGTTCGCGCCACCTGGGACCACGCGTCCGCCCGGTCGCTGGATACGGATCGCGTGCAAGGCAGCGGAAGCAGGCGGCCTCTCCACTCTGGAGACGGCCCGTCTCCTCGCGCTCGTCAGCTTGGGGCTCGCGGACGCCGGAGTCTCCGTCTGGAGGTCGAAGCACAGCCACGGTCTCTGGCGGCCGCAGCCCGCGATACACGAGGCGGACATAGACGGCAACCCCGACACCTTCGTCGACGAGAGCTGGACGCCGCTCAAGGTCGGCGGCGGCCCGGAGTACCCCTCCGGCCTCACCTGCTTCGGCTCCACCGCGACCAACGTCCTCGTCGACTTCTTCGGCTCCGATGACCTCTCGTTCGAGATGACGACACGTGGACCACCCGCACAGACGCGTTCGTTCGACGGCTTCCGCGACGCGTTCGAGGAGTCCTGGCGCAGCCGCCTGTACCTAGGCATCCACTACAGGTTCGCGCTCGAGGACGCGATACCCGTCGGCGAGGAGATAGCGGAGACGCTGACTAACCACCACCTGCAGCCCGTGTGATCCGGCCCCCCCCACCCCAAGGCTGTGGGTTGCGAACCCGGTTCCTCAGCTCTCCCGCTGGCTCGGATGCGGCGTCGGAGTGCTGTCGTGGGGTTCCCTGAAGTACTCCTGCATGACCTCCACGCTCTCGCGCTCCCGCTCAAGTCTCTCTTCCTCGTCTATCTCCTCGCAGCCCGGCGGGACGTCGCGGCCTCTGTCGGTGAAGTAGCCCTCCGGCGCAACCCAGTCGTGGTAGAACGGCGTGTCGCTGTCGTGTATCAGGGACAACGCGGCTTCTGCGCCGTGGCCGGCGTTCACCACGGTCTGATGGGGTTGACCGGCGATCCTGCCGGCGACGTACAGGCCGTCGACGCTGGTGCGTCCGTCGTCGCTGTCGAGGTAGGTCTTCGAGCCCGCGTCCCTCAGGTCGACGTCGAGGTCGTCGAACAGCGAGGCGTCCGCCCAGCACGCGAGCACGAGGTATTCCGCGGATACGTCGCCTTCGTCGGTGGAGACGAGGAAGCCCTCTTCTACCTCCTCCACGCCATCCACCGTTCTCTCGACGTGTTCGCCGCCGCTGCGCTCCAACTGCTCCAGCGCCATCTCCAGCAGCAGGCGGCTGTTGACTCCGGCGGGGAAGCCGAGGTAGTTCTCGAGGTGGGCGTTCCGACGTAGGATGGAGTCTCCGTCTTCTACGACGAGGGTGTCGAAGCCGGCGCGCGCGAGGAAGACGGCGGCGCTGAGGCCCGCGGGGCCGGCGCCCACCACTACGACGTCGCGTTCTGGTTCTGCTTCGGTCATGCTCTACCCTGCGGTACGCCCCTCGAAAAACACCGGTGGTTTCCTCCAGGTCTCGACGGCATCGATGCTTTCGGCTCCACTACTGCGGTAGGTCAGTCCCCTGCTTCCTTCAACCGGTAGCTTCGGCCGCGGCCCTCGCCTTCGGCTTCGAGGAGGTCGTACTGCACCATCTTCGCGAGGTAGTTACGGAGCGTCCGGCGGGTCTTGGGGCTGTCGACCCGGCTCTCGTACTCCTCGTAGAGGACGCCGGGGTCGGCTTCACCGTGTTCCTCGACGATGTCGTACAGCACCATCTGGTGTTCGGTCAAGCTGTCGAGGGTCTTGCTCCGTATCTGTTTGCGGGCGTCGGGGATGGCGTCCTCGACGACCTCCGGCGTTATCTCGTCCAGCCCCCGGTCTTCCGCGGTTCGGGCGGCGACCCGGAGGGCTCCGATGGCTACGCGGGCGTCTCCGGCGGCGGCGTCGGCGATGCGCTCCAGCTGTCTGTCGGAGACTGCGTCGGGGTACAGTCCCTTGCGGACGCGGTCTTCGAGGATGGCTACGAGGGCGTCGACGGTGTAGGGTTCGAACTTGATGTCGCGGCAGACCGTGAGCCGGCTTTCGAGGCGGTCGTCGACGCTGTTGAGGAAGCCCTGATGGTCGTTCGCTATCATCAAGACGGTGACGTGTGGGATGGTGTAGAGGTCGTAGAGCACGCTGGGGTCTTCGAGCTGGTCGACCTCGTCGAGCACTGCGACGTAGGGTCCTTCGGCGTCCTGTATCCTGTCGAGGAGGACGTCCCTGGGGGTGGAGCTACGGTGTATGTCGACGGTGCGGCCGACGCCTTCGAGGAGCTTGTACAGCACGCGGTATCGGGTGTAGTCGTTCCAGCAGTTGACGTACTGGGTGTCGACGGCGGCCTCCATCTTCAGCTGTTCCATGCTGTAGCGGGCGATGCAGGTCTTGCCGACGCCGGTGGGCCCATGTAGGAAGACGTCGTCTGCGGGTTCCCCGTGGAGGATGGGCTGTAGCGCGGTGGCTATCGAGTCGATCTCTCTGTCGCGGTGGCGTATCTCCTTCGGCAGGAACTCGTCCTGCAGCACCCGTAGGTCGGTTATCAAGGCAGCGGTAGTCTACGCGTCGGGGGACAATAAATGGAACCCTGGGGTTTCCGGTTCTTCCGGTTCTCGCGTCTGCGAGTCCACGACCCCCCCCCACCAGTCAGAAAGCCGACAGACCCACCGGAGTGGAGTCCGCCAGCCGTCTTTCGAGGTCGCTCTGGCTCCAGCCGAACGGCGACACCAGGCTCTCCGCCGCCTTCAGCAATCTTCGGCGATAGAAACCGGCGTCGTAGCAGTCGGGGTTCTCGAACGCGAGCTGGACGCGTTCCCTATCCCATGCCGCGGAGTCGTCGACGACTACGAACCGGACGTCCTCTCCGGGGTGGACGTCGACGTCCATCCCGAGGGCGCGCTCCATCGCGCCGACAGCGACGCCGCCCCTGCTGTACTCCTCCGGCTGCTTCGACACCCGACGCGTCACCACGAGATCCTCCGCCGAGACCTCGTCGTCCTCCAGCCTCCGGAGACGTTGCGCGAGGACGTCCGACACGACCTCGGGCTCTAGCTCGCGGTCGAGCGCTTCGACTGCGTCGCGCTGGAACTCCTCGACGAAGGCGGAGGTGCTGCGTTGCCGGCACTCTATGCCGCGGAGCTTGAACCCGCCGGTGCGCTGGCTGCCGAAGTACCTGTTCAACGCGCCTCCGCCATCGTCGCGCCGCGGCACGAACGCTATCCAGTCGAAAGCACCCTCGTACTCCAGCGGGATGCCGGCGTCGTCGGTGACGCGGTCGGCGACGTCCTCCAGCGGCTCTGGGTCGCTGGAGCGGGGCTTCACCCAGATGCTGTCGACGATGCCGTGAACCACCCGCCATCCCGCGGACTCGAGCTCCTGCTTCGCGTCCAGGAGGAGCTCGCGGGCGTAGGCGTTGATGGCTTCGTGGCATTCGATGCGGCCGAACTTCGCGTTCCTGAACCCCTGGTAGCCGAAGCAGGAGACGAGTATCCACTTGATGGCGTCCGACCTCTCCTCTAGCTGGCTACTGAGGTCTTCGTCGTCGGCTTCCCGTATGCGTTCCTTGTACCCCTGTCTGTCTTCGACGAGGCGTTCCAGGAGACTGGGGAGGTAGCCTCGTTCGGGGCAGACGTTGTACCCCAGCGTGGGGACGTCGTCTCTGTCAGGGTGGCAGCTGCAGAGCACCTTCTCCGGGCTGACGTTACGCGTCACCATGATGTTCGGATACAGGGAGGCGAAGTCGAGCTCGTGGACGGCTCGGTGGACGCCTACGTCGGGGGAGAAAGTGGTGCCGCCGCGGTCGCTCTCGTGCAGCGTCGACATCGACTTGAACCGCTCGTGCCGCCAGCTCCGCCAGGGCACGAGGACGTCGCGGCGGCGGGCCTCGCACACCTGCATGGAGGTGAGGACATTTCCGATGGACGCCCACGCGAGCTCCTGCAGCGGCTTCCGCGACCTTTCGACGAGGTCGAGGCAGCCGTGCAAGCCGGTCTTACCGTAGAGGAAGGTGTTCGACAGGTCTACGACGGCGCGGCCTGGAGCGTTGAACCGGCGGGGGGAGTGGCAGACCTTGCCGAAGCTCTCGTACTTCGACCGGCCGGCGCGCTTCTGCAGCCCCTCCACGCGGCCGAGCTGCAGCGAGCGGTCGACGGCTTCCGAGGTCTCCCGGAGCTTCGGCAGCAGGGCGCCGCTGTCGACGACGAGGACGTCGGGGTCGCGGGATTCGAGCGCTCCCGCGACGGCTTCTACGACGGCTTCCACGCCTTCCACGGTCTCTCCGTTGACCTTCAGCTTTTCTACGGGTGTACGTGTCGGCGCCTCGGGCGTCCGGAGGTCGACTACCTCTAGCTCCCGTTCAGGTGTTGGGTCTAATTCTCGGTCGAGGACGTACCGGAACTCCGGCGAGAGGTCGACGTCATACAGCTCGTGGTCGCGGGGTTCACCCCAGTTGGAGATCATCCGCGCGGTGGAGCGGACGCGGTCTACTCCGTCTACGTCGACCCGCAGCACCTCCTCGGCTTCGTGTCGGAAGCCGCGTCTGCGGCGTTCCACCGCAGTGTCGGCGACATCTGGATGGCGTTCGAGGTGGCCGCGGACGTCGTCGAGCGACCGGCTGGCGACGTATATGGAGGGGGTGTAGTCGTCGACGACCCTGTGTTCGACTCCGTCGGCGACGGCGTGCCACTCGTGAACTCCGTCGTCGAGGAAGTCGACCTTGTACGGTCCGTCTTCGACGGGGTCGGCAGCTTCACCTGCTTCACGTGAGACACCCGTGGAGTCAGTCATCTTCGAGCATACCTCCGTGGTGTTCAGCTGTCTTCGAGCCCAGGCGTACCCTTCAGCTCGACCTCCTCCGGGGGTTCACCGGAGGAGGCGTCGGAGACGGCATTCGAGGTTGCGTCGGAGACCACGTCATCCTCACCGCCTCCACCCTCACCGTCCTCGAGCCTCCGTTCGATCTCCTCTATCCGGCGCTGCTGCTCCAGCAGCATGGAGAACAGCACCGCGGGCATGGGGTCGTGGGGGTTGAGGTGGCTGCAGGCGTCGGCGTGCCCGCGGGCGCTGTCGAACAGGCTGTCGAACCGCTCCTGGTCGCTGCGACGCAGGCACCTGCGGTAGTCCTCCCAGTCTCCGCGGAGCGCGTCGAGCTCGTCGCGGAACGTCGGGTTAGTGCGTCCCAACTGCGTCCACCTCCATAGGTTCCACGGGCTCCACAGGGTTTACGAGATCCATGCCACCTGTCTCCCGACCTCCAGCGGGTTCTGCGGCGGGTTCGATTTCGACGGGGCTGCGGGCTTCGAGGACGCGGCGCCAGAACGCGAACGTCGTCTGCATCCCTCGGCGGCCGTGGTAGACCAGTGTGTCGAAGTCGCTGGAGACGAACCGCGCGCCCATCGGCGTGCTCCTGCATCTGACGACGTCGTCGGCTGCGGACCGTACGTGACGCGCGAGCGAACCTGACTCCGTCGACACCAGCAGCGGCGCACCCTCAGTTGACGCTGCTCCGTACAGTCTGGCGACGGTCTTACGAAGCATCCGTTCGGCGCGGCGGCCGCCGACTGCGTCGTCCTCGTACAGTGCGTCGACGGCGGGCGCCACAACCAGCGAGGGCTCTACTTCTCCGCGGCGGACGTCTTCGGCGAGGGATTCGACGATGGAGTAGTGCTGGTGAGGGGTGAAGGCGCGCGCGACCTCGACGCGGTCGAGCACCCGCGGCCCCGCCAGCCGCGCCATCGGCTTCGTGGTGGCGTGGCCGCCGACGTCCACCCAGTACACCCGTCCACCGGAGCCGAGCACGTGGTCGACGACCAGCGACTGCAGCGGACCGACGCGGTCTTCGCTGTCGAGCAACGTCATCCCGGGGTCGAGCGACGGAAGCTCGGGTACCTGTTCCATGTCACACACTGGGGGTCAGAGGGTGAAGTAGGGTGCCGTGGGGGTTCCGGAATTCCACCTGAAGGACGTTATCTCTCTTCCGCGGGCCGAGTCAACGCAGTCGTTGCGGTGGTCGCCGCTGCTACTACGAAACATATCGAGAGCACCAAGAGGTAGAACGCTGCCTTCGCGGCAGACGAAGCCCCGAAAGCCACCGAGTACAGCGCGAGGAACAACGCCAGCAGGATGGAGACCGGGAAAAGCTTCTGGAGATACGTCCGTGTCCAGGTTCCCTTGAGCGCGGCTTCGACCCGTGTCTCACGCACCGCTAACCCGACGAGCAACCCGTAGAAACCGACCGTGTAGATCAGATACTCTACGACGGTGACCCCTAACCCCTGCTCCATACCGACCACCACACGGTAAAGCTATAAAAAGCTGCAGGTGCGATATCCATTCGAGATGAGGGACGAGCTATCGGCGTCGGTCAAGGACTACGGCCCCGAGTCGCTCGTGGAGGCGTTGATAGCCGTGATGATCTTCGTGGTCTTCCTCCTGATAACCCTCGAGATACTGGCCGCAGTCTGACCGCAGCCCCGATACTCTAACGCCATCGGTAAACCATCTCAGCTTAGGCAACCTCCCCACCTGCTCAAGCACCTCTTCCGTCGGCGCAGTGGTCTTGAACGCGTGGCCGCTGTAGTGCGCGGCAGTGGCTCTGTAGCCGGCATCCCGGAGGCGTTCTACGGTGTCGAGCTTCTGACCAAGCGAGAACAGTCCTTCTCTAAGTCAAAGTATAGTGTATTCTGTCTACTTAGGCGGCTGAGACAAGCGTCTAAGTCAACTTTAGCCTGGTTCGTAGACTTGGAGATGCGGGGAGTTCGGAACGGTACAAGGTGTACAGGGCGCCGGAGATACTCGGTGTAGTGGAGTTACCGTTACAGCTTGCTCAGACGAACGCCGACTCTACCTGCCGACGAGGTCCAGCACCTCCTCCAGCGGCGCCGTGGTCTTGAACGCGTGGCCGCTGTAGTGCGCCGCCGACGCCTCGAACCCCCGTTCGCGTAGGCGTTCGAGCACGGCGTCGAGCTTCACCGGCGTCTCACCGGTCTCCTGCGTGAGAACGTGCTGGTCGTAATGCGTCGCTGTCGAGAGCTCGCCGGCGAGCGTCTTCAGGATCTTGCGGGCGCGTTTCGCCTCACCCATGTAGTCCTCGACGTGGCTGAGGGTTTCTTCGGCGAACTCCGGTTCGCTGACGGCGTCGAGCCAGAGGGGGCCGGCGACGTCGACTTCTGCGCCGCATTCGCAGCTGTCGTGGCCGTGGTAGACGCGTCCGCGGTGGCTGCTGCGTCGGAGGCATTCGCGGCAGTGTGCTACGTACCCCATGCTCTCGAGCGCCGAGTCGGCGGCCTTCGCGCCTTCTTCGACGGCGAGGTAGGTCCGATGGTAGTGGTCGCTGCTGTGGGAGAGAACGGGTTCTACGGCGACGTCCTGTTTCGCCGCGGTGCGTGCGAGCGCGCCGACGAGCACCCGGAGACCCATCTCTGGGTGGTACTCGGTGTTGAGGGGCTGGCAGTCGTACCGTCTGGGGCCGCTGGCGTGTGCGCCGCAGAGTGGAGCGGTGTCGGTGGCGGTGAAGCAGGCGAGCGACGCGGCAGAGGAGAACGCGCTGTCGGCGAACGGCACCGGCGAACCGTAGGGGTCGACGTCGACGACGTCGACGCGGCCGCGGCGCATCCGGACGTTGGCGTCCTGCCGCGACACCTCGACGTCGACGTCGTTCGCCGCGGCGTTCCGCCGCGTGAGCTCTACCGCGTCGGGGGTGACGTCGTTCGCCATCGCGGCGTATCCGGCTTCCGCTGTGGCGCGGAGGGCGCGGACGCCGCCGGCGCAGTGGACGTCGAGGTAGCCGGTGACGTCCCTGCTGTCGCTCCAAGCCTGGAGGGCGGCGACTGTGACGTCGCGGTTGAGCTCCATCCGTGGGTTGTAGAAGACGTCGTCGTCCTCCTGGAGCTCTACACGGCCTTCGGTGAGCATCGTCGTGGGGTTGGACTTGGTGGCTGAACAATCCACCGGAACCCCGTGTCTGCCGGGGTTCCCGGGGAAGCGCTACGGTGTCACCGAAACCCACTTGTGTTAGAGAGGCGTCTCCCCGGTATGGAAGACGAGGGATACTACTCCCAGGAACGCTGGGAGAACTGGATGGAGAGCATCCGGGAGACGGAGCTCGACCCCGAGGACGACGACAGCGCTCTGACGTTCTTCAACCTTCAGGACGACGTCACCATCGCCTGCACGAAGATAGTGGACGACTTCGACGACGGCGCGCTCGCGGAGGACGAGGCGCTGGAGGAGGTTCAGGAGGTCAGGGAGGTCGTGATGCAGGAGATGGAGTTCGGTGACGAGGACAAGGAGATGCTTCTCGAAGGCGTGCAGACTTCGTTGATAGGTGTGCTGTCGTCGGTGGAGAACTACGTCGCCAACGGCAGCCCCGAGGAAGCGCCGCCGGAGGAGTACGTCGAGGAGGCGTTCGACGCGGAGGAGCACGACGACCTAGACAGCGCGCTCGGCATGGTCGCCGAGGCGGGCGCCCGAGTCATCGAGGAGGCGGAGTTCGACGCCGACAGGTTCGACGAGGTGGAGTACGGCTTCGTCGTCGAATGGGTGAACGGCCTCGACAGCCTGGCGGACGCGGTGCAGGGGCCGGAGACCATCGAAGAAGAAGGCGAAGACTGACGGAGCCGCGAGAGAGCTACTTAGGCGGCTTCCACCGCATAATTTATCCTGCATCCATCCGAAGCCGCGGTATGAAGCTGACCTACCACGGACACTCGTTCTTCGAGGTCGAGTCCGACGACAGGGTAGCGCTCGTCGACCCCTTCCTCGACGCCAACCCCTTCTGCAGCCATGAAGCGGAGGAGTTCGGGGAGGACGTCGTCGCGGTGACACATGGACATTTCGACCACGCCTACGACGCAGCGGAGTTCGACTCGCCGGTGCTCGGTCAGCCGGAGGTCGCCGGCTACCTCGAGAACCAGGGACACGACGACCCGGTTGGTTTCAACGTCGGCGGCACGGTGGAGCGCGGGGGTTTCGAGTTCACGATGCTGCAGGCCTTTCACTCGTCAGGTGCACGCGTCGACAGCGGCCTCGACGTCTACGGCGGCACACCGGCTTCCTACCTGATCGACGACGGCGACACGCGGTTCTTCCACGCCGGCGACACCGCGCTTTTCGGCGACATGAAGACCGTCGTGGCGGACGTCTACAGCCCCGACTTGGCGGCGGTGCCCATCGGAGACCACTTCACCATGGGTCCGGAGGACGCCGCCGTCGCAGTCGACTGGCTGGACGTCGACGCCGCGCTGCCGATGCACTACGACACCTTCCCCCCGATAGAGCAGGACCCCGAGGAGTTCGCGGACGCCGTCGACTCCGCAGACGTCCTGGTGCCGGAGCCCGGGCAGACGGTGGAGGTGTGACGTTGTCGGAGGCACCCGAAGACGTTGAAGCAGGTGGAGGCGGTGGAGACGCCGGCGGAGCGGTCGAAGACACCGTCGGGGTGGAGGCAGACGAAGATGGAGTCGAGGCTGGACTGGAGGAAGGCGACGAGTTAGTGGAGGAGGAAGGCGGAGGCGTCGACAGGGAGCCGCCGGTCGACCCAGACGACGTCTGCGTCCTGATCCCAACGTTGAACGAGGCGGCGACGATAGCCGAGGTCATAGAGGGTTTCCACGAGCTGGGTTTCGAGAACGTCCTGGTGATGGACGGCGGCAGCAGGGACGCGACCCGGGAGATAGCGAGGGAGCACGGCGCCCGCGTCGAGGTGCAGAGCGGGAGCGGTAAAGGTCAGGCTTTCCGCGAAGCCCTCGGATTGATCGACAAGCCGTACGTGGTGATGATTGACGGCGACGGCACCTACCTCCCCGACGACGTCTTCGACCTGCTTCAGCCGGTGGCGGACGGCTTCGACCACGTCATCGGCGACCGCCTGGGGAACAGGGAGGCTTTCACGCGGTTGAACTACGTCGGCAACCATATCTTCAACACGGAGTTCCATCTCGCGCACGGCCACGACCTCAGAGACATCCTGTCGGGGTATCGGGCGTTCCGGCTGGAGAGCGCGCGCCGGATGCGGCTGGAGGCGGATGGCTTCGGCATCGAGACGGAGATGTCTGCGGAGGCCGTCCGGCTGCGGCAACGTATCGCCGTCGTCGACGTCCGCTACCGCCGGCGGCCGAGTGGTTCGGAGGAGAAGCTCCATCCCGTGTTCGACGGCGCACGTATCGGATGGACGGTGTACCGGACGACGAAGACCGCGAACCCCGGGTTCTACTTCGGAGTCTGGGGTTTCATCTCGCTGCTGGCGGCGGTGGCGTCGGCGGGCTACACCCTGCAGGGCTTGCGCGGGGGTTTCGCCGGCGCAGGTGCGTTGACGGTGACCCTGATGTTCGTACTACTGACGGTGGTTTTCTACGGCCTCGGGGCGCTGGGTGACGCGGACCGAAGGCGACACGCGGAGCTGCTGGACGAGCTACGGTGAGAGACATCATCTGCAGCTGTACTGTAGAAGCTCTGTCTCCACGGTGAAGCTTTCGCCGTCGACGTCGTGGTACTCAAGTACCCTGTGTATCTCTATCATCTGGAGGTCTTCTGCGTGTTCTCCGTGGCGGCAGACGTGTTCGGCGTAGGCTCGCTGTAGATGCGTGTTCTCGGTGGCGACCATGTCGAACGAGTACGTCCTCCATCTAGCGTCGTTCACGCTTGAGTCCGGGAGTGGTGGTTCAGCGTCGACTTCTAGGCCGTGGTTGACTTCGACCGTTTCGCCGTCCATCAGCGTTGCCTCTGCGCGAACGTGGCGTTCAGGTGAAGATGGATCCACGAACAGACTCCACTGGATCGCGGTGTCTGCAGCAGGTGCGGAGTCGGAGTCGGAAGCAGGTGAAGGCGCGAACGCAACGGCGTGAAGGCTGAAGACCACGGTGAACGCGAGGACGAGAGTCATCGTACGCAGAGTCCTCCATCCTCTATGGGTTCTCCAACGTCTATCTCGAGGGTTTTCGTTCGACCTCCTGGGTTCCTCGATGGACGACCCTTGGTTGAAGAGTCTGCTGATGTACCGCGTCGGGGTTTCGAGGGTGTGAGCTACGTCTTCCGGCGTTCGTCTCTCTAACGCGTTCCATAGCTCCGGGGGTAAGAACGGCAGCAGGGCTGCTATGCTGACGAGGGGGAAGACTGCGAGCGTGATGGTGACGGACATTCCGAAGTGGAAGGCGGCGAACGCCGCTGTGAAGGCGAGCCGGAGCCATCCAGTGGAGATTATCAGGAGGAAGCCGAGGGAGAGGAGGGTTAGCCAGAGGTAGGTTGCGGCTGTAAGTAGCTCTGGATAACCTGCAAGGTGTTCTCCCACGAGGGTGGTGTAGCTGTCTCTCTGGAGGGCGTACTCCACGGATTCGCCCTGTAGCCAGGTGTCGCTGGACAGTTTGAAGTAAGCGTTCTGTAGGTAGACGGTGACGACGGTGAGCAAGAGCGCCGCGGAGGCGAGGCCAGCGGTTTCTCCAGATGCTTCTACAGAAGCCCTTGTTACGTCCACAGACCATCTCTCCGAGACCGGTAGATACATGGTCCACAGGAGGATGAGCATCAGGAGGACGTCGCCGTGGTTGATTACGTATGGGTTCCTGAGGTAGAGGGAGATGTAGAGCATAAGGCATCCGGCGGCGGCCAGGTTGGACCGGTACCCCACGAGCAGCGAGACGGCGAACGCTAGATGGACGCCGAACAAAGCCGCCTGTATCCCTAGCGACCCTGAAATCATGTGTAGTGACAGCTCCTGCCAAGTCGAGTATCCGGAGACTGTGGTTCGGGGGAGGATTCCTGCGTCGGTGTAAAGCGTCTGAAGCGATCTGCTGCGGGTTACGAGGTCGAAGACTATGACGAGACCTAACGCTATCCGATACAGCGCAAGGGAACGGGTGTCGACGGTGATACGCCGGCGGACAGCTGCTGCGACGTCGTCGAACCCCAGCCATCGACCTGTCTTATCCGCCATGTGTCTCTGGCTTGTTCTATCCGTCTCCCGCGCTAATGAATAAGAGGGATTCATCGGAATGGAGGCGAAATCGGGTTAGGGTCCTCGAGTTGCTGCTGAACCGGATTAGATAAAAGACCAGGGGTTAGACAGAGGAACTGCTATGTATCAGACGTAGGGACTGCTTAAGGCCCCGGGTTTCTCATTCTCCTTCACCGGTCTCGATCCGTACGTAGTCTCCGTCGAGTCCGAAGTAGTAGGGTTCTTCGAGTCTGTCGGCGGGAACGGTGAAGGATAGGACGTACTCCGCTGACTCCGCTGGTTCGAGGCGGTCGTAGACGTCGAACCCCGACGTCTCCTGTGACCGGTAGACGTTGTGATCCTCGTCGAGCACGACGAAGTCGTCTTCGATGTCGACGTCGCTTTCGCCGTGGTTGGTGATGGTGAGGTCGACGTGTACCGAGGGCATGGCTTCCGTCCGTATCTCCCCCTCGACCTGGTACTCGAGGTCTCCGCGACGGAAGCTACCGCCGTCGTGCACCGTCGCGTCCGAAACAGGGACTACATCTTCATCTTCGCCGTGAAGGCAGCCAGCAACCAGGACTGCTAGCGAGGCCGGCACCAGCCCGACGAAGCCTCGACGTGTTTCCATGGCCGTGCTTCTCGGTGGAGACATATAGAACTACTGTGACTGAGGCCAGGTCTGTATGAATGTGGAACTGTCGCACGAACCAGATATGTTTTCGTCGTTCATCGAAACACCATCAACCTGGGCGTAAACCTTATTTACTGGGTTGCTCTAAGAGTAGCTGTGATTCCGGCTAGCTCGTAGCTGGAATCAGAAGATACACCCTCTGTGTATCGCGACGAGTCCCACACCAAGGACCTCCCGGCTCACGCCGGGACCTATTACCTGCCGAGAAACTAACAGTCGACAGCGCCTATTGTCCGACGTTCCGGCTTGATCGTTTTACGCCGCTGCCATCGCAAGATGCGGGGTTTAGGGAGGTACGCAGAAGCGGTCCTCGATCCACGCATAAGCCTGGGTCACGGTGAGTCGGCTTCGAGCCCCTGGTCCATAGCATCCTGAAGGGACGCAGCTGCTTCCGCTGACTCGAACTCCTCAAGCACGGACTCCACCTGTTCCTCGACTCCGCTGGCGAGGTCTCCCTCGACGGCTCTGTCCTCCTCCATCAGCCCGCGGGCGGCCTGGAATGCCTCCGTCTTAGATAGGTTCCGGCGTTTCACCCTGATGAGGTCGTCGTCCCTCAGTCTAAGGTCCCATCCATCCCTGGTTCGCGCGCATTCGACGTCCGCATGTGAGCCGGTCCACCGGACCAGTATCGAGGAGTTCACCGTCTCGGTGTAACCGTCAGGTGTCTCCGGTGTCCCGTAGTACCCGCTACGCGTCAGCTCCGCAAGCCCCTCGTAGCTGTTATCCCGGGGTTGCACTGTTTCGTCACTCTCACCCAGAAACATCTGGTGGAGCCGACCCCACAGTCTCTTCAACATACGCTTCGGTCTTCGAGGTGTGCTTCCCAGGTAAAACAGTGTCGCCTAAGGGAGACGGGTCCGCGAACACAGCGGAGTCGGTCGACACACAGGGCAAGCTAGTTCTACGGCGGGTTCCATTGCATCGTTAGATGCACCCGGATGTCGAGGAGATACTGGAGGACGCACACAGGCGGGCGGAAGCCGCGGAGAGAAACCTGGACCGCGTCGAAGTCAGGAGCTTCCTGAACTCCGTGGAGGAGCGACGCGAGGATGGGTTGCAGCCGGTGATCGCGGAGGTGAAGCCTACGTCACCGACGTCGGACGGCGTCGCCTCACACGACCCCGTGGAGGCGGCGAAGGCTATGGAGCGCGGCGGCGCCGCAGCTATCTCGGTGTTGACGGAGCCGGAGCGTTTCGGCGGCTCACTCGACCTCCTGCGTGACGTCCGGAACGAGGTCGACCTCCCTGTCTTGAGGAAGGACTTCGTCGTCGACCGCCGGCAGATGTACGAGGTCGAATGCGACCTCCTATTACTTATCGCGGCGTTCGTCGACGACCTCCAGAGCCTCGTGGATGAAGCGATGGAGGCGGGGTTCGAGCCGTTGGTCGAGGTGCACACGGAGGAGGAGCTCGACATGGCGCTGAAGACGGACGCCCGGGTCGTCGGCGTCAACAACCGCGACCTCACGAGGCTGGAGGTGGATCTCGGGGTCGGTGAACGACTGCTGCCAGAGGTTCCCGGCGACCGTGTCGCGGTCGCTGAGAGCGGGGTCGACGACGCGGCCGACGTCCGGCGACTTGCTTCGGCGGGCGCGGACGCGTTCCTCGTGGGGACGTCTATCATGCGGTGCGACGACGTCGAGGGGAAGACCCGTGAGCTGGTGGAGGCTGATGTCTGATGGCGCGCGCAAGACAGAAGGCTAATGTACAGAGAAGTACATCGATGTACAAGATGATACATGACTGATGAGGTGTTCGGCGGCTACGGCGGACAGTACGTCCCGGAGGCGCTGATGCCAGCCATAGAGGAGCTGGAGGAAGCCTACGAACGGTACCTCGACGACGACGAGTTCGTGGAGGAGTTCGAACGAAGGCTCGGGGACTACGGAGGCCGACCGACGCCCCTCTACCACGCACCCACCACCAGCGAACGCATCGGCGCCGACGTCTACCTCAAGCGCGAGGACCTCCTCCACGGAGGCGCACACAAGCTCAACAACGCCCTCGGGCAGGCGTTGCTCGCGAAGAAGATGGACAAGGACAGGGTCATCGCGGAGACCGGCGCCGGCCAGCACGGCACCGCGACCGCGATGGCGGCGGCCGCGCTCGACCTCGAATGCGAGATATACATGGGTGAGAAGGACATCCAGCGCCAGCAACCCAACGTCTTCCGCATGAGGTTGATGGGCGCGGAGGTCGTACCGGTGGACGCCGGCTCGGGGACGCTGAAGGACGCCATCAACGAGACCCTCCGTGACTGGGCGACGAACGTCGAGGACACCCACTACGTCATAGGCAGCGTCGTCGGCCCTCATCCCTTCCCCAGCATGGTCAGGGACCTACAGGCGGTCATCGGCCGCGAAACCCGACGGCAGATACAGGAGAGAGCCGGCCGGCTGCCCGACAGCGTCGTCGCATGCGCCGGAGGCGGAAGCAACACGATGGGTGCGTTCCACGCGTTCCGCGACGACGAAGACGTCGAGCTGTACGCCGTCGAAGCCGGCGGCAGCGGCCTCGATATAGAGGACGACCGCGCCCCGCATTCGGCGTCCCTCAACGTAGGCGAAGAAGGAGTCTTACACGGAGCCCGCACCCGTCTGCTGCAGGACGAAGACGGACAGATACTCGAGAGCCACAGCTTGAGCGCCGGCCTCGACTACAGCGGCGTCGGCCCCGAGCTCGCGTACCTCGTCGACACCGGCCGCGTGGAACCACGGACCGCGGACGACACGGAAGCGCTGGAGGCTTTCCACCAGCTCTCGCGAGAGGAGGGCATAATACCCGCGTTAGAGAGCGCGCACGCTGTGGCGTTGCTGGAGAAGGAGGACGACCTCGGCGACGTAGTCGTCGTGAACCTATCCGGCCGCGGTGACAAGGACCTCGACACCGTGATGCAGGAGAGCGCGCTCGCGGACGACGGCTCAATGTTGCGGGAGGAGGGCGACAGATGAAGGAGGTAGTCGAGGGAGGTGGCTTCAGATGATAGAGCTACCCGAGGAACCCGCGTTGATAACGTACTTCACCGCCGGCCACCCCCGCGACGTCGACGTCGCCGACGTCATCGAGGCTTTCGAACGCGGAGGCGCCGACGTCGTCGAGGTCGGACTGCCGTTCAGCGAACCCATCGCCGACGGCCCAACCATCCAGAACGCCATCACGGAGGCGCTGGACGGAGGCATGACCCCCGACCGATACTTCGAAGCCGTCGCCTCCGCCGACGTCGACGTCCCCCTCGTCTGCATGACCTACTACAACCTCATCCTCCAGCGCGGCGTCGACGACTTCGTAGCCGACTGCAAGGAAGCAGGGATAGAGGGCGTCATAGTCCCCGATCTACCGGTGGAGGAGTCCGACGAGCTCCACGAAGCCTGCAGACGTCACGACGTCGACCTCGTCTTCATCGTCGCACCTACGACGACGGACGAGCGGGTGGAACGCATCGTCGACCGAGTGTCGGGTTTCCTCTACGTCCAGGCGCGGCTGGGGACGACGGGTGCGCGGGAGGACGTCTCCGGCGAGACCTACGAGGCGCTCGACGGTCTCCGCGGCTACGAGGTTCCGAAGGCCGTGGGTTTCGGCGTCAGCGAACCCGAGCACGCGAGCGAGATAGTCGAAGGAGGAGCGGACGGCGTCGTCGCCGGCAGCGTCTTCGTCGACGGTCTCGAACGCGATGGAGTGGAGTTCGTGGAGGAGAAAGCCCGGGAGCTGAAACAGGGTGCGGTCGAAGGCGGCGACAGCTAGAGGTCGGCAGCCGCCAGGACGTCCCGCCAAAGTTCGATGACTACTGCATCCCTACACCGAACGATAGCCCGAGGTAGAGGAGGTGTGCGACGACCGCGGCGGCACCCAGGGCGAACAGCCAGACCGCGACGGTGTACCCTATCTTGTTCCCGGACACACCAGCGCTGCCTTCGACGAGTCCGCTTCCGATGACGCTGGATATCACTATCTGGTTCGCGGAGATAGGTAGCCCGAGGGTGATGGCGGCCTGGGTGATGAGGAACGAAGGTACGAGCGCGCTGATGGAGCGGCGGACGCCTAGCTCGCTGTACTCCCTGCTAACCGCCTGTACGACGCGCGGCGCTCCCATCCACGCACCTATCAGGAGGCCGGTGGCTCCGAACATCAGGAGGTAGATGGTGGGAAGCCCTAGCTCCTCGCTGAACAAGGCTTCGAGGGGTCCGGTGGCGAGGCCGACCTGGCTGCCTCCGGTGCTGAAGACCACTAACGCGCCGAGGAGCACGAGGAAGTGCCGTATCCCCTTTTCGACGGAAGCCTCCACCGCCTGCTGGAGCGCGAGGTAGAACGCCGCCGCGGCCACCAGGGTCACTGTGACGGTGACGACGTCGACGCCGAAGACTGCGGGTAGGGTGTCGAACTCCTGTTCGGCAAGGCTGGAGAGGTAGTGGGCGGCGGTGGTCATCTCGTCAGCAGGCGGTATGAACTCGAACCTCATGTGGACGACGGTGGCGCCGACGACGGCCGCCAGCAGTGGTACGGCGACGGATTCGGAGACGTCCTCCCGCCGAAGGACGTACGCGGTTCCGAAGCCTATGGCTACGGCGAAGAACGGGATGGCGAGCCAGAACAAGGCGAGGTCGCGGTAGGTGGTGTAGGCGGGGTCGCCGCCTAATGCGAGGCCGACACCTACCATCGCGCCGGTGACGACGAACGCCGCCGGTACGGGGTAGCCGCGTCGGTTGCCGACGACTATCATCGTCGCCGCAGTGAGAAGGCCGCAGGCGGCGGCAAGCGGGGTTATGGTGACGGCGTCGATGAGGTCGTTGCCGACGGTCTCGCTGATGGACGCGCCCTGGAGGACTGCGCCGAGGAATCCGAAGACCCCGACGAAGAACGCCGCGCGCATCACGGGGATCGCGTTGGCGCCGACGGCGGGAGCGAACGGTGGGCTGTTGCTGTTCGCGCCGATGGTCCACGCCATGACGAGGCCGGCGAGCAACGCGACGGCGACTACGACGAGGACCTCCATCTTCTTGGACTAAGGGGCGTGGGGCGACTCTAAACTATTTTGGCTCGCCTCCGCCTCTACAACGAAAACCCTTATGTCCTCTGCAGGACAGGATGATGTATGCCGAACTCTCAGGGACAGAACAACGCGACGCGGAACAAACTCAGCAACGCCGCACGGGAGGAAGGCGCGGCGGCACCTAGCTCCGCGGTTCAGGAGTTCGAGGAAGGCGACGTGGTCCACGTGGTCATCGACCCCAGCGTTCCCGAGGGCCGACCTCACCCGCGTTTCCACGGCGTCACAGGCGTGGTGAAGGGTGAGCAGGGCAGGGCTTTCGAGGTGGAGTTCCAGGACGGTGACATGACGAAGAAACAGGTCGTTCGACCACACCACCTCAAGCCTCAAGGATGATAGTCAAGGAGAAGCTGGAGGAGGAGTACGTCACCGTCGCCGAGGTCAAGGAGACCCTCAACGAGATAGCGGAGGAGAGGAGCGACGACGACAGGGAGATGGCTTTCGAGCTACGGCGTTCTCTGGATCACGCCAACGAGTTCGGACACCTTGAAGCCGACGAAGCCCGGGAGCTCGTGGAGGAGCTCGGGGAGATGGAGGCCGTCGACGACTTCGTCGCGCACAAGGTAGCTGACCTTCTGCCGCGGAACAGGGATGAGCTCAGAGCTATCTACGCCAAAGAACGGTACTCCCTCGACGGCGACGAGCTGGACGAGATACTAAATACCGTCGCCCAGTACAGGTAAACTAGGAGGCGCCTATGACCAAGGACAACGAGGACTCCGAGAGAGAGGAGTACGTGTACGTTCTCGAGTACCTGCCGGACGGCCACAGCGAGGACCGCGTCGACGACGACACGTTGATACAGGGAATCGGAACCCGGAACTTCACCCTTCTGGAGGTTCTGCCGAAGGAGGACGCACACGTCAAGATCGCTGACTACGTCTACGTCGGAGACGGCGACAGGGAGGTCGCGGACCGCGTGAAACAGCGCATAGAGTTCGACGACCTGACTCAGGGCGCGAGGAAGGAGCTGGAGTATGCGGTGGAGGACATCCTCCACGACGACGAACGACGGTTCGTCGACTTCTTCAACGACGCCGACAGCGTCACCATCCGCCTCCATCAGCTGGATCTCCTGCCGGGAGTCGGTGAGAAGATACGGAACGCGTTGATAGAGGAACGTGAGTTCGAGCGTTTCGACAGCTACGACGACCTCGAGGAACGCGTCGACGGACTTCACAACCCCGACGAGATACTTCAGGAACGTATCGTTGACGAGCTGAAGGACGAGGACGTCAAGTACAAGCTGTTCGTTCGATAGAGACCCCATAGCTCGTTTTCGCTGGCCTGCGGCTGAGTCAGCTTCCGCTTCCGACATGTGCGGCGAGGTCGGCTTCGCTGACTATGCCGACGACGCGGCCGCGTTCGGTGACGAGGACGGCGCTGCTGTGGTCGAGCAACCGCGACAGCGTGGAGAGGTCTTCCTCGGGAGACACCGTGGGGAAGCTCTCGCCCATGATGTCCTCGACGTCTGCGTCCGGTAGGTCGTCGACCTCGCCTCGTGCGCGGGCGACGATGGAGTCCGTCATAGATCCCACGGGGATGTCGTCGTCGACGACGGGTAGCTGGCTGAACTGGCTCTCCTGCATCCTGTCGACTGCGGCACGTACGGTGTCGTCGGGTGACACGCTTATGACCTCCTCACTCATGAGGTCCTCCGCGGTGACCCTGCGTTCCTCGTGGCCTTCGAAAACCTCGACGATCCGGGTCACCGTCGACAGCCTGGGGTCGACGTCTCCGTTCTCGATACGGGCTATCAGGGGCTGGCTGACTCCGGCTTCGTCCGCTAGCTCGCTCTGCGTTAGCCCGAGCTCGTTGCGCTTCTCCCTGAGGTCTTCCGGCGTCGGAACCTCCATCGTATAACCCATAGTAATCTCCCGTATTAAGGTTGACGACGACGCAGAGGACACAGGTCGGAAGGGAGGCTGAAACCCCGGTTTCACCCTACGTAAACACTATGAACGAGGTGGACAACCCCTAGAGCATGAGGGTCGAACACTTGCTGTTAGCAGGGGTGGTGGCCTTGGTATTCGTCGGTGCGGTGGTCGCGGCGGTCGCACCAGGTGTCTTCGACGAAGAAGATCCACCCGGGGCCGCGCAGATCATGGTGGAGGAGGTCGACGTGGAACCAGGTGAGGTGACCGGTGGGTCGGCTGAGATAGTCACGGTGTCCAGGTTATGGAGCACGGACACCGTAGACGGAGACGTCTCCGTGGTGGTGCGTGCGAGGAGCACGGACACCGGATTGCTAGAGGACGAGTCCACCCACGAGCTCGAAGAGATAGTGGGAGGTGAGGAGACGGAGATACGTGTCCCAGTCGAGGTCGAACGCAGCGGAAGCTACGAGTTCGACGTAGTTGTCTACACTGACGGCGAGAGAGCCAGCGAACGCAGCGTCCGGATATCCGGTGTCGAGTCGCTGACTCCGGAGCACATGGACAGCGACGTCGAGTTCCACGACTTCTACATACTGTCTTCTATGGAGTTCTCGATAGCGGAGGCCGGCGACCATGTGGAGCTAGACGTAACCAGTTACCTGTCGAACGCAGGCGACACGGTGGAGTCCGTGGACCTCATGGTGAAGGCGCGTCAGGCGGAGTCGAACATACTCGCCGACGAAACACAGACGGCGGCTTCGGTGTCGCCGACGGAGACCGAAGCAGTCGACACCACGCTATCGGTGCCGGACGGCTACAACTACTACCTCGACGCCGAGATATGGAGCGACGGAAACGTCGTGGCGACCCACAGGATAACGGCGAACCTCGACCCCACCCGCGAGGTAGAGGCTAACGTAACCGAGCGAGACGTCGGGCTCGAGGTCGAGGAGTTCGAGGACGAGGAACAGAGGTTTAGGGAGGAGAGAAGGGAGCTCGAGGAGCAGCTGGACGGCGAACCCGAGGAGGCGACACCTGGCTTCGGAGTCTTCGCCGCAGCCGCTGCTCTATTGCTGTCCACCCTGGTTCTCCGTCGCAGGAGAGGTGGTCTCCGATGACATCAGAGGAGGGCTCCGGTGGCGGAGGCGGTTTCGAAGTCGACGACGTAATGCCGGAGGGCAGCGAGGGCTTCGTTTTCAAGGCCTTGCTCTCAGTGGTGCTCGTGCTCGCCGTATACTTCGCGCTACGGTTCTACTGGAGCCTGGTGTCGTTCCTCCAGACCTGGCTATCACGGGAGTACGTCGACCTGTTCGAGGCGTTCGTCAACCTCGCTTTGCTCCTGCTTCTGGCGGCGGGCTTCGTATGGCTGATGAAGCGACGGAGCAGCTCCTGACACATCGACGGCGGCGAACCTATATCGCTTCAGACGCAGGACACCACCGGTCACCGTTCGTTTTTAGGGGCTCCACCCCCTACCCGTAGCTATGTTAGGTGGACGCGGCGGCGGCTTCGACTCGAAACGCATGCAGAAGATGATGAACCAGATGGGCATCGACATGGACGAGATAGACGGCGTCGAAGAGGTAGTCATCAGGACGTCGGACGAGGAGCTGGTGATCTCCGCGCCCGAAGTCACTAAGATGGACGCTAAAGGGCAGACGACGTTTCAGGTCGTCGGTCAGGCGGAGAGCCGAGAGGTAGAAGGTGGTGCGGCAGGAGGCGTCGACGAAGGCGACGTCGAGCTGGTTTCCGAGCGCGCCGGCGTCGACGAGGACACCGCCCGCGAAGCGCTGGAGGAAGCTGGCGGCGATCTCGCAGAAGCTATCTCCGACCTCTCCTGAGAAAGCCGGCCTTCACTCGGGTTCCCGGGTCTTCTTCCCCTGTCCGGAGGGTACGACCTCTATCTCTCCACCCGGATGCTCTAGATCTAGCTCGCTGCCGTCAAAGTACATGTGTAGGAAGACGGCGAGCGCTGCGACCTCGCTATGCGGCTGACTGGTGACGGCGACGTTGTAGCTGGCTTCGTCGTATATCCATCCGTGGACCTTCCGTGATCCCACGGCGACGAGTACGTCGTCGGCTTCTGAGTGCGTGAGTCCATCTTCTTCGACGACGTCCTGGACGGGTAAGCCGTACATAGTTAGGTGGACGACGTCGCCATTCCAGTCCTTCACGAGCTTCTTCGGCGACGGCTCCCTCTCTGCAGTGAACTCTCCGCCGAACCGTTCCACGATGCTTTCGACTGTTTCGATGGGGCCGCTGTCTTCGCCGCCGCTGACGTGCACCCGGTCGGCGCCGAACGCTCGCGCAGTCAGTGCGACGTGCGACGTCAGCCTCTGGTCGCGGGCGGGACGGTGGCCGAGCCGCAGCACCTCAACGGTCATTCTGCGGCCTCCAGCTTGACGTGTACGTGGTCTCCTTCCTCCGCTTCACCTGGGGAGGCGGCGCCGTGCAGCCGGCGCTCCCGTGGCTGTACGTCTTCGTCGTTCACCGTTATCTCGACGGTGTCCCCCGCTGCTTCGCTGTAGGTGATGGGTTCGCGCTCGGCTTCCGCCAACGTGATGTCGACGAAGGTAGCGTTGTCGGTGCTGGTTCCGACGTCTACACCCAGAGACAGCAACGCGTACTCCAGGGTGACGTCTCTGGAGTGTTTCTCCCAGACGTAGACTGATTCGGCTTCTTCGACGGTGTCGGGGTGGAGGAACCAGTGGACGTCGGCTTCGAGATAGTCCTCCTGGGTGAGGTCGATGGCTTCACCGTCTACCTCGATGGAGATGGTTCCGTACTCTTCCACGGTTCCGCGTTCGCTTGGTTCGACGACCTGGGTAACGTCCGCGAAGAAGATCGAGTACGCGAAGACAGCTACGATGACCAAGGAGAAAGCAACTCCGGCAATTACCTCGGGGTTCCTGATAAGGCTCGAGTCGTCGGGGTCCTCCAACCTCCTGCGCTCTATCTCCCCCATCTCGTCGGGGTGTTCGCTGGCGACGTGCTTCAGCATCCTCTGTTCGCCGGAGAAGCTCTCGTCGCAGTATGGGCAGTCAGCCATCTAGTGGAGGTATCTCTTGCGTTCTGTTAGTGGTTTCGCCTGCACGTTCCGCTGAAGTTCATCTGGACTCGGGTTCCAGACAGAGGTAGACCGTGTCGACGCCGCCCCTCCGGTCGTCCGGGATGCGGTGCACCTCCCTGAACCCAAAACTCTCGAGAAGGCCGAGGTGGCTGTTGTTCGACTCCCATGTTTTGGTGGATATACTGGACGCCGGATATAGGTCGAACAACTTATCGTACATCTGGCGACCCACCCCGGTCCCCTGATAACCTGGTTTTACGGCGATAGTCTCCACGTAGACGCTCCCGTCATCGACACCCGGTACGTCCTCTCTTCTGTATAGCATCAACCCCGTTTCTCGGCCTTTCACTGACGCTAGCAACAGGTGTTGGTCTAACGTGGCTTCGACGTATCCTTCTACGCCGCCGCCGTTTTCCTCTGCTTTATCCCGCTCGCTGAGCGGTGGATGGAACTCGTCGTCGACTGAGGACAGTAGGTCTACGACGGAGTCGTACATGTCGCGGGGTTCGTCGACATCTTCTACGTCGACTTCGGGGTTGGATGTGGTCATATATCTCTACCGGAGCAGCCTGTCCCGTATCACCGGTGGTACGTTCCTGACGATGCGGGCGGCGCGGAAGCTCCAGGTGACGGTGTACCGTGCCTTGGGGCTGTCGGCTTCGGCGGCCTCATGTATCGTCTCCGCTACGTCCTCTGGCGTCACCGTGAACCTCGACAGGCTGTCGTCGCGTTCCTCCTGCGACGTGTAGAGCTTGCTGTAGGCGCTGTCTTCCGCGTCCGGGTACTCCTCGTCGGCGCGTCCACCGAACTCCGTCTCCACCGGCCCGGGTTCGACGAGCACTACGTCGACGTCGAAGTCGGCTACCTCGACGCGGAGGGAGTCGCTGACGGCTTCGAGCGCGTGCTTCGACGCGCTGTAGACGCCCATACCCGGCGGAGAAATCTGTCCGGCGATGCTGGAGACGTTGACGATGGTTCCGCTCTCCTGATCACGCATCCCCGGTAGAACTCGACGCGTCAGCCGTTGTGGCCCGTAGAGATTCACCTCCATCTGCTGATGCATATCCTCGACGGGTACGTCTTCGACGGCCCCCATCTGTCCGTAGCCTGCGTTGTTGACGAGGCAGTCGACCGTGTCGTGGTCGTCTTCCACGGCTTCGACGGCGGCGCCGCAGTCCCCGTCCTCGGTGACGTCGAGCTCCAGCGTCTCCATCCCCTGTTCCGAGAGGCCGGTGATGTCGTCCGTGTCTCGGGCGGTTGCGTACACCCGCCAGCCTTCGTCGTGGAACCTTTCGGCGGTGGCTCGTCCGATGCCTGACGAGCAACCGGTTATCAGCGCTGTCTTCATGTGTAAAAGTTGTCGACGAAGGAGGGTTAAAGCTTCAGTACCTCTGTCGGGTTGGGAACGCGGGTTCCTCTGGTTCGGGGTTGACGGGCATCTCGCTCTCGAGGTAGAGGCGTTCGAGCACCCGTAGGCCGACTCGTATGATCCGGTTGGCGTTGTTGCTGCTGACTCTTCCGGTCTGAACGGCTCGGTTGGTGACGGTGTGGACCTGCATGACGTCCTCGTAGAGCTCGGGTTCGAGCGCGTCTTCGTTGTCCTTGAGGAACCGCATGACCTCGTGGAACTGGACGAACTCCTCCTTGGTCTTGAGCCCGCGTTCGTACGCTACCTCGGTGAGCGCGTCCTCTATCTCGACGCGCAGCCGCAGCAGCGCTATCTGGGGGTCCTCGGCCATCTGGCCGTATAGCGCGGTCTCGATGTTGGAGACGCGTTCGCTGACGTCCTCCTCGCTCTGTTCCGGCGGTAGCTCTACGGTCTCCTCGGCTTCGTCGAGCAACGTCCCCATCACCTCCTCCTTGCCTTCGAACACCAGGTACTTCAAGAGAGGTAGGTAGGGCACCGCTACCAGCAGTAGCGCGAGGAAAACTACCGGCCAGGTTATGTCGATTATCGGCAAAATGAACCCTATGGTGAGGATGACGAAGACCACGAAGAAGGCGGCGTAGGGCCCGTACTTCACGAGGAACATCTCCTCGTCCATCCGCTCCCAGTCTTCCTTTATTCCCATCGTACTCCCTAGGGTGTCTCTTTACAAGTATCTACCCCTACCGTCTGGGTGTCCACCACCAGTTATCGTAAGAAGTCGCTGGACAGGTCGAGGTCTGGTTGTCAGTCGGGTCTCGAGGTGAAGACGGGTACGTCTGCTTTGCGGACTATCTTGTCGGCGACGCTGCCGAGGAGGACTCGGTCGAGACCGGAGCGGCCATGTGTCCCCATCGCTATCATGTCGGCGTCCCAGCTGTCGGCTTGATCCAGTATCTCCTGGGCGGGGCTGCCCTGTGTCACCACTGCGTCGGCGTCTATACCGCGTTCCTCGGCTTTCTCCGCGACGTCCTCGGCCGCGTTCGTCGCTATCTCGCGTACCCTCTCGACGTCCGCGGGTGGGTTCCCGTATATCTTGTCGTCGACGAGTGCGTCCTCTACCACGGAGAGCACGAGGACCTCTGCGTCGAGCTGCTCCGCGAGCTCGAACGCTTTCTCCGCTGCGTCGACCGCTGCCTTGCTGCCGTCCGTCGGGACGAGTATCCTCTCGAATCTCATACGTGTCTAGTTTGAGCTTAGGGTATCTAAATCGGACGGTGCGTTTCCCAGCTCCTGGGAAACAGGTGTTCTATAGCTGTTTGAGCGCCTGCGGAAGTTATCTTTCAGTTAACATCGTCGTGCAAGTTGTTCTCTTGAACCGTATGTCGCTATATAGAAGCTCGGGGGTGGTGTGAAGACCGCCTACCTCGAAGCCATGGTAACGTGAGGATCTCGTACTCCAAGAGCCACGAGGAGAACCGTTGAATCCAGATAGAGCACGACACAGGTATCCGAGCTCGAAACGATGGAGTCACCGAACCATGCATCACAGCCGTGAAGAGAGGTCGCAGTCGACCCCCCCCCCCCCCTTTCGACGAGTGGACCCGGTTGACATAGGCGCAGGACATAAGACGGTGAAAACGGTATCGTAAGGATAGATGGACAAGCTCCTGTTCGACACCATCTGGGCTTCCTACAGCCGTATCGGTGAGCTCGAGAAGATACTCATCCGCGAGGACTGGTACGACAGGCTCGACTACATCTGGAGCGGAGGCGAGCATGGAGCCTCGACCTTCAGCGACTTCTCCGATGACTCCACCTCCATCAGGTGGGCGGACCTGGAGCTCGGCGTCGACGCCGACGTCGACAGCATCGTCTTCATGGTGATGATGGTGAAGGCGGCGGCGAACCACGGCCTCAGCATCGGGAAGTGGCGGAAAGAGCTTCATACAGTGAACCCAAGCGACGACGAGATCTGCGTGGTCTCAAGGCCGGTGGAGCTCTCGGGGTGACTTGATACCTACCTGTCTATCCATGAATCGATATGATCGAAAGGGTGCCGTTAAACCGAACCGAGGAGTGACTAATAATCTAGGCAAGTTGGCCAGGAAATTAATAAGGAGAGATAGAGAAGCCAGATTTCGGTGAGTTAGCCAATTTACATAGCCTTACCCACATGGCCGGACTTTATCTCGAACTCGCCACACACGAAGATTTGCTTTGGAGGTCTCCGTTCGTCGCTAACAGTTTGGGTGTCCGGGAGCCCTGAGATCCAGCCATTTCAGAGAAGTTCCTTCTTCCCACAGGATAGATCTCGGGAAGAGGATTGCACTATACCAACATCCTGTCCCTCATCAAGAGTCAGAAACACGTGCCCCCGACCATCGGTTCGATATAGCGTTAACTAGTTTACCATATTCTACAGTATAAACGTCTATCTGGAGTGTTAGAAGCTGATAATGCCGCACACGATGTTACTGAAGCGCCACCGCAAAGATCGATTAGGGAAGACAGTTCTGTGTCGAACTTGACTGGGAACGTTTGGCGAGTGCTAACGACGTCTCGTTCGACACCAGAAAAAGCCAACACGAACTCAAACCTTGTCTAACTTCGACAGGGTCCGGACCAAGCCAACGGAGATCTATGATCAACCCCACATCCGCCCTGAAAGCCTTAGACAGTGCATCGATACAGAGTTAACACATCCGCCATTATTCTCTGCAGGGTAAATCTTGGTAAAACGGACGAGATGGAGTTGCCCACGTTAACGTGAATGTATCTGTAGAATCAAGAGCCTGAACCATTCTACCAGACCTTTTCACGATACGTTGTCTATCCAGCCGTCGAAGGTTCGAGGGATATCGAGCCCCAGTACTGGACCGAAGACGTAGACAGAGACAGCAATCGCCGACAGCACGAAAAAGCCGCCTGCGGGCAACCGCCACAGAGCCCACTTCCTTCTCCCAACGAGGTCCGTCGGGCTATCATCAGATATCAGGTACATAGGTTCCCGCATCGAGTTGTCGGTAACCTTCTCGACGACGAGGCGGTCCGCGGATGTCGGTTCATCCGGGATATATTCGGTGTCGCGGGGTCGAACCGTGCCGAAGACGTACACCTCGTCTCCTGCTTCGACGAGGTTCTGCCGGTACTTGCGGTCGTTGTCCTTCCCGCTCGAGTCGGAGGGATAGCTGAGGGTGCTGTTGGAGAGGAACCGCTGGACGGGTTCGGGCCCCTTGTCAGAGCTGTCGACGTAGGTCTCGGTCCACGTGTCGGGGTCGAGGTCGTAGACTGCGTCGTCGTGGGGTCTGACGAGCACTCGGCCGGTGTCGTCCTCTACGTAGAACGGGATGTGGAGGACGTCTTCTTCCTTGGTGCGCCAGGTGCTGTTGTCGCCGCTGTCGTCGTACTGCTCTACCTCGTAGTCCGCGACCACGCATTCGTCTTCGCTGAACGGTGCAGCGAACCCTGCGCCGTCGGCGGGGATGGCGGTGCCACGGAGTTCGGACGGTCCGATGGACAGCGAGCGAGCGTTCTCGGTGGGGGTGTTCTTGATCATCTGTCTCTGCCGCCAGAGCACGAAGCCCTCGCGAGCTAGGTAACCGCCGCCGACGACGGCTAGCAACGAGTACACCACGGCTATCCACCAGCCTCCCGGCCACCCGGGGTCGTACAGGTAGGCTTCGTCAGGTGCGGATGGGTTGTAGTACGCGACCACTGGTTCGCCGTCGCGCCTGACGTCGCTGCCCTCCTCGTACCTGTCGACCATCGACTCCGCAGTAGATCGGCTGCCGTACCATCTGACGAAGCCGCCGGGGTGGACGTTGTCGGAGGTGTAGGATTCACCGTCCACGGTGTACCGGTAGACGACTACTGGTGTGTACTCGATCTCGTCGTCGTTCATCCTCTGGTCGACCTCGACCGAGACCACCTCGGCGGGAACATCCTGGTTCTTCTGGACGGAGGAGTGATGGTCGGCGGTAGCGGCGACGGAGAACACAGCGAACACCCCGAGAAACAGAAGGATCGCCACCACTCCGATGCCGTACGTATCCATGTTCCAGAGGAAACCACGGTTCCATATGACTTTTGCGTCACAGCAGCCGAGAACCACCCTGAAGACGTTGAGAACCCCTGATTCCAGGTTCTAGCGGTCTCAAACAGGTTCGAGAGGCCGGCAGAGACACCGTGTAAACCGTAGGCCGCTATATCGAATATTGGAGTCGGACGCTCTGAATCCAGGAGCACCGTGTCTCGAACGGACTCCGGTGCCTTGCAGCGGCTCACCTACACGGTCCATTCGAGATCCAACCGCAGTCCATGGCCAGCTTCGGTGTGCTCGTCGTGAACTCAGTGATAATGCCTCATCAGAGAGACGCAGCTCGCTTCGCTGCGCGGGCGGTGCCGCTGACGTCGATTCAAATCCCTTCACACGGCTCCTGCGCCTGTCTCGCTGTCTGCTGAGCAGTACTCGGAACGAGCGTAGCGAGTTCCGAGGTAGTTTTTCCCCAGTTTTTGCGACCGAGCGGTTCCCCGAAGGGGAACCCGAGGGAGTAAAAAGTGGGAGTGGACCCGCCGGGATTTGAACCTCTCGTCAGACGTTCCTGCTCGCTTCGCTGCGCGGGCGTGCGGCTGACGTCAGTTCGAATCCCTCTCCGTCGGCTCCTGCACTCGCTCTCTCGTAGACCTCGTTCGCTCGTTTGGACCCGCCGGGATTTGAACCCGGGGCCTCTCCCATGCCAAGGGAGTGATCTACCACTGATCTACGGGCCCGCGTGGTGGAGTTGTACGCCAAGCGTGGGTTTATATCTTGTTTTTCGGTGTCTCCTCTCGGGGTCGCCGGGTGCCGGTCCTGCGTTCTCCCCGGGGGTGGCTTGTGGAGCTAGTTCTCGCTCTTGGGTTCGATGTAGACGTCTCCGACTAGGGGTTCTTCCTCCCGTATCTCGCGTTCGATCTCGTCGATTGCTCTCTCGACATCATCGGTGTCGAGGTCGGAGTCGAACTCGACGTCGGCGGTGATTAACACCTGTTCGGGGCCGAAGTACACTGAGCGCAGGTCGACGAGGTCCCGCACCCCTTCGGCGTCCTCGACGAGGAGCTCCAGGGGTTCCTCGTGTCTCCGCGGGAGGGCTTCGCCGAGCAGTAGCTTCTTGTTCTCGCGTGCGAGAGCGAGCGCGAACATCATGAGTACGACTCCGATGGCTACGGCTCCGGCGGCGTCGAAGGCGTGGACTCCGGTTACGTCGGCTACGAAGATGCCGACGAGGGCGATAGCGGCACCCAGTGTGGCTACGGCGTTCTCCGTGAGCACGGCGAGCACCGGCATGTCAGGGGTCTTCCGGAAGCTCTCGACGAAGTTCCTCCAGCCGCGTTCACGGGACTCCTCGTCGAGCGCCTGCTTCGCCTTCAGGTAGCTGAGGCCGTCGAACAGTATGGTGAACAGCAGAACCGCGTACGCGAGGTAGATGGCGCGGAACTCGACGCCAACTGCAGACACCATGCCCTCCTCGACGTCGACGGCGGGTGCTTCAGCGCGCAGAGCTCTGACGCCGGTCTTCAGGCTCTCCCATCCGGCGATACCGAACAACATCACGCTGACGAGGAAGCTGTAGAAGAACACGGCTTTCCCGTGGCCGAACGGGTGTTCGCGGTCGGCTTTCTTCCTGCTGTAGTAGTATCCGACGAGCAAGACCACCTGGTTGCCGGTGTCGCTGATGGAGTGGTAAGTGGATGCGAGCATCGACGGGCTGCCGGTGAGGAGGTAGGCGCCGAACTTCATTAAGGCGAGCAGGACGTTCAACGCGCCTGCGAAGACCACTACGAACAGGCTGCTGTCGCCTTTCATCTACTGCATCCCTGGGGAGCGAGGGGGATAACGCTGATGGCTTCAGCCGTGCCGGACGACGCATTCACGGAGGCCTTTGACCTCTACGGGTTCGCTGTTGTCGGGGCTGTAGACCACCATCTCGCCGCGTTCGAGGTAGGGGACGCGGCGTTCGAGCTCCTTCGGGAGGTTGAGGCTGTTTATCGCGGCTTCGTCTCCGATGTTCAAAGCTATCTTGGTGTTCAGCTGTTTGAACACGGGGTCGGCGACGTCTCCAGGGTCCTGTGTGATGAGGAACAACCCAAGACGTTCCTTCCTCCCTTGTTTCGCGGCTTCCGCGAACTTCGACTTGATCCTGCTGCCCTGTGCGGTGTCGGCTTCGCTGAGGAACTCGTGAGCCTCGTCCATAGCGACGAGGAGCGGCGTGGACTTCACAGCAGTGTGGCCGCCGCTCTGTAGCTTGTTGTCGACGAGGAGGGAAGCGACGGCGAGCACGACGACCTCTTCCGCTCGGCCGCTGCTGACGTGGTAGCTGGGTACTACGCTGACGGAGCCGGGTTCGACGAACTGCTTGAGCACGCCGTCGTCGGTGATTGCGTCAGAGGGTCGGTCGAAGACGCGTTCGAAGACAGTGTTGCCTGCGACCTTGCGTTTGAGGGCGTTGTACGTCGCCTCGTGCACCTTCCCCGACTGTTCGACGTAGTGGTCCATGGTCATGGGGTCTTCGACGAACTCCGTGAACCCACGGTAGCTTGGGTCCTCGGCTTCGTCGAAGTAGTCCTCCAGGAGCTCCTTCAACCCGAGGTACTGGTGCTCCGTGAGCTCGGCGCCTGCGAGCAGCCAGGGGTATCGTTCCGCCATCGTGAACGGCACGCTGAACTCACGCTGGGGGGCGCGGTGGCCTGCGTCGTAGGGGTAGCCTTCGACGTCGGGAACCCAGCAGGTTACGTCGTCGACGCCGCCGTAGGAGACGCCCTGTTTCCCCCATCGGCGGCGAAGGTCGTCGTCTACCGCGGGGTTGTCGTCGTGCATCTGGCTGTACTCGTTCTGCGGGTCGAAGATCACCGTAGCCGGCGGGCGTTCCACCCTGGTGTCGCCGTCAGTTATCTCGTACTTGGATTCGAAGATCTGACGGAGAAGGTTCTTGGCGTTGTGGCTCTTGCCGCTGCCGGTGCCGCCGGCGACGAGCACGTGCCGGAAGAGAAGAGGTTCACGGCGTTCGCTGCCGTCTCGTAGGCGGTAGTCGATGGTGGAGGGTGAGGCGTTCTGACATCGGACTCGTTCGCCACCGACCGACAGGTGGCCGACGAAGACGCCGTCGTCGGGTATCTTCAAGCCGGCTTTCGCGACCTCCTGGTCGCCGACCTCTTCGACGACGGCGTTGGGTTTCGGGACGCGGTCGGTCATCCGTCGGCGGAGGTCTCCGTCTTCGCTGTAGAGCACTGCGACCGGTTCGAGCTTCGCGAGGAACTTGTAGTCGGCTTCGTCGACGGTGTCCTCCTGCATTGCGCGCTGCGCCTGTATCTCGTTGGCGTCGTCGCTTTCGTACTGCTGCTCGTAACGCAGCTCCTTCACCCGGGTGAACAGCTGTTCGTCGTCGGGGTAGGGGACGGTGTAGTACCGGCCGACGCGGACGCTGCTGCGGTTCGCGGCGGTGATATACGCCGTCAGCTCGTTCTCCCTTCCTACGCTGATGCCGTCGCTCACGCTGACGAAACCCAGGCCGTCGCGCCAGGTTACGTCGACGTCGTCCTCCTCGAAACCTCGACCGACGTCCCCGGTGTCGCCGCCCCCTGTGGCTTCTCCGGCGTCCTCGTCCAGCTCTCGTTCGACGTCGTCGAAGTCCGGTAGCTCTGCCATACACAGGAGACGGATGGAGTGGTAAAGAGTCCTGCGGCAGAGGCAGGGCGTACCCTATACGTCGCTGCGGTCATCGCCCACCTGTTTCCTCGTCGTCGAAACCACTAACCCGTCAGCCGTGGAAACTCAATGTATGTCGAGAACGACGGGTGTGGAAGCTCTGCTGGAGGAGTACGACGCCTACCTCCACGTCGGCGACGGAGCCGACAGCGACCTCTACTACCTCACGGAGTTCAGCGTCCCCGACAGCGTCGTCTACCTCTACACCACGGAGGGTTCGACGCTCGTGTTGTCGTCGCTGGAGTTCGAGCGCGCGAGGAAGGAAGCCCGGGTAGACAGGGTGAGGAACACGTCGGAGTATCTGTCGGGTGACCGGCGCGGAGACCCCGAAGCCCGCCTCCACCTGCTCAACAGCCTGCTCGGCGACCGCGACGTCGAAGCGGTCGCGGTCCCCCGTGGTTTCTCCGTCTGGCTCGCCGACGGCCTCCGCGACAAAGGGTACCGCGTCGACTCCGTCGACAGCCCCGTAGAGGACGCGAGGAGGTCCAAGGACGACGGAGAGATCGCGAAAATCCAGAAGGCGCAAGAGGCGACGGAGGCGGGGCTGGAGAAAGCGGAGGGTATGCTGGCGGCAGCAGAAGAACGAGGTGGAAAGCTGTATCTCGACGACGAGGTGTTGACGGCGGAGCGGGTGAAGACGGAGATAGAGGTCGCGTTGCTGCATCGTCGCTGTCATCTCGAGGACGTCATCGTCGCCTGCGGAGAAGGGGGTGCGGACCCTCACTGGAGGGGTGAAGGGCCGTTGAAGGCGGGGGAGCCGGTGATAGTCGACATCTTCCCCCGGCACGACTCCGGATACCACGCTGACACCACGCGGACCTGGGTTGCCGGCGAACCCTCCGGTGAGGTGGAGGAGGCGTTCGACGTGACGGTGGAGGCAATGGAGGCTGCTTTCGAGGTACTGGAGGAGGGCGCAGGTGTCTCTGGGGAGGAGGTACACGACGCTGTCTGCGACGTATACGAGAGCTACGGTCACGGTACGACGCGGGAGGATGCGACTGAGGGCTTCGTGCATTCGACGGGTCACGGCGTCGGCCTCGACGTCCACGAACCACCGAGGTTGAGCGAGGGTGGTGGGGAGCTAAGGAGCGGGGACGTCGTGACCGTGGAGCCGGGGCTGTACTACCAGAGCTGGGGTGGCGTCCGCGTCGAGGACCTACTGGTCGTACGGGAGAACGACTTCGAGAACCTGACGGAGTACCCTGTGGCTCTTCGGCCTGTTTCTTCGAGGTAGGCGGCCGCCGCCTCTTCCGACGGGCTCGAGTCAGTCGTTCTGGTACTCCTTCTCGAAGCCTTCGAACTCGGTGCGGTGGGCTTCTTCGTCTGCGAGCAGGGTGACGGCGAGGTCCTCGGTAACGGGGTCGTCGGCATCCCGTGCGACGTCGATCAGCTCGCGATAGGTGGCGATGGCGTCTCTCTCGGCTTCGATGACGCCGCGGATGACAGAGAGGACGTCGGTGGAGTCCTCCGGCGGCTGCAGGGAGTGCTGTCGAGCTGTGAAATCCGCGGAGCCTGGCGGTCTGCTTCCGAGCTGTTTCAGGCGTTCGCCGAGCTTGCGGGCGTGACCTAGCTCCTCGTCTATGTCGGCTTCGAGGCTCTCCTTTATCTCTTCGGCGCGGACGCCGTCGAGGACGATCGCGTTGCTCTGGTAGTTCATCACGGTCTCTATCTCGTCGCCGTACGCTTTCTTCAGTATCTCAATCACCTTATCGGATGTCATACCCTGTAACTTCAGCGGTGACTTGCATATAGGTTATGTAGGGTTCCTATCGATTGGAAGAGGTTAGCTGGCTACGCTCCACAAAGTATTCAAAGGGGTGACGGTATTCTGTGTGTAGGCAGCGGGTAAAACACGAAGGAGCCTACACCCATGGAGGTTGAGGTTTGAGAATCGGTTATAGGGCTCCTTCGTAGGCTAATGTTAGATACACGGACGTTTATACCTAGCGACAGTTCAACCGAGTTTTACGGGTAAGACAGGGTTGTAGCAAGGCGTCGAGGGCCGTCATAGCAACCCTTTTGCAGGGTAGCCTGCTACTACGGCCACGTGAAGGTC
Organism: Euryarchaeota archaeon Ods02; assembly: GCA_028751075.1. Classification (GTDB taxonomy): domain Archaea; phylum Halobacteriota; class Halobacteria; order Halobacteriales; family Halorutilaceae; genus JAQZDA01. The sequence goes on along the minus strand of JAQZDA010000006.1, from coordinate 28,537 downwards.
GATATCGTCGACTACGGCCTCGGCAACCTCCGTAGCGTCACCCGTGGACTAGAGAGAGCGGGCGCAGACGTACGGGTAACCGAGGAAGCCGACATCGTCCGGGGGTCGGAGGCGCTCGTCCTCCCCGGAGTCGGGGCGTTCAAGGAAGGTATGCGTGGCTCCAGCGAGCTGCACGAGGCGCTCGTCGACGCCGTGAACGACGGAGCCCCACTCCTCGGCATCTGCCTGGGGATGCAGATGCTGATGACGGCTAGCGAGGAAGGCGGCCACGCGGAAGGCCTCGACCTAGTAGGCGGAGAAGTCGTCAGGTTCCCCTGCGAGGTGGGTAAGGTCCCGCACATGGGGTGGAACACCGTCGACGTCGTCTCCAGCCACCCCTTGATGGACGGCGTCGACGGCGAGCACTTCTACTTCGTCCACTCTTTCTACGCCGCCGTCGACGACTACACCGTCGGATCGACGGAGTACGGCGAAGATTACGCCGTCGAGTTCTCCGCGGTGGTCTCGAACTCCGACGGGAACGTGGTGGGGACGCAGTTCCACCCCGAGAAGAGCGGTGACGCAGGTCTAAGGGTGCTCGAGAACTACGTCGAGTTCGCGAGAGACCGGTAGTGAGGTAGCGGTGGAGACATCCGTGTACATCTGGCCCCCCGGTTACCACGACGTTAATTAACCATGAAGCCATACAGACACCGATGACCAAGAAACCTCTCCTGGTGATGGTTCTAGCGGCGTTGGTCGTGGGTCTCGCCGTCGGTGTCAGCTACCAGGACTTCGGGAACGCAGAGGTCGAGACCCCTGACTCCCCACCCATCGAGAACAACGCATCCGTCGCGTTCGAGGGTGATCAGGCGTACGTAGGGCTGTACGAGGAGGTAGCGGGCTCAGTCGTCGCCATCAGAGTTGACCCAGAAGGAGAAGAACTCGGCGGAATCGGCTCCGGCTTCGTCTACAGCGACGACGGTCACGTCGTTACGAACCAACACGTAGTCGGCGGCGAAGAAACCGTCAGCCTCAGGTTCCTCGAAGGCGAGTGGAGCGAAGCCACCGTCATCGGAACCGACGCCTACACCGACCTGGCCGTGCTGGAAGCCGAAGAGGTTCCCGAGTACGCGCAACCACTACCTGTCGCCGACCAACACCCGAGACGCGGGGCCCCCATCGCGGCGCTCGGGAACCCACAGGGACTCGAAGGCAGCATCTCCGCCGGCATCGTAGCGGGACTCAACCGCTCGATGCCTGCACCCAACGACTTCACAATCCCCGACACCGTTCAGATAGATACAGCAGTGGCGCAAGGCATCAGCGGAGGACCGATAACGACGCTCGACGGAGAGGTAGTAGGTGTGACGACGAGAGGACAGCAGTCCATCGGGTTCGGAGTGTCGTCCACCCTGGTGAACCGCGTCGTTCCCGAACTCGTCGCCGAAGGAGAGATAGAGCACGCGCATATGGGGATCAGCTCCCTCGAAGTCACGCCCGACATAGCGGAGGCGAACGACCTCGACAGACCCCGGGGTGTAATGGTCGTCGAAGTCATAGACGGACGTCCATCCGAAGGCATCCTGCAGGGCGTCCGCGACGTAGAGGAGACACCTCCCGTCGGCGGCGACATCATCCTGCGTTTCGACGGCGTCACCGTGAACTCCCACGAGGAGCTATCCCGCGTTCTCATGACGCAGGTCGAGCCCGGTGACACCGTGGAGATAGACCTGATACGTGACGGAGAGGAGACGACGGTGGAGCTCACTCTGGGTGCTCGGCCACCGCCCTGACGCCGTTATACCACCATCCACCGTGGTTCGCTGGCGACAGGGAGGCGAGACCCGACACCGTCCTTCCGATAGAGGCGCCTTGTCACTCCGGAGACAGCTTCTCTCTGGCGGGCTGACGATGGGGTCTCTGGCAGGCCGTCGTCCATCTGGAGGCCGGCTGACGATGGGGCCTCTGGGAAGCCGTCGTCCCTCTGGAGGCGGGAGCGGACGTCGTGCGTCGGGGGTTCAGGGCCTTCCAACAGAGGCAGGGTTGCGTATGATGGTGGACGGCGGTGGAAGCCCATAACCGGGTTCTTTCGTCTTTCGTCGAACTGAGATACGTCGTTCCGACAACCTTTTACGGGGATAGGGCGTCCGCCCAACCGATGGAGAACTCACGCAGACGACTCGCAGAGAAGATGGCGGGAGAGATAGCGCTCAGCGACGACCCCGGCGGCAGCCTCAGGAAGTGGAGGGAGGAGTTCGGAGTGTCGCAGAGCGAGCTAAGCGACAGACTAGACGTCAGCAGCAGCGTCGTCAGCGACTACGAGAGCGGACGACGCGAGAGCCCCGGCACCGGCATGGTCAGCCGCGTCGTAGACGCCCTCATCGAAGCCGACGCCGAGAACGGCGGCGAGACCATCAGCAAGTACCGCGTCCTCCTCGGAGCCGGACTCGAAGGCGACGCCATCAAGGACCTAAAGGACTACGACGACGCCGTCGACCTCGACAGCTTCTACGACGCCATCGACGCCACACCAATCGTCGACCAAGACGACGAAATAGAAGGTCACACCGTCGTCGACAGCATCGAAGCCATCACCGAGTTCAGCAGCGAGGAGTTCAGCCAGCTCTACGGCTGGACCACCAAACGCGCCCTCGTCTTCACCCGACTCACGCGCGGCGAAAGCCCGATGGTAGCCATCAGAGTCACCAACCTCACCCCCAGCGCCGTCGTCCTCCATGGCATCGGCGAAGACGACATCAGCCTCGTCGCCCGGAAGATAGCGCGGCTGGAGAACGTCAGCCTGAGCTACACCCGAGAACCCCTCGACGACGTGGTCGAAGGGCTCCGGGGACTGTAGAGAGGAGAGAAGGATGGACGACACAGGAATCGCCGGCTACGGCGGATACGTCCCCAGCCTCAGGATAGAGACCCGTGAGATAGCGCGGATATGGGGGGAGGACCCCGACGAGATAGAGAACGGACTCGGAGTTCGGCAGAAGAGCGTCCCCGACCTCGACGAGGACACCGCGACCATGAGCGTCGAAGCCGCACGCCGCGCCACCGACGGCGAGGACAGCAGCCGGATAGAGGCGATATACGTCGGCAGCGAGAGCCACCCCTACGCCGTGAAACCCACCGCCACCATAGTCGGAGCCGCCATCGGCGCAACCCCGGGGATGACCGCCGCCGACTACGAGTTCGCCTGCAAAGCAGGAACCGCCGCCATCCAGACAGGCGCCGGACTCGTCAGCAGCGGAGTCGCCGACAGAGCGCTCGCCGTCGGCGCCGACGTCAGCCAGGGAGCACCCGGCGACGCCCTCGAGTACAGCGCCGCCGCCGGAGCCGCAGCCTTCCTCCTCGGAGACGCCGACGACGCCGTCGCCAAGCTCGAAGGAACCACGAGCTACACCAGCGACACCCCTGACTTCTGGCGACGGGAAGGCGAACGCTACCCCCAGCACGGAGAAAGGTTCACAGGGAAACCCGCGTACTTCAAACACACCATCAACGCCGGCCAGAACCTACTCGGCGAGCTCGACAGAGCGCCGGAGGATTACAGCTACGCCGTCTTCCACCAGCCGAACGGGAAGTTCCCCGTGAAAGCCGCCCATCAGCTGGGTTTCACCGAGGAACAGTACGAAGCCGGCTTGCTGTCGCCTGAGATAGGGAACACCTACAGCGCCGCCAGCCTCCTCGGCCTCGTCGCAGTGCTCGACGAAGCCGAACCCGACGACCGTATATTCGTCACGTCGTTCGGCAGCGGCGCAGGCAGCGACGCCTTCAGCTTCAGAGCCACCGAGAAGATAGAAGAGACAGGAGACAGCAAGCTACGGGACGACCTCACCGACGTAGAGCACCTCGACTACGCCATGTACGCCAGACACAAAGACAAGATACAGGAGGAATAGAGATGCCAAGAGACGTCGCAGTCATCGGAGCGGGACAGACCGAGTTCGGAGAGCACTGGGAGCGGTCGTTCCGCGACCTCGTCGTCACCGCAGGAGTCCGCGCGCTCGAGGACGCCAACGTACCCGGCGAGGAGATCGACTCCCTGTACGTCGGCAACATGAGCGCAGGCCAGTTCGTCGGTCAAGAACACGTCGCCGCACTCATCGCCGACTACGCCGGCCTCGAAAGCGTCGACGTACCGGCGACGCGGGTGGAGGCCGCGGACGCGAGCGGCGGCCTCGCCTTCCGACAAGCCGTCTTGGACGTGGCGAGCGGAGCCAGCGACGTAGTCGTAGCGAGCGGCGTCGAGAAGATGACCGACCTCGGCAGCACGGACACGACGGAGGCGCTCGCGGGGAGCGCGGACCGCGAGTGGGAGGTGTTCCCCGGCGGCAACACCGCGGCACTTTACGCGATGGCGGCGCGCGCCCACATGACCGAACACGGCACCACGCGGCGGCAGCTCTCTAACGTCGCCGTCAAGAACCACGAGAACGCCGTCGGCAACGACTACGCCCAGTACCCGACTTCCATCGACGCGGAGACCGTGGAGTCGACGGCGTACGTCAGCGAACCCCTCAGGAGGTTCGACTGCAGCCCCGCCAGCGACGGCGCAGCCGCAGTCGTAGTCGCCCCCGCCGACGAGGCAGAGAAGTACACCTCCGAAGCCGTCGACGTCGTCGCCACAGAGCAGGCAAGCGACTCCATCGCATTACACGACCGCGACGACATCACGACATCGAAGGCCACCCGAAGGGCGGCGAAGCGCGCCTACAGCGAAGCCGGTGTCGTGGCGGCTGACGTCGACGTCGCGGAGGTCCACGACAGCTACACCATCACAGAGGTCATCGCGGTCGAGGACCTCGGGTTCACGGAGAAAGGTCAGGGTGGAAAAGCCGTGGAGGACGAGGTGACGACGGCGGACGGCGACGTCGCCGTCAACCTCTCCGGCGGGTTGAAAGCCTGCGGCCACCCCCTGGGTGCAACGGGTGTACGACAGGTCGTCGACGTAACTCGGAAACTCCGTGAGGAACACGAAGTAGGTTTGACACACAACCTCGGCGGCACAGGCGGTACAGCCGTCGTCAGCTTGCTGGAGGCAAGGTAACATGACTGAGATGGGTGCACCGCGTTTCTGGCGGAACATACAGCAACGGTACAGGCTCACGGGAACCAGATGCGATACCTGCGATACCACGTACTTCCCTCCGCGTCAGCTCTGCCCCGAATGCAGACGGGAAGGCGACGTGGAGGAGCAGGAGCTGAATGGCACGGGAACCGTGGTCACCTACACTACGGTGCACGAACCATCGCCGGAGTACGAGGGAGACAGCCCGTACTCCCTCGCGATCGTCGAACTCGACGAAGGCCCCAGGGTGACTGCGCAGATAGTCGACGACGAGATACAGGTCGGAGACGAGGTCGAAGCCTGCTTCCGACGGATGGGTGAAGGCGGCGGTGACGGAGTCATCTACTACGGCTTCAAGTTCAGATCGTTGGACTGACGACATCTTCTTTACTCAACCGACCTCGTCTACCGTAGCCTCGACCTCCTCCGCGACCTCGTTCAGAAGCGTTCCCTCGCTTTCGGCGTAGACGCGGACGAGGGGTTCCGTGCCGCTAGGTCGGACGAGGAACCACTCGTCCTCCAGGTCGACGCGCACGCCGTAGGAGGCATCTACCTCGCCGGGGAACTTCTCCGGCAGCCGGCTGGCGAGCTCCTCCATCACCCCGGTCTTCAGCTCGTCAGGACAGTCCACCGAAGCCTTCGTTATCACGATGTCTCGCAGACCGTCGAAGAACCCGGGGTCCTCCGCCACGCAGCCGGCGACGTAGGCGGCGGCGACGGATCCGTCGATCCATGGACCCCAGTCGGGGAACACCGGTTTCCAGGGCTCCGCCGCGAACGCCGCGTCCACCTCCCGAAGCTTCTCCGGTAAGCCACCGAGGGCGACGCGTTCGACATGACCGCCGGCGTCCTCAACCTCGTCGTCGATGCGTGACGAAGTGTTCGGAGTCGTTACGACGAGGTCCTCGTCGACGTTCCGAAGCCGATGTCGCGCCACCGCCGCGAGCACGCCGTCCTCGCTGACTAATCCCTCCCCGTCTACTACGACGAGTCGGTCGCCGTCGCCGTCGTGCGCGAACCCGAGATCGTAGTCTTCCCTCAATACAAGCTGCACGAAGCCGTGGAGGGTGTCAGCGGTGGGTTTCGACGGACGCGCGGGAAACCTTCCGTCCCTCTGTGCGTTCACCGCGGTTACGCTGCAGCCGAGGCTTTCGAGGAGGGGAACCGTGACGTCAGCGGCGACGCCGCAGCCCGCGTCCACCGCGACGTCCAGGTCAGACTCTCCGTCGAACGTGGACTCCAGGTAATCCTTGGCTTCGTCGAGGTAAGCTTCGACTACCTCCTGCTCCTCCTTCTTCCCCGTCCAGCTGCCCCAGGTCGCTGTCTCGCCGTACATCGCTTCCTCTATCGCTTCCTCGACGTCCACGCAGACCTCTCCACCGTCTTCTTCGAACAGCTTGACTCCAGCGTCCCCAGGAGGGTTGTGGCTCGCCGTCAACATCGCGCCTCCACACTCTCGCTGACGAGACTGCCACGCAACCACGTTGGTGGGGACGACGCCGAGGACGGTGACGTCGGCGCCGCCGGATTCGAGACCGGAGACGAAGGCGTCCTCCATCGCCCCCATCGTGAGTCTAGCGTCCCGTCCGACGACGACGTCGTCGAAACACGATGCGGTGGCGAGACCTATATCCTGCATCCGCTTGGGAGGCAGGAGGTCGAGGTTTCCGCGGACGCCGGAGGTACCGAACATACCCCGGGGTTCGACGCGAGGTCACTACGTGTTTTCGGTGCGACTCCGATGTCTCGACGTGATATGTATCTGAACGAACTGTGCGACGAGGGTGATGGAGCCCGATATCTTCTACAGCGCGGAGCCTTCTCTTTCGTTCGCCCATTCGACGAGCGGCTGCAGCAGCCTGCATAGCTCCTCTCCATCCCCGGTCATCCTGTACTCCACCCTCGGCGGTATCTCGTCGTAGCTCTCGCGGTGGAGCAACCCGGCTTCCGTGAGCTCCTCGAGACGGTTCGACAGCGTGGAGCTGCTGACGTCCTCGAGCGCCTCCTCTATCTCCGCGTACCTCGCGGGCTGAACCGCTCCGACGAGACATATCACCTGGATGGCGTACTTCCCGCTGACCAGCTCCAGCACGCCGTCGACGGGGCAGCAGCACCGGATGTCGTCGACGGATACGTCCGGTACGTCGGCGTCAGGGGTTCCCTCGGACATGGCTTCGAGCTTCCGCAGCTACTCCATTACTTCGGACTCGACAGCATAAGTGCTTCGGCTTCGAAAGTAAAGACGTGGTATGAGTGAAAGACACCCGAAACCCGAAGTCAGATGCACGGTAACCGAGGAAGAGGAAGGACGACGTCGGAGGGAGGAGCTACCGACGTTGAAGAGAAGCTACGCCGGACACGATGAGGTACGGGACGGCTACACCCTGAAGTTCCTGGACACGGAGGAGACGCTCGCGTCGCTTCTGACTTTCGTGTCACGTGAACGCAGCTGCTGTTCCTTCGCCAGATACAGCATCTCCAGCTCCCCACCGTACGACGAGGTACGTCTCTGGATAGAGGGACCCGAGGGAACCAAGGAGCATTTCCAGGAGCTGATAGAGGAGCTGGAGACCGACGACGGTCCGGAAGCAGTCTCGAACGAACGACTTGGAGCAGCGGGATCTGACGACGATGGGGTCTCTTCGATAGAGAGACGTAGAGCCGTCCGGGAGCAGTACGCCGACGTCGCCGAGAGCTCAGCCTCCGAGGACAGCGACGGCAACGGAGGCTGCTGCACCGATGGAGTGAGCTCGGAGCAAGTGGAGGAGCTGTCGCGGATGATGGGTTACTCGGAGGGTGACTTAGAAGCCGTGGAGGCTGACGCTAACCTCGGTCTCGGCTGCGGTAACCCCACCGCGCTCGCGGACCTCGAGGAAGGCGAGGTCGTGCTCGACCTGGGTTCCGGCGGCGGTTTCGACTGCTTCCTCGCGGCGGAGGAGGTCGGACCGGACGGCCAGGTCATCGGCGTGGACATGACGCCGGAGATGGTGGAGAGAGCCCGGGAGAACAGGAGGGAGAACGGGTTCTCGAACGTCGAGTTCCGGCTCGGCGAGATAGAGAACCTCCCCGTCGCCGACGAATCGGTGGACACCGCGATCTCGAACTGCGTCGTCAACCTCTCCGACGACAAGAGCCGCGTCTACGAGGAGGTCTACCGCGTCCTCAGCCCCGGCGGCCGGCTCGCGATATCCGACGTAGTCGTCACCACCGAGCTACCGGATGAGCTGAAGGACGGCGGTTCCTCCGTCGCATCCTGTATCGCAGGCGGATTCTCTATCGACGAGGTCAGATCGACTCTGGAGGAGACGGGTTTCGAGGACGTCGAGGTCGAACCTAAGGAAGACAGCGACGAGCTCATACGTGAGTGGGACGGCGAGAGAGACCTCAGCGACTACCTCGTCTCCGCGTACATCAGAGGCAGGAAACCCGAGAGCTAGAACGATCTATCACCTGACAGAACCTGTTCGACGGAGCCGCCGGTACCACCGGTAGGACACCGCAGTCGCAGAGCCGTCTTCACCCGCTCCGGTGCTCCTCCACTATCTCGACGCCGCTGCTGGAGCCGATCCGGTCCGCCCCCGCCGCCAGCAGCTTCTCCGTGGACTCGGGGTCGCGGACGCCGCCGCTGGCCTTGACCTCTACGTCGAGACCCAGGTCCACCAGCCGTTCCACGACCTCTACGGAGGCGCCTTCGCCGAAGTACCCCGTCGAGGTCTTCACGTAGTCGACGCCGGCTTCGGCGCAGAGCTCCGCCGCGACCTCGATCCCGTCGGAGTCCAGCAACCCCGTCTCGAGTATCGCCTTCACATGAGGAGCGGCTTCGACGACGGCTTCGACGTCCCGCCGGTATCCCTCGTGGTCGCCGGACTTCAGCGCGGAGACGTCGGTTGCGACGTCGACGGAGTCCGCACCCGCGGCGACCGCGTGCTCCACCTCCAGCCGCTTCACCTCCGACTCCTGGTACCCCATGGGGAAGCCGACGACGGTCATCAGCTCACCCTTCACCCTGCCGGCGACCTCATCGACGCGGTTCGGCGGGATGCAGAGGTTACAGTTCACTTCGTTCGCACGGTTTCTCTCGAGTTCGACTTCCTCCGCCGAGTGGCTCTTGTCGAGGATGGTGTGGTCTATCTGGCCTGCGAAGTCGGTGTCGGTCATACCCGTTGTTTCGTTACGGGCGATTTTAGTACGTGGTGTCGTACCAGTACACCATGGGAACGAAGACACCTCATCTGCTGGTAGAAGCCGGAGACCTCAACGAAACCGCGTTGCTTCCCGGAGACCCCGGCCGCGTGGAAGCCATCGCGGAATACCTCGACGACGTCGAAGACGTAACCAAGAACCGCGAGTACCGCGTCGTCAACGGAAGCTACCAGGGAACCCCGGTGACGGTGTGTTCGACGGGTGTCGGCTGCCCCAGCGCCGCCATCGCGGTGGAGGAGCTCGTCGACGTCGGCGTCGAACGGTTCCTCCGCGTCGGCACCACCGGCGCGCTCCAGCCGGACATCGACGAAGGCGACGTCGTGGTGGCGTCGGCGGCGGCGAAGTACGAGGGCACCACCACTCGTTACGAGGACCTACGGTACCCCGCAGTGGCGTCGATAGACGTCGTCGACGCAGTCGTCGACGCCGCGGAAGCCAACGACGAACGCGTCCGCGTCGGCCCCGTAGTCACCGACGACGCCTACTACGCGGAGGACGAGGAGATAGCGGACGACTGGATGGACGCCGGCATGGTCGCGGTGGAGATGGAGGCCGCCGCTATATTCACCCTCGCCAGGAGACACGGACTCGAAGCCGGCGCCATCCTGGCGGTCGACGGCAACCTAGTCCGCGGCGAGCAGAAGACCGCAGCCGACGAAGACGAGTTCACGGAGTCCGCGAAGGAAGGAATCCGGCGGGAGATAGAGGTCGCGCTCGACGCAGTGAAAAATCTGGAAGCCTGAATATCTGACGCGGTCTACCGGCGGAAACCCTCGAGGTAGACGGCGACCCAGGGGACGGGTGCCGGCATCCAGTTCATCCACATGAACGCGACATCGCCGGAGCTCGCCGCTGCATCTCGCGGGCGTTCACCGTGGTAGTTCAACGTGGTCTCGCCTTCGGCGGCGTCCGACATGTACTCGAAGGTGAAGCCACTCTCTGCAGGAGTCTCGAGACCCTGACTGCGGAGTCCTTCGGCGTACTCTCCGCTGTTCCTCGCTGTGTACTCGACGTCGAAGGTGAAGACGTCTCCGAACCACGCGTTCCAGTCGACGTCGACGGCGAAACCCGTCTCCCGTCGGAGGTCGGCGACCGTTTCCGCGTCCTCGACGCCGAGCGCCGCCAGAGACGACGCGGCTAGCTCCGGAGAGCCCGAGAGGTCGACTTCCCAGCCGTACGCGCTCTCTCCATCGCGTCTCGACGTCCAGAGCTCGACGCCGCCGACCTCCAGCATGGGTTCCCTTCTTCGGCCGCCGCCGTCACCGCCTGCGTCGCCTATGCCGCCTCCGTCACCGCCGAGCCGGCCTCCGAGATGCCGGGACGCCGCCTCGTCCAGCCCCTCCGTGTAGCCTTGGTACCCCACGGTGACTTCGTCGCCGTCTCTATGGTAGGTGTCGAGGTCGACGTCGAGGTCTAGCCCGTCGTCGGCGAGGGAGTCCGCGGTGTTCACGACGGCGCGTCTGGCGTCGTCCCTGGAGTCGAACAGCCCCTGGTCCTCGACGACGTGGTATCCCTCGACTGAGTGGCCGTCGTCGTCGGCCTCCGCGAGCACCTCGTGGGCTTCCCGCGAACCGTCGGGGTCGGGCGGCCGTAACGCTAGCTCGCCCTCCGACGTCACCGCTGTAGGGGATGCGTGAAGGCTGCCGTAGCTGTCGAGCCAGACGTCTGATAGGGCCTCCGTCAGCTCCACCGTCACCTCCAGCGTGAAGCTATGCGGGGGTTCTCCGTATGCTTCGACGCTGGCGTACCTGGTGACGGGGAGCCAGCTCGACAGCAGGTCACCGGGAGGGACGTGCATCGGCATCTGTTTCCTGTCGTTCCAACCGTCGCCGGCGGCCGGTAAAGGCTTTCAGATGTAGCTCCAGCGGGATAACGTGATGTGTTACGAGGGTCGAGCCACCGGTGTACTACTTGTTGACCTCCAGCAACGCCGTCCTCTCCAGCACCAGCAGCTCAAGCTTGCGTTCACCGACGGCTTCGACCTCCTCGTCCGTCACCTCGTACTGCTCCCTCGCTCCTTCCACGTCGATGTAGTCGACGTCTCCGGGCTCCAGGAGGTCTTCGACGGCTTCCACGGCTTCCTCCGGCACCTCCTCGGCACCGGAGTCTGGCGTCGGCGTCAGCGAAACCGCGGCGCCACAGCCGCCGGCTCGCACCCCTACCTCCGTCGCCCGGCTTATCTGACGAGTGCCCGCAGTGTAGAGCATGACCTCCATCGCCAGCGTGTCGGCGACGTTCTCATCCCCCCGGAAGGCTCTCCTTGCTTTCGCGGCGGCGAACCTCAGGTGACGGGAGGAGGCGACCCTGGAGGCGTCGAACGCCTGCCCCGCGACGCTGTAGCGAGCGCCGGTCTCCCCGAGTTCGTCGAGGAAGCCGTCGACGTCGTCGGTTTCCAGCCATCCTTCGACCACCCGGGTGGCTTCGTCGACCTCTACGTCGACCTCGACGTAGTCCGTACCTCCTTCTCCACCTCCTTCGTCGGTCATCAGAAGTCCCCCATCGTCGCCTGTTTGCTCTCCACGAACTCTGCGTCGTCGTCGACATCGGCTTCCCTGACCTCGCGGCCGACCTCCTCGAAGACGTTGACCGCGGTCTTCGGCCCCAATAGGCGGGCGAGCCGGTCGACGTCGGCTTCCGCGACGTCTTCCTCGCTCTCGATACCCGCCTCGTACAGTCGCCGCGCCCGGACTCGGCCGACTCCGTGTATGCCGACGAGCGACAGGAGCTCGTCCCTCACACCGTGCTGCACCCGCTGCCGGGTCTCGTGAAGCGTTCTACGGTGGCTGCTGTCGACGTGGGCGGCTAGCTCCTCGAGCGCGTACAGAAGCCAGTCCGCGCGCTCCACCCGCGTGTTGACGTCGCCGGGGTCGACGTCGTGTCGCTCCGCGATCTCGTCGACGTCGCGCTCCCGCGTCCAGTCCACGAGGACGCGTGCGGTCTTGACGGCGGCGAGCCAGTCCTCGAAACCTCGTTCGAACTCGCTGGGTGGGTCCACGAACTCGTCCTCGTGCTCCATCGCGTACCCCACGGTGTCGTCGTCTCGACCGAGGTACAGTGTGTACATGTCCGGGGTGTGACACGCTATCTCGAGGAACGACAGAGCCGAAGGCTCGAAACCGTCCTCGGCTTCTTCCTCGAGTTTCTCGAGCTTCTCCACCATCCGGGCGGCGCTCATGGGGTCGATGTACAGTCGGCTGACGGCGTGCCCGAGATCCGTCGCCGACAGCTGGACGTCTTCGTCGGTTTCCCTGCGTTCCACCATGTCGACCTCGTGTAGGTAGTCGAGGGTGTCGTCGACGACGCCTTCTATCCCCATGCCTTCCTCCTGATGGCTGTAGAACGTGGCTTCCAGGAACTCCAATACCTCCTCGTGGCTTCGGGCGAAGCCGCTGGCGACGGTGGCTAGCAAGTGGGTGCGGAGAGCCTGCTGGTTCGCGAGCTTGCTGTAGACGGGTTCCGGCTCACCGAGGATGTACTCCTCGTAGACCTCGTCGGGGTTCTCCTCGGCGACGACCACGGCTTCTCCGTATGGGTCGAGGCCTGGGCGGCCGGCGCGGCCGAACATCTGATGCACCTCGAGCACCGGCAGCGGACGCATGCCGCCGTCCGTGTACCGCATGAAGTCGCGGACGACGACCCTGCGGGCGGGTACGTTGACTCCTGCGGCGAGGGTCGGCGTCGCCGCGATCACCTGTGTCTCGCGGCTGCGGAAGCTGTCTTCGACGGCGGTTCGGTGTTCGTTCTTCAGGCCGGCGTGGTGGAAGGCGACGCCGCCTTCGAGGCAGTCGGCGAGGTCGTCGCCGGTCGAGGTGTCGGCGGCGTCACGCACCGTTAACGCGGTTTCTCCGGCGTTGCCGAAACCCTCCCTGGAGAGCTGGCGGGCGACGCTCTCCGCGCTCCTGCGGCTGTTGACGAACACCAGGCACTGGCCGCCGTCCTCCACTGCTTCCGCCGCCAGCGCCGCCACTCCGTCTCCGTCTACGGGCTCCGTGGCGACGCCGTCTCGTTCGTCGGGGTCGCGATACCGGATCTCTTCACCGGTGTAGACTCCTCTGCGGAGGTCGACGGGTCGCCAGTCGCTGTCGACGAGCTCGGCGTCCAGCCACCCCGCTATCTCGCCGGCGTTGTCGACCGTGGCGGAGAGCGCGACGACCTGGGGGTCTCCGAGCCTGCGTAGCTTCGCGATGGTGACCTCGAGGGTGGGGCCGCGGTCGCCGCTGTCGAGCAGATGTACTTCGTCGACGACGACGCAGTCGACCTCCTTGATCCAGTCGGCGCCGTTGCGGACGAGGCTGTCGACCTTCTCGCTGGTGGCGACTACGACGTCGTTGTCTGCGAGGTAGCTCTCGTCGCTGTCGTAGTCGCCTGTGGAGACACCTACGTCTAAGCCGGGTATCTCGCGGAACTCCTCGTACTTCTCGCTGGCGAGCGCCCTCAGGGGTACGACGTACAGCGCCTTCCGGTTGCTCGCCATCGCCATCGCCGCTATCAGGGTCTTACCGCTCGCGGTGGGTACGGCTGCGACGACGTTGTCGCCCTCCACCACACCTGCTTCGACGGCTTCCTCCTGAGGCGGGTAGAGTTCTTCGACGCCGACTTCGTTCTCGTAGTGTTCGACGAAGCCGTCGGGCAGGTCGAGGTCGGAGAGACGCATCAGTCGTTACATGTATCTATACCGCGGGGGGAGACTAACCTTCTGGTTGAGAGGTGTTTCCGGAAACCTCACTGGCTTCCGGTTAGGAGTCGGCGGCGTCCCTCCGTCGAGGTAGGCCACGGCAGAGCGGCTTCGAGAGATGTCGGCGCGCGCCCGCCGGAACCTCGTACCAACCCGGTTCGAGGTCGCGCTCTAGCTCCCGTTCCACCAGCTCGTCCTCGGTCTCCCCGCACTCCCTGCATCGGTAGCCCTGTCCGCGGCCGGCGCTCTCCATCTTACGGCCGCAGCACCTGGGTTTCACCAGCTCTACTGTTCTCAGGGCTCCGACCTTCAGCTTCTCTAGTTTCAGGGTACCGTCGTCGTAGCTTCCGCAGACGGTGACCTCGTCTCCTTCACGTAGTCGGCGGATGACGTCACGGAGCTCCTTCGTGGGTTCGAACGCCGCCAGCTGAAGGCTGCCGTACGCTGTGTCGACGTCGACGAAGACGTGTCCACCCCTTCGTTCCCGTGGTTCACCCTGTACCTCGCCGGCGACGAGGTAGCTGCCGTCGTCCCGAAGCGTGTCGACCCTTCCCGCGTAGTCTTCGTCCTCTCCGAAACCGCTTCCGCTGTCGTCTTCGTGGGCGCCGAAACCCCGTCCCGCTGCGGCGTCGACGACGTGCATGTCCGTCGCCTGGTTGGTGCGGTAGACCGCGACCCGTTGAACCTCCTGCGTCTCGACGTAGCTGTTCGCGCGCCAGACCGCCTCCAAGGAGCTGCCGCGCAAGCCGTACAGCACGGGTCCTTCGGCTGCGGGTACGGCGACGACGGAGCCGTCTCCGTCGACAGTGTCCCAGGTTTCGGGGTAGGTCATCCGGTGCGCCCTGCGGAAGGACTCCGGGCTGTACTCCCTCGATGCGCCGTCGTGGTCGACTCCACGGTACGCGAGCATCTCGAGCGTCTCGTCACCGTAGAGCTCCATGGCGCGCCGGCTGCCGACGGCGGCGACGGCTCCGACGACGCCGCGGCCGTCGCCCCAAGTCTCGACGTCGACCGCGTGTTCTTCAGCTACCGCCAGAGCTTCGTCCCTGGGGACGAGCTCGCGGACGGTTCTGATGGAGTGCTGTCCGAGCTCGTCCGGAGCCGTTCCACGGAGGAACGCGGCTCCCGGGTTGGTGTCGGGGTCGTCATGGACAGAGAGCCTTTCGACGGCGTCCACCACGGTCTCCCTGACTCGCTTCGGGTGGCCGGTGTCGAGGTAGAGCGCGAGACAGGCGTTGCCGCGTGTGCGGTGGGGTGCGTCGGGGTTGAGCCGAAACAGGACGCGGTCGTCGACTTCGGCGTAGCCGGAGATCTCTTCGGCGACGACGCTGGCGAGGTATGTGGTGCACATCCCGCCTGTGCGGGAGTCGGTGTCGTCGATTCCGACCGCGAGCTTCACTTTCGCCCTAGTAGGAAGTCCAGCAGGCTAATATCCGCCGGTCTCTCCTCCAGCAATCGGTATCTTTCGTCGGTGTAGCCCAGGACGTACAGGGGATAGCATCTGAGGTAGAACCTGACTGGTAGCTGGACGAAAACCGCGAGGAAGACCAAGAGGAGGACCAGGTAGATGACGACGAGAACGACGGCGACTGCGACGCCTGCGGCGGTTGCGAGCGCTGCGTCGAGGCCTCCGCTGGTTAGCTCCACGGCGTATCCGAGGCCCGCGAGAGGAAGCCCGATGGTGGCGGCGACGACGACGCTGACGACGGTTGCGCCGACGAGTATAGCTGCGTTCAGGAGGAGGCGGACGCCGACGTAAAGGGAAAGCTGACGGGGTTCCCGGCGGAACAGCTTCACGACCTCCACGACTGCGTCGTCGAGCCTTCTGCCGTCTGCTATCATTATCGGGACCGCGAAGTCCGTGACGAGCCCGTTGACTACGGAGAAACCGAGCGCCAGCAAGGCGACGGCAGCGGCGAGAGGGATGAGACCCGCCGTCGACTCCGTGGAGTTCCGGAGCAAACCTACTGCGACGTACGACGACAGGAAGAACGCCGCGGTGGCGGCGACACGGAAGACGAAGAGGCTGAACCCTTCACGGAGTCTTTGGCTGAAGAGCTTCCGGAGACTGAGGTCGTCTTCCCAGAGGATGTCGACGAAGACGAACTCGAACACCGCGCTGACGAACACCAATACGGCGAGTAGCGCGACGGCAGCGGCGAACAAGTCGACGTTGTCGACGGCTAGTTCGACTGCAGGCCTCGTCAACCGCAGGTCGGCTTCGACTCCGACGGCGAAGGTGGCGACGTCACCGACTGCGCCGTAACCCGCTCGTGATCCGACGACGGCGGTGACGACGACGAGGGCGACGTACCTCCAGAGGTCGAAGGGAACGAAGTAGTACCGGAGCTTGTAGAGGGAGTCGAAGACCGCGTCGAACGCGTACCAACGCCGCCAGTCCATCGGTGGATGGAGGGCGTCGGCGGTTAAACCGATGTGGAATCTCCTTCACCCTTCGGAAAGCAGGCCGTCTGACGCATGTCTGACGGCTGTTACCCTGTCTGACGTTGCACTTATGGTTCGCGTGGAAGTAAAGGGGATAGAAGGAACATGCCCAGGGAAGACGAATCACGCTTGAGGGAGCTGGAGAAGACCGTCGACGCGTTGACCGACGAGCTCATCGACATGAAGAAACGGGTCAGCGAGCTCGAGGACGACGAGGATGTCGAGATAGAGCGCGAGGAGGTCGGAGTCGAGGAGGAGAAGACCGAGGAAGACGAGGTGGAGAAGACGGAGGACGACATATACGTCGCCTGAGATGCATATCAAGGAGCTGCGGTTGGACGGGTTCAAGTCGTTCGGTGAAGCGACGTCCATCCCTTTCTACGAGGGCTTCACCACGATAAGCGGCCCCAACGGCAGCGGCAAGAGCAACCTCATCGACGGAGTCCTGTTCGCGCTCGGTCTCGCCCGAACCCGTGGCATGAGGGCGCGACGGCTTCCCGACCTCCTGTACAACCCCCCCGACGGTGAACCCGTGAAGGAAGCCAGCGTCGAGGTCGTCATCGACAACGAAAGCCGCGCGATAACCGAGGAGGAGATACGTAAGGCCGCAGGAGAGGTAAACGACCCCGACGAGATAGTAATCCGCAGAAGGATCAAGAAGACCAGCAGCGACTACTACAGCTACTACTACGTAGACGACCGAAGCGTCAACCTCTCGGACATCCGTGAGATGCTCGCGAACGCCGGCGTAACCCCCGAAGGCTACAACGTCGTCATGCAGGGCGACGTCAACGGCATCATCAACATGGGTCCGACGGAACGCCGCGGCATCATCGAGGAGATAGCCGGTACCGCGGAGTTCGACGAGAAGAAGGAGAAAGCGGAGGACGAGCTCGACACCGTGCAGGAGCGCATCGAGAAGCTCGAACCCGTGCTCGACGAGCTCGAAGAGAGGCTGGACCGGCTGGAGCGGGAGCGCGACCGCGCGCTGGAGTACAAGGAGCTGAAGGACGAACGCGACGAACAGGAGGGATATCTCGCTGCGGCTAAGCTCGTGGACGTCGAACGCGAGATAAGGAAGCTCGAACGCAGAGTAGACGACCAGAAGGAGAAGAAGACGGAGAAGGAGGAAGAGCTCGCGGAACGCCAGCGAGAGGTCGAAGACTTCAGGGACGAGCTTGAGGAGCTGAACCGTGAGATCAGCCGGAAAGGCGAGGACGACCTCATCGAGCTGAAGGGCGAACGGAAGGAGGTGGAGGCGGAGATAGAGTCGCTGGAGAGCCGTATCGAGGAGGCGGAGAGGACGCTCGACGACTACGAGAAGGAACGCCGGCAGGCGTACGTCAACGCAGACGGCTGGAGGGAGGATGTCGAGGAGAAGGAGAACGAGATACGTGAGGAGAAGGTGTCGAAGAGCAGCGTCAAAAGCGAGCTGTCGAGCAAGCGACAGGAGCTGCAGGACGTCGAAGGCGAGATAGACGAGGTGGAGGGCGAGTACAGCGACGTCCGCGAGAAGCTCGACAGCCGGAAGCAAGAGCTGGAGAGCAAGCGAGACGAGAAGAACGAGCTCCAGCGCGAGAAAGACAGGCTGTTAGACGACGCCCGCCGGAGGTCGACGGAGATAGACGAGATAGAGGAGGAGGTCGAGGAGAAGGAAGGCGAGCTCGAGGAGGTGGAGCAGGAGATGAAGGAGCTGGAGAGCTCGCTGGAGAGGAAGCAGGAGAACGTCGACGAGCTGGAGGAGGTGCGTGACGACCTCCGGATGGAGAGGAAGGAGGTGAAGCAGGAGCTAGACGAGGTGGAGCAGAAGCTCCAGCAGAAGAAGGAGGAGCTCGCGGAAGCTGAAGCGCGCACCGGCGGCGGTGGAACGAGCTACGGCCGCGCCGTCAGCGAAGCCCTGAACTCCGGCATCGACGGCGTCCACGGCACCGTCGCCGATCTCGGCAGCGTGGAACAACGTTATTCGACGGCGTTGGAGACGGCGGCGGGCGGCAGGATGGCGAACGTCGTCGTCGACGACGACGAGGTGGGTCAGATGTGCATCAACCACCTGAAACGCCGGAACGCCGGCCGCGCGACCTTCCTTCCGATGACTGAGATGTACACTAGGAACCTGTCGCGGCAGCCATTGAACCAGGAGGGCGTCATCGACTACGCCTACAACCTCGTGGAGTTCGACGGCGAGTACGACGGCGTCTTCAGCTACGTCTTCGGTGACACCCTCGTCGTCGACGACCTTGACACCGCGAGGGACATGATGGGTGACCATCGGCTGGTGACGCTGGAGGGAGACCTCGTGGAGAAGAGCGGCGCGATGAAAGGTGGTTCGAAGCGCGAGAGCCGGTACAGCTTCGGGTCGAAGGGCGCGGTGCAGCGGCTGGCGGACAAGGTTCAGGAGCTCGAGAGCGAACGCCGCGACGTCAGGAGCCAGTTAGAGGACGTCGAAGAACGGCTCGACGACGCCGGCGACCGCCTGGAGGACGCGCGCAGCGAGCTCCAGACCTACCGCGATAGGAAGGAGACCCTCGGGAGACGCAGGGAGGAGCTAGAGAACGACGTCGAGAGCCGCGAGAACAGGCTGGAGGAGATCGAAAGCGAACGCCGGGAGACTCGGGAGGCGATGGAGGAGGTCGACGACGAGATAATGGAGCTAGATACCGACATCGAGGAGCTGGAGGAGGAGATCGGGGAGCTGGAGGAGGAGATCGAGGGCAGCCGGCTGGAGGAGCTGACGGGGCGGGCGGACGAGCTACGTGAGGAGATACGGGGCTTGCAGCAGGATGTCGACGCCGCCGACAGCCGGTTGAACGACCTCGAGCTCGAGAAGAAACATCTGGAGAAGAAGGTAGAGGACGCGGAGGCGAAGATACAGGAGCTCGACGAGAAACGCGACAGCAAGGAGGAGGAGATAGAGGGGTTCCAGAGCAAGATAGAGGAGAAGGAGGACCGCATAGACGAGATAGACACCCGTATCGAGGAGGTTGAGGAGCAGCTCGGCGACCTCAAGGAACAACGTGACGACAAGGAAGATGAGGTAGGGGAGGCGGTGGAACGCCGTGACGAGGTGCAGCGAGAGCTCGACAACGTCGAGGACAGGATAGAGGGTCTCGAAAGCGATCTCGAGGAGGAACGCCGTCGGGCGGAGGAGCTTCGTGAGGAGGTTCCGGACGACGAGGACGTCGAAGAGGAAGAAGTACCCGACCTCGACGAGGTGGAGGAGGAGATAGACCGTCTGGAGCGGGAGATGGAGGAGTTAGAGCCGGTGAACATGCTGGCTATCGAGGAGTACGAGGAGGAGACGAACCGTCGCGACGACCTCGTCGACCGGAAGGAGACTCTGGAGGAGGAGAAGCAGGGTATCATCGACCGCATCGAGGAGTACGAGCAACGTAAGGAGGAGAAGTTCATGGAGGCGTTCACCGCCATCGACGGGTTCTTCCAGGAGGTGTTCGAGGAGCTGTCGGACGGCACGGGTTCCCTCGTGTTAGACGACCCCGAGGAGCCGTTCGAGAGCGGGATGACCATCGAGGCTAAGCCCGCGGACAAACCCGTGGAACGCCTGGAGTCGATGAGCGGCGGCGAGAAGTCCTTGACGGCGCTTTCGTTCATCTTCGCCATCCAGAGGTACACGCCTGCGCCGTTCTACTTCTTCGACGAGGTCGACGAATCCCTCGACGCCGTCAACGTGGAGAAGGTGGCTCAGATGATCGACGACATCGCCGACGACACCCAGTTCGTCGTCATAAGCCACCGTTCTAACATGGTGGAGAAAGCCGACCGCATCGTCGGCGTCACCATGCAGCACGACAACGTATCACGTGTAACGGGGGTGAAGGCCAATGACGGCGGCGACGCCGAAGGCGCGGCAGCAGACTGAACCCGTCGACGTCCTCGTCGACCTCGCCCGCGACGGCGAGATAGATCCCTGGGACATCGACATCATGCGGGTGACGGACAAGTTCCTCGAACGCCTCGACGAAGGCGATCTCGCCCGCACCGGCCGCGGCATCCTGTACGCATCGATACTGCTGCGGATGAAGAGCGACTACGTCGTCGACGCCGACCCCGAAGACGACGACGCGGAGGACGGCTGGGAGGACGAGTGGGGTAGAGGGCTCGGCAGCGACGTAGAGCTCGAAGCTGGGGCGCCGGTGGACAACGGAGTCGTGGACGACCTCGAGCGGGAGTTCGAACGCAGGCTCCGGAGGCGGAGGGTGCGCGACAGGTCGAAGCCGGAGACCCTCGACGAGCTGATTCGCGAGCTCCGTGAGCGGGAGCGCGGTAGCTGGTGGAAGGAGAGCCGGGAGTACGACACCTCCGACGACGGCGGCGTGGGTTTCCACGACGACTGGATGGAGCCGACGACGGAGGACGCCATCCAGACGACTCACGAAGACGACATCGAGAGCTGGCGAGACGAGGTGTGGCAGCTGATCCAGGAGGAGTTCGAACACCGGGACGAGCTCCTGTACGCGGAGGTGGCGCCGGCGGAGCGACGGGCGTACGCCACATGCTACGTCGCGTTGATGTTCCTCGCCTCCGACGGATTGATCGAGCTTGAGCAGGACGAGTTCTACGGCGACCTGTGGATACAGCGTCCGGGCTTCGACGGCGGCGACGTGGGTTCCCCCGCGGTCGCCGACGACTGACCTTATTGACCGAGACAGACCCCCTTTGTTCGAGAGAGTCTTTCCAGTTAGAGTAACCACCTGAATATGCGGCTGCGTCTGTGGTAGAGCAGCGGCTACAGGGTTTAGGTATCCAGAGAATCGGTTCGTCGTCTCTACGGTTTTACTCGAGGTAGCCTTCGTCGTACAGGCCTTCGATGATCTCGTCGACGAGCTCCTCTACGCTGTCGTAGGGGAAGTTCGCGGCGCCGCTGGCCTGCGTGTTCAGCTCCATCGCGGTCATCTCGAAGTCGCCGCTGCTGAACGTCGTCTCCGGTCCCTCGGGGAGGGCGGGAACGAGGTCCATCGGGCTGTTCACGGGGTAGTCTGCTCCACTGAACGCGTCTGTCAGCTGCTCTCTGAGTTCGTCCTCGTCTGCCATACGACACCATGGGGCATTGTAGGTAATAACTGTTTATGAACTATGTCGTGGTTTACCTACGTTGGCGGGTCTAAAGTAAGCTTTATGCGGTGTCTCCGCCCCAGTCTGACACAAGATGGAGTACTACGACGGCGAACCCCTGAGGCATCTCGGTGACTTGCCGGCGATGGGTGCACACAGGTACGGCGACAAGACCGCGTTCTCGTTCTACGGACAGGACCTCAGCTACGAGGAGTTCTACACCAAGGTGAAAGAGGCTGCGAACGTACTGATCGAAGACGGCGTCGAACCAGGTGACCGCGTCGGACTCCTGGTGCCGAACGAACCCCTGTTCCCCGTCGCCTACTTCGGCGCCATCAACGCAGGCGCAGTCGCCGTCCCATTGAACCTCCGGATGGACCCCGACACCTTGGTGTACGTCGTCGAGAACGCCGGCATCGAGTCCGTGGTCTCCAGCCGGAACCTCGCCGACGAGAGCGAGGACCTCTACGAAGCCACCGACGTCGAACGCCTGTACCGTCCGCAAGCCGACGAAGAGTCGCCGGCGGAGGACTGGGACAGCCGGCTCGAAGACGCCTCCACCGAGCTAGATCGTCCGGAACGCGAGTTCGACGACGTCGCCGTGCAGCCGTACACCAGCGGCACCACCGGCGACCCCAAGGGCGTGCTCCACACCCACGAGTCCCTGTTGACGACGATCGAAAGCTACTCCAGCGGTGGACTCCCCATCGACCCCGACGACAGCGTACTCCTCATCCTGCCTTTGTTCCATATCTACGGCTTGAACGCCCTCATGGGGTCTTTCCTCTACTGCGGCGCAAGCATGGTGATGCAGGCGATACCGAACCCCGCATCCATGTTGAACGCCATCGACGACAACGAGCTCACGGCGTTCGCCGGCGTCCCCGCGATGTACAACATGATGTACCGGGAGTACAGCAAAGACCCCGAAGAGTACGACGTGTCGTCGCTGGAGTACGTCGTCTGCGCCGCCGCCCCGCTCGCCGAGGACACCCAGAAGAAGATAGAGAAGGAGTGGAACGTCAACATGATCGAAGGCTGGGGCATGACGGAGACCGGACCCGCCGGCACCGCGGAACCCACACGGGGAATCCAGAAGTCCGCCGGCTGCATCGGCTTACCCGTCCCCAACCTCGATGTCAAGCTCGTAGACCCTCAAACCCGTGAAACAAGGGTCGGCCCCGAGGACCTCGAACCCCGCGGCAAGATAGAAGGGTCGCTGGAGTTCGACGACCCCGAGACCGAGGCGACCGGCGAGATAGCTGTGAGGGGCAGCCAGATATTCGAGGGTTACTACGAGATGCCGGAGAAGAACGCCGAGGTCTTCGACGACGAGGATTGGTTCTACACCGACGACATAGCGCGCGTCGACGAGGACGGCTACTTCTGGATGGTCGACCGCGCCGACGACATGATAATCGCCGGAGGCGAGAACATCTACCCCGCCGAAGTCGAGAACGCCTTGTACGAACACCCCGACGTCGCCGAAGCCGCCGTCGTCGCCGCACCCCACGAGATCAAAGGCGAAGCACCCGTCGCCTTCGTCGTGCTCGAAGAAGGCGCCGAAGAGCTGACGATGTACAGCGAAAGCGAGCTACGGGAGTTCACCCTCGACCACGTCGCAACCTACGCACACCCCCGAAGGATCTTCTTCGTCGACGAACTACCCCGCAGCGCCACCCAGAAGGTCCAACGGTACAAGCTCGAAGAAGACGCCGAAGAACGCATCGGCACGCTGGAGAGCAGCGAAGAGCTGTAGACGGAAGCCGGACTCAGCCTGCCTAACCTTTTCCCGCGTTCTCCACGTTCAACCCCTATGGACACCGTCCGCACCCCCGACGACCGGTTCAGAGATCTGCCGGGCTATCCGTTCGACCCGAACTACGTAGAGGTCGACGACACCCGCCTGCACTACGTCGACGAAGGCAGGGAGGACGCGGAGGAGACCTTCCTCTGCCTCCACGGCGAACCCAGCTGGAGCTACCTCTACCGGAAGATGATACCGCCGCTCGCCGAAGAGGGACGGGTGCTGGCGCCGGACCTCCCGGGCTTCGGCCGCAGCGACAAATGGACGAACCAGGAGGACTACAGCTTCGACAGCCTCTACGGCGCCGTCGAGGGTTTCGTCGAGGAGCTGGATCTCGACGGCGTGACCCTGGTGGCGCAGGACTGGGGCGGCATACTCGGCCTCACCGCGGCGGCGGAGAACCCCGACAGGTTCCGACGCCTCGTTCCGATGAACACCGGTCTACCGGACGGTACGCAGCCGATGCCGGAGGAGTGGCTGCAGTTCCGGAGCTTCGTCGAAGCCAGCAGAGAGCTACCGATCGGATACATGGTAGATCAAGGCTGCGTCACCACTCTGTCGGAGGAGGTGAAAGAGGCGTACGAGGCGCCGTTCCCCACTGCCGAGCATCAGGCGGGCGCTCTCGAGCTACCGCTGCGTGTGCCCACCGACCCCGAGATGGACGGCGCCGAAAGGATACGGCGGGCGCGGGAGACGTTCGAGGACTGGGAGAAACCCACGTTCGTGCTGTTCAGCGAGGACGACCCTATCACGGGGCCGCCGGCGGCGGAGGAGCTACGGAGCGTCATCCCCGTCAGCAGGGAGCAGCCGGAGGTCTACATAGAGGACGCCGCGCACTTCCTGCAGGAGGACGCCGGCGAAAGGGTGGCGGAGCACGTGCTGGAGTTCGTGAGGAGGAGCTAGGACAGGAGGCCGCGGTTTCTCGCCAGCGGTCAAGAGGAATCTACAATCTACAAGTATGTCCCGGCGGACACTCCGGTGGCCCAACCGCAACACCTTCAGAACCTTCATAAGGTCCAACAGCTTCACCCGGCGGAACGTCGAAATTCCACACTTCGTACACCACCATACACGGTCTACGTAACTACACCATATAGAGGTTTAGCCACCCCAACCAGTCTACCCCGCCATATCAACGTTACATCGTCGTATCCGGTACCCCAGGACAACCTGTTATTTCACTGTAGTTTCTGTTGTATCTCAGTCTCCCCCGAAGCCATAAGTCGAGGCGGACGTACTATCTTGTATGCGTGTAGTGGAGGACGAAGAACACAGCGATGGAGCACCTACCTTAGAGGGTACGGGCATCCGGGTGGTCGACGTGGCGAAGGCGTACGAGCACAGCGGATACGGTCCGGACGAGATCACCGAGCTCTACCCCGACCTGTCGTTAGGCGACGTCCACACGGCGCTCGCGTACCACCGAGAGAATCAGGGTTGACGCAGAACGTTCTTATCTTCGTCTTCAGTACGACCTGGGCATGTCGAGGGTGTGTTCGGCGATGAAGTTCTTCATCATCTCGCTGCTGCCGGGCGCGGTCTTGGCGAGACGGGTGCCTTTCCACATCTCGATTACGGCGTACTCCCTGCTGAAGCCGTTGCCTCCGTGGGTCTGTAATGCGACGTCGCAGGCTTCGTGACCGGCTTCGCTGGCGCGGAGCTTCGCCATATTACTGACTTCGGCGACCTCTCTTGGGTCGTAGTCCTCGTCCTGCATGCGGGCGGCTTTGCGTACGAGCTCTCGGCTGCCGTGGAGCTCGCTGTAGGCTTCGGCGATGGGGTGCTGGAGCCCCTGGTACTGGCCGATAGGTCCGTCGAAGACCTCGCGGTTGTTGGCGTAGTCGATAGCTCTGTCGAGAGCGCATCGGCCGATTCCGATGGCGCCGCTCGAGCCGATCAAACGTTCGGGGTTGAGGGTGTCGAACAGGTGGTAGATACCCATTCCCTTGGTGCCGACGATGTCCTCCTCCTGCGCTACGTAGTTGTCGATGCTTAGCTCGAACTGCTTCTCCGGAGTCGGAATGCCGACGTCGAGCTCACGTCGTTCGATGTTCGAATCCTGGGGGTCGACGAGGAACAGGGTGACGCCCATCGTACGTTTGCTGGCTTCTTCAACGGGTGTGGTGCGGGCAGCGAGAAGCATCTTGTCGGCTTTCTCGACGCCGCTGATCCACTGCTTCGAACCGTTGATGACGTACTCGCCGTCGTCCTCCTCCGCGATGGTCTCCATCTCGGGGGCGTTGTGTCCGGCGTTGGGTTCCGTCAACGCCATCGCCCAGTTTAGGTCACCGTCGACGATGCCGGGGATGTACTCCTCCTTCTGCTCCTCGCTGCCGTTAGCCTGAAGCGTCACCGCTCCGAAGACGACGTTGACGACGAACAGCATCTCGACGCCGAGGCAGCCGTTCGCGCTGAACTCCTCGGTCACCATCGCGAACTCCTCCAGCCCCATGCCTTCGCCGCCGTACTCCTCGTCGATAGCTGTGCCGAGGAAGCCGGCGTCGGCGCAGTCGTTCCAGAACTCCGTGGGTTCCGCGCCCTGTTCGACCTCCTGCCAGTACTCGTCCTCGTAGTCGTCCGCGATCTGCTCCACCGTCTCGCGGATCATCTTGTGTTCATCGCTCTCGACGAAGTTGAACTTCATAGACGGAACTGGGGTGAGGTGCGGGTATATCGCTTTTGATTTATGTCAACATTTGTCGAACACGTACGGACGGTAGACCCGGGTTAGACTCCGAGGCGACGGAGTTAAACCTCTCGTAGCCGTGGCTTACCTCGATGGAGTGCTTCGACTGCGGAGAAGAGATAACGGACGAGACGGCGACGGAGATAGACGTCGGGGGAGTGGTGGAGATGGTGGTCTGCAGCAGCTGCCACGGAGACCCCGACTACAGCAGGTACACCCCAGACGTCAGAGAAGAGGTAGCCTGGAACGTGGAATCCAAGACAGCGGAACCCGAGCCAGAGGAAGCAAGGAAGGTCTTCGCCGCTCACGCCGCCGGAGACGCAGGGTTCGTCGACGTCGACTTAGATGGTGATACCCTGCTGCAGTACCACGACGGAGCGTTCAACGTCGTGGACGTAGGCGGCGACACCGAGGACTCCGTCGAATCCTTCGTGGAGGAGTCCGACGACGTGGAGTTCGTGCCGCACGACGGCCGCGTCGAAGTCGCACGACGGGGTTCCGTGGAAGACGACGTCCACCTCTGCAGACGGCTGCTCGACGACGTCGCAGGAGCGGAGCTGGGAGACGTCGTCCTGAGGACCGAGTGAAGGTTTACAGCGGTTCCTTCACCTTTTACAGCGGTTCCTCCACCTGATCTCAAGGTATGTCTTCAGTCTTCGAGCACCGACCGGTCCACCTCGACGCCGAGACCTGGTTCCTCAGGCGGCTGGACCACGCCGTCCTCGTGCACGAGTGGTTCCTCTAGGAAGAAGTCACGGGCTTCCGGAACGAACGGCGGTTCGTAGGGGTACTCGAACCACTCGGCCTCAGTCGCAGCGGCGACGTGGAGGTTGGCGATGAGTCCGAGGCCGTTCGTCCAGCTATGTGGGGTGTAGCTCTTGCCTTCGCGTTCCGCCTGGTCGGCGATGCTCTTGGCTTCGCCGAGTCCGCAGGCTATCGAGCAGTCGGGCTGCACGATGTCGACGCTGTCGTGCCGGAGGAGCTCCCTTAGCTCGTGGACGCCGTCGGTGAACTCGCCGCCGGCTATGGGTACGTCGACCTTCTCCCGGAGGCGGCGGTAGTCCCTGTAGTCGTGACGGGGCAGCGGCTCCTCCAGCCAGATGGCGTCGAGCTCCGCGAGCGCCTTCCCCGCCTTCACCGCTTCGCTGAAGCTCCAGGTGCGGCCGTCTTCGACGAGCCTCGCCTTCCACCCGATGTTGGGGTCGAACATCAACCCCAGGTCGGGGTACTCTCCGCGGACGCGGCGGGCGACCTCGAGGTCGTCCTCCAAGCGCGGCCGGCTCATCCGGAGCTTCACAGCCTCGACGCCTTCGTCGACGCGGTCTTCCACGTACTCCAGGCGGTCGTCGACGGATTTGTGTTCGCCGGTGGAGGCGTAGACTGGTATCTCCCTCCGGGTGCCGCCGAGTAGCTCGTACACGGGTTTCCCCGCGTCTTTGCCGATGATGTCCCATAACGCCATCTCGAGGTGCCAGGGCCGCGGCCCCAGGAGGTCGAAGCTACGGAGCTTCCTCCTGATGCCCTTGAGGTCGTGTGGATCCTGCCCCAGGAGTATCAGCGACAGCTGTTCCTCGCAGCTGAAGCCGCCGGCGAAAGACGGCGACGCCGCCCAGCCGGTGATGCCTTCGTCTGTCTCTATCTCGAAGACCTCCGCCTCGTTGGTGCCCTGTGGATAGCCGGGGATCCAGACTGGGCTGTAGCTGCCGTCCATCGAATGCGAGACGTGGTGCTGGGTGACCGAGGTTATGCGCATGGCGCTGTAGATGTCTGCCGATGCTTTAACTCCGACGCCGGACTCCTCCTCCCCCCCCCACCCTTCATTTGAAGTGCTCCATCGCCTCCTCCAGCGACCCCGCCACCCTCCGGGCCTTGTACCCGAGGACGTCCTCGTATCCTTCCTCGGACATCAGCACGGGGTAGAAGCTCTCCTCCGCCTTTAGCTCGCCGACGGAATGGGTTGCGTACACCGTGCCTTCCCCGACCTCGGTGAAGTTGTCGACCCTGAGGCTGTAGTCGACGTCGGGGTCCTTGCCCACGCGGTCGTAGACCTCGTAGTAGTCAGGTTCTCCCTCCGAAACGTAGCCAGTGTCGGCGGCTCCGGTGACCTGGAGGAAGGCTTCGACGACTTCTACCGCGGTGTCGGTGGCGGCTGGGGTGCCCTGACAGCCGCATTCCACGCTGACGACGTCGCCGCAGCCCGTGAACGACCCATCGCTAATCCGGGATTCGTCGACAGCGTGCTCCACCGGCAGCCTGCTCGCCCACCTCAGTACGTCGGTGTCGTGTCGGCTGAACAGTGCGAACGGCTTCGGCGTGCTCTGGGTCGAGTGCAGCGCCAGCGTGGTGTACCCCTGCGTCTCCATGCAGACCCGCGCCGCGAGCCTGCGTTCGAGGTCCCCGCTGTCGACGTCGCCGGGGAAGACGCGGTTCATGTCGACGTCGACGTACCGGACGCCTCGTTCGAGCGCCGGCGGGTTCGCGACGACGTACTTCACCGCGCGGTCGTACTCGACGTCGCGTTCGAGCAGCCGGTGGATGGCGCGTGCACCCGATGGTTCGTCGCCGTGCATGCTGCCGACGACCGCGACCTCG
>JAQZDA010000045.1 GCA_028751075.1 Euryarchaeota archaeon Ods02 | reverse complement strand
GTCGTGGAGAACCAGGAGCTGCTGGAACGAGTTCTGGAGGTCGAGGACGAGCTATCGCTGGAGCGGTTGGTCGTCCTCGACGAGGTCGCCGAGGACTACCTCCAGCGCGACGACGTCTACACGGCTGGGGAGGTACACCGTCGAGGCCGCGACTGCTACGACGACGAAATCTTCGAGGAGTGGCTGGATGACGGTGACATCGACGACGTCGCAACCGTCATCTACACTTCCGGCACCACGGGGAGGCCGAAGGGCGTCGAACTCACTCACCGTAACCTCAGGTCCAGCGTGAACCAGATGTGGAAGCGCCTTGGGCCGAGGCCGGACAAACCCGAGGAGATGCCGGTATTAGACGGTGAGATACGGTCGCTGGCGTATCTACCGCTCGCGCACGCCTTCGAACGGTTCAGCGAGCTCGCCATGGTGACGGCGGGTGCGTCGATGGGTTTCGCCGAAAGCACGGAACCCGAGGCGCTCAAGGAGGACATCCAAGAAATCCAGCCCACGGGTATCGCGACGGTGCCCCGACTGCTGGAGAAGATATACGACGCCGTCGTCGAGGAGACCGCCGAGTCCCCGGTGAAACGCCGTGTCTTCGAGTGGTCCGTCGACGTCGGACAGGAGGTCTGGCGGTTCTACGAAGGCTGCGAGGAACCCACGGGAGTCGCCTACTACACCAGAACCCCGCCGTTGACGCTACGCTTGAAGGAGCGAGTCGCCGACAGACTGGTGTACAGCCGTATCCGCGAAGCTCTAGGTGGCGAGATAGAAGTGTTCCTGTCAGCGGGCGGCAGCCTGCCGGAGGGCGTCGCACGCACCTACCTCGGCATGGGGTTGCCGGTGGTGGAGGGCTACGGGATGACGGAGTCCGCACCCGTGGTCTCGTTGACGCCGCCAGAGGAACCCAGGGTCGGCACCATGGGGCCGCCGCTGTCGGAGGTGGAGGTAGATCTCGACCGTAGCGAGGTCGGCGACGAGTTCGCCGGAGATGTAGGAGACGAAAGAGAAGAAGAAGGAGACTTCGGAGAGCTCCTGGTGCGTGGAGACAACATCTTCGACAGCTACCTCGGTATGCCGGAGGAGACCGAGGAAGCCTTCCGCGAAAGCGACGGCGGCGACGGCGACCCGTGGTTCCGCACCGGAGACGTCGTCGAGGTCGACAGCCGTGGCTTCCTACGGTTCGTCGACCGCGTCAAGAACCTCGTAGTGCTGTCGACGGGTAAGAACGTCGCAGTCG
Organism: Euryarchaeota archaeon Ods02; assembly: GCA_028751075.1. Lineage (GTDB taxonomy): Archaea > Halobacteriota > Halobacteria > Halobacteriales > Halorutilaceae > JAQZDA01. The sequence goes on along the minus strand of JAQZDA010000045.1, from coordinate 4,713 downwards.
AACCCCTGGAGGACGCCGTAGTCGAGAACCGGTATGTGGACCAGTGCATGGTCGTCGGAGACGATAGGAAGTTCGTCGGCGCGCTCCTGGTGCCGGCGTTCGACGAGCTACGCCGATGGGCGAGAGAGAACGACGTCGACCTACCCCGAGACCCCGAAGAGATGATGGAGTTCGAGCGCGTGCAGACGTTGCTGGAGGAAGCCGTCGATGAGGCGAACTCTGGGTTCGAGGACGTCGAACGGATCAAGGACTACGCCGTGGTAGCGGAGGAGTGGACGGAGGACGACGACCTCCTGACTCCGACCCTGAAGAAGAAACGGAGGAACATCCGCGACAGGTACGACGACGATATAGAAGCCATCTACGAAGGCAGGTGACGGCTGGCAGCCGAAGTCGCTCGCTCTTCTTCGTAGTCAGTGTGCGAGTCCGGAGGCAGTGGTCCCGCCGGAAGGATGTGTTCCGGTCCGGGGCAGTGTTCCCACCTGAACTCAGTCGTCACGCCACTTGATGGAACAGCCCTGTGACGGCGGCCAGTCTCCGGGGACTTCGTCTCCGTCGAGCACCGTCTCGATGGCGCCACGCATCTCGAACCCTGGTTCCTCGCTGGGTTCCTCCTCTGGGTCCATCGCGTCGTCGAGCCGGCCGTGGTAGGCGAGCCGGAACTCGCCGTCGTCGTTCCTGAACAGGTAGGGGTCGGGTGTGCAGACGGCGCCGTACCTCCGCGCTACCTCCTGGGTTTCGTCGCGGAGGTAGTGGTCGTACCGGATGGTGCCTTCCTCCACCAGGGCCTCCATCATCTCGAAGCTGTCTTCGGGGTAGTCCTCGGTGTCGTTGGGGTTGACGCCGACGACCGCTACCTCGCTGTAGTCCTCGGCGATGGAGTTCAGGGCTTCGAACTTCGCCTTCGCGTAGGGACAGTGGTTGCAGGTGAACACCAAGAGTAGGGCTTCGTACTCCCTGAAGTCCTCCAGCGAGTGGGTTCCGCCGTCGACTCCGGGTAGCTCGAACTTCGGCGCGGGGTCGCCTCGCTCCAGAACCGCCAGGTCGGACTCCTTCAGTACCATAGACGTAGATGGGTGGCGGTATCTGATAGACGTTGTGGTGGCGGCCCTGGATCAGGGTGTGATGGACTTATGGATGCCGCGCTCCTGTATCCTGTATGACCGATGTAGTCGGTATCGCGAGGGAGACGCTAGAGACAGCTCTGGCTTCCGCGGAGGACCTCGATCCCGAGAAGTTCGTCGCACATCTACGTTCGGTGCCGGCGCCGGAGCTAGATATCGAACAGGACGGTGGAAACGGTGGCGTAGATGGAGAAGACGCCCCCTTATATGATGGAGACGTCGACGTTGACGGTGAGGTGCTGACGGAGGTGGTCTACGTTCCGGAGTCGAAGCCCGCCGACGTCTTCCGCGTGCTCGGCGTCGACGTCCTCCCCCGCAGCAGCTCCATCGTCGGAACCGTAGCGTCGAACCCCGACGGCGGTGAACCCACTAGCGAGGACTACACGCGTTTCGCCAACCGCGGCCGCGTCCACGTGATGCTGTATCCACCGTACGACAGCGACTGCTGGCGGGCGTACACCAGCGACGGCGAGCAACGCCCGCTCGAGGTCTACGACGTCGAGTTCCCCGAAGAGGAAGACGAAGGAAGCTGGCTGAAGTTCGGCTGACGGGGAACCTCCGCGGGCTCTGGAGATCTCTACAGCCCAGGTCGAAGATGGCTCGCTAGCTCGACCGCGAACTCATCCAGTAACGAGGTCAGCTCTTCGTCGACGATGACGTCGTAACCCCGTTCTATCTCTCGTTCGAGGTTCTGCCCTAACGCGAGATCGAAGACGGCGTCGCTCTCGAGGAACTCCTCTATCGACGTGTACCGCCGCGGGCGTTCGACGACGTACCGTCCGTCGTCTATGTAGGGGCCGACGACGTCGTCGCTGTCCTCGTACTTCCTGTAGAACTCGTCGGCGTGTTCTTCCACGTACACCGGCGGGCCTTCGTGGCGTTCCACCTTCGACTGACGGCCTACGTTCGCCTCCACCAGCAGAGTCGCTCTGTCGTCGGCGAAGACGTGGGAACGGATGACGTCGAACCCCTGTCTTTCTAGCTCTTCCACCAGCGAGGTCTCGGTCTTCCGGAGCTGGGGATACAGCTGGTCTTCGACGACGTCCGGCGCCTGGAACACCCAGGCGGCGAGGTAGGTGTCACGTCCTTCGACGTAGCTCCGGAGCTCCTCCTCCGAGACAGGTATGGGTTCTTCGACGTCGAACGCCTCGGTCGCTGGGTTCTCAAGCCACTGCCTACTATGGTGTATCAGGGTGGCGAGGGAGTCCTCGCTGACGACGCTGGCGACGTTGCGTTCGGCGTCCACGGGGTCGACGACGACGAGTGGGTCGTCGTGGCTGCGTTCCGCTGTCTGGAACTCTATCACTACCTGTGGCGTCCAGTCGGCTGCCGCTTCGACGACCTCCTGGAAGCCTCCGTAGTGAAGGACGAGGAGCTCGCAGAGGTAGCCGCCGAAACCATGGGTTCGTAGGTCGCTTCCGTAGACTCCAGCGCCTCGGCAGAACGCCTTCAACAGGCGGGCTTCGTCGCTGAAGCCCTCGAACCGCTCTCTTTCGACGTACTCCGGATGAAACGGCGTCCTGTCGACGGCGCTCTGCACCTCGCTGGCGTCGTCGAGGCTGTAACAGGGTACGACGTCGACGTCGTATCCGTCTTCGACGCCCTGTACGTATGGGTGTTCCGCGTACTCGACGCGTCCGTCGGGGAACACAGCCTGGCCGACTTCTAATCCGATCTCCTGGAACTCCTTGCGGTCGAGATACGGGGGAAGGAGGAGGAAGACGTCGATGTCTCGGTCGCCTTCGAGCCAGGTGTCTCGTGCCGCGCTTCCGACGAGCGTCACCTGGGCTTCGAAGTCGTACTCTTCGAGGTCTTCCAGCGCTCGGTCGCGGATGGACTCGTACGCCTCCTGCATCCGCCGGCGTTCTCCTTCGTCTGGAGAAAGCTCTTCGAGCGCTTCTTCCGCGGTCTCTCGGTGTTCAGTCATCCTGTATCCAGTCGGCGAACGAACCCTCGAGTCCGCTGCGTTGGATGTACTCGCGCTGCATCTCGTGTACGGCTTCCTCGAACGATCTACCGTCTTCCATCGCTTCCTCCACCCGCTGTATCTTCCACTTGCTAGGCGTCATCCTGTTCCGCCACCGGTGTTTCAGCGGCTCCAGATATCTCTCCACGGTGGAGTCGCTGACGCCGTGTTCCTCCAGACCCTTCTCCGCGTACCTGAATAGCTCATCGTATATCTCCTCACTGTCGGTGGTGTGGTCGCCTTCTTCGTCTATCCAGTGTAGTTCGGCGTCGACTCCGTCTCGGACTGCGTTGTAGAAGCTCTCACGACTGGTCTCCCACGGTAGCTCGGTGACGGGGTGGCTGTCGGAGACGAGGCCTGTGACGGCGCCTGCTGTGAACGCCTGGAGTGCGACGTTGTCGCGCGCCGTAGGCTGAGTGGGGAGCGGCCGGTACTCGATACGTATGCTGCGTTCGGTGTTGCCTTCGCCGATGCTTTCGCCGCCGATCACCGTTCGCAGCCACCGCCAGTAGGTGCCGCGTTTGAACTCGAACTCCCAGAACTCGTCGGTGTAGCTCTCTTCACCCACCTGTTCGTCGTCGTCCACCCATTCTCGGAGGAACGGGCTGTAGGTTCTGTCTTCGAGCACTCGGTCGACGACGTCCTCCGTCCTCGTGATGTCGCCGGGGAACTTCACCTTCTCGTCGCCTTCGACGTTGACGCTCTGTTCGAACGCCCAGATACGTAGCTCGTGATCTGTCTCGCTGGGTTCTATCTCCTCGGTGTAGAGGTCGGGCGGCATGAACGGCGAGTTCGTGGAGATGGCCAGTATCGGCGCCATGGTGCGGATGGCGGTGTTGTAGTACGCGGGCATGTCGTCGGCGACGGGGACCTGGAGATGCGGCTGGATGGAGGTGGCGAGGCTCTCGGGGAGTATGGTGGGGAAGCTGCGGTGGACGCCGGGGACTTCTATCTCGACGTCGTCGACGAGGTCGACGTAGTAGCTGTCGATGGCGTAGTACCGGCGGTTCTCACGCATGTTCACGGCTACTTCGATGCCTCCTTCCTCGTGGGTGGACGACAGGTACTCCAGGCTTCCTTGCTCCGGTGGGATGGTCCACATGGCGTCGAGAACTAGCTCCTGGTCGTCGGACAGGGCTTCGTCGGCGGCTTCCAGCAGCTCGGTTATCTGTTGTTCCTGGCTCCGGAGCCCGCGTTCGCCGAGAACCGTGGGTCGGCTGTTTATCTCGGCGTTGTGGAGTCCGAGCTCCTTGTTGATTCGGTCGGCGGCGTCGAACAGATGGGAGTCGAGCTTCGTGAGTCGGTCGGCGGCGTCGACGCCGTAGAGCTCTATCTCGAGTCCGACGGTGAAGTCGTCGTTGTCGAGTTCGTGGTTTCTTATCTCGTTTTTGAGGAACTCGCCTTGGGATTTCGCGCGGCGTTCGAACTCCTCGAGGGTGTCGGAGTCCAGTGACTTCTCCACGAGGTCGTAGCTCATCGGCCTGCCTTCGACGGCCTCCGTCTTTACAGTTGTGTCGTGACGTCGGGAGACGTCGGTGTCGCGTGGTTCGATGGAGATGGAAAGAGCCTAAAGCCCGCGTGGGTTACTTGGTGTCGAGCCGTCGTAGCTCAGTTGGTAGAGCG
>JAQZDA010000012.1 GCA_028751075.1 Euryarchaeota archaeon Ods02 | reverse complement strand
ACCGCGACCTCGGGTTCCCCACGGCCGCGCACCCAGACGTCTGGTTCTGCATCTTCCATCGGCCGTTGCTTCGTCTGCCCGCCAGAAAGTAGTTATGCGGATGAGATATGCAGTCTATCTCCGCTCCGCCATCCGGTCTGCGATGGTGTTCCTGAGGACCTCGCTGGTGCCCTCGTATATCTCGTTGATCTTCGCGTCCCTGAGGTAGCGTTCGGCGGGGAAGTCCTTGACGTAGCCGTAGCCGCCGTGTATCTGGATGCCTTCGTTCGCGACCTCCCGACTTACCTCGCTGGCGTAGAGCTTCGCCTGCGCGGATTCTTTGACGTAGCTCTCGCCGCGTATCTTCCTGTCGGCGGCGCGGTGCATCAGCATCTTCGCCGCTGAGACCTTGGTGTCCATGTCCGCTAGCTTGTGCTGGATGGCCTGGAAATCCGCTATCTTCTGATCGAACTGCTCCCTCTGGTGCGCGTACTCGAATGCGGAGTCGAGGGCGGCGCGGGCGATACCCACCGAACGAGCGGCGATGGTGATCCGTCCGGCGTTCAGGGTCTTCAACGCCTGCTTCAGGCCCTCGCCTTCCTCCCCCAGCCTCCGGCTCTCCGGCAGCCGCATGCCATCGAACCTGAGCTCAGCCGTCGGACAGCCCTTGTCCCCTAGCTTGTCCTCCGTGCCCTCCACGTGGAAGCCGTCGTCCTCGTCAGGCCGCGCTACGAACGCCGAGATACCGCGGGCACCCTCCTCCGGCTGTGTCTTCGCGAACACTACGACGGTGTCGGCGACGCTGCCGTTAGATATCCAGAGCTTACCACCGTCGACGACGTACTCGTCGTCTTCTTTCTCGGCGGTGGTCTCCATCGCGGGTACGTCGCTGCCGGCGTTCGCCTCCGACAGCGCGAAAGCACCTATCTCGCTGCCTTCCGCCAGCGGGACGAGGTACTCGTTCTTCTGTTCCTCGTCTCCGAAGCTCTCCACCATGGCGGCGGCGAGCGAGGTGTGGGCGGCGACGACGGTGCCGAGACCTCCGCTGCCCCTGCTTATCTCCTCGACGCCGATGGCGTAGCTGTGGTAGTCGAGGCCGCTGCCGCCGTACTCCTCGGGGAACGGCATCCCCATCAACCCGAGCTCCGCCATCTCCTCCACGAGGTCCTCGGGGAACTCGTCTCTCTCGTCTATCTCCTTGGCGCGGGGAGCTATCTCTTCGTCGACGAACTCCGACACGAGGTCCTGTATCTGGCGTTGTTCCTGCGAGAGCGCGAAGTCCATATCTCAGTGAAGGGTCAGTCCGACCTTGTAGCTTTCTCCTCACCGGTCCGCGAGGTCGTGCTCGTGTCCTCTGTGCGCAGGTAGCGCTCGAGGAAGGCCCGCTCGGCCTCGACGATGCGTTCGAAGGTTTCGCCAGTGTAGGGATCGAAGTGACCGACCGGGTAGCGGTCGTGCTCGACGTCGTCTAGACGGTCGACCAGTCGTTCGACCGAGGACGTCGGGATGATGCTGTCCTCGGTCGCCTCGGCGACGTACACCGGACAGTCGACCTCCGGTGCTACGGAGATCGGCCGGTAGAACGCAACTGTAGCGAGGATTCGCGCGGCACACTCGTTGTCGAAATCGTCCTCCCGGCCATCGGGTATCAGCGAGTGATACCCCGGCTTCGCGTCGGGGGTGTTGAGCACGCCGAAGTCGTCGGGGTCCGAGACGATCGGCACATAGAAGGGGTCCCGTGTCGTCAAGATTCTGCCCGCCTCCCGGACGATGCTCGTCGTGGCTCCGAGGAGGTAGTCGAGGCCGCACTGCCGGACCAAGTGGACCGCGTTCCGGAGGCCGTCCGAGAACGGCACCTGGGCGACCACCGCCTCGACGTCGCCATCCAAGGCCGCGGTCCGGATCGCGTGACCGCCGCTGAAGGAGGTCCCCCACAGAGCCACGCGGTCGCCTTCTACGGTGTCGAGCGTCCTGACGTGATCGAGCGCGGCACGGTAGTCCGCCACGTGTCGTTTCCCCGAGATCACGTGCTTCGGTTCGCCGTCGCTATCACCGAAGCCGCGGTAGTCGAACAGCAGGACTGCGAACCCAGCCTCGGCGAACCGCTCGGCGAACGCCGGCAGCCGCGCGTCCCGCTCCCCTCCGAAGCCGTGCGCCATCACGACGACGGGTGGGTCCTCGACGTCGGATGGCTCGTAGAGCCACGCGGCACACTGCGACCCGGCGCTCTCGAAGTCGGCGTCGCTCCGTACCACAGACATGCACTTCCGGAGCAGCTACAGGAGGTAATCACTGCTGCACCAGATGGATGGCTCCTTATGTACCGGCGGACGAGCTGAAGGGTCGTCGCCGCTTCCGGGATAGAGCGGTCAACCCCTCAACCAGGGAGTCTCCCCGGGCTGCGGCACCGTGCGAGCGGCGGGACGATCGGGCGGCCGATTCTTCGGTGAGTCGGGTCGCGCCGGCGCCGAGGCGACGCCACAGATGCCGGATGCGGCCCCAACTACCTCCTTCACCCGTGGCCGTATCTCCTCGTCGACGAACTCCGACACCTGGTCGCGTATCTGTCGTTGTTCCTGAGTCATGGAGAAGTCCATGGATTCTCTAAGGAGGTGATGGTTGGAAAAGCTTCGGTGGTGTATGTACTGCTGTCCTTTACTCCCCTTCGAACTCCGGTTCCCTGTCCTGCATGAACGCCATCACGCCTTCGGTGAGGTCGTCGGTGTCGAGGAGGTGGCCGAACGCCTGTGTCTCGAGCTCGAGGCCGCTGTCGACGTCGTCCCAGCCTTTGATCATCGCCTGCTTCGTCAACGCCTGCGATATCGGCGGGCCGGCGGCGAGGTCGCGGGCTTGCTCCCACGCCCGGTCCTCGAACTCCTCGTTGTCGACGACCTCGTTGATGAAGCCGTAGTCGTACATCGTCTCGGGGTCGTATCGGTCGGCGGTGAAGACGACCTCCTTGGCGCGGCCCATGCCGACGATGCGCATCAGTCGCTGGGTGCCGCCCCATCCGGGCAGTAGGCCGAGGTTGTGTTCGGGGAGTCCGATCTCGCTGCGTTCCGAGGCGATGCGTATGTCGGCGCAGCATGCGAGCTCGAAGCCTCCGCCGAGGCAGAAGCCGTCGATGGCTGCGACGACGGGGAACGAGGTGCGTTCGAGGCGGCCGAAGGTCTCTTTGCCCTTCCGGCTGAGGTCCATGCCTTTCATCTTGTCGGCGCCGCCTGCCGCCGTCGACTGGACGTCGGCGCCGGCGCTGAAGGCTTTGTCTCCTGCGCCGGTGATCAACATGCATCGGACGTCGCGTTCCTCGCTCTCGAACTCGTCGACGACCTGGTCGAGCTCGTCGATGAGCTCGAGGTTGATGGTGTTCATCCGGTGCGGGCGGTCGATCTCGACGTGTCCTACGTATCCGTCGACCTCGACCGATAGGTTGTCGTACTCTACCGCGGCGTCGTCGGCTTCACCGTAGAACCCGCCTTCTTCCTCCGCTATCTCCTTGAGGTGTTCGCTGGGTTTGTACCGCGCCTTATCGGTTTCATCGTACCGTTCTTCGAGGACCTCGTAGAGTTGTTCGAGTCCGTGTTCGTCGGCTATCTTCGCGGGGCCGTCTGGGAAGGCGGCGCCGAGTTTCACGGCTTCGTCTATCTCCGCGGGGTCGGCGACGTCTTCGCCGACGAGCCTGGCTACCTCGTTCGCCATCACTGCTACGAGCAGCTCCGTCAGGTCCTCGTCTATCTCGTCGTTGGGGATGTCGACGGCGTCGCCGTCTTCGTAGCTGTAGAATCCTTTCCCTGTCTTCTGTCCGAGCTCCTCGGCTTCGACCTTCTGGCTGAGGAGGGGGCTGGGTTCGTAGGTGTCTCCGAGGACGTCGTGGATGTACTCTAAGACGTCGTAGACGACGTCGATGCCGACGTAGTCGGCGAGCTCGAACGAACCCATGGGGAGGCCCATGCCGAACTTCGACGTGGAGTCCACGGTCTCGATGGTGTACTCGTCGTCGTTGACGAGCCACGCGACCTCGTTCATCAATGGGACGAGCGCGCGGTTGACGATGAAGCCCGGGCTGTCTTTGCGCACCCGGACGGGGGTCTTGCCGAAGTCCTCGGCGAGCTCCTCCGTCAGATCCATGGTGTCGTCGTCTGTGTGGTCGCCGCGGATGACCTCGACGAGGTCCATCCGGATGGGTGGGTTGAAGAAATGCATGCCGCAGAACTGCTCGGGGCGGTCGGTGGCTTCGCTTATCTCGGTGATGCTGAGCGACGACGTGTTGGTGGCGAACACTGCGTCTTCGGGTGCTTCCGCGTCGGCTTCACCCCAGACTTCGCGTTTTATCTCCATCTTCTCCGGCACCGCCTCTATCACGAAGTCGGCGTCTCCGACGGCTTCACCCATGTCGACGATTGGGGTGACTCGGTTGAGCGCGGATTCGGCGTCCTCCTCGGTAATCTGTTCCTTCTCCGCTAGCTTGTTGAGGCTCCATTCGATGTCGTCGTATCCCTTCTCTACGAGCTCTTCGTTGATGTCGCGGAGGTTCACCTGGTAGCCCGCGAGAGCGGCTACTTCGGCGATGCCGTGGCCCATGGCGCCTGCTCCCAGCACCGCTACCGTGTCTACGTCTTCTAGCTCCATACTGGATGTAGATGCACGTTGTCGGATATAAAGCTGCTGAACACTCCACTTACGTTGATTCGGGTTTCCGCCGCGATACGCGGCACCGAGATTTATCTACAGGGTACACGTAACGCCCCGTATGCACGACTCGATAACGATGACGGAGGAGGAACGAGACAGCCTCCTGGAACAGACGATCCCGATGCGGTTCGCCACGTACTCGCCGGACGGTATGCCGCACGTCTCCCCCGTCTGGCACGCTTACATGGACGGAAGCCTGTACTTCGACACAGACCTCGAAAGCGTGAAGGTCAGGAACGTCAGGGAGACAGGAGTGGGTGCAGGCGTCGTCGACTCCGGCGAAAGCTACAGCGACCTGAAAGGAGTGATGGTGCAGGGGGAAGCCCGGGTCATCGATGACGAGGACGAGCGCGAGGAGGTCCTGCTGCACAACGTCGACAAGTGGTTCGACGGCGACGTCCCGGACTTCGTGCGGATGCGAAACGACTCCGTGGAACGCGTCAGCGTAGAGCTCGAGATGGACCACGTGACGACGTGGGACTTCAGCAAGGTGTTCTAGTGATGTACGGTGCTGAAGCAGGTGTTAGGGAGGTGGCTTCGTGATGGAGGTGATGCCGAACTACAGCAAGATGTCGGAGAGAGGTTACTGGACAGCCGTCGCGGTCGTGGTGTTCTGCGTCTACATGATACTCTACATCCTGACTCCGACGACGGTGCTCAGCAGCTGGGAGACCCTGTGGGCGGCGTTCCGCGCCACGTTCTTCGGGATAATCGTGGGGTGGCTGTTCGTCCGCGAGCGAAGGGAGATAGAGTTCGGATGAAACCCGAACCAACCCTCTTTTGGGTTCGTGAACCTGTTCGACCTCGCACAACACCCCCTCCCCCTGATTAGAATAGAACTCTTATATATCAGTGAGTCAAGTTCTCCAGCTAGACGGAATCCGACATCGAAGGAGTCTCCGTCGCTGGGGGGATGGAACACTGGACCGCGACATGGTCACCAGACGGGCTGCTGTAGCTTCGATAGCCTTAGGTGTCTCAGCCCTCGCAGTCGACATCGGGGCTTTCCGGCGGGTAGAAGTCGACAGAGCCACCGAGGTAGATGTAACCGGTGACTCCTACGCCTACCTCGGGTTATCGGGTTTCCACGCAGGCGAACCAGCCTCCTACACCAACCGTTTCACGGGTCAGGCAGTCGTCACCCTCGACTCCATGGAACCCAGTCTAGAGCTAGACGTCGGAGTGACAGGGAGCTACGAAGACACACCTGTTTCCTTCACCCTGGACGAAGGCGAGACAATGGAGGTGGAGCTACGCGCCGACGTAGACGACGTCGACGTCCTGGTGCAGGCATCCTACCCCGACGCGTACATCGAGCTATCGCGGAGCTACGAGGTGCCGGAAGCCACAGGGGTGGAGCTCGTCGCGGACGTCCGAGCGGTCGGAGGCAGCGGCAGATACGAGTGGGGGTTGGAGAACACCGGCGGCAGAGCCGCCACGGTGACCTCCGTCGGCGTCTCCTGCACCAGCAACTCCGAAGCCGACCGAGTTGACTCCAACCGGATACTCAACCTCGAAGGAGAATCCATCGCCGACAACCCGATGGAGATAGAGAGCGGATGCGGGTACGTCAACCGAGTCCCCGTCGACAGCTTCACCGTAGAACCCCTGAACGACGGCGGCGAAGAACGCGTCCTCGAGTTCGACCGTTTCATGAGACCACCTGGTTCACCGGGACCACCGCACGCGGACATGCGAGGCGAAGACGTCACCGTGAGCATCGGGTTCCAGGACGGAAGCACACGGAGCTTCGAGCTAGAGGACGACTGAAGCACAGACAGAACAGCAGTGGAGCAGCGAGATGAACCGGACTTAGCCCTCGAACTCCTCGATGAGCTCGGGTACGACGTCGAAGAGGTCGCCGACGACTCCGATGTCGGCGATGTCGAATATCGGCGCGCTGGGGTCGGTGTTGATCGCTATGATGGTGTCCGCGCCCTTCATGCCGGCTACGTGCTGTACCGCGCCGCTGATGCCGATCGCTATGTAGACGTCAGGGGTGACGACCTTGCCGCTCTGTCCGACCTGTCGGTTCTTCGGAAGCCACTCGTTGTCGACGAGCGGGCGGGAGGCGCCGAGGTCTGCGCCGAGGGTGTCCGCGAGATCCTCTATGAGGTCGAGGTTGTCCTCCTCGTCGATGCCGCGGCCGATGGAGACGATGAACTCGCTCTCGCTGAGGTCGACGTCACCGGTCGCCGCGGCTTCGAAGCCCGTGACGGTGGAGCCGATCTGGCTTTCGTCGATCTCTACGTCGGCGTCGACTACGTCGGCGCCGCCTCCGGCTTCCGCGGGCTCCCACTCCGTCGGTCGGATGGTGACGGCGAACTCGCTTCCTTCGACGTCGAGCTCGGTCTCGACCTTTCCACCGTACATCTCACGGGTCGCCGTAAGCTGTCCGTTGGCGTCGAAGTCCACTACGTCGGTGACGAGTGGGATGTCGAGGCGGCCGGTGACCGCGGGCGCGTAGTCGAGGCCGTTGACGGTGTTCGGAATCAACAGCTTCGAAGCACCTACTGATTCGTAGAGCTGTTCGACTGCCTGGGTGTAGACGTCGTGGTTGAACTCGTCTCCGTAGTCGACCTTGTGGACGGTGTCGACTGCGTCGGCTGCGAGAGTCTCGGCGAACGCGTCGACGTCGCCGGATATGACGGCGACGTGGAGGTCGCCGCCTGTGTCGTCGGCTAGCTGGCGGCCGGCGGTCACGGCTTCGAGCGAGACATCCCTGAGCTCTCCCTGCCGGTGTTCGGCGACTGCGAGGACCGTCATTCCGCCACCCCCTTGTCCCTGAGTACTTCAGCGACTCCGGCGGCCTGCTCCGCCGCGCCGCCTTCGATGTACTCGGTGTCGCTCTCGCTCTCGGGCTCGTACATCTCCTGCAGCGTCACCCTGCTCTCGACCGCGGAAGCGTCGACGCCGACGTCATCGAGGTTCTTCACCGCTATCTCCTTGGATTGCGCCTGCCGGATGCCTCTGAGGCTGGCGTAACGGGGTTCGTTGATTCCGGTCTGGATGGTGAACACCGCGGGTGCTTCGACCTCGGTGACCTCCTCGACTCCGCCCTCCAGCTCCCGGTGGAGGTTCGCGACCTCGCTGTCGAGGTCGTAGTCGAACTGGTTGACGACGGCGGCCCACTGCCAGCCGAGGAGGTCGGCTAAGGCGACGCCTGTGGCTCCGAGGCTGCTGTCGTCCGCCTGCACACCCGTGAACACGAGGTCGGGGTCCTCTTCTTCGACGACTGCGGCGAGGACCTCGGCTTTCGAGTGGGCGTCGAGGTTCTCCCCACCCTCCATCGGGTCGTCCCAGACGCGGACGGCGCGGTCGACGCCTTTCGCGAGCGCCATCCGGATAGTTTCCTCGCTGCGTTCGGGTCCGATGGTGACGCCGACTACCTCGTCTACCTCGTCGTTCTCCTCCTTCAGCTGCACGGCTTCCTCGACGGCGTAGTCGTCCCATTCGTTGAGGTCGTACTCCAGGAACTTCTCCTGGATCTGGTTTCCAGCTATCTCGAAGTCGTCCTCCGGCTGGGCGACCTCTTTCACCGTTACTAGTACCTTCATACGTGGCTAGGTGGTTGCCTGTTGCGAGGTAAATACTTTCGAAAACTCGGTGCACGGGAGACGGAGTTGTAAACGCCACCCGAGATCTAAGGAGGACGCCGACCGACGTCCATCCCTTCAACCGGCCTCAGCAAGCTTTATGCGACAGTCCTCCAACGGGTAGGTTAATGACACAGTCTTTCATGCCGTTGGCGGCTGGAGACGACAAGATACTCACGGAGGAGTACTGCGCGGAGAACGTCTGCCGGGAGAACTTCTGGCTAATCAGCGACGCCGGCTACTACGTCTTCTACGCCCTCGCCGTCGTCGCCCTCCTCGTGCTGTTCTACGGCGTCTACCGGAGGTTCAGCCGGTACGCAGCGGCGAAAGAGGACCCCGTACCCCGACTCGACGACCTCCCGCAGCGCGTTCTGTCTTCGGTGCGGGTCGCCGGCTCCAACACCAAGCAGATCTACCAGGACCTCTACGCCGGCGTCATGCACGCCTTCATCATGTGGGGTTTCCTCGGCCTCCTCGTCGCCACCACCATACTCGCGTTCGACGAACAGCTCTACCGACGCGTCACCGGCGAGAGCTTCTGGGTCGGCGACTTCTGGCTGTCGTACTCGTTCGCCGCCGACGCAGTCGGACTACTGTTCGTCGTCGGCGTCGGCATGGCGCTCCACCGCCGGTACGTAGCCCGAGACGAACGCCTCTGGCACAAGCACACACGCGGCGAGTACAGCGGCCCCCGAGACATACTGAAGGCGCTCGAGGACGACGTCTTCATCTGGACGTTGTTCCTGCTCGGCGTCGGCGGCTTCCTATTGACGGCGCTCCGCATCGTCGGCACCGAGTTCCCCGGGTTCAGCGACGTCAGCTTCGTCGGCTACGCACTCGCGCTCGCCTTCGACGCCGCAGGCATGTCGCCTGAAGCCGCGCGCGCGGTCTACCCCGTCGCATGGTGGACGCACGCCCTCCTCGCTCTCGCGTTCGTCGCGTGGATACCGTACGCGAAGCCCTTCCACATGATATCGTCGTTCGCCAACATCGTCACCGCGGACGACAGCGCGAAGAACACGCTTCAGCCCGTCGACCCAGATCTCTCGCCGGACGAGATAGGTTTCGTCGACGTCGAGGACTTCAGCTGGAAGCAGATGCTCGACCACGACGCCTGCACCAAGTGCGGCCGATGCACCTCGGTGTGTCCCGCCAACGCCAGCGGCCGCGAGCTATCGCCGCGCGACGTCATCCTCGACCTCAAGCAGTACCGCGAGGAGATGGAGAAGAACGGCGAAGACGACATGCCGGTCATCAGCCGCAGCGAGGACAGCGCCATAGACCCCATAGCGATGGACAGCTGCATGGCGTGCACGGCGTGCATGGACGCCTGCCCCGTCGAGATCGAGCACATCCCGCAGTTCACGGAGATGAACCGCCGGCTGACGGAGACCGGGGAGATGAACGAGAACGTGCAGGAGGCTATGATGAACATCTTCCAGAACGGCAACAGCTTCGGCGACCCCGAGCGGAAGCGTCCGGAGTGGACGGACGAGCTGGAGTTCGAGGTACCGGACGCGCGGGAGGAGGACGTCGACGTCCTCTGGTACGTCGGCGACTACCCAAGCTACGACGAACGCAACCAGCGGATAGCGCGCTGCCTCGCAACCATCTTCGAGGAAGCCGGCGTAAGCTACGGCATACTCTACGAGGACGAGCAGAACGACGGAAACGACGTCCGCCGCGTCGGCGAGGAAGGCCTGTACGAGATGCTCGCCGAAGACAACATAGCGGCCTTCGAGGACGCGTCTTTCGACCGCGTCGTCTGCACCGACCCGCACGCCTACAACACCTTCGAGAACGAGTACCCGCAGTTCGGCTGGGACGGCGACGTCCACCACTACACCCAGGTGGTGGAGGAGCTGGTGGAGGAGGGCGCGCTACCGCTCGGGGGTGACGAATTAGACTACACCGTCACATACCACGACCCATGTCATCTCGGCCGGTTCAACGACGAGTACGAGGCACCGCGCGAGGTCGTGCGTTCGACGGGCGTCGACTTAGACGAGATGCCGCGCAACCGCTCGAACTCGTTCTGCTGCGGCGGCGGAGGCGGCGGCCTATGGATGGACTTCGACGAGGACGTGAAACCCAGCGAGGAACGCATCCGGGAAGCCCTCGAAGACACAGATGCAGGAAGCGGAGTAGATTACTTCGTGGTCGCCTGCCCGATGTGCACGACTATGTACGAGGACGGCAGGAAGACCGGCGGCTACGAGGACGACATCGAAGTCGTCGAGATAACCGAGCTGGTGGCGGAAGCGCTGGAGGTGGAGGAGAAAGCAGAGGTAGCGGGTTAGTCGTCCACGGTGGAAGACGGTTCAGCTCTCGTAGAACCCGTCCACCGCTTCGAAACCGGTTCTGAACCCCCACGCCGCGAGCGCGAAGGGTACGGTGGCTACTGCAGCATAGAACAACGTCAAAGGCATCTGAGGGTCCAGAGGATCCGCTAGAGAGGGTGATATGACGAGAAGATAGATCCCGACCGATACGGGAAGCCCCACTACCCCCAGAGTCACCAGCAGCCCTCCGGCTAAGACCCTGAGCTCGTAACCCAGTAGATCATCGAGCTCCGCAGATGCGTCCAGCTGGTTCCTGACGAAAAGACCCGCAGTGTTCAAACCCGAGAGCACCGTGTAGACCCCTGACACAGTCAAAGCAGTAACGAATAAAAACGCTACTGCTAGCCCGCATGAGAAACCCCCGGTGAGACCTAACCAGACCGCCAACGTGGCGGCGCCGGCTACGCCGGCGAAGCCGCTCACTACTGCTTTCCTTTCTATGTAGAACCTCGGAGATGTTTCGGGGGCCTCAGTGAGGGAAGTGGGGTCCGGAAGGTTGAACCACGATGCGAGGCCGCTGCGTTGACCGTAACTGAAGATCGCTAAACCGAGCAAGATGACTACGACGCTCATTACTGCGAGGCCATAGAATGGCTCAGGTGTCAGAACGATGTTAACATGCTCCATCCCCCTCCACCTCGGTATCTCGTTTCCAGCATAGAGCAATGTAAGAAGACCTATAGAAGCAAGATAGAGGCCGGCCAACGTGGTTCCGTTGAACCGGAGCTTGATCTTTCCATCCCATACTACTTCACCTCTCTTCCAGACCGCAGTCCAGGATATCACGAACAACGAGGTCAACAACAAGAAAGCTGAGCACGGATAGCTATTGATAACCCGCAGTTCATAAGTGGGGCCCGACATCAAAGGGAACTTCAACTCCAAAGTAATGTAAATATTCGGCCTCGATTCGATACAGTAATTTATCTCAGGAGGGTTCTCTCACTCGATAACCGTCAACTAGTCCCGATTCCGAAAGACATCGTTACTGAACCAAGCTTCGAGATCTAACATCGACGTCGTCGAGATAACGGAGCTGGGGGCGGAGGCGCTAGAGGTGGAGGACAAGGCGGAGCTGGCTGCGGACGGCGGAGAGCTTCGGGACGAGTAAGTTACCCTTCAGACGAGGTGCCGGAACGCGCTTTCTGGCTTTCTAACCATATCAACAGCGGTGCTGTGCGGAAGTTCATGCCTCATCAGAGGATACGGGACCATCACCAGCACCATCGAACCTCTTCGTACCTCGACGACTAGCTAGGGGAGGAGGAGCGCGACGACTGGCTTCCGACGGGAGAGAACGATGCGGGATGACTGCTCCTCCGACCTGACCCGGGAGACGTCGTGCTGGCGACGGATCCGTTCAAGGAGGACGAAGACGCCATAAGGCCGTGGTTGATAGCGAACGACTAAGACCATCCATCTCACGGCGAACAGTACATCAGGAGCCCGGGTGATGCAGAAGACCCAGCCCTGATCCTCGACGCCGGAGGACGGTAGATTAGAGGCTACTCCGCGTACGGGTTCTCCGCGGTCTTCAGCCGCTGCAGCCCCTCCACCGAGTCGAACCCCGTGTCGAACGAGTACAGGTAGTCGAGGTTCTCCACCTCTGCGTACGCAGCTATGGCGGAGTCGACGAACGAGAGATGTGGGTTCTCCCGGTAGACGCTGTGGCTGCGTCTCCAGACGTCGCGGTTGGTTCTTTCGACGGTGAATCCCCGGCTGTGCTCCAGCATCTCCGCCGCCTCGACGCAGTCCTCGTGAGCCATAGCGTGAGTGACGGCGTTGAAGGTTTCGGCGTACACCAGATCGAGCACTACGCCGACGGGTAGGTCGCCTGAGTCCATTCCCCTGACTATCGGGAGCGCGTGTTCGTGGTGCTGGTCGCCTCTGTCGAAGGCTCCGTAGAGGACGACGGTGTCGACTAACGAGTGCTGCATCAGTCGCCGGCGTCGATGTCGCCCGCCGGCTCCAGACCCGCTTCGTCGTGGTGGACGGCTTCGTTTTCGGGTTCGAAGCCGTCGAACTCCGGTGGGAACGCTCGTTCGCGCTGTCGTACGACGTCGACGGTGAGCTCTCCATCGCTCCACCGCCACCTCAGGCGGTCGCCGTCGCGGATGTCGGCGGCGCGGCGTACGTCGGCGGGGATGGAAGCCTGGTTGCCGGAGACCGCGCCCTCGCCTTCCTCGGGGGGTTCGTCGTCGACGCTCAAGGTACCGTGTATAGAAGCCCCAGAAGGTTAAACTAACCGGTTAACTAGAAGAGATTTCGTTCGTGGATGGTCGGATTCAGCCTGCGCCCGCCATCCGCCTTAGCCGTTCCTCGCCGTTCTCCGGCCCTCGCGCTATCAGGGTGTCGCCGGCGTGCACCTTGGTGTCGCTGTCGGGGCTGTACACCCAGCCATCGTCGTCACGGTGGATAGCCATGACGAACATGCCGGTGTCGGCTTCCACGAGGGTCTCGCCGAGGGTGCGGCCGTCGAGCTCGCTATCCCCCAGTACCTTCACGCTGACTATCTGTTCGGTGCTCTCCTTCACCGCCTCAGTGAACACGGGATGCAGATCTATGTCCCGGAGGACGGTGTCCGCTATCTCTAGGGCAGCGTCGGTTATGACCTCGCTGGATATAGCGAGATGTATGAGTCCCTGGAGCTGCATGGGGTCGTCGACGTGGCCTGCGCTCTCCAGCACCCATTCCTCGAGATCCTGCTTCATCCGGTCGGTCTCCGCCTCCAGCGCCTGGACCTCGCGGGCGATGTCCTCGTTCTCGAACAACGCCGAGCTGTACGCTAGTCCAACGGCTAGTTCACCGATGTCCTTCATCTCGACGATGGCTGCCATCGCGCGGTCGAGGCCTTCGATCTCGCTAGACTCCATCATCTCCTTCTCGTAGCTCCGGCGGGTCGCCATCTCGTAGAACTGCTCCACCCCGGCTTCCGGGCCTTCGCCGAACAGGACGTCGCCGCGAAGCACCTTCTCCTCGCGTTCGGGTCCGAAGATCCAGTCGGTGTCGCGTTTGATGGCGACGACGTGCACCCCGGTCTCGGTCTCGAGGTTGATGTCCTCGAGCGTCCTGCCTTCGATCTCGCTCTCGGCGTCGACCTCCGCCCGCACCATCATCTCCTTAGCCCCCGGTAAAGCACTCCGTAGCTCGGGCGGCAAGCCGACGTCCTCCGTCAGTACGGTGGCGATGTCGTCGGCGGCGTTCGCTATCTTCTCCGCCGCCGACACTATCTGGAAGATACCCGTCAGCTGCTCCGCCTCCTGCGGGTTCCTGCCGGCGAGCATCAGGGTCATGTGGGCGTGGTACCGGAGGACGTTCATGTGCTCCTCGAGGTCGAGCACCTCCTTCGCTATCTCGTGGTTCCTGTAGAGCACCGCGCTGTAGGCGAGATCCACCATCAGCTCCGAAGTGTCCTTCATCTCGACGACGATGTCCTTCACGCTCCGTGGCTCGTACTCTATGCCCCCGGCGTCCGAGTCGGTCATCAGATGTAGTAGACGGAAAGCGAGGTTAAATCTTTGGAGCACGAGGTGGTTGAGGAAAAGTTATGTGTAGTCTACGGCTATGACAGGTCAACCGATGACGTCGCCGGTGCTCGAGGACGCATACGAGATATACAGGGAGACCATCCTGATCCTCGTCGTCGCGCTCGGCGGCGGCTTGTTCGCGGGAGCCGTCCTCGGAGGCGAGGAGATGCTCGCCGGCTTCGAAAGGTACCCTGGCTTGCTTGTTCTGGTTCCTGCTTTCCTCGCCACCCGCGGCAACGTATACGGAGCGCTCGGAGCTCGGATAGCAAGCGGGCTACATCAGGGGTTGATCGAACCCAGGTTCACCTGGAACCGACGGCTGTTCAACGCCGTAGCAGCCAGCCTCATCAACGGCGTCTTCATCTCGATATTCATCGGGTTCCTCGCCTGGTTGACGATGCACGTGATAGGCCGTGAACCCGCGGCCCTGATAGAGCTCGTCGGAATCACCTTCATCGCTGGAGTGCTCACCGCAGTCGTCCTCATAGTCGGTCTCCTGATCCTGATCTTCGCCGGTTACAAGTACGGCCTCGACCCCGACAACCTCGTCGGACCCATCGTCACCACTCTCGGCGACATCTTCGGCGTCGTCTTCCTGTACGTCGCAGTCATCACCATCGGGGTGATAGTATGAAGGAACCCGAGGTGGTGACGTGAAGGCGGTGGTTCCCGAAGGCTCCCTCGGAAGCTGGGAGACACGCGCCATCGTAGCCACCATGATACCGGTTCTCGTCGGGCTGTCTATACTCGAGATGGGTTCAGGAGTCGTCCTCGAGGTCTTGGAGGAGACGTTCCTCGAACATCCGACCTTGTTCGTGCTCGTGCCAGTGATGATCGACATGGGAGGGAACCTGGGCGCTATCATGTCGAGCCGTCTCTCCACCAGGCTGCATCTCGGAACGCTGGACTTCAGCTTGAGGGACGACGTCATCCAGAAGAACGTCGCCGCGGTGATGATGCTGGCGTCGACGATATTCGTCCTGATGGGACTGGCGGCGTACGGGGTCGGCCACCTCTCCTACGCAGTCGGCTTCGCCGCCGCGCCGCCGATGGAGCTTTCGACCTTGCTCGTGATATCCTTCGTCAGCGGGATGATCCTCGCCGTCCTCGCCGTCGCCCTCAGCCTCGGGGCAACCTACGTCAGCTACAACCTCGGGGTCGACCCCGACGACACCACCATCCCCGTCGTCACCAACGTCTGCGACATCCTCGGAGTGATAGTGCTGAGTGGTGTCGCAATCCTGGTGCTTTGACGGCCTTACCTCAGCCATGGAAAGCCGACAAGCCCGTCAGATCCTCCCCGATTATCAGAGAGTGAACGTCGTGGGTGCCCTCGTAGGTGTACACGGTCTCCATGTTCGCGAGATGCCGCATCGGCGGATAATCCGTGGTGACACCGTTTCCTCCGAGCATCTCCCTGGCGGTACGTGCGACGTCTCGCGCGGCTTCGGCGTTGTGGCGTTTCGCCATCGACACCTGTTGCGGCCGCATACCGTCGTCCTCCTGGAGGTCGGCGAGCCTGTGCACCAGTAGGTTCGACGTCGAAACCTCTGTCGCCATCTCCGCTATCTTCTCCTGCTGCATCTGGAAACCCGCGATAGCTCGACCCCACTGCTCGCGGTCTTTCCCGTACTCCACCGCTGATTCGAGGCAGTCGCGGGCGGCGCCGACGGCGCCCCAGGCAACTCCGTACCGTCCCTGAGTCAGACATTTCAACGGCCCCTTCATGCCTTCGACCCCGAGGACGTCTTCCTCGGGTACGTAGGCGTCGTCGAGATGTATCTCTCCGGTGCTGGATGCACGTAGCGACAGCTTCCCCGTTATCTCCGGTGTCTCGACGCCGTCAGAGTCGGTGTCGACTACGAAGCCCTTGACAGCGTCGGTGTCGGTGTCACGCGCCCAGACTACGGCGACGTCCGCCACCGGCGCGTTCGTTATCCAGGTCTTGACGCCATTCAACCGGTAGCCGTCGTCGTCCGCCTCCGCAGATGTCTCCATGGACGAGGGGTCGCTGCCGTGTTCCGGCTCCGTGAGACCGAAGCAACCGATTTCGTCGCCGGAGCCGAGCGAGGGCAGGTAGCTCTCGCGTTGTTCCTCCGACCCGAACTCGTGGATGGGATACATCACGAGGCTGCCCTGGACGCTGGCGGCGGACCGGACGCCGCTGTCTCCGGCTTCCAGCTCCTGCAGCACGAGGCCGTAGCTCCGGTAGTCGACTCCGGGGAGGCCGTATCCGTCGACGGTCGGCAGGTAGAAACCCAGGTCACCCATCTCCCGGAGGACGTCGAGCGGTAGCTCTCCTTCCTGGTACCAGTCTCCGACGTCGGGTTTCACACGGTCTTCGACGAACTCCCGCGAGGTGTCACGTATCCTCCGTTGCTCCTCCGTGAGGTCGCTGTCGAGGTCGAGGTAGTCGAAGTCCATGCAGTCGGGTTCGACCGCCGGTGCATTGGTTCTGTCGGAGGATTGGACGGTCGAGGTCGCGAAACTGGAGTTCGTCCGGCGTTCAGTCGGCAGGTGGTACGAAGACGACGGCGGCGACGGCCGTCGTCCAGACGTCGCGCTCGCCTTCGGTGGAGACGTAGAGCTCGAACTCCTCCTCCAGCTCTTCGCGGAGTTCGTCCACAAGCTCCCTCGCCAACGCTCCGGCGTCGCCTTCCTCTGGTGCTGCGTCGGCTACTCCGTTCTTCTCGACGAAGTAACCGTGTCCTTCGGGGGGGCGGGCGGCTCCGACAGAGGCAGCCACCCGCTGGTTCTGCGGCGTCGACGCCTCGCTCAGTACCGCATGCACCACCTGACCGGCTTCGAGGGCGTCCCTGCCTTCCTCCATTGAGACGCGTTCGGCGTCCGGCGGGTAGATGCTGCTGACGCCGACGAAGTTGAAGGGTTCGACGCCGGCGTCACGGAGCGCCAGCTCGAAGGACGCCAGCCTGTCGCGGTGGCGGCCGACGCCTTCCACCGTGAACACGCGGTCGGGGACGTACATCATCTGGTGGTAGCCCGTGGACGCCGAAAACAGTTGCCTTACCCGACGAAGTAGGAGGGAGACGACCTCGTTCAGACGTCGGGTTTCCAGCCGCGTTCCTCCTGCAGCAGGCGGGCGACTATCTCACCTGTGGCGCCCCAGACGGTGTGGTCGTCGAGGTGGAAGTAATGTATCTTCATCCCGCCCTGGCTCTCCATCTCGTGCACCCCGGGCTCGACGAGCTCGTCGAGGGACGCGGTAAGAACGGTGTCCACCTCTTCCTCCTGCACCGTGAACTCGTAGGGATACGGTATCTCCGCGAGAAACGGACGGATGACGAACCCCGTCGTCGTCAAGACGTCCTTCAGCTGCCGCCTGACGTCGGCGTCTACCGGCGGGACGCCGACCTCTTCGTGGAGCTCCCTCAATGCGGTCTCCCGTAAGCTGTCGTCGGTGGCTTCCTTGCTTCCGCCGGGGAAGCTGACCTCGCCAGCGTGACGCGACAGGTGGTCGGCGCGCCGCGTAAGCAGGATTGCTTCGCGGCCGTCCTCCAGCTGGAACCGTGGTACTACGACGGCGCTCTGCGTGAGTACGTCGTCGAACCTTTCCCTGTTTAGCTCCTCCTCACGGTCTCCCTCCTCGGCCACGGTTACTCTTCCGAGCCTTCGTCCTCTCCTTCGTCTGACTCTGCGTCTTCGTCAGCTCCTTCAGCGTCTCCGTCTTCCGTCTCCTCGGGTGCGACCTCCTCTATCTCTTCACGTGGAACCACGCGGAAGCCTTCTTCGTCGATTACAGCGGCCTGGACGGCGTCGACGTCGCTGTCCTCGTCGCCTTCTATCAACGCCTTCAGACCGAGCTCGAGGCCTTCCTCCGTCGACAGATCCTCCTCGTAGCCTTCCTCCAGCTTCTCCTCCACCTGCGCTCGTCCTTCGCCGATGCCGGCGGCCTTGTATCCGATGATGGCGCCGCTGGGTTCGCTCTCTATCAACGCGGGTTCCCCGCGTGTGAAGCCGCCGATCAGGAGCGCGCATCCGAAGGGACGGGTGCCGCCGTACTGGGTGTACTGCTGGATGTGATCGCCTAGAGCCTTCGACAGGGTGTCGGTGTCGAGGTCCTCCTCGTACATGTAGGTGTTGCGCTGGCTCTCGAGTCGTGCGAAGTCCACGAGCTGGCGGGCGTCTGCGACGTGTCCGCTTGCGGCGACGGCTATGTGGTCGTCTACCTGATATATCTTCTCAATGCTTCCGCTGACGAGTAGGTCGCTGCCGACGCGTTTCTCCGCAAGCAGGACCACGCTCTCCCCGGTCTTGACGCCGACGCTCACGCTTCCGCGTTTCACGGCTTCCCTGGCGTACTCCACCTGGTACAGGCGTCCGTCGGGTGAGAATATAGTGCTCCCGCGGTCGTACGCCATCTGGTCGTTCTGCTGCATGGTTGTGAAAGGACGTTTGGCGTCTTGAATCTGTTGATGGCAGGGGTTTAGCCAATCGACAGAGCACGCAGCCGGCTAGTTCAGACGAAGCTGTTAAGTAAGTCTGCTAGATAGCTTATGATATGGCTTCAGGAGAACGTTCCGGCGGCTTGATGTCCTCGGCCGGTCTAGTCCGGTACTTCGAGAACGAAGACCAGCGCGCCATCTGGATGGACCCCAAGACGGTGATAGCGTTCTGTATAGTGCTCGGCGTAGTCGTGCAGACTCTGAACTTCGCGTACGCTTGAACGACCCCCAGTAGTTCACGAAGGAAGCTCATCGACGTCGGCGGTGACTCGTCTGTTTTTAGACCCTGCAGAGAGTACTGTTCCATATGACCCGATGCAGCCGCCGGACGTTCCTCTCGGTAGCCGCGGCTGCGTCGACTGCCGCAACCACGGGATGCCTCCAAGGTGCCTTCGATGACGCCGGAGCTGGAGAAACGGGAGAGGACGACGACGGCCCGCCGGAGATACCTTACTCGTCGCTGGATCTCGTCGACGTCGAAGACGAATACGTGACGGCGCTGGTGCACGTCGACCACTGGCACCTCCACCCAGTCGAGGTGCCCGTGGACGGCGACCGAAGGCTGAGGTTCCGGTTCGACGACGAGCTAACGCAGAAACACGCTGTCGAGGAGCACGAACCTTACGCCCGCATCGTCAGCCACGAAGGGGGCAGCGTGGTGATGGGGTCCGGCGAACAGGCATCCGCTGGAGACGAGGACCTCGAACGGGACGGTGACTACGAGGTGGACGTCGAGGGAGACGTCGGAGAGATAGATGAAGACGACGTTCTGGAGGAAGAGGTCGAGGAGCAGGACATCGTCGACGTCGAGGGAACGGAGGACGGAGTCGTGCTACAGGGTCTGGAGGAGGGTTCCGTCACCGTGGTGTTCACCCTCGAAGGCGACGACGAGGTGGTCTACAGCTCGCCGCCGGTCGAGGTCCTGGTTTCCTAGAGTCATCTGCCGAGGGATACCCTGGTCTTCAGCTGTATCTCGCCGTAGCGACTGCGAGAAGGTAGAATGCGATGGCGACGACGACTATCGAACCCCCTGGGGGTAGGCTGTAGCTGACGGCGAAGGCGAGGCCGCCGACGACGGATACCTGTCCGACGATGACGCTGAGGTATACGGTCTCCCTGAAGCTCTTGCTGACCTGTGACGCGGCGGCGACTGGGACGACTATCATCGCGGCTACGAGGATGACGCCGAGTATCTGCATCGCACCCACGACGACGACCGCGGTGAGGACGATCAGTAGGCTGTTGTACCATCTGACGTCGAAGCCTGCGACCTTCGCAGCCTGTTCGTCGAAGGTGACGAAGAACAGCTGTTTGTAGTTGTAGGTGACGAGGGCGACGACTGCGACGGTCAGAACCGCCATCATCCGGGCGCCTTCCGCGGTAACTATGGCGAGGCTACCGAAAAGGAAGCCTTCGACGTCGATAGCTAACGCCATCCTGTCCCTGCCGTAGCTGATTATCAGGGTGCCGACGGCGAAGCTACCGCTCAAGACTATGGCGATAGGTACGTCTCCATACCCCCTGGATTTCTCCGTGAGAACCTGGAGCCCGAGCGCGCCGGCGACGCTGACCAGTAGGGCGACGAACAGCAGTATCGCGGAGTCCTGGACGAAGCCGACGGAGACGAACGCGGTGGCGATGAGCCCTAAGGCGACTCCGGCGAACGCCGTGTGCGCCAACGTCTCACCTATCAACGCCATCTGCTTGTGGACGACGAAGACACCGACGAGGGGGGCGGAGACGCCGACGAGCAAACCCGTGGATACCTGCCGAAGTATCGACGGATATCCGAACAGGCTCGTTCCCAGGAGATGGTCGGCCCAGGATCCAGCCAGTAGGAAACCCTCGTACAGGGAGGCGAAGACCGGTAGGCCGCTCAGCCAGTCCACCATGAGGAAGGTCAGGGTCACGATGGTGAGCGCAGCCACGCCGGCGAGACCCAGGATCTCTAGGGACCTTCGGGAGGAAGGAACCGGATTCCCTCCCTCCGCTCCGGTTTCTCCATCCTCGTCCGGGTCTCCGCCTTCCTCCCTCTTCGGTTCCTCGTCGTTCATTCGTGGTGGTGATGGTGCATTACCCGTGAGTCCTCGCCGTATGCGTCCTCGAGTGCGTCGCTCTCGACGAAGGACTCGGTGTCGCCGTGGTGGTAGAGCTCTACGTTGACGCAGGCTATCCTGTCGGCGTGGTCGGTTACGACGCCGATGTCGTGTTCGATGAGGATGACGGTTATGCCGTCGTCGTTGAGCCTGTCTAGCATGCCGTAGAAGGCGTCGCAGGACTCGGTGTCGACGCCTACGACGGGTTCGTCGAGAGCCAGCAGCTCCGCTTCGGAGGCGAGGGCGCGGGCGATGTACGCCCGCTGACGCTGACCTCCGGATAGCTCGGACAGCCGTCGGCTGCCGAGGTCGGTGACTCCGACCTCCTGCATCGCCTCCTCGACGATGGCTTCGTCGTCGTCCGTGAGTCGGCCGTGGCCGGTGTGGGCGTACCTCCCCATCGACACGGCTTCCTGGACGGTGACGGGCATGGCGTCGCCGCGGTCGCTGCTCTGCTGACCGACGTAGCCCACCCGCCCCGCCATGGAGGCGTCGCCTGGGGGTTCACCGAACAGTCTCACGGTGCCTTCGTCGGGTTCGAGCAGGCCGAGCATGAGCTTCAGCAACGTGGTCTTCCCGCTGCCGTTCGGCCCCACTAGCCCGAGGAACTCGCCGGCCTCCACCGACAGGGAGACGTCTCTCACGGCTTCGGTGTCGCCGTAGCTGAAGCACACGTCGTCGATTTCGACCGCGGTTTCGTTCGGGTTCTCGTTCATCTCGTATTCGGATGTCTGTCTTCGGGTTAACTCGTGGGGACTTCTACATAGATGTCATGGATGCTGGTTCAGTCCGCGTCCAATGCCTGCCGGAGCGACGGCGCGTTCACCTCCAGCATCTGCTCCACCCAGCCCCAGCCGTCCTCCTGCCACTCCCGCGTGGTGCCTTCCGCCGGAGTCAGGGGTGCGTGGTCCGTGGCGGTGGAGTTCTCGAGGATGAAGTCCACCATCTGCGGTGGCTCACCTGTCGGGCCTTCGAAGGGGTCGTAGAGCACCGTGTGTACGTCGTGTTCCTCGACGACGTCGACCATGCCGGTGACGTCTTCGAAGGACTCCGCTGCGTCGGGTGTGACGCCTACGGGCGTGTGTATCTCGAAGCCGTATCTCTCCTCCAGGTACTGGAAGCTGTCGTGGCCGGCGAACATAACGAGGTCGCGTTCGGCGTCCTCCGCTATCGCGGTGAACTCCTCGTGCACCATCTGCATGCGTTCCCTGTAGGCTTCGGCGTTCTCCAGATACGTCTCGGCTCCGTCAGGATCGACTTCCGCGAGCTCGTCGGCGATGGTGTCGACGACCTGTTCCGCGAGCACGGGGTCGACCCAGACATGTGGGTCGTGGAACTCCCCGGCTTCCACGGGTTCGAGCTCCTCGACGACCTCGACGGTGACGTCGTCTGCGCCGGTGTCCCATATCACCTCGCCGTCGTGCTTCAGCTGGAAGACGAGGAAGGTTCGGCCGGTGTCTATGCCGTGGATGCGTACGCTGTCGCCCTGGCTCTCGACCTCGACCACTCCGTCTGGCCCGGTGACCTCGGCGTCGAACGTGAAGCCCTGGCTTTCGTCGAGCGGTACGACGCGGCCTTCGATGTCCTCGAACACTCCGTCGACGTCGGTGTAGCCGTCGACTGATACATCGGGTACGCCGCCGTGCCAGTGGCCGTCGTGCCAGTAAGCCGCGACCTCTCCGCTGCGTCGTCCGACGACGTCGAAGCCCCCGATTTCGAGACTGGTGGGGTCGAAGCTGTGGTCGTACGCTGGCTCTCGGGCGGGGTCGCCTCCGAGCGCGAGCAGGTCTTTGGATGTGAAGCCCTGTAGTCCGTCGACGACGTGGACGTCGGGGTGGTCGCGTTCGAGGTCGCGGACGACGTCCTGCGCCCACGCGAACTCCGGGGTGTCGAGGTAGACGAAGACGTCGCTGTCGGCGACGTCACGGGTTATCCCGAAGTCGGGTTCCCAGCCGTGACCCATCTGACCGGCGGCGACAGGTGTCTCCACGTCTATCCGGTCTCCTGCTATCTCCCGCGTCCAGTCGTAGAGCGTGAAGAACGCGGCGTATCCGTGGCGGCCTTCACGTTCCCGGGTCTCGGGTCCTTCGATGCAGCCTGCTACCGCGGCTCCGGCGACTCCGGCTGCGGACCTCCTGAGCAGGCTCCGACGTGTCTCTTTCATCGTGGTCTAGTAGCCGTCGTCGCTGTCGTCGTCATCGTGGTGGTCGTCATCGTGGCCATCGTCGTGGTCGTGGTCGTCGTGGTGGTCGTCATCGTGGCCATCGTCGTGGTCGTGGTCGTCGTGGTGGTCGTCGCCTTCCTCACCTTCTTCGACGACCTGCACGGTCAACGGGGGCGTCTCGTCCTCGACGTGGTCGTCGTGGTATATCTGGAAGACGACGTCGGTGAGCCCGACCTCCAGACCCTCGATGTGGACGTGGTCGCCGTGGAAGTCGAAATCTACGACGCCTTCCTCGGCGTCGTCGGCGACTCGGACGCGTAGATCGTAGCCATCCTCCCCGAGTGCGAGCTCCTCGCCGTCTTCGTCCTCGACGAATGCGCCGACTGAGACGTGATGACCGACCTCGATGGCGGGGAAGCCTCCGTCGACGGGGTCCCAGTGGTCGCCGTGGACGTAGTTCGTGACGTCACCGGTGTCCCTGTCGACGAGCTCGAAGGTCTCGACGGCCATGACGCCGTCTCCGGCTTCCTGATCGTGGTCCTCGTCGTGGTCATCGTCTTGATCGTCATCATCGTGGTCGTCGTCTGCGGGCTCTTCCTCCCCGTGTAGGCAGCCGGAGAGTCCGCCTGCTGCGGCTGCGGTCGCCGTGGCTGCACCTAGCTTCCTGCGTGTCAGCGTGTTCTGTTGCATGTGTGGTCCCTCTTTGAGCGCGCACCGACATAAGAGTTGTTATGGCTTGGTGGTCTGTTATTAACTTCTGGTAGTGTGTGCGTTGTGTTCTAACAAAACCGCTTCTGTGGCGGCTGAAGACCTGTGTCCCGCCGTTCTCCTGTTCAGGGGTACGTCGGCGACAGCTGGAGTCTTCCGAGACTTCCGGCTCCCCGTGTCTTGCGAAAATATATACCTACCCGTCTCTATACTTCCTGCATGGACGTTGTGCAGGCGAGCAACCGCTGCGAATCCGTCGTCGACGCCATCTCACAGGCCGTGATAACCGACCGCGACTTCCTCGAGACCGTCTTGCTCGGCGTGCTCGCACGCGGACACGTCTTGCTGGAGGACGTGCCGGGCACGGGTAAGACCCTGACTGCGAGCAGCTTCGCCGACGCCCTCGGGCTGTCGTTCAGCAGGGTGCAGTTCACCCCCGACCTCCTTCCGGCGGACATAACCGGCAGCCACATCTTCAACGAGAAGAAACAACGGTTCGAGTTCAACAAGGGACCGATCTTCGCGAACGTAGTGCTCGCCGACGAGATAAACCGCGCACCTCCGAAGACTCAGGCGGCGCTCCTCGAGGCGATGGGTGAGAAACAGGTCACCGTCGACGGAGAGACCCGCGACCTCCCGCGTCCGTTCTTCGTCATCGCCACGCAGAACCCCGTGGAGCAGGAGGGTACGTTCCCGCTTCCGGAGGCGCAGATGGACAGGTTCATGATACAGACGAGCCTCGGCTACCCGACCTACGACGGAGAGGTCGAGATAATCCGCCGACGCGCCAGCAGGAAAGCCAGCGCACCCGGCGTAGACCGCGTCTGCACGACGGAGATGGTTCGGGAGATGCAGGGTGTGCCGGAGACGGTCCACATCGACGAAGCCGTGATCGAGTACCTCGTCCAGATAGCCCGCGAAAGCAGGGAGGATCAGCGGGTGAAGACCGGTGTGTCGCCTCGTGGCACCCAGAGGCTGTTCGAGGCGGCGAGAGCTATCGCTACCCTCCGCGGCAGGTCTTTCGTGAAACCCAGCGACGTCAAAAGCGTGGCGTACGACGTGATGAGCCACCGTATCGTCTTGACTGCGGATGCCCGCGTCGACAACGTAGACGCCGACGACATCGTGGAGGACATCCTCGAAGAAGTCGAGGTACCTACGGTCCTCAACTACGCCGAATAACGGGTTCAAGCGGAAGCAGGCTTCCTGATGCGTAATCGATCCACGAGTTTACCGGTACAGGAAGAGCACAAGCAGCATTATCGACACCAGCATCAGTATAACGGCCTCTAGCGCCCAGTCCAGTCCTCTACCCATAGAGTAGGCGGCGTATCCACCGCTTGCGGACGCCACCCCGACGAGGGTGCTTGCGAAGGAATGCGTGAACTCCGCTCTCTTGGTGCCTGCCTGCCTACCCATCTGCTGACCGAGCCCTGTAGCGTTCTCCGCGAAGTCCCAGACGAGGGCGGCTGCGACGGCAGCGGCGAGGATCTGAGGCGGCTCCACGAAGTCCGATGCCACCAGTCCCGCACCAAATATCATGAAAGCAGCAAGCATCGTAAGCCTGCGTGAACCCTGGCCGTACAGAGGAGCCACCGCGAACGTCGCGAGCAACATACCCGTGAACGCCAGCGATAGAGATATTACCTCGAGCTCCAGCGTGGCGAACCCAATGCTGTAAGCGGTGCCTGCGGCCGCGGCCGCGAGTCCTCCGACCGCTATCACCCATCCGACGAGCGTCCGGTACCGTAGCGCGAGCCCGAGGTAGAGCACGAGGAAGCCCGCACCGGCACCGGCGAGACCTAACGCCATCTCCTGAGTCTCGAGGAACAAGGCCGCGGCTCCTGCGGTCGCCACTATAACCGTGAGTACGCCGCTGAACGTCGTCGGCCGTCGGATCACCTGGGTAGTGCTTCGTGTGCTCATGTTACGCCGTCCATTTCTCCGTCGTGTGCGCCAGCACCTTTGCGAGGGGTTTGTCTACCTCCCAGTCGACGACGGGTATCTCGCTCTGATACAGGTCGCTGAGCCGGGCCTCGCGTTCGACCTTCGCCAGCCTCCTGCCGGGGGTGTCGTCGAGCGTCAGGTCTGGGCTGATGACGCTGACGTTGTTGCCGTGTGCGTCGAGACGGCGGGCGGTGTCGACGATGTAGTCGTCGGCGAGCGGCGAAAGCAGTATTATCTGGGTGCTGCTGTCGAGCCGTTTCTTCAGCTGGTCTATCTGCTCCTCGCTGAAGGTGTCGCGGCTAGGGGGTGCGGGTGCGAGGGAGGGATGCGTCGTCAGAAGCCGTCGGGCGCGGGCGCGGTGTTCGTCGCCGGCGCCAGGCTGGAGCCACGTGAACTCCCGGCCGATGACGGCGAATCCGACGCTGTCGCGGCTCGCCTCCAGCGACAGGAAAAGCTGTTCGGCGGCGTAGATGTCGTAGGCGACCGCGCTGGGTTCGTCCTCGCCCTGAGAGACGTAGGCTTCCTTCCGAGCGTCGAGGACGAGCATGACCTTGGCGCTGCGTTCCTCACGGAACTTCAGGGTGATGAACTCTCCGGTGCGGGCGCGGCGTTTCCAGTCGATGCGGCTTATGCTGTCTCCGCTCTGGTACTCTCTGGTGCCGTGGAACTCGACGCCGCTGCCTCCCTGGTCGGTGAGGACACGGCCAGTGTACTGGCTTGCTTGCTTCCGGAGCTCGATGTCGTCGAAGTCGCTGGCGCAGTCTATGACGGTGTCGCAGTACGCGGTGGTCTCGACCTCGACGCTGCCGCTGAGGTTTCGCGCGAGCACCGTCGATGGAACGAAGCTGTGGCGACCTCTTTTGGCGACGACGCTGTAGCTGAACGATGCCGACCCACCGGGACGGAGGGTGGTGGCGTGGCGGGGGGTTCCGCGCTCCACGGACAACGTAGGGGGTACTCCGTCTACGTACCTTACGTCGGCGAGCACTCCGCCGGTGTTCTTGATGGTGACGTCGACGTCGACCTCGGTGCCGTGTCCGGGGCCTTTGTCGCTGACCTCTCGCTCGACTTCGAGGTCGACCTTCGGCGCACCAGTGAGGTTGGGGTAGGCGATGAAGCCGACGCCCTCAGCCGCCATCAAGATCATCAGTGGGCGGTCGGCTAGCGCTCCCGCGCCTCCTGCGAGCAACGCCATCACCGCTACCATACGCCAGCGGTTGGTTCTGACGACGTTGTCGTATTCGTCTTCGTCTGTCATCCTTCGGCCTCCGGTAGACCGGTTCGGCTGTATATCTCCTCGACGGTGGCGTTAACGGATTTCTCGAAAGTCGATGAACCGAAAGGCACCAGAGACGTCAACGGTGGTGAGGGTGAGGCCTTCCCACCGAGGAGCGAGGCAGCGTACTTCGACGTCGTCCAGCTTCCGTCGTCGACCATCTTACGGGCCTCGGGTTTCGAATGGCCTTCCTTCACGAGAGCGGCGACGGCTGCACCTCGGAGGCGTTCCTTTATCTCCTTCCTGCGTCGGCGGTTGACTTTCCGGAACGCGAACCCTTCTGCTTCGTCGACGAGGGTGTCGAAGTCGTCGCCTGGCACGGGGACGTCCTCGACGTCTTCGGCGTTGGGTGTGCCGATCTGGTTTATCTTGGTGACGCGGCCGTGGTAGGCGAGCGCGAGCGCGAGCACTACGCCGACGGCGGCGATAGGTGCGACTACGAGGTAGTCGTACTGTAGCTGCTGTTCCAGGGTGGCGACGGGTATCACTCCGCCTGGAACGACGCCGAAGACTATAGCCGCCGCCAGCAGCAGCACCGTCGTCGCTACCAGAAGAGTGATGTACTTGAGTCCGCGCAGAATCGCACCTAATGCCATGCTCTACTTCAGACGGCCTCCTTCTTCGGCGGAGCCTCCGCGGACGCTATCGGTTCACCGGCCTCTGGCTCGCCGGTTCCACCGACCTGCGTCCTCGATGGGTCCTTGTCGAGCTTCTCCATAGCGTCGAGGGCTCTCTTCTCCTGCTCCACGGTAACCTCTGTGTCGCTGTAAAGCACCTGTTCGAACAGCGTCGTTATGACGCCGACCGCCTCCGGGTTCATCCCTTCCTCGACAGCAGCTTCCGCGAACTCCTGTGGTGTCTTCGCGTGAGGATCCTCGACGTGTAGCTGTGACACCATCTCGCTCCACGCCATGTAGACGTCGTTGGAGGTGTCGACCTCGAAGTACGTGTTGGCGACCGCCTGCTCCTCTTCAGCTTTGTTCCCTCGGAAGTCGTATCTCTTCGCAATCACGTAGGCTAGAGCCCCCAGGAGCAGGGCTGCCAGAAGGTAGGGTAGGTAGTCGAGAAGCGAGTTGACGGCCTGGGAGACGCCGTCACCTCCGCCCCCTTCTGTCATCTCGTTCAGGTTCTCCATCGTGGCTTCGAGGTTCTCCTGAGCCTGTCCAGTGGCTTCCTCCCAGTCCATGTCACCGGCATCGTCCGGCTCCGGGTCTCCGTCCTCGCCTTCTTGATCACCCTCGCTCTCGGGGTCCGGTGGATCGTCTATGAGGAGGTCCTTCAGCGGTTCCGGGAGGAGGTCCGCGTCGTCGGCGCTGGTCTCCATCGCGGAGTCCAGCCCCGTGGCGGCCGTACCTACCGCGAGGATGCAGGCCACCGCCAACACAGCAGTCAACAGTCCTCGATAGTTCACTGTCCCTATACTAGGTCTAAGGCCCTGATATTCTTTCTGGTAGCTGTTATATACACCTACACGCTGTCATCCAGATGTCTGACGCTGACTGCGACGCCGCGGCTGGAGTCACGCATCTCCCTTCCACCCATCTCCGCCCGCCCTACTCCACGGCACTCCTCCCCCTCGAACAGTACCTCGTCGGCTACACGGATGCTGTCGTCGGCGTCGACGACTCCTGGAGCGAGCACGCTTCCTTCTGGAACGAACGGCTCTATCTCCACGTCCGGGGGTTCGAACGCCTCGACACCTTCCAATGTGAGAGCGAGGGAGCCGTACTCCGTTAACGCCGCAAGCTGTCTGTCGTCCTGCATCACACGTATCCGAGGCATCTGACCCTGTATCCGGAGGTCGTCGAGGGAGTCCCAGCTATCTTCACCGAACTGATGGTCGGCGACGGCGCGGGCGTACCACCGGCGTTCCCTCTGTCGTCCGCTGGTCTGTAATCCATCGAGCGAGGTCCGCAGGCGCTCCAGCGCTTCATCGTCCCGTGGGTGTTCGTCGTCCCGGCAGGTGAAGCTGGGTTCGACGTCCGCGGAACTGCAGGCGGATTCGACGAAGGGCCGGTAGTCCTCCGGCAGATGCACGTAGACGTCTTCGTACCTGTTCAGTTCTAGGTACCGAGTGAGGACGTCTTCGACGAACTCCTGCTCCGTCGGCGTCCATCGACCTGTGACGGGGACGTCGTAGTGGGCGGCGGGGTATACGTTCTCGAGTCCGCGGGGGACGACGGCGAGCGGGCTGGTTACGATTACCTCGTGGGCTCTTCCGGCTATGGCTTCTCGGAACTCAGAGTGGCTGCGGGACAGGGAGTATGGTTTGCCTGCGCTGCAGGGGAGGAGTACGCAGGCGTCCGAACGCGGTGCCGTATACCTCTCTATAACTCTTTCGGCGAACCTCTGGACCTCGATCCTGTCCATCGACTCGCTGACGTTGCAGTCCATCTCCGTAGTCCGCGCCACCGGCGTCCGCCGTTCGAGATACGTCTCTTCTTCGTCCAGCAACCGGAGGACCTCCACCTGCCAGCGTTCGCTGCGGCACTGTCCTTCGACGTAGTCCCTTAGGCGGCCGTCCGCTATCTTGCTACGGACTCTCGATAGCTCCGCTTCGAGAGCGAAGACGTTGTGTTCGGCGACTTCCTCCGGCGACAGGTCGTCGGGGCTGCTGTCGCGGCAGACTGTGCAGCAGCAGGGTAGCTCATCTAGCTTTTCGACTGCGACCTCGCCGTCCGTGGTCATGTAGCTGCCGCCGCGGCCGTGGACTGCTGCGTAGTCCGAGTCGAAGCAGTCGAAGCCGAGGTATGCTAGCGTGGCGACGTTAGCGGGTGCCGCGACTCCGGGCAGGTAGAGGGCACTGTCGGGGGCGAGGCTGCGCCGGCAGTCGAGCGCGGCTTCGACGACGCGTCGACTGTCTCCCTCGCGAAGCCCCGTGA
Source organism: Euryarchaeota archaeon Ods02 (assembly GCA_028751075.1). GTDB lineage: Archaea > Halobacteriota > Halobacteria > Halobacteriales > Halorutilaceae > JAQZDA01. The sequence continues at coordinate 28,807 of JAQZDA010000012.1, read as the reverse complement.
GGACGTGCATGTCGTGACCGCTGGCTTCCGGAGCGTCAACGCTGGTGACCGCCGCCGTCGCTACGTCGAGGTCGACGTCTCCGTGGGTCTCCTGCATCGCCTCCAGTATCTCCTCCGGGGTGCCGGACGGCATCGCCCGATGCGGTAGGACTGCGACGCCACCGACGTCATCCTCCTCGGGGGTGGCGTGTTCGTCGGTCCACAGGCTGCCGTAGTCCTCGAGGACGTCGTCGACGGTCGCAGGCGTCGTCACCGGCGGGGTTATCCGGAGTTCGCCGAGCCGCGCAGGTCCGTCGCGGTCGACGACCTCGAAGTACTGCGTCACCTCCGAACCTCCGGATCCTCTGTCTCTCGTGAACCAATCATCCTGTTAGGTCGTGGACCTCCACCCTTTCGAGGTTTTCGAGTTCCCCGTGTCGCCAGCCCGGATGCTCCAGACGGACGTCGACGTCGGGGTGTGCTTCCGCGAGCCGCTGGACGCCTAGGACGGAGGCCTCCTGCGCCGCGTGATCGGCTTCCTCCGGCGCGGGTACTTCCGCGTTCAACGGGTACGTGTGCCGCAACGCCGTCGGCACGGGTCCGAACGGCGGCACCAGCGCCATACGCTGGCCTTCGACGTCCTTCCGCGGCGACACCGTGACGGTGTCCTCGACTTCGAGACGTTCCAAGCGGTCATGGTGGCGGTGGACCTCGGGTCGCCAGGGGTTGCCGAGGTAGAAGAACGTCCCCTTCGACGCTGGATCGAGGGTCTCCAGCTGCCCGCGGTGTCGGCCGAGCGCCTTCAGCCCCCGTAGGAAGTCGGGGTGGCCGTGCATCCGTCGTTCGACGTGTTCCAGCAGCTGTCCCTGTCGGATGCTCTCGCGGACCCTTCGTAGCTCTCTGAAGCTGACGTCGAGGTTGTGCTGCGCGAGCTCCTCGTAGCTCATCTCTTCCGGAGTGCTGTCGCGGCAGCTGGGGCAGCTGCAGGGTAGCTCCGCCAGTTCGTCGACATCGTGGGTGCCGTCGACGGTGATGTACCGGCGGTCTTCCGCGTAGAGTGCGTAGGCGGCGCTGTCGAAGAGGTCGCAGCCGAACGCCGCCGCCAGGGCGAAGACGCTGGGGTGGCCTGCGCCGAAGAGGTGGACGGGGGCGTCGCTTCCGAGGCCGCGTTTGCTGGCGGCGACGAGGTCGACGAGGTCGCCGTACCTGTACTTCTTCATCAAGGGTACGACGGCTCCGATGTCGTAGACGTCGCCGTCGGGGTAGACGCTGGCGGCGGCTTCCTCCCGTAGCTCGGGATGGGTGGAGCCCTGTATGGGGGCGTTCAACGCGGGTTCTACGTCTAAGTCCACGGCCTCCTGGAACCGTTGCTGCGTCACCCTCAGGTCTTCCTCTGCTTTCTCGCAGCTGACGTCGGGGGGTGTGGGGACGTCGAGCGGCGTAGCGACGTCGGTTTCTATCTCCTCCTGGAACCGGAGGATCTCGCTGTTGGTGACGTCGACCTCGCCTTCTCCGTAGACGCTCATCTGGTAGGCGCCGCTGTCGGTGGCGACCAAGCCGTCGAAGTCGAGCACCGAGTGTACGCCGTCTATGACTGCTTCGTCGCGGTGGTCGCTGCTCTCGTGGAGGATGTAGGCGTTGGTGATGGCTGCCTGCGCGTCCTCGAGGGCGGGGCGGGTGAGGTGGGGGTTGACGACGGGCATCAACGCCGGCGTCGTCACTTCCTTGTCGTCGATAGTGAGGGTGGCGACGCGGCCCAATGCGTCCTTGCTTTCGAGTTCGAACTCCGTCACAGGCGGCTGTGCGGTTTCCCTGTGTTAGTAGCTTTCTAATCAGAAGGGGTCTCCAGCGGAGGGTTCAGAAGGGTTTCCAGCTCAGTCCTTCTTCGATGCCGTTCCCCCCGAGGTACGTAGATGTCTTCTCCGGAAGCAACCGTGTGAGGAAGGCGAAGAAGGATATCGACCTGCTGGGATGGACTATCCGCTTGCCTTTCCGGTACCCCCGCCAGGCTTTCTCCGCGACCTCCTCAGGTGTATGTGTCATGCCTCCGCCGACGTTACTGTCTTCGACTCCGCCGCGCTCCATGAACTCAGTCTCCACGGGGCCGGGGCAGTACGCGGTGACGGTGACTCCGTGGGGTTCGACCTCGTAAGCGAGCGCCCGGGTGAACGACAGTACGTAGGCTTTCGAGGCGCCGTACGCCGCCATCGTCGGCGTCGGGTAGTGGCTGGCTATGCTTCCGGCGTTGAGGACACCGCCTTCACCACGCTCCACCATCTCGGGGACGAACTGCTTCGCCATGTCGGTGAACGCGTGGACGTTGAGGTCGAGCATATCCAGCTCCTCTTCACGGCTGTTCTCGTGGAAATTTCCGTAGACTGCGTAGCCGGCGTTGTTGACGAGCGTATGGACAGTGACTCCGTCGCTGTCGAGCTCGTCCTTCAGCGTCGACGCCGCATCTTCCTCCGTCAGGTCGCCGGGGTAAATCCGTGCTTCGACGTCGAACTCGTCCTCGACCTGGTCCGCCAGCTCCTCTAGCCTGTCCTTCCTTCGAGCGTTCAACGCGACGGGGTAGCCATCGGCGGCGACTTCCTTCGCTATCTCCCTGCCGATGCCGCTGGAGGCACCGGTGACGAGCACTGATTCTTCCATACAGAGTTAGTCGAAGCAGGGGTTGAAAGGGTTAACCCCGGCTGTCGGGGAAACGCAAGCTTTTCGACGTACACCGCGCTAGAAAGACACGCGAGCCGAGGTAGTCTAGTCTGGTAAGGCGCACGCCTGGAAAGCGTGTGGGTGCAAGCCCACAGGGGTTCAAATCCCCTCCTCGGCGAAACGGAACGAACGAGTACCCAACGAGCGAGTGGAGTGGAGCCGAGAGGGTGATTTGAACTCGGGAAGGAAGTGAGCCGTCAGGCGAGCGGACTGACCTAAGTTCAAATCCCCTCCTCGGCGAAGGCCGTTGGTGCGGATTCGTTGCTTTTCGCAAGGTGCCCCAGACGTCCTGGACGTTCTCAGGCCATGATAGCCCGCCTCAGGAGATGAGATTTCTCCCGGTTCTTTTCTGGATATACATCGGAATGTCAGGTGATCGTGAGATGCGTAAGGAGGAGCTGCTCGAGCTCCATCAGTTGATGGACGTTCTACGAAGGCGTTTCGAGGATATGGAGAAGGTGGATTTCTCCAGGTACGAGGAGGTGGGAGTGGGTCCGGACGACGTCCACGACAGCAAGGCCGAACACAGGACAGCGGTGTTCGTGCTTGGTATGGAGCTCGCTGGACAGATGTCGGAGGATCAGTTCTCGGAGGCAGGCCGTATCCAGGCTCGTATGAAGGAGCTTGCGGAGGAGGTGGACAGCTGAATCAGGTTTCATTCAGATGGTCGTGTGTTTTTATTCGTGGTGACGGGGGACTGAGGTAGTGATACTCCACTCCCCTCGTGCGAAGCGGTGAGAGCAGTTTCTCGAGGAGAGAGTGGAGCGAAGTCGATAGGACGGTTTGAACTACGTCAGAGGCAGACGTAGCACCAGCAAGCAGGAACCTCTGATAATGGTTCAAAACCCCTACCTGGATAATGGAGAACGATAGGGTCAATCAAGAGGACTCCGAGCTAGTTGGTGAGTCACAGGATCACTTCCGACTTGGACTGTTTTTCTTCTTTGCCGCAGGAATATTATACGCAGCAGTGGTACTGCTTAGTACGGTTCAGAACGTGGGTGGCTAAGGATGTCTGATGAAAACAGAGATGGGAAGAAGGGCAACGTACAGTCCGCGTTCAGCGACAGCGGTACCCAAGTCGTTAAGGGTAGGAAGAAGAAGAGAGAAGAGTGAAGACGGAGATTCATCTGACCCTGAACGATACAGCAGACGGGATCTCACCGAACCCTTATGCGCTGTATCTGTCCTGCATGACTGAGGTGGGCGTGCGCAACGGACGGGGACCTTCACGGGACCCTTAGAGCAAGCACGCCGACCTAATGTCTATTTAGGTGCTTCCATACCTCTGAAACAAGTATTGACTATGGCCGCTTTTCTTTCAGTCAGATTCTTATCGTTGGGCCCCATCAAAATACTTATATTGATGTGGTAATACCATTATTTAATTCATGGATCGTAGGAAGTTTGTAATAACGGCTTCCTCAGCCCCCATTTTGTTTTCTGGGTGTCTGGAGGAACTGATTGAGGTTGAAGTGGAGGAACGGGAGGAAGATAGAAGTCAGGAAGACCAGAGAGGAGAAAAGACGACCCAACGCCATCAAGAGAGGGAACAGGAAATACCGGAGGAGGAGCAGCACGAGGAAGAGGAAGCTGTAGAAGAAACACCATCTATCGAGCCTATTAGGGGTAAGACCGCCCCCTCGGATGAGAGAGATGTGGTCTCACGTAGCTACTCATTCCGGTACGAAAGGATGAGGAGCCAGTTTGAGGTGAATATCCCAAGGTCGCTTGTTGAGTACTATGAGAGCCGGCACAGGGATAGAAGAGACTATGGTGTCTACCTTGCCGATACCTACGATGACTTTCTGATCCAAAGCTACGCTGATGAAATGGAGAGGTTTGGGAGAGGTCATGGACTCAGTGGTAGTGAGATTGTAGAGATGGCTATCGCGTTTGTCCAACAGCTCGAGTACACCACAGATGAGGTAAACAACGGCTTCAGCGACTATCCCCAATACCCGCTTGAGACCCTCTATCTAAGAAGTGGTGATTGCCAGGACTCCAGCATTCTCTTGGCTTCTCTACTCGAGAAGATGGGCTATGGTACAGTTCTACTACTGATGCCCGATGACAGACATATGGCGGTGGGTCTATCGGGGGGAGGATGGTATACCCGGAACTTACTACGAGTATCGGGGAAACAGGTTCTACTACGTCGAACCCACAGCTCCAGGGTGGGGTGTAGGGGAGAAACCCCCTGAAGTCGAAGGTAGCAGAGCACGTATAGAGGATGTGCATGACGTCCCTGTCTTCGTGTTCAGCTGGGTAGCAAACCCCGTCCCTGGCGGATTAGATATCCAGGCAAATGTCCGGAATACAGGGAACTCGACTACTGGATCTGCTGAAGCTGTGTTCGAGCTGGGTGGGAGAAGAGGGAACGTTATTAGCAGGGATTCGACTTCACTTCCCAGGATTAGGCCGGAACAAGAGAGGGAGGTAAGTATGAACGTAGATGCTCCTTCGGATGAAGATCTAAGAGGTAGAATGGCGATCCAGATAGGTGGACAACTACACGATTATTATGAAACAGGGTGGCATACACAACCATGAAAAATTTGGAGAGAGTTACTCTACGGCTGAACGTGAGGTGTTCTGGGCAAGATTTAATAAAGGTGTACCCTACCTCTTATTCAGAGCTAAGAAATCAGTTTTCACAACTGGAGTACAAAGCATGCGATACAAGGACTACTTAATCAAAGATGGGAATCTCATAGAGAAAGGTAGCGGTCCTGAGGACACGAAAGGAATCGAACTCCGTAGGGTAGAGAGCATGGATAAGGTCTGGATATCCCGTCGAAAGGTGTTAACCATCGGTGTCCTGGTCGTCGCTCTTTACCTCGGAGTGACGGGTCATTTTGGGCCGCCCTTGGACATGTTACTCAGCTACGGCTCCTTCGTGTTGATTGCAGCTACCTTGCTATCGGCATTCACAACTGATCGATACAAAATTGAGTCGTCTAACGAGAAGATTGTAGTACCAGCGAAGGGGTCGAAGGGTCAAGAGTTCATGGGTAAGGTGCATCAAGGTGTACCAACTGAGGTTGGACACGAGGATCTCGCCTACGGAGGAAGCAGCGACCCATTCGTAGGTTCAGCACGCGAAAAACAGATGAACCTCATGGCCCTCGGGCTAATCGTAGCAGGTTCGGCACTCGCTATCGGTGTAGCGGCTCCGATGTACAGCGACAACATCGCCTGGGATGACATGATACCCCTCGTAGAGGTAATACAGGATGATGAATCTCCGGAGTCCCAGTTAGTATCCGATTCCTCGGCCTACGCTGCCGTATACACAGCTGATGAACAGGCCACCGGCGAAACATTTGAATCTGAATACGCGAGGATTGAGATTAGCCAAGGACAAGAGGACTTAGACGAGGCTACCTCTGAACCGGAAACCTATGTTACTATGGACATAACCATCCAGAATCCGAGGCTGATGCGTGTAGACGTAGAAACCCCTGTATCTCAATTAGATCGCTTAGGTGATGAGGTTGAACCTATCCCAGTTGTAGGGGACAATGAAGAATGGGCTAGGTACGACACATCTGGTGAATTCGAGATGACAGATCCTGTTGATGAAATGGGTTATGAGCGGAATAGGAACCCAGAATACCCCCATGTAGCCGACATCGCACCCTCCGCCTTAGACGAGAATCCGCCCCACATAGGTGCTGAACAAAGAGTCTATGTGAGGGTACACTACTTATGGGATGATAACGTTGAGGTTGACGAATTGACAGATAAGTTCCTGATGGGGGTTAACCGTGATCTCGGGGACGCCGAAATTAATCCGGCAGAATTTGAAGAACCGGAACCAAACATAGTAGGATTCGACGAAGGCGACCACATAAGAGTAAAAGGAAGCATAGCCGAAAGAGACGAAGACGGTAACCAGTTAGAAGTGGTTTTGGCAAACTACACCGTCAGTTAACTCGCATAGCCCGTCTTGGATAAATAAGCATAAGTCGACGGTGGACTTCTGAGTGACATCAAGGGCTGAGCGTATACCCGCGCGTCCTTGCCTGGTAGAACCTGGAGGTCTTGAGGTTGAACCTCGCTCGACGTCCCCCTGTTCTCTTCGCTAAACCCCTTCTTCGTCGACGCGGTCGATAAGCTGCCACTCTAGCTCGGCTATCTTCTCCGCGATGTCGTCGTCTCTGTCCACCTGGTACATCTTGCTGCCGGCGACGTCGCGGGTGTGTTCGATGACTCCGAGGGCGACGAGGTCGTCGATGTGCTCGTAAACGGTCTTCCTCGTGACTCCCGCGAGCTCCGCTATCTGCGTGACGTTGAGGTCCTGGTCGGCTTCGCTGAGGACGGCGGCGATGATCCGGGACTTCGCGTGACCTCCGAACAGCTTCGTCAGAGCCGTGTCCTCGGCGTAAGCTTCACCCTCCACCTCGGTCTCCGCTTCAGCCATCCGATGTCACCATGTGCTATGTATAGTTCCTCAGGTGATAAGTATTGTGTCTGGTGTGACAGCTTGTTACCTTCAGTATACAAACAGTCCGACATTCAGTATACATAAGAATGAACTGGCGTCTGCTCCAGTACACTATCATGGACCTGGGGGGTGAGGAGGAGCGGAAGCTAGCGCTGAAAATCGTGAACAAGCTGCTCCGGAAGAACGTGACCGGCTCTCACAAGAAGCAAGTGGATACCGTTAAAGGCTGGGTGGCGGTTCACGACGAGAAGAAGGCGGAGGCGATGATACGCCGCATGATAAAGGACCCGGACGCGCCGCTCGAGGGCTACGGAGGGTCGCGCGACAACGTCCGACTCACCAGCGTAGAAGCCGGAAAGGAGTTCGTCGAGGAGCTCGGTGGAGAGCCTCCGTTCGGGGTGTAACCTCTCGCAGTCGACTTCTGACATGGGCCTGGAAACACCGAACCCCTCACCCTCGCGAGACCAACTGTTTTGGTTGAACCATTAAGTCGGTTTAGCGGGTTTCTCGGGGCATGGTTTCCCCCCGCTGAGTTCGTCTGCACGAACTGTGGGGCTGTAGTGGAGTCCAGAGTAGGGTGCGCCTTCGGACTGCGTGGACTGTGACGCTCCGATGCCCCTGTTCGAGGTACGGTCACCGGATTGCTCTGAAGGTTGACTATCTCATTTCGGAGGCGGAGGTCGGCTCCGGCTCTTGGTAGCCGTCGGGGTTCCACACCAGCCGCAGTGCCACTGCCGCCAACCCTACGATGGTGAGGAGTGTCTGTTGGCCGTCTTCGGCGAACACTGCGACGCGTTCGACGCCTGCGGGGTCGTCGCCTGGCGTCATGTCGACGGGGGTCCGGAGGTGTACTTCCTCGGTGGTGCCGACGGCTTCCGGCAGGAGGCCGGCGAGGGAGACGCCGTCTTCGGTGGAGTAAGTGACGGTGCCCTGTATCTCGTACATCTGGTCGTGCAGCGGCCACAGGAGGTTGACTCCGTTGTGGAACATGTCGACGGCGACCGCGGCGACGGCGATGCAGACGACGGAGGTCCAAGCGACGCGTTCGCCTCGTTCACCCCAACGAGTCCGGATGTAGCTTGTGTCACGGAGGTAGAGGTCCCAGGCGAGGGCGACGGCGACGAGGAGGGGGAGGAAGACGTTGTGGAACAGCGTTCGATGCGCACCGAACCAGTATATCTCCACGACTCCGTCGAGGTCGGGGAACGCCGTCGCCGCTGCGACCACGAGGAACGCCCGCCAGTCGAAGTACCGCCCCAACAGCGCTATCGCCAGCAGTCCAGCGATTGCTACGTGGTACGTCGTCGGAGGCATGGAGGCCTTACGTGCCGCTTAGACAAAAACACGGGGAGCGGACCGAGACGGCAATGGGGTCCGCCAGAGTGCATGGTTCCGTTACAGCACTACGGAGATGAAGGTGACGAGGGGTCCGAAGACGAGTACTCCGATGGTGAAGGCGGCGATGTAGGCTTTCCTGTTCTTGCGTTTCAGCTTCTTCGACGTGCGTTCGGTGAGGTCGCGGACGTCCTGTCTCTTGCTCGGGGGTATGCGGTAGAGGCGTGCGCCGCCGTCGTCGGTCCCTGCTTCTTCGCCGTGCCGTCGGATCTCGTCCTTCGTGAGCTCGTGGTACTCCTCGACGCGGCCGCCGATGCTCTCCTCGGCTTCCTCCGCCTCCGGCAGGTAGACGAGTTCACCGTCTTCCAGTCTTTCGAGGTTCTCGTCGTGGATGCGTTTCAGGTACCTGCGGTCTTCGAACCCGCCTACTGCGTCGGGTAATACGATGGGAAGCAGGTTTGCTATCATCAACGTGTTCTACTCCGTAGGTTGGTTTAGGGACTTCGGTGGACGGCCGACGCCACCCGAAGGCTAGCTGTTCAGCTCGCCGTCCAGCACCTTCGCCGCTACGAGAACGGGGCTCCAGACGGGGCTGAACGGTGGCGCGTACCCGAGGTCGAGGTTCATGGTCTCCCTGACTGTGAGCTCGGCTTCGACGGCGGTGGCTACGGTGTCTATCCGTACGGCGGCGCGGTCGCGTCCGACGATGGCTCCGCCGAGGAGTCTGCCGGTGTCGACGTCTGCGGTGAGGGTGACGGTGGTCTTCTCGGCCCCGGGGTAGTATCCGCTGCGGGAGCCTGCGTCGACGGTGACGGACTCCGCTTTGTAGCCGTGTCTTCGGGCTTCCTCCTCGGTAACGAGTCCGGTTCGCGCGCATTCGAGGTCGAAGGCTTTCACCATCGCCGTCGCCGCTATCTCTCCGACCTCGGTCTCGGTGCCGGCTACGGTGGCTCCGACTGCGCGTCCGGCGCGGTTCGCCGTCAACCCCAGCGGCACCCACGCTGTGTCATCGGTTACGGTGTGATGGCTTACGGCGCAGTCGCCGGCTGCATAGACGTCTTCGGCTGACGTCCGTCCGTATCTGTCGACCTCTATGGCGCCGCTTTCACCGAGCTCGACCTCGTCTTCCACTGGCTCGACGTTCGCTCGTACGCCGACGCCGACGAGCGCCATCTCGACCTCTGTGACGACGCTGTCCGCGGTCTCCACCGCTTCGACGTGGCCGTCACCCCGTATGGCTTCGACCTCGGTGTCGAGGTGGAGCTCGACGCCTCTTTCAAGTAGGTGGCTCTCGACCTGGCTGCCGACGGCTTCGCCGAACTCGGGCAGAAGCTGGCTTGGTCGTTGGTAGAGGTGGATGTCGACGGGCCACGCGGAGAAAGCCTCCGCCATCTCGACGCCGACGTATCCGCCGCCGACGACTGCGACCGAGGTCGGCGGCTCCATTTCGCCGGCTCTCCGGACGCGTTCTACGTCGACTTCGTCGGTGAAGCCGTCGACGGAGTGTTCCTCGGGCGGCGTCAGGTGGCTGCGGATGGCTGCTGCGTCGTCGAGGCCGTGGAGGGTGTACGCGCCGGCGAGCTCGACGCCGGCGACGGGGGACTCTATGGCTCGGGCGCCCGACGCTATCAGGAGGTCGTCGTAGCTCTTAGTCGTCACGTCGCCTTCAGTGTCCTCGACCTCTACCTCTTTCGCGTCGCTGTCGACGTCGACGACCTCGCGGCCGCGGCGTAGATCTATACCTCGTTCTTCGACTTCTTCAGGCGACAGCGAGAGAAGGTCCGTGAGGTCCTCTACCTCGCCTTTGACGTAGTACGGTGTACCGCAGTGGGCGTAAGATATCCACCGGCCTCTTTCGTAGACGACTACGTCTCGTTCGGGGTCTTCGCGCTTGCATTTGCTGGCGGCGCTGAGGCCGGCGGCGTCTCCGCCGACGACGACGAAGCTGTCTTCCATGTCTTGTGCTATCTCTCCGTAGTATTCGTTCTTCTGCGACCTCGCATCTGATTGACGAACGCAGGTGACCGGCGATCTGAACTGGATTTACTGAGTTGAAGCGGCGTGGAGGCCGGAGTCGCCGGACTCCCGAGTTGTGACGGTGAGGTCGACTCCGTTATCTTCGTCGACCGTTACCTCTATCCCCTGAACGTCTACGGTGTACTCGCTGGAGTGGTTGCCGTTGGTTCCCAGCCGCGTCCTCTCTTCCAGAAGCCCTGCCTCCTGCAGCTGGTCTATCTTGCGGTAGGCGGTGGACTGTGGCATGTCGCATCGTTCGCTGACTTCGCTGGCGGAGAGCGCTGTCTCGGAGGTCTCGCTGAGTATCATCCTGCACTGGAGGTCGGCGAGAGCACCGAGGACGTCGTCGATGCCGTCGTTTTCTTGTTCGTCGGTGTCTTCTCGAGCTGTGCGGTGTATGCCGAGCGCTTCTACCTGACTCATACTCCAAAGTGGTACGCCAGGGTAGGGTAGGTATACCCCCACAACAGGGGTGGGTTCAAATAAGGGTAGATGTTCAGCGTCGGTTCAAACGGAGTCCGCTGCCCCCTCAGTCGAGTAACAGGTCGTCCAGTAGCTTGTTCTGGGCGGCTGCCAGGTGTTCGGACGCCGTCGAAGGGTCGATCTCGAGCTCCTCCGCTACCTCGGTGGCGTTCGCCCCGCGGGGTCGTTCGAAGTAACCCATCCGGTAGGCGGTCTCCAGAACCTCCTGCTGCCGCGCGGTGAGCTTCCCGCGGTCTACGTAGACGACGTCGGAGTCACCGTGTCCATCCGGCGACCTGATGAGGCGTTTGACGTCTACATCGGGGTAGCTGTCGCGTAGGTCCTCTATAACCTCCCTTAACTGGTCGAAACCAGTGGAGAAGAACGTGATAGTGAGCTCTCCGTCTTCTGCGACGTAACGGTCAACGCTGCATCCGTGGCTGCCGAGCAGCTCACATGGACAGTCGGGTTCTCCCTCCCGTTTTAGTCTGTATCTGTGTGTCGACCCATCTGAGTACACGGGTTCGAGTTCGCTATCAGGGGGTTCTTCGGCGTGGAGCAGGTAGTCGGTGACGCAGGAGCTGCAGCCGTCTGTGCAGACGCTGGAGGAGATGGAGCGGATCTTGTTAGATGCTTTCGACGAGAGCTCCGTGATGCTGCAGATGTCGTCACCAGTGAAGATCACGGTCGCACGTATGCCCTCGGTCACGATACCCAGGATACCAGTGGCTGGGACTTAATCCCTGTGTTCGTGCAGGATACAGGCTCAAACCTCCGCTCTTTCGATCTCGACGAGCCTGCCGCTGACGTCGTCTGGATCTATCCGGTAGAGCTCGACGTCGAGCTCGGACTTGTCCCGCCCCCATATCTCGAACAATGGTCGTTTAGCGTCCCCGTACTGTTCGACGTGCTCCGCGGTCAGCTCCTCACGTGTGATCTCCTCGAGGCTGCCTTTCACGACGACGCTCCGGTACTCGCCACCGGATTCGTCGTAGACCACCAGCCTGACCATCGGAGACGACGCGAGATACCTGCGTTTCTCGCTCTCCGGAGTGGAGACCAGACGGAGGTAGAAGCAGCGGTCGCTGGAGTCGTAGCCGAACGACACCGGTATAGCGTAAGGGTCGCTGTCTCGCGCCATCGAGATGACACCGGTCTCCCTCGCCGAGAGGAAGTCGTCGACCTCCTTACGCCCGAGCTCGGTCTCCTGAGCTATCGACATAGGGCAAACACCATAAAAGAACAGTTAGCTCCATACCGACTAAAACCTTTGCTAACATGTTAGGCATAGAACCGGAGTTCGGAGGGGTCTAACCTTCCGGGAGGAGAGGCACAGGCCCCTGTAGATGCAGCCCAGAGGTGAGGTGCTAACCGGCGTCTGCCGCCGAGGCATCCGTGAAGTTGGACGGTTCGACGTCCGTGCCGCATATCACGCAGCCGCGGTCGACAAGTGCGTCCTTCATGGACGCGTTGACGACGAGGCCCTCACCGCAGTCGGGGCAGAGGAACTCGTACTCGTCTTCACCGCCTTCATCGGTCATTGTATGAGGATAAGGTGTCGGCGGTATAAGTCAATCCCTTCGTTTCCAAGAACTCGGGAACCCACCAAAGTCCGAGCTATCATCAGGGAACCCTGGCTTCTTCCTCTACAGCCTGTGGGGTTTCGGCTGCTCTCATCTCTCCAGATTCTCCATCCGTTCGCGGAACTCCTCCTCGTCTACCTCCCACGTGCGTACCTCTCGCGCAGAATCGACTCCGGGCGCTAACGCCACCCTCCTGCAGCGCGTTCTTTACCACCCAGTAGATTGCCGTAACCACGAGCACGACCAACGCGATCCAGAACACCATCATCAGCACCATCGCGAGCCATCCTAACGCACCCATCCCGCCGTCGGCTCCCCAGTGGAAGTGGAAGAGGATCTCGTTCAACACCATGACAGATATACATAGCCGGCAGAGCCAGATAAACCGAAACTCCGGTTCCAGCCCTATGGGAACAGATGTCCGGTAGACCCTGTTCGGATGAAGTTCAAGGAGGGACAGCGGCACTGTCGACCCGAAGCGGATTTACAGGTGCACCGGATACCCAGGGGTGATGACCACTCGACGCGGCTTCCTCGTGATGGCTTCCGCGGCGGCCGCTGCCGGATGCCTCGGCGGCGACCTCGGCGGCCCCCACCTGGACGTAGACGGCCGCGTCGAGCACTGGACACCACCCTCCACCGAGGTGGATGTCGACCTCACGGCGGATGTAGAGGTCGAGGACCTCGAGGTACCCACCGACGTCGCGTTCACCGACAGTGGATACGTAGTCAGCGAACGCCCGGGCTACCTGACGTTCGTCGAAGACGGAGAGGCTGTGGAGAGGAAGGAGGTGCCCGGCGTCGACGTCCGAGGCGACAGCGGGTTGCTCGCCGTGGAGACAGTGGAGGAACGCCTGTTTCTCTACCACACCACCCAGCTCGACAACAGGCTCGTGGAGTACGACATCGAAGACGAGGAGACAGAGGTGGTGTTCCGCGGAGTTCCCGCGGGGTCGGAGAACAACGGAGGCGCTCTCGAACACAGCGCCGACGACGCATTATGGCTGTCGACAGGTGACGGCCGCGACCCCGAGAGCGCGAACGACCGCGCCTCCCCCGGCGGCGCAGTCCTCCGGTTCACCCTCGACAGCCTCCAGCAGCCGGAGATCTACGCGAAAGGCCTCCGCGACCCCACGGGACTCGCTTTCCTCCCCGACGACACCCCCGTCGTCGTCGACAGTGGAGGCTTCGACGGAGGTGACGAGGTCAACGTCGTCTACCGGGGCGGCGACTACGGCTGGCCCGCTACCCGCGACCCCGAAATCTACCGCGAACACGGCTACACCCTGCCGCTCGTCCACCAGGCGGAGGACGCACCCGGGTTCGCCGGCTGCACCTGGATAGACGGCGACGGAGCTTCAGGGCTACGTGACCGACTGGTCGTGTCGGCGCTCGACGGCGAAGCCCTGTACAGCGTGACACCGGTGCCCTCAGGCGGTCTCGACGGAGTCACGGACGGGGGTTTCGACGGCGAACTCCACAGGGGAGACACCACGGACCCCAACCTTGACGCAGCCGTGCAGAAGATATTCAGCGGCGACGTCGGACGGCTGCGCAACGTCGTCGAATCCCCGGACGGCGCCCTGCTCGCGTTGACGTCGAACCGGGAGTACGCCGGCGAAGGACAGGCTTTCATCCTCCCCGACGATACCGACGGCGTGGTCCGTCTGATCTGACGTACCATGCGACGTCGACGGCCGTGGTACGGCGGGTATAGACGGCCGTGGGTTTTTAGCTTGCCTCGGCAAAACAACGGCCATGTCCGAAGTAGACCCCGACGTCAGACGGCTTCTGGAGATGGCGGAGGAGTTCGACCTCTCGTTCCGCGACAGCTCCGTAGAGGTCGCGCGGCAGCAGATGGAGCAGATAGCGTCGCTCGGCGCCACCGACCCACCCGAGGTGGAGACCGAGGACGTCGAGATAGAGACCGAGGAGACAGAGCTAGACGCTCGAGTCTACCGGCCGGGAGGCGACGTCGCGACGGTGTTCTTCCACGGCGGCGGCTTCGTCGTCGGAAGCGTCGACACACACGACAGCGTCTGCCGAGAGCTCGCGGACCGGACGGAGGAGACGGTGGTCAGCGTCGACTACCGGTTGGCGCCCGAGCACCCGTTCCCCGCCGCCGTCAAGGACGCGTACGAAGCCACCAGGTGGGCGGACGGCCGGTACAGGCGGGTCGCGGTCGCCGGCGACAGCGCGGGCGGCACCCTGTCGGCGGTGACGTCTTTGATGGCGCGCGACCGCGGAATCCCCGACGTCGCCGCGCAGGCGTTGCTCTACCCCGCGACGGCTTACATGGAGCCGATGGAGAGCCGCGGCGAGAACGCCACAGGCTACCTCCTCGAAGCCGGAGACCTCATGTGGTTCGTGGAGAAGTACATCACCGACGAGATAGATGCACGCCATCCCTACGCGTTCCCTCTTCAGGCGCGGTCGCTGAAGGACGTCGCGCCCGCGCAGGTGGTGACCGCGGAGTTCGACCCCCTCCGTGACGAAGGAAGAGCTTACGCCGACCGCTTGAGAGAGGACGGAGTCGAAGTGTCCTACGAGCTGTACGAGGGTCTCGTGCACGGGTTCTACAACATGAGCGGCTTCGTGGATCAGGCTGACGACGCCCTCGACAGCACCGCGGAGTTTCTCGTGGAACACCTCCGAAGCTGATTCCGCAGTATAGCACGGGAGTTCGGCGGCGCTGAACTCTCTAGAACTGACGTAAACGGACGTCTAAAGGGTAATATTCATGTAGGCCGCGCTCGGTGGCAGCTTTATGGCAGAGCTAACTGTCAAGAAAGCAGTCAAGGAAGCGCTCGCAGACGAAGACAAGAACGTATCCAGCGACCTCTACGAGGAGCTCGACAGCCAGGTCGAAGAGCTCCTCGCGGACGCCGCGGAGCGCGCCGACGAGAACGGCCGCAAGACCGTGATGCCGTACGACCTGTAGAGCAGACGCAGCAACATCTCGATCCTACCCGATATCAGATCAGTGGAGAGCGGCAGCTAAAGGCACCAGAGACGTTGATCCAGTTCGACGGACACCTCCTTCTTTCAGCTTTCGACGGACGCCAGAACGTCCCTCAGGATAGAGCCGGCTAGCTCGGCCTCGCGCTCCCTCAGGTCGAGCGGCGGCAGCAACCTCAGCGTCTTCCTGCCGCACGACAGCGTCAGCAAGCCGTCGCTGAAGCAGCCGTCGACGACGTCCTTCAGATGTTCCCGAGAGGTGAACTCGACACCTACCATCAATCCGCGACCCCGGACGTCCTCGACGACGGGAGAATCCAGGTCCTCGATATGCTCCCTCAGCTGTCTACCTCTCTCAGAGGCGTTCTCCATCAGGTCTTCCTCCTCGATGACGTCGAGGGTGACTGCGCCCTGCAGCGAAGCCACGAGGTCGCCGCCACCCCAAGTCGACGACAGACGTGCTTCCTCACTGGGGAACAACTCCTCCGACGCCACAGTCGCACCCACCTGCAGCGCCTTCCCCGCTGCGACGACGTCGGGCTCCCACGGAAGATGATCGCTTCCCCACCACTCCCCCGTGCGTCCCAGGCCCGCCTGTATCTCGTCGGCGACGAGCAAGGCGTCGTACTCGTCGCAGACACGCTCTACCTCCCGCGCCCACTCGTCACACGGCACCCGTAATCCCCCCTCGCCCTGCAGAGGTTCCGCGATTACGAAGGCGAGGTCTTCGGGGTCGATGTAGCCGTCCTTCGACCCTATCATCCGCTCTAGCTCGCTTTCGCCGTCGCGGAAGAACCCGCAGCCGTCGTCGACGCATCTCCTTTGGCTGCAGTAGCTTGCGGTATGGACGCCCGCCACTTGCGGGTAACCCCGGCGGTGGACGCCTTTCGACCTGTTGAACGACAGCGCACCGAGGGTGCGGCCGTGGAACGCGCCGTCGAAACATACCGCTTCCCTGCCGCCGGTGTATGCGTACGCGACCTTGACGGCGTTCTCCACCGCCTCCGCACCGCTGTTAGAGAGGAACACGGTGTCGAGACCGTACTCTCCGGTGACATCAGTCAGGCGGTCCATCAGCTCCCGCGGTCCCGGAGTATCGGTGTCACCGGGCGGCCAGACGGTGCTGCTGTAGAAGTCCTGGCCTGCTATCTTCGACGGCGCCTGCACGCCGAGCTCCTCCAGCGCCTCGGTCACCCTTGGATGCCGGTAGCCGAGAGGCGTCGACGCGACGTGGCTGGTGAAGTCGAGATACAGGTTGCCGTCGACGTCGTGGCAGAACGGCCCCGTCGCCGGACGTTCGACGTCGTAGACGAAGGGGTAGACGTAGGTGCTCGTCGCCGCGTAGGACATGTGGTAGTCGACTGCTTCCCGGGCACGCGGTCCAGGCGGACTGTCTACGTCGGGCTCCAAGCTGTCGCGGTCCATGACCTCGGATACGACGGCGACCGTGTTAGTTCTGTGGCCGCACCTCCCCACCACATCCCCTAGGTCGCAGAGGAGTTAGGAAGAGGTCGGTCCTTTGAATACCGCGGAGAGGAACCGTACGGTAGATGACGTCTCGAGAGACCCTAGAGGAGGTGAACAACTACTACGAGGAAGCCTACCTCGACTACGTCCTCGTCTGGCGCACCTGGAGCCATGGAGCCATGCATTTCGGCTACCACGACACCGACAGCCGGCTACGGCGTTGGCTGCGTTTCGGCGACGCCATGCACGAGGTCAACCGCGTGCTAGCCGACGAAGCCACGGTAGAGGAGGGAGACCGCGTCCTCGACGCGGGATGCGGCGTCGGCGGCAGCGTGAACTGGCTCGCCGAGAACAGGGACGCCGACGCCGTCGGAGTCAACGTCTCCCGCAACCACCTCGCTAAAGCAGAGAAGAAAGCGCGTCGACGTGGCGTCGCCGACGACGTCGAGTGGGCGAGGATGGACTTCACCGACACAGGCTTCCAGGACGAGGAGTTCGACGCCGTCTGGGCGGTGGAGGCCGCCTGCCACGCCGAAGACACCATGGAGTTCGTGGAGGAAGCCTACCGGTTGCTGGAGCCCGGCGGTCACCTCGTCGTCAGCGACGGCTACCTCTCGCAGCCGATGCAGGAGTTCGGGGAGAACCACCGCAGGCGGCTCGACGAGATCGACGAAGCCTGGGTCGGCGGAGAGGTCGACACAGTCGACGAGTTCGAGGGATACCTCGACGACGCAGGCTTCACCGACGTCGAGTTCCAGAACCAGTACGACCGCGTGAAACCCAGCGCGGTATACCTCTGGCTCGCCAGCTACCTCGCAGCGCCAGGTGCCTGGGTTCTGGAGAAGTTAGGCGTCCGAAACGAACGCCAGCGCCGGAACCGCGTCGCCGCCCGACACCAGTACCCCGTGCTCCGCGACGATGTCGTCAAACACGGGTTGTTCACCGCGCGGAAACCCGAGTGAAGTCCTGGTGGAGACCCGAAGTCAGTCTCTCGCGTCGAAACCACCGGCTTGCTTCCACCTGCTGCGGTTGTCGACGTAGCTCTCGGCGTACACGGGTATCTGTTCGCGGACGCGGTCGTCGAGCGGGCTCGTCTCCGCGGGAACGCCGTACGCCATGTGACCCTCCGGCACACGCTGGTTCTCCCGGACGACCGCGCCCGCTGCGACGACGGACTCCGACTCGACGACGGCGCCCTGGAGGACGCTGCTGCCGATGCCGACGAGGCAGCTGTCCTCCACCGATGCCTGATCGACGACGCAGTTATGGCCTACCGTGACGCCGTCACCTATCTCGGCTTCGTGCAGCATCGAGTGATCCTGTACGTTCGACCGTTCCCCAACGGTGGTGGGGCCGATGTCACCGCGTACGCAGACGAACGGCCAGAGGCTGGATTTCTCCTCCATGGTGACGTCGCCGACGACGTACGCCATCTCGCTGACGAAAGCGGACTCCGCTACCTCGGGTTCGGTGTCCTCGAGAGCACGTATCATGTGGTTCTTGTCGTGGGCAGCAGGTTTAGCTCTGATGAACGCGCTCTTCAAGCCGTCCGGTTGGTTCAACACATCATACGCCTACGTACATCTGACTGTGTCGCCGATGGTTCATTTTCGGCAGTCATGCCTCCGATATACGGTGAGGTTTCACGGTTTCAGCGTAAGCTGTTACCAGTTCTAAATAATCCAGCCCTGGTTTTATATGGAAGGTGTGCTAAGGGCTGGTTATGGTAGGTACCCGAGAGCGACTGCAACCATCGGAGTTCTGTCGGAGGTGTAGCCGTTGAGCCTCGACGTAACGGACAAAGAAGGCTCCGGTGACGAAGCCACGGTGTCACGTCGGACCCTGTTGAAGGCGCTCGCGGTGGCGTCCGCCGGCACAGGGGTCGCCGGCACACAGTACTTCACGACGTCGGAGGCCCAGGAGGCCATGAACTTCACCGCGGAAGAGGTCTCTACCGCGTGCTGGATCGGGAAGCAGGACTGCACGATGCGGGCGAAGGTCGTGAACGACCGCGTGGTGCAGCTTCGTCCAGACCCCGACGACGAGGTCATCGACGGCATCTGCCCGAAAGGCGTGGGACAGATAGCCGATCTCTACGACCCCTACCGCGTGAAGCAGCCGTTGCGGCGGACGAACGAGAAAGGAGAGATGGGGGAGTTCGAACCCATCAGCTGGGAGGAAGCCGCGGAAGAGATAGCTGACGACCTCGGCAGCAAGCTGATGGACGACCCCCGACGCGTACACTTCCAGATAGGACGTGTGAAAGGCCCGGAATGGCATATGGACGGCTGGGTCTCCGCGTTAGAGCAGGTGTACGGCGAAGGCGTAAACGTCCGCGGCCACGGCAACGTATGCGCCAGCGGCAACAAGATGGCCTTGAGCCGTATGGGGGCTGCGTTCACCTCGCCGGAACCCGACTTCCACAACACCGAGTTCTTCCTCAACTGGGGATGGAACGCCACCAACGCAGGCGGCCCCCACCTCTGCAACGTCACCTACTCCCGGGAGATGGCGGAGGGACACGAGGCGCAGATGGACGTCGCAGTCCTCGACCCCCAGAGACGCGGCAGCGGGAAATGGTGTGACGAATGGCTGCCTATAGAGCCCGGCACCGACCTCGCGTTCTTCCTCGCGATGAACAACGTCCTCCTAGACGAAGGCTACGTAGACCACTGGTTCCTCCGCAACACCACGAACGCCCCCTGCCTCGTCTACACCGAAGGCCCGGATGAAGGCGAGATAGCGCGCGCAGAAGACGCCGAAGACCCCGTCGAAGAAGTGCTCTGGACGGAGGGCGAGCTCGTCTACGACGAAGACACCGGAGAGATAACCCCTCACGAGGAGGTGTTACCGGACGACCCACACGACCCCACGAAGACGGCGTCAGCCGCGCTCCAGACAGGAGAGAGGCTCGAGTGGAACGGCTACGAGGTCCAGACAGCGTTCGAGCTGTTCGAACAGGAGATGGAGAACTACACGCCGGAGTGGGCGGCCGAGGTCACCGACCTCCCCGAGAGACAGATACGACGTGTCGCCGAACGATGGGGTGAAGAAGCCCGGATAGGCTCCACCACCACGTTAGAGGTCGACGGTGAAACCCGACGCGTGCCGTATCGACCGGTGTCGATGTCGCTCTACCACGTCGGCCAGCAGGAGATGGGTCCGACGGCGATGCAGGCGGGCTTCCTCACGTTGATGCTCGTCGGCGCCATCGAAGTACCCGGTGCAAGCCGGACCGGCTACGCCAACGCCCCCTACGGAGGGCCGCGGCGGCACGTCCGAGAGCTCGCGTTCGACCGCGACAGCCTGAGCTGGGAGCCCGACGCCCCCGACCTCGAAGGAACGTACTTCCACCCCGACGCCAACGGAAGCTACAGCAAGATAGGGCACGTGCTCAACAACCCCGACAGATACAACCTCCCATACGACGGCGGCGAGATGGCGTGCGTCGTCTGCTACGCGGACCCCGTCGCAGGCGGCCCCAACAAACGAAGAAGCCTCGACGGCTACTCCAGGTACGACACCGTCGTCGCAGTCGACCCCTTCGTCAGCGACACCGCAGCGTACGCCGCCGACTACATCCTCCCGACGACCACGGTAGACAAGAACGAGAACGCTAAAGACGGCATGAGCAACACCCACTACACCTCGTCGACGAGGACGGCGCCGATACCACAGCTCTGGGACTGCCGCGACGAAGGAGAGATATTCAAGGAGCTCGCCGCCGAGCTCGACGCAGGCGACGAGTACGTCGACGTCATCAACGACAGGTTCGATCTCGAAGGCGGGGACGCCTTCACGAGCGTCGAGGACCTCGACGTCGCCGAGACCATGGACCGGTCGTACGGAGAGGAGTTCCGCGAAAGCCCCGAGAGCACCGAGAGACCGCTTTACGAACGGTACTGGTACCTCCTCCCCGACTCCCCACACACCACAGAGGAACACAGGACAGACCTCACGCCGTACGGCTTCAAGTTCCAGTTCTACGTCGAATCCTTCGAGCTCATGGGTGAAAACGTCCGCGAAGGCTTCCATGAAGAGTACGGAGACACCGCCGAAGACGAGTTCCCATACATACAGGACATCAACGGCTTACCTAGCTGGCGGGAGCCGACGATGTGGAGGTCGCCGGACGAGTACGAGTACACCTTGTTCGACATGAAGAAGATAGAGCACAAACAGAGCCGCACCGCGCAGAACCCCCTGTTGAACGAGCTCGACCCCAAGAGCTACGTACGGATGAACCCCGAAGACGCGGAAGACCTGGGGATAGAGGAGGGCGACAGAGTTCGGGTGGAGAGCCACAACGCAGTGACGGACGACAGCTACAGCGTAGAAGGCGAGCTGATGACCCTGGAGGGTGTGAAACCAGGAACCGTCTGCATACCCTACCACCACGGTGTAGGAGTCGCCCATCCCAGCGTGGAGGCGCTCGACGAAGGAGCCAACGTCAACAACCTCTTCGACTCCACGGAGGGATACATCTCCTGGTCGGGAGACCAGGCTTTCCACATCCGCGTGAAGGTGGAGCCCACGGGAGGTGACGCAGCGTGAGCCAGAAAGGCATGGTGATAGATCTCGAAAGATGCATGGGCTGCCGCGCCTGCGTCGTCGCCTGCAAGACCGAGAACGAGACGCCGAGAGGAGCGTTCTGGATGAACGTCTTCCGGTACGAGAACGGAGAGTTCCCCGACGTCGAACAGGGGTTCCAGCCGAACCCCTGCCACCACTGCAGCGAACCCAGCTGCGTCGACGTCTGCCCCACGACGGCGCGGTTCAAACGAGAGGAAGACGGCATCGTGCTTACGGACTACGACACCTGCATCGGCTGCAGGTACTGCGAGGTCGGATGCCCATACGGCGTCAACTACTTCTCGTGGCGGCAGCCCGACGAAGGCCAGTACGGCTTCGACATCTCCGCCGAACAGGAAGGCGGCTCAGGCGAAAGCCTCGCCGACATACTACGAAGCCACGACGAGGACTACGACGGAGGCGCACCCTGGAGCGACCCCGACCTCGACGTCGAGATAGAGCCACGGGGCACGGAGATGGCGGGGAGGCCGGAGACGGGGACGATGGGTAAATGCACTTTCTGCGTCCACCGGCAGGACAGCGACGACCCCGAGCTAGAGGACACCACGGCGTGCGAGGAGGTCTGCCCCACCAACGTGATCCATTTCGGAGACATGGACGACCCCGACAGCGACCCAAGCCAACATCTGGAAGAGAAACGCGGAACCAACCGGTTCAGGATGCTGGAAGGCACAGGTAACCAGCCGAACGTCGTCTACCTCGGCGACAAACCCCCGGAAGGAGTCAGGAACATGGAAGACCGGTACAAGGAACCCGAGGAAGCCATCGACGCGGAAGCCACGCGGAGAAGAGGTGACTGGCTATGAGCACCATCGACAGAGACCGGCTCACGGAGCCTCTACGGACGACGTCGCAGGCCTACTACGTCGCTTTCGCTCTAGCCGCAACGGTGTCCCTCGCCACCGGAGTCGCGTACTTCCTTCAGCTCCGCCACGGCTTCGCCGTCACGGGACTAGGGGACTGGGGTACTGCCCGCGGCGTACCCTGGGGACTGTACATCGGGACCTTCGTCTGGTGGATAGGTATCGCACACGGCGGCATCGCGATATCCGCCGCCGTCCGACTGTTCGACCTCGAGACCTACATGCCCATCGCCCGCATCGCCGAGGTCATAACCCTGATAGCGCTGCCTATGGCGGCGACGAACATACTGTTCGACCTCGGACGACCCGACCATCTCTGGGCGATGATAACCAACTGGGGTGCGACGATGCATACGTCACCGTTGACTTGGGACATGACGACGACGTTCCTGTACTTCGTGATGGCGGGAACCTACCTCGCGATAACCATACGGGACGACGTACGGTACTGTCTCGACAAAGGGATGCTGCCGGAGAAGCTCACACCCCTGTACAACCTCTTGCTCTGGGGTTACGAGGAAGGCGAAACCGTGAAGACCAGGCAGATGGCTTGGTGGCTCGCTCTCGGCATCCTCCTGCTGGTGCCGTTGATGAGCGGTGGTGTCGTCCCCTGGCTGTTCGCCACCATGGGGATGCACGAAGGCTGGTTCGGCGCAGCCACCGGACCTGCGATGCTTGCGGAGTCCCTTACGTCCGCGTTAGCCGCGGTCGTCGTCACCGCCGCGGTGTTCAGATACGCCTACGGCTGGGACGACATCATCGACGACAGCGTGTTCAAAGGCCTGAACAAAGCGTTGATAGCGTTCATACTCCTCACCATCTGGTTCCTGCTTCAGGACATCGTCACCGGCCTACATCCGGTGGCTCCGACGGCGACCAGCGATCTCACCTCGTCGCTGGTCTACGGCTCGATGGCGGCTCCGTTCTGGCTGTCGATGACCGGGTTAGCGATCGGGTTAGTGTACTTCAGTATGCAGGCGCTCAAGCCGTCGTTGTTCAGCGTCAGAGCCTCCGCAGTAGCCGCCTTGTTAGTGTCGCTCGCGATACTTCAGAAGAAGACGGTGTTCGTCGTCGAAGGCCTGATATATCCGACACAGGAACCCCTGTCGAGCATGTTCCCCACGGGTTCGTACTTCCCGACGTTGCCGGAGTTCACGATGGCGTTGGGGACTATCGGCGTCGCAGCCTTGCTGTTCCTGGTCGCCACCAAGGTGATGCCCATCGTCGAGCTCCAGGAACACGCAGGAGACGTAGACGTCGGTGACGTCGCTGAGGCAGAGGAGGTAACAGAAGCATGAGCCTGGGTATGTTCGTGATATTCGCCGTAGTGCTCGCGCCGCTCTACATCGTGCTCCTCGGATGGATCTTCGGGGAACCCCGGGAGTACAAACCAGTGGCTTTCGGCGTCGCCGTGCTCGTCGCTTTGACGTTGATGATGGTGGCTGCGTCGATAGTACCCAACCTGTTCCGCTTCGTCATCCCCACGTGAACCCCGATACCTCTACCCCGAGGGTTCACGAGACCCAGGCGACTGGTGTAAACTGCTGGAGGAGACGTTCCACGACACGTCGATGGAGCCGTTGCTCGGAGTCCTGGACGTCAGCAAGGGTTTTTCTACGTAGGGAGCCACAAAGATGAAGGAAGACGAGATAGAGGAAGACGAGATGGACGCCGAAGACGCAGAAGAGCTAGGTATACATCAGGGGTTGGCTTCGACGTACAGCTTGCTCGGGGAACTGTACCTGCATCCTCCGTCGAAGGAGGTCGTCGACGCGTTGACTGACACCGCGGAGGCGCTCGCGGAATCCACCGATGGGTTCCCTCGACTGAGGGAAGCCGTAGACACCCTCTTGGACGTCGACGCAGACGTCGAGGAGCTGCGGCCGGAGTACACCCGGGTGTTCCAGGGGCTGACGCAGGGTGAGTCACCGCCTCCACCATACGAATCCCTTTACCGCGACGGAACCGTCAACGGCCCCAGCTCCGTCGAGGTCGAACGGAAGTACATGGAAGCAGGTGTGGAGCTCGCCAGGGAGGACACCCTCGTCGACCACGCCGGCTACGAGCTCCAGTTCGTATCAGTGCTCTGTCGACGCGGGGAAGCCGGACAGCTGGAGAGCTTCCTGGGAGAGCACCTCTTGGAGTGGCTGCCGGAGTTCCACGCAGCCGCCCGCGACAGAGACGCAGCCATGTACTACCAAGCGGTGTTCGAGCTCGTGGAAGCAGTTCTCGAGCTGCACGCGGAAGCTATAGCGGAGGAAGAGATTTGAACCACGCTGCCGAAGACATGGAGGGGATGGTTCTATGACGGACGACGAAGACGTGGGAGCGTTCGTATGCAGCTGCGCCGACAGCTGCGACATCGACCTCGAGAGAGCCAGGGAGAAGATAGACGACGTCGCGTTCGCAGCGAGCTCCGACCTCCTGTGCGGCGACGACACCGTCGACGACGTCGTCGAGATGGCGAGAGAACGCGAGCTCACTGACGTCGTCGCCACCTGCCCCGCCGAAGCCGGTCGACGTCGTCTGCAGAGAGTCGAAGAGGAGGCCGACGTCGAGCTCAGCTACGTCGACCAGCGGGAAGGCGCAGGCTGGGTTCACGGGACGGAGGCGGCGACGGAGAAAGCCAGCCGGCTCGTCAACGCCCGCCGCCAGACGCTCGCCCGCGAGCCCGAAGACACCGTGGACGCCGGAGACACCGTCGCAGTCGTCGGAGACGTCGAAGCCGCCATCAACCTACCGGAGGACGCAGAGGTACATCTGATAGCTGAGGAGCAGGAGCTCTCTGACGTCGATGTCGACCTCGACGACGTATATCTGGTGCAGGGAACCGTCGTCGACGTCGAAGGCAGGCTCGGAATGTACAGGGTGACCGTCGAAAGCCGGGTCACGGAGGACTGCGTCGACTGCATGAAATGCGTGGAAGTCGCAGACGACGAGGAAGCCACCTCCGAACCCGTGGACCTCACCACGGAGGAGGTGGCGGAGGAGACCGAGGAGCTGTGTCCCACTGACGCCATCGAACCCACGGGAGCGAGACGTACCCTGGAGGCTAGCCAGGTGATATATCCAGACGGTGTCGACGACTCCGTGGCTGGGAAAGCCGGGTTACACGTCGACGGAGAAGGCTCGGACGGAAGGGCGGCGGACGTCATGGATCTCCTGGGTGAACGACCACGGTATCTGGAGCTCGAGATGGACGTCTGCGCCGCCGGAGACAGCGGTGAAACCGGCTGCACACGGTGTTACGACAGCTGTCCACACGACGCCGTCTCGAAACCCGAGAGCGACAGGGTGGAGTTCCACGAAGCCGCCTGCCGCAACTGCGGCGCCTGCACCAGCCTGTGTCCGACCGGCGCCGTCGAACTGACCGAGCGTTCGAACGAAGACGTAGCACGAGAGGTCGAAGCCCTGGTCGAGGAGGAAGACAGCGACGGCTTGCTCCAGGGCGACGAGGCTTTGGAGAACCAGGTGGTGGCGTTCGTCTGCAGTGAACGTGCGGCGGAGGCTTTACGGAGGTACGGACGACGGTCCTCCGTCGGCGACGCGGACGTTGGTTACCCGCCGTTGCTGCCGGTGTCGGTCTCCTGCGCCGACACCGTAGGCGAAGCACACGTCCTCCACGCTCTCGCCTCCGGAGCCGACGGAGTCGTCGTACTGGGATGCGGCTCCAGCTGCCGGCACTCCGGTGGAGACCCGAAGCAGGAGCTCGTCGACAGACTGAACACCGCGTGCAGCGACCTCGGCTTGGGCGAACGCGTGGAGTTCCTCACAGCCGACGTCGACGACACAGAGGGTTTCGTGGAGGAGGCGTGGAGGTTCTACGAAGACCTCGAGAGGTCGCCGATACCCTACGGTGGACACACGTCGACAGGTTCCTACAAGGTCGGAGACGAAGCTCTGCCGATGCATTCGGAGGCTGTCCCCGGATACGCGAACCACGGATGGCTCGTCGAAAGCGTCTACCGGGTTCTCGAACACGTGGAGCCGGAACGCAGAAGGATACGGGGTTTAGACGGGTTCGCGGTCGTCGACGTCGACGACAGCTGTGCGTTGACTCCGACCTGCACGAACCTCTGTCCCGTGGGAGCGTTAGACAGGACGGAGGACTCCCTTGAGTTCGACCACAGAAGCTGCGTGAACTGCGGGCTCTGCGAGAACGGCTGTCCCGAGTCCGCGATAACTCTGGAGCCAGTGCTCGACATCGACCTCCTGGCGGAGGAGGGAGAGAGCGGCTGGACGACGGTTTACGAGGACGAACTCTGGGAATGCCGTCGATGCGGTGAAGGCTTCACCAGCCTGTCGACGGTGGAGAAGATGAAGGAGGAGATACCCGACGCAGACGTCGACGGCGTCGAAGGACATATAGCCGAGTACTGCGGCGACTGCAAGGCAGAGCTATCATTCCAGCTATGAGAACAAGTAGAACACAGCGTAAAGACGTATACCAAGGAGGCAGGTGGTCGCGTTGACGGACGACGACGAGCTACTCGAAACGTTGAAACAGGTTGAGGACCCGTTGCTGGAAGACGACGTGGTCTCCCTCGGGCTCGTGGACGACGCCTACGTCGAGGAAGGTGTCGCGCAGTTGACCCTGGACTTCGGTGCACCGTACTCGCCCACGGAGAGACGGATGGGGGAGGATATCCGTGACGTAGTCGAGGAGCTGGGTTTGGACGTCGAGCTCTACGTCACTCCGCCGGACAGGAGCGGTGAGAGCATCGTACCCGAGGTCGAGAACCTGATAGCGGTCGCCTCCGGCAAAGGAGGCGTCGGTAAGTCCACGGTGTCCGTGAACCTGGCGGCGGCGCTCGCTGACGAAGGAGCGAAGGTGGGGTTGCTCGACGGCGACGTCTACGGCCCCACGGTTCCACGTATGGTCGGCGTCGAAGCCGAACCAGGTATCACGGAGGAAGACACCCTGGTTCCGCCTGAGGCTTACGGCATGAAGCTGATGAGCATGGCTTTCCTCGTCGGCAGAGTCGACGACCCCGCGATGTTACGTGGACCGATGATCGACAAGATACTGGTGCAGCTTCTCGACGAGGTCGAATGGGGTGAGCTCGACTACCTCGTCGTCGATCTACCACCTGGAACGGGAGACGCTCAGATGACGTTGATGCAGAACGCTCACGTCGACGGCGCAGTAGTTGTCACGACTCCGGAGGACGTCGCGGTAGACGACGTACGGAAAGGTGTGAAGATGTTCGACGGCTACGGCACCCCGGTCCTCGGCGTCGTGGAGAACATGACGGAGTTCAGGTGCCCTGACTGCGGCGGCAGACACAGGCTCTACGGTGAAGGCGGAGGTGTCGAGGTCGCGGAGGAGTACGGCTTACCCGTGCTTTCGGAGCTTCCGATGCTTCCGGCGATACGTCGGGGGAACGACGAAGGTGCTCCGCCGGCGTTAGCGGACGAAGAAGCAAACGAGGTCTTCGGAACGCTCGCACGAGAGGTAGCGGACGCCGTCGGCATCGTCAACCGATGCAGAGCCGCAGACGTCGACCTTGAGGAAGCTCGTGGGTTCCGGTACGGAGAAAGAGAAACAGATGGAGTGGGGATAGACGACGTCGAGGGTCCGTCGGAGGAAGAATCCGGAGGAGGTGTCTCCGGCGGCCTCGACGTCTCGGAGTGAGCTGATGACACCTGGTTACGGAAGGTATCGATGACCGTGGAGACGGAGACCGGAGAGGGTACGGTGGTCAGCGGTCTTTTGCTGGCTGGCGGCTCCTCCAGTCGGTTCGGCGACGGCGACAAAGCCTTGGTCGAGGTCGACGACGAACCCATGGTGAAGCACGTGGCCGAAGCCGTCGCGGAAGCCTCGGACAGCTTCACCGTCAGCTGCCGAAGAAGCCAGAAACCGGAGCTAACGGACGCACTGAAGGACGTAGCCGGCGGCGTTCCGGAGTTCCTCGTCGACGCTGTCGAGTACGCAGGCCCTGTAGCCGCGTTAGACAACTGCGTCGAAGGGTTGGACGGCGACCTCGTACTGGTGGTAGGCTGCGACGTCCCTCTCATCGAACCTGAAGTCTTGACGGAGCTATGCAGCCAGCTCAAGGGGTCGGCGAGGGTGGATGCGGTCTTGCCGTCGGTCGAAGGCAGAGCTCAGCCGCTGGCCGGCGTCTACGCCGTCGACGCCCTGCTGAGGGGTCTGGACGCTGTCGACGAGGTAGAAGAGGTTCCTGTGTTCCGGCTGCTGGACTACCTGGAGTTCGAAGCCGTGGAAGCTAGACAGCTGCCTGGCGGCGAAAGAGCTCTGTTCAACGTGAACACGAGAGAGGATCTAGAGGCAGTTCGACGTCGGCACTTTTCGACGTAGGGTTCGAACGAGCGACGCGGTAGTCGGGAAACGATGACACGGGGAATCGGTTGGTTTGACTAGGTAGGTT
>JAQZDA010000035.1 GCA_028751075.1 Euryarchaeota archaeon Ods02 | reverse complement strand
CATCGGAACCTACTAAAAAAGAGGCAATTACTGCTGTAACCCCCCCCCCCCCGAGGTAACTTCATCTCACCGGCTCCACCCACGTAGTCTCTCACGAACCCGTTCGGGGTTCCCCCGTACTCCATAATGTAGGAGTTAGAAGCCCTGGTACGGCAGCTCACGGCCGTTCCGTCTGCGGCATTTCACAATAGATAAGTACCGGCCCCGAAACCGTTCAACCGTGAGACCAACATCCACCACAGACCTGTCCGTCTCTCCTCTCGCACACGTAGGAGGACAGGAGTGGCAGACCCAGGCCAACGTGTTCGACGAGCTCTACACGTTGTTCCTCGTACTGGGAACCCTGGTAGGTATAGTCGTGATAACCTACATGCTGTACAAAGCCTACAAGTACAGAGAGGGACGGGAACGAGACGATGACGACGGCTTCGAGGAACCGGTTCTCGGCGAGCTGCCGGTCGGCGCGGAGAAAGGCGGTAAGAAGGTCTTCGTCTCTTTCGCGATTAGCGCCGTGATCGTAGTGAGCCTCGTCGGATACGCCTACGCCTCGCTCCTCTACGTCGAAGCGGGTCCGACGGAGGAGCTGAGTGAGGAGGACATCCTCGAGGTGGACGTCGAAGCGTACGCGTTCGGATGGAACTTCTACTACCCCAACGGAGAGAGCACCACGAACGAACTCGTGGTTCCCGAAGGTAAGGCGATAGACCTGGAGGTGACGTCAATCGACGTCTGGCACACCTTCAGCGTACGGGACCTAAGGGTGAAAGCCGACGCTATAAACGGTCAGACGGCGTCGACCTGGTTCATAGCTGACGAACCAGGTGAACACCGCGTAGTCTGTGACGAGCTCTGCGGAAGCGGGCACTCGCAGATGATCGGAACGGTGAACGTCACCACAGAGGAGACGTTCCTCGACTGGTACGAGGAAGAGCTCGACGGAGACCGCGAAGAGGTCTTCGGCGGAGAGATAGACCAGGTCGGAGGGATAGAGACGACGGACGACGGAGCTGAAGACGTAGACGACGTGGAGATCGGAGACGACGCCACCGGAGACGGTGACGCGGAGGAAGACGTCGGTGACGGAGATCAGGACGTGGACGACGAGGACGAGGTGGAAGCTGAGGACGACGATACAGACGTCGAAACAGACGACAACGACACAGAGGAGGAGGCCTGAAGCTAGATGACCGAGACAGCTGACTCAACGGACGCACACGGAAGCGGTGGAGACGACCACGGAGACGACCACGACCACCTGCCTGGCAAGTACACGGTCAAACGCTGGCTGGTGACGACGAACCACAAGGACATAGGTATACTCTACATCCTGACGTCGCTGTTCTTCTTCGTATTCGGCGGCGTGCTCGCGTTGCTCATCAGGATGCAGCTCTGGACGCCGGGCGAGGGACTGCTCTCGGGTTTCGCCTACGGACAGTCGGTGACCGCACACGGACTCTTGATGGTGTTCTTCTTCCTGTCACCTGTAGCGGTCGGACTCGCTAACTACATCGTACCGCTTCAGATAGGCGCCGACGACCTCGCGTTCCCCCGTCTGAACGCGTTGAGCTACTGGCTGTACCTCGCAGCAGGCGGGTTGTTCGCGGTGTCGTTCTTCCAGGGTGGCAGCTTCGAAGGCGGTTGGACGCTGTACGCACCGTTGAGCGTTCCGACCTTCACACCCGAAGTAGGTGCGACGTCCGTGATGCTCGCTCTCGGTATGTTCGTGATATCGGTGACGCTCGGCAGCGTTAACTTCCTCACGACGATACATACGATGAAAGCCGACGGCATGGGTCTCTGGAACATGCCGATGTTCACGTGGACAGTGCTGCTGACGATCTGGATGATGTTGTTCGCTTTCGCCGCGCTGCTAGCCGCCGTCTACCTTCTGGCTGCCGACAGAATCATAGCAAGCCAGTACTTCCTAGCGGAGGAAGGAGGTTCGCTGCTCTGGGGTCATCTGTTCTGGTTCTTCGGCCACCCCGAAGTGTACATCGTGTTCTTCCCCGCGCTCGGCGTGATGCTGGAGACGTTCCAGACCTTCAGCGGCCGCCGACTCGTCGGACGGAAATGGGTGATAATCGCGATGGTGTTGATAGCGGTGCAGTCGTTCCTCGTCTGGATGCACCACATGTTCCTGACGACCATAAACCTCGAGATAAAGACCATCATGATGGCGACGACCATCGCTATCTCGCTGCCTTTCGACCTCCTGGTGTTCGCGATGATATACACGCTCGTGAAGGGGAAGGTCAGGTTCAACACCCCGTTCCTGTTCAACCTCGGTGCCCTTGTGCTGTTCATAATCGGCGGCATCACAGGGGTGTTCCTCGGAGCCATCGTCCTCGACTACGAGTTCCGCGGAACCTACTGGGTGGTCGCTCACTTCCACTACGTCATGGTCGCAGGCGCCACCGCGCTGTTCGGCGGGCTCTACTACTGGTATCCGAAGATAACAGGCAGGATGTACGACGAGTTCCTCGGACGCCTGCATTTCATCCTGTACTTCATTGGCTTCAACGCCGTCTACTTCAGCCAGTTCGCCGTCTGGGAGATGCCCCGCAGGGTGTTCGAGTACTCGACCGGTCTGACGCTGTGGAACCAGATCGGCACTGTCGGCGGATTCGTGCTAGGGGCTTCGATGTTCATCATGTTCTACAACTTCGCGAAAAGCCTGAAGACCGGCCCCCAGGTCGACGGAAACCCATGGAAGTACTCCCGGACCGCGGAGTGGTCGATACCGTCGCCGCCACCGCTCGAGAACTGGACCGGTGTACCCAGCTACGAGTCCGGCAAGCTAGAGTACGTCGACCGGTCGCCAGATGGAGGTCACGAGGAAGCGCACGCCGACCACGCGTCGATCTGGCCGGTGTTGATAGCGGCGTCGACGTTCGTGTTCTTCCTCGGGCTCTCGGGTATCTCCGACGTCGGACCCACAGGCTTCGAAGGCGTGAACACGGGTTACGCCGCGATCACGGGTCTCGGAGCGCTCGCGCTGCTGGGTTCCGCTGCAGGTCTCGGCAACGAACGGTTCCTCGCGCCCGAACAACCCTACGGGATGAAGTGGCCTTTCGACGGCATCGAGAAGACAAAGCTCGGCACCTGGTTCTTCCTGTACAGCGACGTAGTGGTGTTCGGAGCCGTCATCAGCGCGTTCATCTTCATCCGCATCCACATGGGATGGGGTGAGTACGAGACCGTCGGACCTAACTCGATGAGCGGCTTGCTGCCGGAGGCGATGGCTCTACCGGGTCTCATCAACACCTTCGTCCTCGTCACCAGCAGCTTCACGATCATACTCGCGCTCGTGTTCGCGAAACACCAGCACAAGAAAGGTATGCTCGCGAGCATGACGGCGACCTGGGTGCTCGGATTGACGTTCATGGTGGTGAAGTACTTCGAGTGGGCGGAGAAGTTCGACGCCGGACAGGGTCCGTCGTACGCCATCGAGTACAGCGTCTACTTCGTCACGACAGGGCTGCACGGCGTCCACGTGGTGCTCGGCCTGCTGGTGCTCGCGTTCCTGATATTCAAGGGATACACGGGCTCGTACATGAAGGACCACCGAGCTATCGAGAACTTCGGCCTGTACTGGCATTTCGTGGACATAGTCTGGGTGTTCCTGTTCCCGCTGTTCTACCTGCTCTGAGGTGACCAAAGATGGAAGAACACAACTACGACACTGATGCGACGTGGAAGGAAGTACTGCTCACGGACGAAGGCAAGGTGTACATTGGCGTATACGTAGCGCTGATGGTCTTGGCTGCGTCGAAGTTCATCTTGTTCGAGGCCGGTATCGGATACTGGGGGTTGTTCACCGGCCTCATGGTGATGGCGGCGGCTAAGACGGCGTTGATCGTCGCGTACTTCCAGCACCTCCGCTGGGAGCCCAGGATACTCACCTACCTGTACGCGACGTCGTTGTTCGCCGTGCTGCTGCTGATGGCGGCGGCGTCGTACTCGATAACGTGAACGGCCGTCGGACGACGTAGAACGGCTTTTTCTCTCTTAGCGGCTTCCTGCAGATCTCCCTCGTCGAAGAACCGAGGTCTCTTCCTTGACGTGGTTAGTGTGAGGCCTCTACGGTACAGCGCTGCATCAATGGCTGAGGCTGGTCACAAGCTGTCACTGACGGTGAACCGGAAGGAAAGATGGAGAAAGGTCTGTGGATGGTCTACGTTGTCAGGCTCCGACGAGGTACTGTACGATGGCGGCCGTGACGGCGACTCCGACGAGGGTTGCGCCGGCGAGCGCGGCTTCCGCGTTCTCTAGCTTCTCCTTGTACACCGCTACACCGGTTCCCGCGAGCCCGAGCACCGCTAGAGCTATCACGAGCTGGCTTATCCCCGAGACCGCTGCTTCTGCTTCGACTGGCATGGTTGGTGGTTACAGTAGCTTTCGACGGGTTTTAACGTTGTCCAAATCCCGCGGAGTCCACGGCTTCCTCGTCGGCGGCCTGCATCGCGTCCTCGATCTCCTGCATCACCTCGTCTATCTCCGCCTGCACGTGACGTTGCGCGATAGATAGCTCGTTACCTATCTCCTCCAGCTTCTCGAGCTTGGAGACGAGGTCGTCGACGTCCCCGGCTTCGACCTCCCGTGAGAGGTTGTCGTCCTTCCCGTTCAGCTGCAGCGTGCCTCCGTCTATCTCGACGTACTCGTACTCCGCCGTGATACGCTGGGGGTACGCGCTCTTCATCCCGAAGAAGTACGGTGAGACGTTGACCTCGAGCCGGAGGCTCCGGCTGATGTTGAAGTACTTGCGTCTGCGGTCGTCGGTGGTGCTCTCGATCAACCCCGCCTGCTCCAGCATCTCCAGGTGGTCGATGACGGCTTTCGGCGACACCCCGAGGTGTTCGCTTATCTCCGTCACGTAGCAGGGTTTGTGTGAGAGTAGCTCCAGGATAGCTCTTCGGTTCTCGTTGCCGAGTATGTCCAGGAGCTGTGACGAGTCCATCCTTAGTTCCCTTGACCGTAAGTAAACAGCAGCCGCTTAAATGCTTTGTGTAGAGGGATGGAGGATACAGTGCCAGAGTCCTCGAAAACTACTTAGCTGATACCCCGCAGACGTGACAGTAGGAGGCTCCGCTCCGTAGATCCGCACCGCAGCCAGTACAAAATCTATCCACGTCGCCAGTACCTACTGACTCATCTAAAACAACTCCGCAGACGCTGCAGAACCTTGCTTCCCGGGTATGCTCCTCCCCGCAGCCGGGGCAACGTTCTGCGGCGTTGGAGAGCGACACAGATGACTCGATAGTTCCTTCTTCGACGGCTTTCCGATAGACATCAGCTCTGTAACAGAAGGAAGCGACGATCCAGTACGCGAACAGAAACGGAACCAACAGCCACGCCAGAGTCGTCATCTCCAGCAGCAGGTACAGTAGCGACAGCCCTACCAGAGAGAAAGACAGAAGCGCAAAAGTCTCTACGAGGTGCCTCAAAGACATCGACAGCCGGAAGACCTTCTCCACGTCAAAATTCTCCTTCTCCACTACGTAAACCGAGTTCAACGCGCCGTTGAAGTAGACAGCCGGTAACAACGTCAACAGCAACACAGGCTCCGAACCCAGTGAATACCCCACAGCCACCGGTAGCAACACGACTGTGTAGATAGATGCCTTCACCAACACCAACAAAACCCCGTCCGCGATGTTCTCTAGCTCGTTAAGACCCGGGTGGCCATCTCCTCTGACGCTGGAGCCGGCGAAGTTCACGGCGTATCCATAGGCCGCTAACGGCGGGAGCAACAGGATGAACAGCATGTAGTACACTCCGCTAGCCAACACCTCCTTTCCACATCCCTCAACAGGGGCTAACAACGGTTCCAATCGACCCTTAGACCCGGTCGAACCCCCATCCGTAGACGTCATAACGCTACCTATCGCGGAGGTCGTGACCGCAGTTTATGCAGAAGTTGTCTTCCTCCATTACCTCTTCACCGCAGCTCGGGCAGAACCCAGCGCCGGACTCCACCTTATCCGACGAATCGACCGTTCTCTCTTCACCCCCAGAGTCACCTTCGACGCCGCCAGCTGCTTCATCTGACTCCACCGCCTCGGAGCGCGGCACCTCATCATCAGTAGAGCCACCGCCTACACCCTCTCCAGAGCCCTCCACTACATCCATTCCCTCTGAACCGGAGCCAGAGGCTTTACCGCGGGAGCCAGCTTCCGAGTCTTCCGAGGAAACACCCAGCTCGTCGACGACATCTCCTGACTCCTCGGGTGTCTCCGGAGAGCTAGACTCGGCGGAACCCCCGGTGTCGTCACCTTCACCTGGTTCGTCGACACCACCGACTTCTGACGACAGACCCTCCAACGAACCGCCGGAGTCGAGGCCTCCCGAGGCATCTCCACCGTCTCCTGGGTCTCCAGAAGAACCAGCGACAGCTTGGTTCCCGAGGTCGTCGACGGACTCCTGATATCTGCTGTAACCATACGCAGCTATCAACAACACCGTCCCCAGAACCCCCAGCGAGATAACGCGAGTGATTATCTCCTCACCCTGCATATCCACGAGGAACACCTTGACGACCGTGACGGCGAGGACGGCCAACGCCTGTAGACGGAAAGGTCGTTCACGGAGATACAGTCCGGCAGCAAGCAACAGCAGTCCGAAGACCGCCCAGAAACCAGACAGCTGATAACCGGTGAACTCGAGGAAGAAAGCACCCAACACCGCCATCGTACCAACCACCGAGTAAGCGGTCGACAGCCTGAAGCCCTCGCCCGCATGTTCTTCGACGACGGTGAACTCGTCGGCAGAGCCACCTCTAGCGACCGCGTACAAGAAGTAGGAGACTAAGCCGAGGAACGCGAGGGAGAACGATGCAGCCTGATAGAAAGGGCCCTCGTGTGCCGTGGACGCGTACTCGAAGACATCGAAGAACACGATCTTGAACGCGACGGCTACCAGGAGGAAGTGAGCGGCTACCGCAGCATGAACAGACCCCGTTCGGGCGCCGAACACCAGGAAGAACAGCACGAGCAACACACCTACGAAAGACGAGAGATAGGGGTCGACGTAGAAGGCGGCGGCGAAGAACGAGAACGCCGCCACGTAAGATGAAGCCTCTAGATCGTGGACCCTCCTGTCTGATGAGTGAGATCCAGCCTGTCGAGCGGTGGTTCGACCTCCAGCTGCGTATGCAGTTACTCCGAGGAACACCAAACCCACCGCGAGGAACGGAAGGAAGACGTAGACGTCGTTCCAGGCGGTGACCGCTCGTGTCGAGAACAAGAGGAAAGCGGCGGCGTTGACGAGAGCTACCGTGTGAGACAGCGTGGATCTCTCGAACTCGTCTCTAGGGTCTTCACCCAGATACACCACCGAGATCAGGGTGTAGCCGAGGAAGGTCAGAGCGAGGTACGACATCGCGGCGTAGAACGACGCAGACGGTATAGACGCGCCTACGTCGAGAACCGGTGCCGTAGCGTCAGCAAACACAGCGCTGTCGAACGGCTCCCAGGCTGCGTACACCAGGTAAGCTCCAGCTAACCCACCAAGCTCGAGCTCTAGCCATCGGCGATGCATTACATATATAGCTATACCCGCAGTCAGGAACAAAGCGTAGACGAGGCCGACGATGTCGAGCTCTCCCCGCGCGAGGTACGCAGCAGCGTATCCAAGGAGGAAGGCTTCTCCAGCGAGGAACCTCTGGTTCTCCCGTGCTGAAACCACGGCTGCGGCGACCACGGTTATGGAGAGCGCGGCGAGAACCAGCCAGAACGGTGCACCGATAGCGTCTCGGTAGGTTTCGAAGCCGTACGCTGCGTAGGAGGCGAAGTAAGCTATCACGACTCCACCGCCGGAGACTATCCAGCCCCACTGGGTGTGAGCGGTGTTCTTGGCGGCGTGTCCACCCCCTACAGCCATCACCACGCCGAGAGCTATTCCCAACGCTATCTGGAGCGCGGGTCCGATGACGCCCTCCTGTACCGCGTAGACGATGGAGTAAACGATGGCGAAGATTATGGCGACGACGCCGAGCACGCCGAGCCAGCGGACGCTTAGCTCGCGTTCGAACCTCTCTAGAAAGCTCGATTCCCCCTTGTCCCCGCCTACGGCTGACCCCTCCCCTTCTTCTGACCCCATAGATGCCGTTTACAACGAAAGATAACGGTAAAAAAGTAGCGGGTGCATCACCTCCAGACGACTGCATACGTGGAAGACTGGTTCATGATACGAGAACCGTCGAGAAACCCCGTCAAGGTCGGCTACAGGTTTTAAACCGTCTCGGACCGTGGAAACAGCAACATGAACCGCAGAGACGTCATAGCAGCTCTCTCGACCGTAGCCACGGGTTCGCTGGCAGGTTGCGTCGACAGGTTACGAGAGGTGAGACGTCCACACGCAGACAGAAACAGAGCCGAAGGAGAGGGAGACCAAGGACACGACGAAGGAAACGCGGACGGCTCAGCCACCGACGAACCAGGGAACCAAGACGACGAAGACAACGCAGGAGAAATCCCCGTCATCGTCGACGCATTACATGGAGTCGTCGAGGTGCAGCACCTGGACGGCATCGAAGAAGTCGAGGTCACCCACGAAGCCGGAGCATGCACCACTCAGGATACAGGAGTCGTCGAAGGCTGCGTTCTAGAGGGATACTACGAGGTAGGGCTGGTGGAGGACGGCGAACGAAGAGTCATCCAGACCGGTGAAGCGGGACCCGGCCCTGGTGCTGAGGACGGCCTCGTCCACCTCGACGTCGACCGCGTAGGCTCCGACGAAACCTACTACCAGGGAAGCAGAGTAACTCTTACGGCGCACATCGCAGGCACCGAGATGGTCACGGACGCATCGGTGAAAGCCCGGGTGACGGATCCCGACGGCGAAACCACTGTACACTGGTTCCACCAGGTCGACCGCGGCAGCTACAGAGCCTACGTCGACCTCGACGACGATCTCTCCGGCCGATACGAAGCCGTGGTCACCGCGACAGCTAGAGACGGCAGGGTACAGCTTCGGGACAGGCTCCGGTGGGAGGTAGCTCACGCGCCACCTCTGAAGGTGACGCAGGAAGTGGTGCCGGCAGTGGAACCAGGATCGGAGGCCGAGTTCCACGTGGTCCTGGAACCCGAGGCGCTGTTAGGAACCAGGTCGATAACCGTGAACACAGGTGAGACGGTGAACCAGGAGACGATGGAGGCGTTGCCGGCGTTCGCCCTCTCAATCGACAGAGAGGACGCGAGCCACCTGGTCGACGGCAGCGAGGAGGTAGAGGTTCCGGTGACAGCGCACGTTCCGGAGGACGCGGACTCCGGCCTCCACAGAACCACTGTCGGCATCTACGTAGACGACGCTGGACTGTTAGTAGATTACGTGGAAGTACAGGTGCCCTGAAACAGCTTCACGAGATATCGACGTCAGACGATAGCATGCTCGAAGCCCCGTGACCTAGACGTCGACGTCTTCGTCGGGTTCCACCGCTCGCTTCATCGACTCCCGCCGGCTCTTCGCGTCCCTGCCGGTGACCTCCTCGAGGAAGTCGTTCTTCGCCTCCCTCGCATCCCCTGCCTGGTCGAGCAAACCCTCCTCCTGCAGAGTCTCGATGTCCTTCTCCTCGAAATGCACTGCGAGCCGGTCCTTCGAACCGCTGCGTTCGTCGACACCGACCATCACGCGTTCGAACACCATACTGTCCTCGACGACGTACATCTCCGTGCCGTCCTTCGTGTCCCTACCCGTAACTTCTCCGAAGTACTCCTCGACCTTGCCCTTCAGGTCGGGGACGCGTTCCTCCAGGTACTCGCCTCGACGCATCTTGTAGTAACGCATACCTAGGGAATCGCCGGGAGGCCAGAAAGGGGTTTCCCTACGGACCGCAGCCACAGCTTCATCATTCCAGGCCGGGCTCTAGATGGATTCGAGGTATCCGCTGCTGCACTCCGGACAGACGTCGCCTTCACGCAGCGAGCTCTCGGCGGAGGCGTGGCCGCAGTCGGGGCAGCGGTAGTCCGCTTCCTCGACGGAGCCACCGGAGGACCCAGTGGTTCGCCCGGGCGCCGCCGCCATACCCTCTGACGACGCGGCAGACGCTGCACCGCCGTCGTCGTCTCCGTCGACGACCACCGCGTCCTCCGTCTCCTCCGGTTCCTCGTACTCCACCTCAGGTGGTTCGTCCCCGGATTCTTCACCTTCCTCGGGTTTCGAACGAACCTCCTTGTTCTCACCCGTCGTCCTCCGCGACCCACATCTCTCACACACCTGATACTCGATCTCCGTCACCACGACCTCGTCGCCGCGGTCGTCCTCCGTGCGCTCCACCCTCTTCTCCCCCCATGTACAGCCGAACAGAGAGCAGGTTAACTTCATCACCCAACCGACGTCCCCGTGGTCTAAAATACCTGCGGGTGGAAGCCGAAGGCTTTTGCTTCATCGGTCGGGGTCGCTGCAGTCACGTACGTATCCACAGTTCTGACACCGGTACTCGCAGTGGACGTGGACGAGTCGGCCGCCGCAGACGTCGCAGACGGTGTGGTCTCCACGCTCCATGTACCCTCGTTATCTCGCAAGCTACTTAGTATTGGATAGGAACTTTCCGGCATGAAGCTACTGCTCATCCACTCGGACTACATAGAGTACGAGGCCCGGGAGGAGACACCGGTCGCGGAGGACGAAGGCGCCGTCGACCTCGACGGCCGCCTGGAGGAAGCGTTGACGGCGTTCGTCGCCGTCGAAAGCACCGACGAAGACGACCCCGATGGAGTAGCGGAAGCAGGTGTGGAGGAGGTGCTCGACGTCGCCGACGAGCTAGGCGTCGAAGGCATCATGGTGTATCCCTACGCCCATCTGTCGCAGGACCTCGGCAGCCCCGACGTCGCCGTAGACGTACTGAAGCAGATGGCGGCAGCTCTGGAGGGCGAAGGCTACGAGGTCGGCCGTGCGCCTTTCGGCTGGTACAAATCCTTCCAGCTCAGCTGCAAAGGCCATCCGATGTCGGAGCTCAGCCGCGTCGTCGAACCACGCGACGTCTCCGCCGACGACGAGGAAGAAGAGGTGGAGCGCGAGCCCAGCAGCTACCACGTCCTCACTCCCGATGGAGAGCTCCATCCCGCCGAAAGCTACGTCGACGACGCCGACGAAGGCCTCAGGACCCTGATAGAGGACGAGATAGGGTTCGAGGGAGACGAGGACGGCGGCGGCCACGGGGGAGAGGAGGACAGCCACATACAGCTGATGCAGGACAAGGAGCTCGTGGGGTACGACGGCTTGAGCGACCCCGGGAACTTCCGGTGGTATCCCCGCGGCAAATGCACGCGCGACCTCCTGATAGAGTACGTGAACGACCTCGTGGTGGAGTACGGCGGGATGCCCGTGGAGACCCCGATAATGTACGACCTCGGCGCGTCGTGCGTGCACGACCACAGCGAGAAGTTCGGGGAACGCCAGTACAGGTTCGAGAGCGGCGACCGCGAGATGATGCTGCGTTTCGCCGCGTGCTTCGGACAGTTCAGCATCATGCGGGACATGCATATCGCGAAGAACGACCTCCCCCTCAGGGTGTACGAGATGTCGACTTACTCGTTCAGGAGGGAGCAACGCGGGGAGCTGTCGGGGCTGAAGCGCTTGCGGGCGTTCACGATGCCGGACATGCACACGGCGTGCAGGGACATGGAGGAGGCGCAGGAGGAGTTCCGGCGGCAGGCGGTGCTCGGTATCCGGACGGGCGACGACCTCGGACTCGACTACACGGCGGCGTTGCGCGCCACCGAGAGCTACTTCGAGGAGCATCGTCAGTGGTTCGAGGACGTCGTCGCGGAGATAGACGAACCCGTCTTGCTGGAGCTGCTGCCGGACCGCCATCACTACTGGAGCGTGAAGGTCGATCTCGCGGTCACCGTCGGCGGCGAGGTGATGGAGAACCCGACGGTGCAGATAGACGTCGAATCGGCGGACAGGTTCGACATCGAGTACCACGACGAAGACGGCAGCCACGAACCCGTCTTGCTGCACTACAGCCCCAGCGGCAGCGTCGAACGCGCGTTCGCCGCCCTCCTCGAAAGCGCGGCGGAGAGCGACACCCCTGCGCTGCCGACGTGGCTCAGCCCGACGCAGGTGAGGTTCGTGCCCATCGGCGACGAACACGTCAGCCACTGTGTAGAACGGGCGAGGGAGCTCGAGGAAGCGGGTTTCCGCGTCGACGTCGACGACACCGGCGACAGCGTCGGCGCGAAGATCAGCAGGGCGGAACGCGACTGGGTGCCGTACGTCGCCGTCGTCGGCGACGACGAGGTCGAGAGCGGAGAGCTCAGCGTCCGCGTACGCGAAGAAGGCGAGGAACACGACATGGCGGTCGACGAGCTCCTAGACCGCCTCGACGACGACACCGAGGATATGCCGGTGGAGGACCGTTACACGCCGTTGCTGCTGTCGGAGAAACCGAACTTCGTCTGAAACCGACCGTGGACGCCACCCCCCGCTGCAGCACCGCGTCCTACACGTCTACTTCAGGTACCGTTCGGGCTTCAGCCTCGACAGCCGCATCGCGTTACCGGTGACGCCGAGGCTCATGCCCATGTCGCCGACGATGACCGCTACGGCGACGGTGACGTATCCGAACGGTACGCCGACGGCGAGAGCTAGCTTGACGGCTAAGCTGCTCCAGATGTTCTGCCGGACTACGGTGTTCGCCGTCCCGCTGAGGCCGTAGAGGTACGGTAGCTTGGTGACGTCGTCACCCATCAAGGCGATGTCCGCGGTCTCTATCGCGGTGTCCGTGCCCGCCGCACCCATCGCGACGCCGACGGTCGCCGCCGCCAGCGCCGGCGCGTCGTTGACGCCGTCACCCACCATGGCGACGTCGCCGTAGCGTTCCTTCAGCTCTTCGACGGCGTCTACCTTCTCCTCAGGCAGCAGCTCCGCCTCGTACGCGTCGACGCCTACCTCGTCGGCGACCGCCGCCGCGGAGCCTTCGTTGTCACCAGTCAACATCACCACGTGTTCGACGCCGAGACGATGGAGGTTGTCGACGGCGAGCCGAGCGCCCGGCCGGAGGTCGTCGGCGACTGCGACGACACCCAGCAACCGCTCCCCTGAACCCACGACGACGACGGTCTTCCCCATGCGTTCGAGCTCCATCACCGTCTCCCGCACCAGTGACGCGGCTTCCTCCCGTTCCTCTACACCGCCGTCCGCCGCCCTGGTGTCCGTCAGCTGGAAACCGAGGTCGCTGAACAACGTGGGCTTCCCGACGTAGTAAAGGGTGTCGTCGACACTGGCTTTCACGCCGCGGCCGGCGAAGCTCTCGAACCCCGCGGGTTCCACTTGCTCCACGCCTTCGTCGTCCGCGTGCCTCTGGATAGCATCGGAGATAGGGTGTTCGCTGGGTCGTTCGACGGACGCCGCCACCCTCAGCAGCTCTCGGGTGGAGACGTCTCCCACGGGTATCACGTCAGAGACCCTCAGCTCACCCTG
The DNA here is from genome assembly GCA_028751075.1 of Euryarchaeota archaeon Ods02. Taxonomy (GTDB): domain Archaea; phylum Halobacteriota; class Halobacteria; order Halobacteriales; family Halorutilaceae; genus JAQZDA01. The sequence continues at coordinate 7,160 of JAQZDA010000035.1, read as the reverse complement.
CGTCAACGTACCCGTCTTGTCGAGGGCGACGGCGTCGACCGCTCCCATCGCCTCCAGATGGTCGCCGCCTTTCACCAGCACTCCGTTCCTCGCCGCCGACGTGATGCCGCTGGCGACGGTGACAGGGGTGGAGATGACGAAGGCGCAGGGGCAGGCGATGACGAGCAGGGTGAGTCCGCGGACGAACCACGTGCTCCAGCTCCACCCCAGCAGAAGAGGCGGAAGGAAGACGGTGGCGACCGCTAACGCGACGACGGTGGGGGTGTACACCGACGCGAACCTGTCGACGAACTGCTCCTTCTCCGTGGTCTTCGCCTCCGCCTCCCGAACTATCTCTACGATGCGGTTGAGGGTGCTGCCGGAGGCGTCGGCCTCCGCCTCCACCTCGATGTACCCGCTCTCGTTCAAAGAACCCGCGTACACCTCGTCACCGGGCTGCTTGTCCACCGGCAGCGACTCACCGGTTATCGGGCTCTCGTCCAACGCGCTCTCACCCACGACGACGACGCCGTCGACGGGGACCTTCTCACCGGGTCGGACTGCGACGACGTCCCCGACCTCTATCTCGTCCACCGATACATCTCGCTCCCCGTCCTCCGTCAACAGAGTGGCTCTCTCGGGCTTCAGCTTCACTAGCTCGCGGATGGAGCTCCTGCTTTGGTCCATGGAGTAACGCTCCAGGAGCTCGGCGAAGCTGAACAGTACGGCGAGGATGGCGGCTTCGTAGTAGAACCCTATGGCGGTGGCGGCGACGATGGCGGACGCCATCAACATGTCGACGTCTAGGTTTAGGTTCCTGTAGCTGTAGAAGCCGTTCCTGACGATGGGGAGGCCTGCGGCCACGGTGGCAGCGAGGAGGGAGACGTCCGCCAGCGACAGCTCAAGCCAGTATACGCTGTAGACGCCGGGGTCGAACGCCGCGAACGGGAACTCCAGCAAGAGACCGACGACGAGGAACACCGCGCCGACGTAGGTGGCTTTCGCGCGCCGGCTGCGCCAGACTTCGCCCGCGGACGACAACACACCTGAACCGGCTTCGGCTTCCACGGATGCGACACGGTAGCCAGCGGATTCCACGGCCTCGCGGACGTCGTCCTCGTCGACCTCGTCCACGTGGAACCGGACCCTGACAGAGCCCGACGTCGGCTGTAGATCGTGCTCCACCACGCCGTCGACGCGGCTGAGCGCCTTACCCACCTTCTTCGCGCAGCTCGGGCAGTCCATCTCGGGAACCACGAGGGTGACCGCCCGAACCCCGGCGTCTGTCATACCCGTAACTTGGTGTTCCACTGCATTAAGCTCCTGCACCCGTCGACGGGGTCACGCAGGACTTAACCCCTGAGGGTGCGTGTACCGCCGTGATGAAGAAGCTCTTAGGCGTCGGCGGCAGCGAGGACTCCTTCACCGCGCTAGAACACACCGCGAGACGGGTGCGGGAGACCGGCGACACCCTCGTAGTCGCCGTCGTCGACAACCCCGACAGCCCCCGAGACGTCGACGAAGTCGAACAGAGGGTCGAGGAAGTGCTGGATGAGATAGGGTTGGACGTCGAGGTCCGCGTCGTCGAAGGCCACCCCGGCAGCAAGCTCATCGAGATAGCGGAGACCGAAGAGTTCGACGAGATAGTACTCGGAGGCGGCGAACGCAGCACGATGGACAAGATAAGGGTGGGGGAGATAGCGGAGTTCGTCCTCCTGAACAGCAGGGTGTCGGTGAAGCTCGTGAGATGACGTCGAAAGGTAACCCCGAGGTCTCGGTGTCGGAGCTCCCGCAGCCTCCGTTCGAGTTCACCGACGACGAAGGCCGCTCCCTCGAGGTCCGCGTCGTCGAGGAAGGCGACTTCGACGACCTCTACGAGATGTACCTCGAGTTCGACCCAAGGGACCGCGCGCAAGGCGTGCCGCCGGCGCGGGAGCAGCAGATGAAGGACTGGCTCGAAACCGTGTTAGAGGGCGTCAACGTCGCCGCATGGCACCACGACGACGTCGCCGGCCACGCCACCCTCATCCACGACAGCAACGTCGACGCCCACGAGCTCGCGATATTCGTGTTGCAGCGGTACCAGGGCGCCGGCGTCGGCAGCAGGTTGATACAGGCGGCGTTCGCCGAAGCCCACCGTCGAGGCGTGCAACGGGTGTGGCTGACCGTCGAACGATGGAACCGACCCGCGATAGCGCTCTACCGGAAGACCGGGTTGAAGGAGGTCGGCGGCAGCGGCCTCGAGATAGAGATGGCGGCCGAGCTCGTGGAGTAACACCACCTCCGAAGAAGATACATCCCTGCGCCAGGTCTTCAGACGTCTGTCTATACGGATACCGCGGCACCACCACACGGTTTTATGTCGTCCGAGGTCTTCTCTCCCGCCACGATAGAATGCGGGGGGAACCGGGAGACGGGGGAGAGCACGTTCCAGACAGCTACGACGTGGAGTCCCTCAAGGTAGCGCGGGAGGAGGCCAACCGCGTCATAGGCCATCAGATAAAGACCCTGTCGGACATCGACGACAAGGCATCCGACACCCTCCGTTACTCCATCCTGTTCCTCGGGCTGCTTCTCACCGCTCTCTCGATCGTGGTGCGTGCGGACGCCGGAGCCGAGGGAGCCGTCTACAGGATGCCTTCCCCGCTGCTGTATCTATCGGTAGCGGCGGCGTTCGCCGGAGTTCTATCCATCCTCGCCACCGTCGTCCTCTCCATCTCCACCTACATCGGAACGGAGTTCAAGCCAGGACCCAGCCACCGCGACCTCGAGCGATACAGCGATAACAGGTACACGGAGGAGGAGTGGCTGATACTGCTGGTGAGGAGCTCGCCATCGTGGATAGAAGCCAACGCACGAAGCAACAACGAGGACGCCAGGCAGCTGCAGTGGGCGCTCAGAGCGCTTGCCACCGGCGTCGTCCTCACCTTCGCCGGGGTAACGTTTTACGCCGCCGGCGTGTACGTCACAGTAACATGAGCACGGACACCGTGGAACACCGGAGGAAGGTCGAAGAAGAAGCCCTGCTCGAGGGCCAGCTTGTGTTCAAGGGCCCGCAGAAGAACCTCTTCGACGAAGAAGACGACAGCTGAAACCACCGACCCACAACCCCGTCCTCAGGCCTTCGACCACCCGACTCAACCCATCTCCATACCTTCGACCACCCGACGAAACCGCACATCAGGTACCGCGAGCGCGTCAGCGCGTCACCCTGAACACCCATCGACCACCGAAGACAGCGGAGAGCCATACCCTCCTACTTCGGCGGCCGCCTGCCACCACCCTCGTCACCCTCACGCGTCCACGACACCACGCTCGAAAGCCTCTGCAGAGCCAACGCCACACCGATACCCGCCACCGCCGCCAACATACCCACACCCTTGTTCAACCGATCCGTCAACACGAACATGCCGACGGCTACAGCAACTGCGACGACGACCGCGACCGCGAACAGGGTCTGATCATCCAGAGACATACCTCTACTGAACCACGCGGAAGTAACGCAGTCAGGGTACTTCAGAGTTGCATCTCGTCGAACCACTCAACGATATCGAACCCGCGACCACGAGGAGTACACCTGTCGCTTGAGTAACCGGTTCTGTTCGGTTGCGAGTCGATGAACCAACCCCCCCCTGTGCTCAAATTAGAGAATGACCTCGTTTAGTGGGGGACGGGAGATAAAAGACAGAGGGCGTCCGGGAAACGCATCCAAAACAATAACTTATCTCCAAGAGAAACTTGAGCTAAAACTGACCTACGTCTACATGTATGCCTTCGGCGATGAATCCGGACATCCTAGCGACCCTATCAAAGGAAGAGAGCCATTCTGTGTTGCGGTCGTAGCAGGAGAAGAGGAAGACTGCATCAGATGCCCCAAGAGAGCTGTAAGACGGGTCTCCGACATAGACGAAGCGAAGTGGAACGACCTGACCGATACACAGAAACGGAGAGTTATAGACTGCTTCAGAGAGCATAGAGACAGCTTGTTGTTGGGTTATGGGATAATCCAACATTCAGAGTTGATGGCGATGCGTCGGCACCGGTTCTACGACGACTCGTTGTTCGATGGCCGGCCGACGGACATGTGCATCCAGGGTATCGCTTACTCCGTAGTCCTGCAGGAACTGGATTTCGAAGACCGACCTGGCAACCGGTTCGTATTCGATAGGATACACAGCAGCAAACAGGCCGAGCACGTGAAAGAACAGGTGCAGAACCGGTTCACCAAAACCAAAATCACGTTCAAGGAGTCTCGAACGACGAAGGGGATACAGGCTGCGGACTGCCTCGCCGGTGCCGCGATAGAGCCGGAGCGAGGGGGACGCGACTGGCTCGACAGCCTGGAAGACGATACGGTCTGCTGCGCCAGTGACGAGATAACCGAAGCTATCCGTGACGTGGTTTCGTGATAAGGAACCGCACCACGATCGGCCTCCCACCCACCCGCACCGAGCGCCGGGTTGAACCCCGTTCGTTGCCGCTCAGGTGCTAAGGTGCTTTTAGCACCTCCGCAGGGTCATCGACCTCTCGTGGCTTTATCGGTACTGCATACTATAGTACGTAGTCACAAAAGTGTTACTTAGCCACGATTGCTCCAACAATCGAAGCGGTCAACGTCTCTACCTATCATACGGAGCTTACGTGCGAAAACGTGCGGAACATAATCTTCGTGTAGAAAACGCACGAGTTCAGAACACCTCCAAGTACTCCTCGATGACCTCGCGCTCGTCTTCGGTGAGGTCGAACAGGTCGTACACTGCTTCGTCTATCTCGCGTTCGAGCTCTTGGATGTCGACCTCGTCGACGCGCTGGCGGTCTTCTTCGAGCTCCTGTAGTAGTTCTTCGACGCCGCTATCGCTTCGGGGGATGGGTATCGAGGTGTCTTCGCCTTTCTTGACGTTGCGGCCGTCGACGGCGGCGTGGACGTATCGGGCGCGGGCTTCGCTCTCCATCCGTGAGTCTGTGATTCGGTCCGAACGGCCGGCTGTAACCTGCCAGATTTCCGCGTCTTCGTCGTAACCGTAGTCGGCATCGACAGGCCTTCGCTTTGTTTGCCACTCGTAGGTGATACACTCGATTTAGCCGTCATATTCGTCAATATAAGACGACGGAAAGCCGTCTACGTCCCTGATAAGACGTTCTACGGATAATAACTCCTCTACGATTGATTCTATTTCAGAGCTCGCTGGAGGGAGTGGCACAGGTTCTACATACTGGCTCTTGTATCTGTAGTAACGGTCATTCAGGAAGAACAATCTACGCGTGACGAACAATCTAGGCGTGACCTTCGTCGTCCTCAGGTGCGGCAGCTAGCGCTTCGTAGAACTCACTGTTCTGCTCTACATCCCTACGCATCTCCCTTTCGGCTTCCCAGTTCATCTTCGTATCACCCGTGTCTTCAGACCGTCTTCGTACGGCGTACCAGCTCACGCAGTTGCATCGTAACTACGCAAATCCCCAGGTCATCATAAGCCTTCTGACCAGTCTACTCGTCTACAGCGTCGAAGCCGCCACGCGTGCACGACACCACCTTCGACAGCTTCCGCAGAGCCAACGCCACACCGATACCCGCCACCGCCGCCAACATACCCACACCCTTGTTCAAGCGGTCGGTCAACACGAACATACCGACGGCGACGGCTACCGCGACGACGACAGCGACAGCGAACACAGTCTGATCATCCAGAGACATACCTACTGAACCAAGCGGAAGTAACGCAGTCAGGGTACTTCAGAGTTACAGATCCACGGAGTCAACCCTCTTGCTGCTCCCGGAGGTAGTCGGCGGCGTCCTCCAGGATCCGTACGCGGTCCTCCGCGGGGATGCAGTCGCAGATGCCGCGGTTCTCCTCGACGAACTCCTCCACGACACCTGCTTCTCCGTGCCTGCTGTCGGCGTCGACTCCATGCCGGCAGCTGTCGTCGTGGATCAAGTTCGCGAACGGTCTCCGTGTCGGTGCGCCTTCGCTCCGGAATCTTAGCGTCATCTTCGTACTCTCCTCAGCGGTAGGCCGCCAGCCCTGAACCCGGTTCACGGAGTCGAACCACAGTAACTCCGCACCGGGACACGAAGTCAACGCCCCCAACCAATCAAAGCTTCTGCTACAAATCCACGGAACACTGTACCCTGGAGGCAGACGCGCCTTCATTCAGCCCGTCAAAGGTTCGTCTGAAAGGACGCTGCTGGCGAGGCGCACGTGGACGCGGTCCAACGCTTCAACCCCTCGTTGGGTTCTTCTGAAAGTGCTGCGCGGATGTCGTCGCCGAATACCTTCGCGAGGAGCTTCAACCCCTCAAGGGTTCGTCTGTAACGTTCACGATAGTCATTTAGAGTTGCAACTATTGGACGCTTCAACCCCTCAAGGGTTCGTCTGTAACCGGATATAGGACGCCACCCTGAACCCTCGCCCCAGGAGTTGCTTCAACCCCTCAAGGGTTCGTCTGTAACTAGGCTTCGGCGAGCCCCTTCGGAATCGAGGTCTTGCTTCAACCCCTCAAGGGTTCGTCTGTAACTCGTCCGAGTCTCCTCATACGATGCATTCAGCCTTTTGCTTCAACCCCTCAAGGGTTCGTCTGTAACTAGCGCCGGATATAAATTCGGCGTATCCCGCGGTTATGTCGGCTTCAACCCCTCAAGGGTTCGTCTGTAACGTATACGTGATCCGCTGTTATCTCTAGGGTGCCCGTACTTCAACCCCTCAAGGGTTCGTCTGTAACACAACGGCTATCTGGTAGACCTTGACTCAGGCGACACTTCAACCCCTCAAGGGTTCGTCTGTAACTTGGCTTCCGAGGTCGATTTCGCCGGTGCGATGGAGACTTCAACCCCTCAAGGGTTCGTCTGTAACTAGCTGACGTCGTCGGTTATCGAGCCGCCGATGCTACTTCAACCCCTCAAGGGTTCGTCTGTAACCGACACCCGGTTGACGGACGCCGAACTCGCGGACATACTTCAACCCCTCAAGGGTTCGTCTGTAACTCCTCGGCCTCCCTGGAGGTAGCAACTGATGTCCGCGACTTCAACCCCTCAAGGGTTCGTCTGTAACCGAGATGGCGTTAGCGGGCATCGTATAGTTGAGCGTACTTCAACCCCTCAAGGGTTCGTCTGTAACTGAGTATGGCGCGGAGCCGTTTTTCCCGCCGCCTGACACTTCAACCCCTCAAGGGTTCGTCTGTAACTT
>JAQZDA010000051.1 GCA_028751075.1 Euryarchaeota archaeon Ods02 | reverse complement strand
AGACGTCGACGGAGAGTACGACTGGAGGTTAACGGTGCCTGAAGCCGGTGAGATGGAGCCCCTGGTGGCGAACGTCTACCTACAGCTCATCGCCTACCACGTCGCCGACCTCCTGGATAGACCGATAGACAAACCCCGGAACCTCGCGAAGAGCGTCACCGTAGAGTAACCTACGCTGCTGAAACACCGGTCTGCTTGTTCCCTCGCTTCGCCCGGTCACTGCGCCGTCTGGCGCGAAAGCGCGAGGCACGCAAATCTTCGATTTGCGGCGTATCGCGCGAAAGCGCGATGCCAGCGAATCCATGATTCGCGCGACCGGGATTCGAACTTGTGTCACTTCGCTCGCGATACTCGCTCGTTCCTGCGTTCGAATCCTGCTCTGCTCCTTCGCTCACAAAAGTTCGCTCAGTGCGCCGACCGGGATTCGAACCCGGGCTGAGGGCTTGGAAGGCCCTAGTCCTACCACTAGACCACCGGCGCTCAGTCGTTTCACTCCTTCGCGCCGTACCTCGTCTCACTGCGTTCGACGAGACACCGGCGCAATCTCACTTCGTTCGAGCGCTCCGTACCCTGCGCTTCCCGCAGGACACCGGCGCTTACCTGAACTTGGTTTGCCACGGGTGAAAAACATTACCGTTACGCCGTGGTTTCCGCTCCGTCAGGGAGAGTGTCAGAAAGCTTAATACGAATTACATATTATAATTCATACAGACATGGCCGACATCGAACTGTCCTCGAGCCAGAAACAGATACTCACCGCGCTCGTCGACCTTTTCAAGGAGAACGAAAGCGTGGTGAAAGGTAAAGAGATAGCGGAGCGCATCGACCGCAACCCCGGAACCATCCGTAACCAGATGCAGTCGCTGAAGGCGCTGCAGCTCGTCGAAGGGATCCCCGGCCCGAAAGGCGGGTACAAGCCGACGGCGGAGGCTTACGAGAGCCTCGACATCGAGCTGATGGAGGACGCAGCCAGCGTCCCACTTTTCAAGAACGGTGAACGGGTGAAGGACGCCATCGTCAGCGAGATAGGTCTAACGAGCGTCCACCATCCATCTCTCTGCCGCGCCGAGATCCACGTCCAGGGAAGCGTACACGAGTTCCACGAAGGCGACGACATCGAGGTCGGGCCGACTCCCATAAGCAAGCTCGTGATAGACGGTACAGTCGACGGCCGCGACGACACCAACAACATCATAATCTGCAAGATAGGGGAGATGCAGGCACCCGCCGAAGGCTCCGTCGCAGAACACTGACGACGTAACTCCACGGTAGCACCCTCCATCCTCTCCTTCGAGCGCGCGGTTCACTTTCTGGTTCAATTCTCTACGAACACCAGCTTCTCGCCTTCCCCGAGGTCGCTTGCGCTCCCGGCCGGAAGCTCGACGGCGCGTTTCGCCTCAGCCATCGTCCACCCAGTCCACGGAGAGAGAGTCGCCACGTCTACCACTCGGTACTCCGGATCGAGGAAGACGACGTCGATAGGGAACCTGACGAAGAACATGTGGAAGATGACGCGTTGGAACCGCCGGAACTCGAACACGAGAGCGTAGTCCTCGGGTATCTCGTCCCTGAACATCAGACCTCGGGCGCGCTGGAAGATGCCGTCGGCGACGTCGACGTCGGACGCCAGCACATCTCCGTCCTCGGTCTCGATACTTTCCACCATTACTCCCAGTCCGCGCGGTCGGAGGATAAAACCCGCGGTGTATGGCAAACTTAATGGAGGAACCAGTCCAGCGTGTAACCAGGCCCGGGTGGCTTAGCTGGACATAGCGCCGCACTCATAGGGTACAACTGAGGCGCGGCAACGCCGCATCCCGTTTACCTGGGACATGCGGAGATCGAGGGTTCGGAGCCCTCCCCGGGCAAGACCTCTTTACGAACCAGTTGAACCCTCTAATTCCCGATTGTTTCACCGCTGGCTCACGGTATCCAGGTCGAGGTCGATAGCGTACCTGTCGAGAGCCAGCAACGCTACGGCACCGGCCAACGCCGCTAACGTGAACATCACGGCAACTTCTACGGAGAACCCGACTTCGACCCTCACCCTCTCGACGGGAGCGCGTAAGGCGCCGACCACCAGTGCGATGAGGAACGCCATCGTAGCAGTCTGGTTCCTCTCAAGTGCCCGCCTTACGAGACGGGCTACCGTGAAGAGACCCACGATACCCCCGAGGACGAAAGCCAGGACGACGGCGCCCGTCTCCCCTATCGAAGCGGGAGAACCGCCTGTGATGTAGGCGGCTATGCTGTCTACGAACCGCGTCAGGGTTGTCGACAGGTAAGTGTACTGACCGAGGATGATCAGCAACAGCGCCCCCGAGACACCGGGTAGGATCATCGCGCTGACTGCGACAGCCCCTGACAGGAAGACGATGAACAAGCCACCTGCTTCTAGGAACGTTCCTGAACCCGACAGCACGAAGGCTATGACGAAGCCCGCCACCGCCGCCGTCATCTGGAACCAAGTGGAGATCTCGAGCTCTCGGACGAGCACTACTGCCGAAGCGGCTATCAGACCGAAGAAGAACCCGAAGAGAAGCGTCGGTCTAGTCTGGCTGGCGATGTGGACGAGTCGAGTTACGACCACCACGGCGGTTGCTATGCCGGTGACTAGCGTGAGCCCGAACCAGCCGTCGAGCTCCCTCCAGACCTCTGAGGTATCCGGTGAAGAGCCGTCTCCCCCGTATGGCTTCATAGAAAGAAACAGGGTCCAGAGACGCCTCGGAGTGACCTTCGTTATCATAGCGATGAGGCGTCCGTAGATTCCGGCGATCAACGCGATAGTACCCCCCGAGACACCGGGGACGGCGTCTGCGCTCCCCATACATACCCCGATCAGGAAGGTCCTGATGAAACCCCCTAATTCGTCCTCGCCATCTGACTCATCAGACATACAGATACAGAGACAGAGTCCGGCAGGGCGAAATAGCTAATGGATTATCAACATCAGATTCACTCGAGCCCTGAGTTACCGCATCAAACCACCAAGTTAGAGTCCCCGTCCCCGAGACTTCATCTCCGACGCTGAACCACCATATCGCATCGGTATTTATTTAGGCCTCCGTCGGAACTGTTTTATCTTATGTAGGTCTCCGTCGGAACGGTTCAATCTTATGTTGGTCTCCGTCGGAACGGCTCCACCAGTCTGCATATCCACCCCCTCCCCCTTTAAAAGATGGGCATGGTCGAACGATAAACAGGTACGGTTCACGTAAGCGAGACCGAAGCCCTCTGAATCCATCTACACGTTTTAGCGGATTATGCCGATGGAGAAGATCTCTTGATCGACTCAGCTTGGTTACCGGCTTCGACACTGCGTCCAACGCTGACGGCTTCGTAAACCGGCCGATCCACTTAGGCTGGTCGTTCTTGTGAACCTGAAACGTGGATATTACCGTGAAAGAAACCGTCGAAGGTGGTAGCTGATGTCTCTGGATGAACAGATCCGCGGTCTCGAAATCTACGGCGGCACCGTCAACAGCCAGTTCGCGGACGAACACATCCCCCTGGTTATCCGGTCGGTGAACGTCGACGAAGGAGTTTCAGGGAGTTGAATCTATCAGAGACGTCAGGTCATGTCCTTGGGTTCCTCTTTCTTCTTCCTCGACCTCGAGACTACGACGACGAAAGCGGTGACGTGGAGGAGGAACACCAGGGCTATGGTTACGAGGTAGATCCAGTGTAGGGGGTCGTCGGAGGGGAAGCCCGGCCGGACGTACGCCCGGTCGTATCCATGTACTGCGACCAGATAGAATATCACGTAGGTGGCGTGGCTCTGATGCCACTTCCACGCCTTCGGACCCAGGTAGTCGAAAGCCCTCTGGTTGGAGGTGAACAACAGCAGGAACCCGAGCAGGAGCGCGAAGAAAGCGCCGAACGCCCACGGACTCATGGAGGTAAGGTAGGCTACGACCTCCCAGTTCCGATGGTGGAAGACGACGCCGAGATGTAGGATGGACCAGAGCACGAACCAGATACCTAGCTCCGCCCGCCAGGTCACGGGGAAGTTACCCTCCCCTAGCTTCGTGATAGACGGCCTGATACGAACGAGAGGTCCGATGACCATCACCAGGAACAGGAGGAACCAGGGTACCGCTCCGACGACTCGACCGGGGGCGTAGCCTACGAACCAGAGGAGTGCCGCGAACACCAGGCTACCTGCTGCTACAGCGACGTGATGTCTCAAGCTGTTGCTCGCGTTCAGAGTCATCGGTACTGGCTCGGATACCACCTCGTGTGGTAAATACCAAACGTTTGTTCCAGGGGTTTGACGTTCCTTCGAGCCGGCTTTTAGCTCATCCGAAGGTTTTAGATACGTGAGAATCCCTTTTGATGGAGATGAAGGACCGCGTTCCGGAGTGGCTTCAGCGACGTGTAGAGATAGACTCCCGGTCTCTCGCGGTCTTCCGTGTTTTGGTCGGCGTTCTCGTGGTCGCTGACGTGCTTTCACGTAGCCGCGACCTGGTGTTCTTCTACACCGGAGACGGAGTAGTGCCCGAGTCTCTCCTCAGTGAGAGCGGGCTGGACGCCACGTTCTCGGCCTTCACGCTGTTGCCCGACTCCACCTGGGCTGTGGCTCTGGTGTTCGTCATCCACGCGGTCGTCGGGTTACAGCTGATACTGGGGTACAGGTCACGTCTGGCGATGCTATTGACGTTGTTCT
>JAQZDA010000032.1 GCA_028751075.1 Euryarchaeota archaeon Ods02 | reverse complement strand
CCCCCCCCCGAGGGAGCCCTTCTTTCTACGGCAATTTTTTTAAGCCCCTCCTCCTACTAAATGTGTAATGGAGTTATTCGATATTGCAGACGGGGAATTTGAGGACCGCGAAACGTTTAATTCATATCTTACATCAACATATGAATCTCTCAGCGACAGGGATTTGTATATAATTACGGGGTTAACGGAATATAGCGAGGATAAGTTCTTTGAAACCCTGTATGATGACGGCTGGGAGGAGTTAAAGGATTATGGGCCAATCCAGAAGGTAGGAAAACAATATGGCGATGAACTCTTTGCACAATCTTACTTAAATTATGACGAAGATACAAATCTAATATTGTTCTACACTGACCAACGGAAAACTGAGGAGATTGAAAATGCAATTGAGCCCTTCTTGAATAATACACAAGGCGTTCACTATTTATATATTAGTCCGCGTGTATTGAAGGACGTTCGTGAGAGGCTTGTCGAAAACGAACCAGGTGCGAAATTGACTGAATTTGTAGCCCGACGTTCAAAGAGGACGGAAACGCCTGCGGTCCATCGTCCTGATGTGGGGAGAACAATCTCGTATTACGGTGATGATGCTCTGGAAACTTTAAGGGAGCATGAACGGGATTACGGCGTTCTCCCTCATATTATGGAGGTCGTTGTTCCAGGCGAGATGAAATTCAGAATCACCAAACAGGGTGTTTTCAAACTATTAGATGGATCCCTTTCCAAGCTATTTGAGTACATGGAGGATTGCATCGAGCAGAGTCTCAAAATAAAGGAAGCGTATGAGGAAACGAGTTACAAGATGCTCAATGTTGGTGGCGATTACGAAATTCCCAGTGCTGAACCAGCCACTATAAAACTCCGTAATGAATTAGAATATCATGAAATAGATAACGTTAAATCTAGTATCCAAGAGGACCAATACGCTCTGTTGGATACGTATGCGGAGGAAGGTTCCCTGTTCTTCTCAGGCAAGGTGTATGACGAAGTTGGTAATGTCTTCTATAATATAAGAGCAAATGCTGATGAGATAAGATTATTTCCTGAAGAAGAGAGAGAGCTCGGCTCGTTCTTTAGGTTCTATGAATTTGTGCAGAATAATGTGGATGAGCAAGCAGTCTTCGCTGAAACTTAGTTATGAATCCCGATGAACTTAGCTGGAGTGAAGTAATACGTGTTTTTGAGTCTATTAGGAACGACCACTATCAGGAGAGGAAGGAGGCTCACCACGAGAATCTTAAAGATGAGGAGGCGGACACAGGGGAGATCCGGTCAAAATACGAGAGCGAATATAAGAGACTAAAACAAAGGTCTGTTCTTCACACAACTATTATTTCTGCCTTTATGCCGGAGTCTCGGATAGCTGACGAAACTGGATGGGAATATAAAGATACCAACCCTCTAGATGAAGTCTACGAGGCGACACCAGATATTTTAATTGGTAACGTTGAATCGGGGGGTGTTATAATCTTAAATTGCATTACTGAAAGAGACCGGCCGCATAATATGATCCTTGAGTTGGATGACGCTGCTGATATTATTCGGTCTAATCGCCACACTTTTTCAGAGGAGGTAGATATTGACATTGATGATGACGACATTACGTGCGTTCTGTGTGTTCCTGAGAAATCTGACAGGAGGACCGAAGAGGCTGTTCGGGAACTCCAAGATAGTGGAAACTTATCCGAACGCTTTGCCATCTGGCGAGTTGATGGGCCTAACTCGGAGCGTATTGATTTCTACGAAGATGCTGGTCTAATGACCGATGGCGGAGTTCCTAACCTTGACGATCTTCATGATATACTAGCCGATGGTGTTGAAGTAGCCTCGGAGAAGCATAGCCTCCCGAAATTCTATCCATTTTCACATCATGAGATTATCGCTGAGAATACTGTTGGGGAGATTGTAGCAAAACGTCTCACAGATGACGCCGCTAAAACTCACTTTTCTGAGGATGAATTTCACAGTTATCTATCCGAGGTATTTGCCCACAGTAATGCAACTGAAAAAGTTGATGACAATCTAGCATACCTGTTGAAGAAGTGGAGGGCGATGAACTTGATAGAGGAATTAAACGAAAGTGAGACCGACTTGGAAGGGGGTGAACGTTATTTCCGATTCGTTGTTGACACCAAGGGGGCTAGGAATATTATGAATGAAATAGCTGACCAATATAAAGAACGTGCAATAAATCATAGAATCGAAATTAAGGCCATGAGGGAGACTTTGAAGGAGTTTGATGAGAAACAGAGGTCTCTTGACCAGTTCTCTGACTAATAATCTAAGTTTTGTTTATAAGGTGTCCGTACAAGTCTTGCCTTCCCACATCGCCCACCCTGCTGCGGAAACACCTACAACACCCAGGTTTCCCGGTCTCTAGTCGGCCTTCAGGGCTGCCGATGTCGCCGGCTATGGTAGCTTCGTCTGCTTGACGTCCACGAACTCCTCGGGCACGGGCACCTGCTTCAACACCGTGCTCTGCAGCCTGAGGAAGTCGTTGGCGGCGCGCTGGCAGTTGGCTTCGAGCCACGCCTGGACGTCTCCGCCGTTGAGGTAGCTCTGGAGCTCTTCGAGGTCGACGTTGTCCTCGGGCACGAGGTAGTATACGCTGTGGCGGGGCAGAACATCTCCCGTCTCGTCCTTCCAGAAGTACGGTTCCTCGGTGACGTCCTTACAGACGAGCTTCGGCTGCAGTACGTCCTGCATCGGCGGGTTCTCGTGCCAGCGGTACCATTCGTGGTTGTCTTTCTCGACGCAGGACCGGTCCTCTAATCGGTCGCGGTGGAGCTCCAGCCAGTCGCCGAGCGCGTCGAGCTCGTCCTCCTGCAGCAGCCGACCTCTCTCGTCGTAGGGGCATACGAACACTTCGCCGCTGTCCGGCCCGTCGTTCAACCGCAGCTGCTTGCCCGACGTCGTCGGGAACGTGTACTCCGCGAGCTGCTCCGGAACCTCGTCCTCCGGCATCACGAACACGGAGTCCGCGCCCGTAGCGACGCCGCAGCTCACGCGCTCGCAGACGTCCTCGAGCGTCACCCCGGTCTCCAGGTCGGGTGCGCCGCCGCGCACCACCGACGCCCAGCTGCTGCCGTCCTCAGGAAGCTCGACCACGCGTTCGTCGCCGTCGCGGGAGACGATCCTTGTGTCGCCGCCGCTGCGTTTGTTCACCGTCGTAACCGTGGGGTAGGTGACGAGGTCGCCGAAGCTGTCTTCGTCGACGTGGTGGATCTCTTCGACGTCGTACCCTGCCAGTAGCTCCCTAAGCGGCCGTGTCGAGCCCGTGTACTCGAACTTCTCCGGCGTCACGAAACACAGCCGACCGCCTTCATCTAGCAGCTGCAGCGACCGTTCGAAGAACAGGGCGAACAGGTCGAACCTTCCGTTCGCGGTCTCGTACTCCCGCTTGAACCACTGTTTCTCCTCCTCGCCGAGTCCTTCGATGGGGACGTAAGGCGGGTTGCCGACGACGTAGTCGAACCCGTCGAGGTCGCCGGTGTCGCGGAGGAAGTCTCGTTCGAGGAACTCGACATCTCGGTCGCCGTAGCTCTCCCTCGCCTGCTTCAGCAGCTCTGGGTCGAGCTCGACGGCGACGCCCTCGGGTGCGTCGTACCCGTTTTCGTCGCAGTACCTGTATACCGCTCCGATGAACGGTCCGGTGCCGCAGCCGGGATACAGGATGCGGTCGGCGCTCTCGGGAGGCAGTCCGTCGAACAGCTTCTCGACCATTAGATCCGCCAGCATCGCGGGCGTCGGAACGTGACCCCTCATCTTGCGCGGCAGTACAACCCCACACTACTTAAAACTATATAACACTCGAGGTGTGTTATCGCCAATTTAGAACCTCCGTTGGGGGTCGTTTCCTATTCTTCTGGATTGAGCTCTACGCTTCCTTCTACGTGCGCTCGGAGCGATCTAGCGAAATCTTGGAATTTTAGCTCCTCGTTTGGCTGCCAAAATCCCCCTTCGAGTCCTTCTTCCTCATTACTCAACAGAAATGCTCCGTGTGTGATGAGTCTCTGGCGAACCATTCTGAGTAACAAAGTTTCCATCCGATCGATATACGATGCGTTTTGGAAGGCTTCATCTGCTTGGAAGTTTGTTTCTCGTAGATTTACGGGGTCACGAGACTCTTCTACATCGGCCATCATAAACAAATATCCGACCCAGGGTTGGGGGCTGGGTTCGAACAATCCTTCCTCGTATGCTTGAAATAGGTCAGTATTTGAGCCGATGGCTTCCTCTGCTCTGTTGTTGAGGTTGTTACCGAAGCTACTTGCTTGGCTTTTGTACTCTATCGCAGCTAAGAGTTTGTTATCATGGACTACTGCTGTATCCCATTCCTTCTCGTGTCTGAACCAACCCGGTAGAGTCGCTTGGTAGTCATGGTGGATAGATTCCCGAGGGATGCCAATATCCGCTAGCAAGTCCTCCACGAGCCCCGCAAACCCATCCATTTGACCTCCCCCTAGAACCTCTGCACGCCGCCCTCGAGTCGTGTTTTCGGACTCTCGCTGCGCCTCTGCCTGACCAGACAGCGTCTCCCAGTAATACTGAACAGCATCTGACATCTCAGATTCTATATCTCTATTCATACCTGTAGCACGAAAGCTATGACAATGGATTTACCGGTACAACACTATATGCCTAGATACTCTCTCTGCTCTTGATATCGATTCCTGATGGTTACTTCTGTCACGTCAGCAACCTCGGCAATGTCGCTCTGATTCAACTCCCCCATTGTCAAACCCTCGCTCGTGTCGATACTAGCATTGTAAAGTACAGCAGCCGCAATACTTCTGGGGTTCTTGCCACTTACTATCTCTTCACCCTGAATCTCAGCTAATATTTCGTTGGCTCTCTGAAATGTCTCGTTTGAGACGTTTAACTTTTCAGCATATTGGTCAACGTACTGTTGAGGGTCTGCGATGGAGTCGATAAAGTCAAGGCCAAGATCTGTTCGAATGCTCTTTGCTCTTCTGAGCATTATCTTCTCTTCAATTCCTTCTTCCGCCTCTACAATCTGACTAGGGGCTACTCCTTCCTTCTGGGCTTTACACGACAGATACAAACAGGCAGCAGCGATGTGCTTGATACTCTTGAAGCTGTGTGAGTGTTCTGCATCCTGATTCAACAGGCTCTGATATAGATTCGTGGCCATCTTACGGGTATCTGAGCCGAGTCCGAGTTCTTGGACTATCAAGTCCATAGTACCCAGAGCTTTCTCGAGGTTCTCTATCTCTGCTCTCCGGCTACGTTCACCAGACATCTAGACCTCCTGAAGCTGCTCAACGGCTTCTTGTACATCCTCTCTCTCAACAGTTCCCGGGTTGTCGCCGTTCATAATTAGAACACGCCTAACCCCTCGATGGAGTTGTTCGATACCGAGGTCAGTAGTTTGAGTGGCCGCTTCTTCTTTCAGCGATTCCACTATATTCTCTACGTCGAAGTTATCTGTATTCACCCATGCTCGTACTTCGTAAACTGATGGATTGACGACGTCAGCCCCCTCGTGGTAGCTCACCAACCTCTGGTATGCTTTCTTCCCCTTCTCCAGCCTCTCTGTGATACATAACTCAAGGTAGACAGATTTGCTTATACGATCATCATATCCGCCTTCGGGAAACAACTGGTAAAAGTTAACGTACCTTCGAATATTCCAGTCATGCCCTATATCGATGTCACTATATCTGTTGAGTTTCGCAAACTCGCCTCGGTCATCCATATCATGGACCACTCGTCCGACGTGCCAACACCACTCGAGGCCGTCGTACTCCTGATCTATCTCGTCCAGCTCAATTAAGGTCTCTCCATATTTGTCTATCAGGTCGCGCATTTGTTCTTCAGGCATATCTATATGTTCTATGCCCCTGAAGCCCACCTCCTTCTCTTCCCCCCACGCTTCACGGATGACGATGTTCGGCTCCTGCTCAGGCCCCATCATTCATCCACTCCCGCGTATGCATTCGCTGTTAGCTCCCCCAGCTTATTGACATATTCTTGATCGAAGAACTCTCCGATTGATTTTTCTTCTTCATCACCCTCTCCCTTTACTGGTACGTCAACCTCGATTTTATCCGTTAACATTCGGTTGAGTATGGCTTCATGACCCCATCTTACTAGGGTGGCTATCCTGCTCTGCCTGTTGGTTTTCCCATCTTGACTTTTTGCATACAGGAACTCTGGATGTGACGGATTAACCACTAGGACCATTGCATCCTCAGTTGCCTGAAGCTTATGTCTGTTTGAGTAGTCATCTGAGGGGAAGAAATCTATGTCCTCTATGAATGAGGATGTCGGGGTACCTATCTGCTCTTCTTCCTTCCCGCCCACGAAGAAATACGTGTAGGTGTCATCGATTGGCTCTTTTCTAGCCCCCTTCTCGTAAAGTTTCACTCGAAAAACGTACTTCCCCTCGTTATCTAGCTCTTTGGACCATCCATCTGCTCCGCCTGTTCTTTCTCCTCTCTCTACAGTTTTGATCTGGCTCTCTAGCTCTTCCTCGGTTCCGCTTGGATATTCGAGCTCGCCTCTAACCGAGAAATCACGCTCTTCGCTACCTCCAGGGTTTTCTATGGTATATCTAAGCTCTATCTCATCTCCTGGCTCGAAGAACCTTTTTCGAGTTCTACAGGAGATCTCCGGTACGGGGTCTTCTCCTACATCGTCCTCATCATCCTTGTCATCATCATCATCTCCTTTGTCTGTTTCAGCATCAACGTCATCCCGAGCTGTAGGTAGTTCATCTGAATCAAGCACATCATCGTCTTCATTGTCGTCTGTTTGCCCGCCTAAGTCGTCGGTTGCTACTGTTGTAGGCCCATCTCGAGCGTCATCTCCTTCTTCCAGTTCTTCCGGTTCCATCTCCCCTTCTTCCTCCTCTAATTCAACGCCGCTGTCCTCGTCATCTCCACTATCGAAGGGATTTTCGCCCCAGTTGTCGTGAAGTATCTCTAAGGCAGCTTCAACTATCTCATCGTGTTCATCTATCCTGGTAGGTCCGCCTGCGAACTCTTCTCTTTCGAGCTCCTCAAAAATGCGTTTGATGGGGGTGGAGTTGACTATATTCGATCTCAGGTCATTGTGTGCGTTGTTCTCATATTCGGGGCATAGGTCTGATGCATCGCAGAACCCGAACATTTTGTCTAGATGGTTGATATGCCTTGGTCTGTACTCTTTTACTCTCATAAACGTTCCATCAGAGCCGACGTTACCCTTACACATTGACATACCTCTGAAGGGGGTGTCTTCTCCCTCCTTCCGGTAGATGATGATGTCCCGTAGAACGTGGTCTTCGCCTCCGTGTTCAAACTCCACCTCCTTTGCTTCGTATAAGATCTCGTAATCGCTTAGATCGATAGGCTCTACAATAGTAGATTCTCCATCTATAATCAGCTCTAGAGTTACATTATCATTTTCTAGAAGTCGCTGGAACCTAGCTTGTATGTGTTCAATAACCTGTTCCTCGTTAGCTAGCTGTAGTAGCTTCTCTATCTCACATTCACTTACAACTACTCGAGTACCATCAACGTCCAACTCATCTAAATCGTCTCTTCTAGCTTGGAACCTTCCACGAACTTCAAGACCACCACTGAAACCATCATGTAGTGTTTCAGCTATAGCTTGCTGTCCTAACCCTGAGATTACATGGAACCCTCTACCGTATGCTCCTCCGTAATCTCCATCTTCTTTCTCTTCGCCCGGTGTGTCTAGGCCAGCAAACTTGTGGTAGAAAGTTTCCCGGGGCATCCCACCTGCATTGTCGGTGACAGTAAGCCTCCTATTCGGGATATCCACGTCGAATGTGATATACAAGTCTTGATTCTGAGGGATGGTCTGCCGTTCATTTTTGTTTGTACACCATGCGTCGTAGCTGTTCTGTATCGATTCTCCCAGCACCCCCTGCCAGTGGTTCTTATAGTCTTCAACTACTCTGGTTAAGGTACGGTCGACATCTTGCTCAATCTCCTCTTTGCGACTTTCGAACTGTGCGTCCTCCAGTCCTGAAGTTTCTGCGGTCATCACTCTAAACCAAAAGCCGAAACAACATAAGTATTTGGTGTAAGAAACGGTACCACTAAGTAGCTGGCGCGTTTGGTGAGACTGCATTATCTTTACTCTGAATCTGTGTTCGTCTGAAAAACGCTAACCTCGACTCAGTAGTTGGAGTCCTCTATCCCGCAGGCGGCTATAGTATCTCCATGTCGGTCGTTGCAGACGTGGTCGTCGTCGAGGGTGTATATGATGACTTCGGTGAATTCCTTGGATAGATAGCATCCATATACACGCCTTGCTGCACACCCTATCTGCACTTGCTCAAGTCCTCCTAGTTGACGAACTCGAGGCGCGGTTCCTGAGCCTCGGCTTCGAGCCACGCCTGGACGTCGCCGCTGTTGAGGTAGCTCTGGAGCTCGTCGAGGTCGACGTCGTCCTTGGGGACGAGGTAGTAGACGCTGTGCCGCGGCGGGGGCTCTGAAGCTTATATTATACCAGTAGGGTATTCCCTGTTAGAGTATTCCGTGGCGGTCTCGTTGAACCATTGCCGGAACTCTTCATAGTTTTCATTCTCGTAGATAACATCCGCAGATACTGTCGAGAGCTCTCCATGTCGAGCAAAATACACGCCGAACTCTTCGATCTCAGGTAAGCCTCCTTTACGTTCAGCTTGGTAATAGGTTCTCTGTATGTCAGTTAGCAGTAGGTACCCGACTAATTGTCTCCAGTAGTCTGCTCCGAAGGTGGGTTTCTTCGTGGTTTTGATGTCTATCAGAGTTCCGTCAAGTATCACGTCTGCATCTGCTCCACCGACTATCTGGGAAGCGTCTCCGAAATTAGGGTTGAGGTACGCTTCTTCTCCCGATATATCGTCACTTTCTGCCACGATTTCTGTCAACCGTCTGAGGTCCTCCACATCATCCCCGTTGTATTCACCGAGATTCTGTGGCAGTTTACCGGACCGGTATATCCAGTCGAGCCGTGCCAGGTCGAGAGACGACTTGATTAGACTGTCTGTGAGCTCGCCGGTATCGAGGTATTCTTCGTGACGGACTTTCGCTGTCTCAAGGATATCTTCTAGCCTATCTACGTCAGCATCCATCATCTGTGCCTTCTGAATACCGTTCCGGGCTACCCAGGGTTCGGTGTGGGCTTCAGTCACTTCTTTTTCCAGCCAGAACCGTAGCAGGTAATCGAAAGCCGTACCCACCAGGGTGTAATTTTCGGACTGCCACTCTGCTTTCAAAGGCTCTGAAGCTCTGTCTCCCTGGTTAGGATACTCGTCTGATATTCTGTTCCTTACTTCCTCTTGCTTAACGAACTCTGTTAAGCTCATATCTGAACGAACCCACTCTGACCTTATAAAAGCGACCATATGCAGCGCGTTTGTGCACACTCGCTTACATATTTGCAGGGATACGCAAATCCCTTAACACTTGCATATTCATGTAAAACTCGATACAATTGCATTTCGATGCAAAAGAAGAACGAAATGAAAGTTCACTCATAAGGTCCGTAGTCATCGATTTTTCTGAGTTAGCGACCCCACCCCCAATGTCAAACTAGCCACCACACCCGCAGCCACCCACCACCTGCGCAGGAGCTCCGGCCCACCGTCGCTCCGGAGGTACGTCACGTCCCTGTACAGCGCGACGGGGTAGAGGACGAGCGTCGGCAGCAATAGGAGGGCGGCGACGTAGCCGCTGACGACGCCGGCGACGACGCAGCGCGGCTGCTGTCCGTTCAGTACCCCCGGACCTCCACGCCTTCGATGCGTTCGAAGTCCCCGGTGTTCCGGGTGACGACGGGCTGGTCCTCGACCTTCGCGGTCGCGGCTATCATGACGTCGTCGGAGTCGACCGGTGTACCGTTCTCGACGAGTTCGGCGCTGATTCGGCCAGCCTCCATGCCGCATTCGGTGGTGAACGGTAGCTCCCTGACCTCGTTCAGCAGGCTCTCCACGTCTCTCCGTTCGTCCTCCGTTCTCCTCGACAGGTGAACTCCCTCCCAGAGCTCCATCACCGACACCGTGCTGACGTACGCTACGTCGAGCTCCTCCAGCAACGGCTCCACTCCTTCTTCTCCACGCACGAAGTCGACGAGGAACGTCGTATCCAGCAGCATCACTCGAGGTCTTCCTGGATCTCTCTACGTCTGCGGGCGCGTTCCCTGTTGCGTGTCTCCCGTCGCTCCCGTATGGCTTCCTCGAGCTCCCTGCCGGCTTCGTCGTCGAGGATTCCGTAGAAACGCTCGAGGTCGCTGCCCTCCGTGAGCCGGCGGACGACATCGCTGAAGCTCTCGCCCTCGCGCTTGTGCGCCTTCAACCGCTCGTACGCGTCGTCCGCGAGCGAGACCGTCTTCGTACCCATGTATCTATGTATGTGTACGTACACAGAAAAAGCTTGTTTCGCCGGAATCCAACCGCCGAACCCATCTAAATCACGTTCTCTCGCCGTACGAACGTCACCGTCTCCTGACTGCTCTCCACCGTGGTCTCGATGGTGATGTCGCCGTCCTCGCGGCGGACGTCGTTCGCCTTCTGCGAGGTGAGCTCGACGCGGTCGGTGCTTTCGAGGGTGTCGCCTGCGCTTATGGCGCCGACGTCGCGGTTGTCCGCCCAGACGACGTCGTCCTCCGAGGTCGACGCTCCGCTGTAGATGCGGGTGTAGAAGACGACCTCCGTCGCCTCCACGTCCATGTTGTTCCGGAGCGTGACGTCGACGTCGCGGCAGGTCTCCCCGCAGTGAGTGATCTCGGTTATCTCCATCTCGAACGCCGGCCCATCCCTCGCGTCACCGACGTCGTCGCCGCCTGCTGCGTCGTCGTCTTCGTCGTCGACCTCCACGACATCTCCGGCATCGTCGGGTTCCTCGAGGCCGTCCGCGGGGTCCTCCTCCAGGGGTCCGACTCCGTAGAGGTAGGCTACGCCGAACGCGAGGCCGCCGGCCACCAAAGCCGCGAACACGACCACCGCTACAGCCGTCCTGTCCATGCTGCCTCCTACGTCCTATCCCGGGTTAAACCATTCGTCGAGACGGCGTCCCGCTGGACTGCGGCGTCCTCCACCGGTTTTTAACTACCCGCTCGCCGTAGACGGCTCCATGGCACATATCAAGCGACTGGTCATCGATATCCTGAAGCCGTACGAGCCGTCGTCGATAGAGTTCGCGCAGGAGCTAAGCGAGCTATCCGGTGTGAAAGGCGTGAACGCCACCCTTCTGGAGACGGACAACGAGGTGCAGAACATCAAGCTGACTATCGAAGGCAAGAAGATAGACCACGAGGAGGTGACGCAGGCCATCGAGAACCTCGGCGGCAGCGTCCACAGCATCGACCAGATAGTCTGCGGAGACCTCGTGGAAGAGATAGAGACTCCACAGGACTGAAACAGCGGCTCGAGACCCTGTAATCTAGAATCTACTATCTATGAAACTGTTCGACAGGTTCCTCGAGGGTCTGAAGGAGACCCGGGCGGCGTTCGGCGACGAAGAGGTGATGTCCATCAGCCGCAGGTACTTCATAGGTAACGGCTTCGACGGAACCATGACCTCTATCGGCATCGCCGTCAGCAGCTACCTCTCCGGCGTCCCCGACGGCTCCACGGTGCTGATGATCGTCGCAGGCGCCGCCGTCGGACTCGGCACCAGCGGCATATGGAGCGTCTGGGAGATAGAGCGCGCGGAGAAGCAGGCGGAGGTCGCGCGCATCGAAGGCAAGATGCTGGAGCCGCTCGGGGAGACCGAGGTCTACGAACGCAAGCAAGCCGGCCGCCGCGTCAACGCCCTCATGAGCGGCCTCGGCCCCACCCTCGGCATCTTCCTCCCCGCCATACCGTTCGCCTTCGAGGAGCTGTATCTCACGATGTTCCAAGCCGCAGCAGCCAGCGTCGTCATCGCCACCACGCTGCTGTTCCTGTTCGGCGTCTACATGGGACGCATCAGCAAGCAGAAGTGGTACGAAGCCGGCGTCCGGATGGGGCTAGCAGGCGTCGTCGTCACTGTCATCAACCTCCTTCTGCCCGGCGGAGCACAGTAGAAAGGAACCGCCGGCGAAACAGGTAGAAGACGGCTAAAGCATCTCCGCCGCTCTCGCCCGCTCTACCACCTGCTCCGCCTGCGATATCAACGGTGCATCCACCATCTCGCCGTCCACCTCGAAGACACCTTTGCCCTCCCCCGCTGCGTCGTCCTTAGCCTCCAGCACCCGCTGCGCCCACTCGACCCTGTCCTCCGACGGCGTGAAAGCCTCGTTGACGACCTCCACCTGACTGGGGTGGATCGCCAGCTTGCCGTCGTAACCCAGTGTGACGCTCCATTCCGCGTCCCGCCGCAGACCCTCGGTGTCCTGGAAATCCGTCCACAGGGTGTCGACGCCGTCGACGTCCGCCGCCGCAGCCGCCGTAACCACCTTCTGACGGGCGTAGCTGACCTCATTGCTTTCCTTCGTCCGCGACGCCCCGACGTCCGCAGCCAGGTCCTCGGCGCCGAACACCACGGCTTCAACGGTCTCCGAGGCCGCTATCTCGTCGGCGTTCAACACCCCCTGAGCGGACTCCACGATGGGGACGACGCCGCAGTCGAGGCCGCGCGACGTCACCTCGCCGGCGCCGCCGCGTACGTCGTCCGCGGACTCCGCCTTCGGGACGACGAAGCACGACGGCCTGCCGACGCCGTAGTCGTCGCCCGTCGACGATGGGTCGACGCGCACCCAGACCTCCGGGGCGTCGCCGTCTCCCGAGACGTCGTCGACGCTGTCGAGCACCTCCGACACCGCCTCTCGAGCGTCTTCTTTCCTGTCGGGGGACACCGCGTCCTCTAGGTCGAAGACGACGACGTCGCTGTCGCCCTCCAGCGCCTTCTCCATCATACTGGGTTCGTCACCTGGCGTGAACAGAACCGACCTTCTAGCCATCATCTCCCTCTTGGACTCCCCTCTCCTAAAAATCATCCGTCGACCAGGGGTCCTTTTCTGGAGTCCAGTGCCGGATGGGGTGGAGGTAGGTCAAATGTATATTTCACTCTACGTCAGGATTAAAATACTGAGGTTCTATCTACGTACATGCGACAGAACAGAAGAGCTTTCGTGAGGAACGCGGCAGTCGCCGGAGTCACGCTGTCGCTCGCCGGCGGCCTCCATCGGGACGGAGGAGCCGGCGCCGGCGGCGGCGACGACAGCTGGCTGCCGGAGGATGAACGCGTCGACGACTGGGAGTACTACGGCGAAGCCACCCGTGAATCCGGCGGCTGGACCAGCCCCGGAGGCGCCATAGGCAGCTACTTCCAGGGCGCCACGGTCGACGAAGCCGCACCCGCTATGGACGACGCCGACGACAGTATAGGTCTCGCGGCGGGAGGCGCAGCCGACGTCGCCACGTACCGACGCAACCTCCGCGAGGGCTACCTCCCCATCCCGGAGTCCATCACACACGAGGGACTGTACCACGAGTACTACTTCGACACCGAAGGCAGCGGCTGCAGCACGCTGTTTTGCCCCCAGTACACGCCCGCAGTCAGCCGTGATCCCTTGAGCGACGACACCCGGAGATACCTCAGCGTCGGCCTCGACAGCGGGCTGTCGAAGGACGACTTCGAACGGCCGCCGCTGAACCTCGTGGTCGTGCTCGACATCTCGGGTTCGATGAACGCGTCGTTCAGTGAGTACTACTACGACCGATACGGCGGCCAGTTCTACATTGACGAACACGGGAACCGACAGGAGGTCGAGGAGACGACGCCGAAGCCGAAGATAGAGGTCGCGCGGGAGGCGCTCTCGGGCATGACCCATAACCTCCGGCCCGACGACCACTTCGGCGTCGTCCTGTTCAACAACGAAGCCCATCTCGCGAAACCCCTCCGGAGAGTGGGTGACACCGACATGGAGGCGATCCGCGGCCACGTGCGCGAGGAGGTGGACGCGGGAGGCGGCACCAACATCAGCGCAGGCATGGAGCTCGCGCAGCAGGTCATCGACGACGCGGGAGGCGGCGGAGATGAAGGCTACGAGACCCGCTCCGTGATGATCACCGACGCCCAGATCAACTGGGGTGAGACCGACGCCGACGAGCTCGGCAGCACCCTTCGAAGCCGCGCCAGCGACGGCCACCACGCCTCCGTAGTAGGCGTCGGCGTCGACTTCAACGCCGAACTCATCCGCGAGATCACCGACGTCCGCGGAGCCAACTACTACAGCGTGTACGGAGCAGACGAGTTCAGACGGAGGATGGACGACGAGTTCAGGTACATGGTGTCCCCTCTCGTCTACGACCTCCGGCTGGAGCTACACGCATCCGGCTGGAGGATCCACGACGTCTACGGCTCGCCGGGCGACCACGAGGACGGCGAGATGATGCACGTCGACACCCTGTTCCCCTCGCCCTCCCGGGACGGCGAAGCCAAAGGAGGCGTGGTGCTCGTCGAGGTGGAGCGGGAGGAAGACGCGGGAGCGCTGGAGCTCGAGGCGAGCTGGACCACACACGAAGGCAGGGAGGAGACCGAGTCCCTGAGGGTGGACGCCCCCACAGGGGAGCCACCGAGCTACGGGGCGCAGTCGACGCGGAAAGCGATCGCGCTCGCACGGTACGTCGACCTCGTGAAGGAGTGGACTGCGTACGAACGAAGCAGTGAGACCGATGGCCGCACAGGGTACGAAGAGCCGCCGGAAGTCGACACCGACGAACCCATCACGCCGCCGCGACGTCGCAGTCTCGGCGAGTGGGAGCAGCGTTCCCAGCCGCTGACAGTGTCGCCGCCCTACCGCGAACGACTCGGGGAGTTCAAGAGCTACCTCGAGACCGAGATACAGGAGATAGGTGACGAGGACCTGAGGCAGGAGCTGGAGATGCTGGAGCTCGCTCTCGAAGCCTGAACCACCTCATGCGAGAAGCCGTCGACCGCTGACGTCCGCCGTCTGCGATGGAGGGAAGGCGGAGGGCCGAGCTCGGTGGCCGGCGCGGGAACCGACGGCGGCTTGGCACCGTGCGAGTTAACAGGGTGGCGGTGTAGTTTCGTGGTATGCCTGGACTGTACTACGAGGAGTATACGGAGGGCGAGACCATCGAACACCCCAGGTCGCGCACCGTCAGCGAGAGCGACAACCAGCGGTTCTGCGACCTCACGATGAACCAGCAGCCGCTGCACCTCGACAGGGAGTTCGCCGCCGACACCGAGTTCGGTGAACGCGTCGTCAACGGCCTTCTCACGATGTCGCTCGCGGTGTCCCTTACGATACCGGAGACCACGGACGGCACCATCGTCGCGAACCTAGGGTACGACGAGGTCGAGCACCCGGAGCCGGTGTTCCACGGCGACACCATCCGGGCGCGCACCACGGTGGAGAGCAAACGCCTGACGAGCGACGGCGACCGCGGCGTCGTCACGATGACCGTGGAAGCCGTCAACCAGGACGACACCGTGGTCTGCAGGTTCCGCCGCACCGTGCTGTCGCTGCTGAAGGAGGAGCAGTAGACGGCGTCGTCGGATTCCGTCGTCGAGAACAGCGACCTTCAGAAGCTCTCAGGCTTCCGTGACTCTATCTCGACAGCGGCGAAGTCATCGTCGTCCGTGACGACGTAGTCCGCGTCGGCTTTCTCGGCGGCGGCGAGGTGGACGCCGTCCCTCGGCGACAGAGCCTCCACCTCCTGCATCTCCTTCAGCATCCGCCGAACCTCGGGTTCCCCTATCGAGACGACCCGCAGGCCTGCGAAGCCCAGCAGCCGTTCGGTCTGGCGGAGAGCGGTCGCGCGACCGATCTCGCGTTCGAGCACGTGGGCGACCTCGTCGAACGTCAGGCTCGCCGTCGCGGCGTCGCGTTCGCCGGAGACCACGCTCCGGAGCAGGTGTTCCGCGCCAGCGGCCTTCTCGCCGTCGTACAGCGCGGCGTAGACGAAGACGTTGCTGTCGAGGTAAGCCGTCATCGTCGACTGTAGTGGACGTCGTCCCAGTCGACGTCCTCCGGCTCCCTCCGGCGGTCGCACTCCTGCAGGAACTCCTCCAGCACGTCCTCCGCTCGACGCACCACGACCTCACCGTCCTCCACCTGGAACGTCACCCGGGTGCCTTCCTTCAGACCCTGCTGCTCCCGTATGGGCTTCGGGATGACGACCTGGCCGCGGCTGCCTACCTTCGCCTCGATCTCTGTGCTCATACCTGTACGTATGAATAGTTCATACACGGACTTATGATTTAGGGTGGGGTGGCTCCATCGGAACACCAGCAGCCTACAGCCGCAGCTACTTCCGGAACACGAGTACCGACTCCTCCGGTATCTCCTTCTGGCTCATGCTCTGCCGCTGAAGCTTCCGCACCACCTCGTCCTCCAGGGTGAAGCCGAGGTCGCGGCAGATGTCGCGGATGCGGCTGACCGTGTCTATCTCCTCCTTCTTCCGCTGGCTGTTGCCGACGACGACCGCGAACCTCCCGCACTCCGCGAGGACGCGGTAGACCTCGCGGTAGACGTCGCGGCTCTCCCGGAAGTAGTCGTCGACGGCGCTCTGGCGGCCGCGCTTCGACCTCGCCCCTACCTCGTCGTCGCGGACGCTGCCGACGGGGTAGCCGAGCCAGTAGAACGACAGCCGGTGGTAGCGGGCGTAGTCGACGGCGTTCGCGTACGGCGGCGACGTAACCGCGAACTCCACGGACCCGTCGTCGAGGAACCCCATGTCGCGGCTGTCGCTCTCGTGTATCTCCGCATCCACCGGTGACGCCTCCGCGTACCGCCGGACGCCTTCGAAAGCCCGCTCCACCCGTCGCCGGAACTCCCCGTACACGTCGTGGACCGTGTCGTCCGGCGTCAGCCGGTTGCTGTCCGCCGCGGGATGCATGTTGTCGCCGATGTACGTCCAGTCCTCCGTGCTACGCGACAGCGGCTTCGTCGACGCGCTGAAACACACGAGGTAGAACTCCCGCAGCCGCCTGTCGTCGACGGCCTCCACGAGTTCGAGCAACGCCGCCACCCCCCGCTGAACCTCCGGCACGTACCATTCGTCGCGGTCGGGGAACTCCGGCACCGTGACGTCGCGCTCCCCTCGACGGGCTTCCTCGACGGCGTCCTCCGCATCCCCAAGGAACCCGTCGACGTGGCTCCGCAGCCGGTCGACGTCGTACCGAGTGCATTTCACCCGTGCGACGAGGCAGGCGAGAGGGTTGAGGTCGACGCCGACCGCCGGCCTACCCATCGCCGACGCCACCATCGCCGAGGTTCCGCTGCCGACGAAGGGATCCAGCACGCGGTCACCGTCCTCTGTGTAGATGTCGAGCAGCCTTTCGGGTATCTGCGGTATGAAGCGGGCGTGATACGGGTGGATGCCGGTGCTGAGCTGGTCGGTGTCGGCGTCGCTGAAGCTCCAGTCGACGGCTTCTAGGCTGTCGACCGAGGCTTCGTCCATCTACGTCTCCCTAGGGACGCGGAGTTAATCTGGGTTTCGGTGAAGCCAACGCCGACGGAGGATTCAACAGATGGAGCGCTATCTCCCTCCGTGGAACCACTGGAGACTAAAGTAAGCCGTCGAAGTCTGCTGTCTACCGTTGCCGCGGCCGCCGCGTTCAGCGGCTGCGTGGACGAGGCACCGGGGGAATCCGGCGACGGCCGGCGGGAACTGGTCACCAGCTTCACCCTCTCCGACTATCTCGTGAAGCCCGAGGACGCGGGGCAGCTATCGGAAACCAGGCCTCAGTAGCTGCTGTAGCCGTCCGTGTCCAGCCAGACGTGCGAGGCCGCGGCCGCGTCGTCCGCGTGCAACGCCGTCGACCCCAGCGACACCCGGCGGTCGCTGAACCCCTCCAGCACGTCGACGTCGCCTTCGGTGAACTCCAGGTGGTCGCTGAAGACGAGGACGGAGTCCTCCGCCGGCGGTGTTTCGGCGGCGGGTTCCCCGTCCTCCCTTAGCCAGTACACCTCCCCTTCAACCTGTTCGAGTACGTCCTCCAGTCCCTCCGGCGAGACGTAGACGCCTCTCTGTACCTCGTGCTCCCTGTACCCCGCCTCCTCCACCGCGCGTCGGAGGACGCCTGCGACGCTGCGTTCGTCGGGGTTGAGGCCGCCGACCTCACCGCCGTCGACCTTCACCGTCAGCGTGTCCTGCAGAACGAGGTAGCACGTGGTGTCCCCGCGGACGCCGTGGCTCGTCAGCAGGGCGGAGGTGAGAAACCGGCTGACGAGGTCGAGCCGGCCGTGCTGCGGTAACGCATCGAGGTTGAACTCCGGCTCCGTCGGCGCCTCGTGAGCGAGGAGGACGAAGCTACGCACAGTCTCGCACCTCCAATCTCGAATCCGAGCTACGCATCTATCTCCCCTTCTATCTCGTCCGCCGTTATCTCGACCACCTCGGCGTCGTCGACGCAGTCCACGGCCCTCTCCAGCAACCCATGGGGCTCGCGTCTCCGCACCTCCTCCGGCGTCGCCGCGGTTGCGGGCTGACTGGGTGCGATGGAGACGCAGCCCGCGTCCACCTTCGACGACCGATACGTACCTATCTCCCGCGCCAAGTCGACTATCTCCTGCTTGTCCCACGTCAACAGCGGTCGATGCACCGGCATAGAGGCGGCGCTGTCGGCGCACCGGAGGTTCGCCGCCGTCTGACTCGACTTCTGACCCAGGCTTTCACCCGTCACCACGCCTTCGGCGTTCCTCCATCCTGCGACCTCCTCCGCTACGCGGTACATGAACCGTCGGTAGTGCAGCATCCTCGTGTTCGCCGTCTCCTCCATCAGCGTGGAGACGACGTCGCCGACGGGTACGCGGTGCAGTCGAATGCCGCCATCCGGAGTGTACCGCGCGAGGGCTTCCAGGCTCTCCCTGCATCGGGCGACGTGGTCGACGCCAGCGTAGTCGCCGAGGTCGAGGTATACGGCTTCGACGGGGCTGCCGCGCTTCATCGCCTGCCACGCCGCCACCGGGGAGTCGATGCCGCCGCTGACCAAGGCCGCCACTGGCTCCTGCGTCCCAAGGGGGAGGCCTCCCGGGCCTTCGTGGCTGTCGAGGTAGACGAACGCCTCCTTCGCACGGCATTCGACGCCGACTCTGACGTCGGGGCTGTCGAGGTCGACGTCCGCATCCGTGGACTCCACGATGGCTGCACCTGCTTCCTCCTCGATATCCTTCGACGTGAACGGATGCTGGCTTCTGTCGCCTGCGCGGCGGGCGTCGACGGCGAACGAGGTCTCCGGCGACAGCTCGACGTCCTCCGCAACCGCGACGGCGGCGTCCACCATAGCGTCCATCTCCGGCGCCGTGGAGACGCAGGCGCTGGCGGATGCGACGCCGAAGCAGTCCGCCGCTGCGTCGACCGCGGCTTCGACGTCGGAGGTGTCGCGGACGTAGACGCGGCTCCACCGGCGCTCCACCGTCGCGGTGATGCCGCGCCGCTCCAGCATACCCTGGAGGTTCCGCCGCAATCTCTCCTCCATACGGCTCTGTACGCCGCCGCTCTTGGTGCCGAGCTCCCGGTGGCGGACGAGCACGACGTCTGCGTCCGCGGGCGCGTTCATCCTATCGGAGGTAGGCGGTCGACACGTAATAGCGTTGCACGTTGGCGTGGGTTTCGGCGGGAGGACTAAATCCGCGGCCGCCGAACAACGGTCGAATGATACCACCCGTCGCCAGCAAGTTCGTCGCCGGTGAATCCCCGGAGGAGGCGCTCGACCACGTCAGCAGCCTCAACGACGACGGCATAGAGGGCATGCTGAACCTTCTCGGCGAACACTACGGCAGCAGGGAGCCGGCGGACGACGACGCTGAAGCCTACGTCGACCTCCTCGACAGGATACAGGAACGAAATCTGGACGCCTCCATATCGGTGAAACCCACTCAGCTCGGTCTCGACGTCTCCAGCGAGGTGTTCGAGGACAACCTCGGCCGCGTGCTCGACGCGTCGGAGGACGTCTTCGTCTGGATGGACATGGAGGGGCCGGAGACGGTGGACGCGACGTTGGAGGCGTTCCTCGACCGCCCGCGCGACGACGTCGGCGTCTGCCTGCAGGCGAACATGCGGAGGACGATGGAGGACTTCGACAGAGTCAGCGACCATCCCGGGAGGATACGGCTGGTGAAGGGCGCGTACAGTCCGCCGTCGGACGTCGCCTACACCGGCAGGGAGGTCGAGCACGCGTACAGGAACCTCGTGGACCGCGCGTTCGACGACGGCTTCCGTCCATCGCTGGCGCTAGGCACCCACGACCTCGACGTGATAGAGTACGCG
Source organism: Euryarchaeota archaeon Ods02 (assembly GCA_028751075.1). Classification (GTDB taxonomy): domain Archaea; phylum Halobacteriota; class Halobacteria; order Halobacteriales; family Halorutilaceae; genus JAQZDA01. The sequence continues at coordinate 3,754 of JAQZDA010000032.1, read as the reverse complement.
GAAGAAGCCGTCGGTGAACGAGACGAAGAGCTCGAGGTGCAGATGCTGATGGGTATACGTGAACCCCTGCAGCGGGAGCTAGCCGACAGCCACGACGTCACCCAGTACGTGCCGTACGGCGGCCGGTGGAAGAGCTACTTCTACCGCCGCATCAGGGAGAACCCGTCGGGGGCGTTGCTGGCGGCGCGTTCGCTGCTCGGCCGCTGACACCTGTGGATGGCTGTCCGTCATCACTCCATCGGAGGCCGTGGACTTTTGATGTACGCGCGCTAATAGTTCAGTTATGTCAACCTACGGCCACTACATCGACGGCGAATGGAAGCCTGTAGACGGAGAGGTCTTCGAGTCCCGTGAACCCGCGTCCGGCGAGAAGCTCGGGGAGTTCAGCCAGGGTGGAGAAGAAGAGGTCGAGGCGGCTGTGGAGGCGGCGGACGAGGCGTTCGAAGAGTGGCGGACGTGGAGCCGTATCGACCGCGCGGAGCTCATGTGGGACGTCTATCAGGCGCTGAAGGACGACGCCGACAGCCTCGGCGAGCTGGTGTCGCGGGAGTGCGGGAAGGAGCTCAGCGAGGGGCGCGCCGACGTCGTGGAGGCCGCGCACATGGTGGAGTGGGCGGCCGGCGACGCCCGACATCCGAACGGCGAGGTCGTACCCAGCGAGGTCGCGGCGAAGGACAGCTACATGCGCCGGAAACCCCGCGGAGTCGTCGGCTGCATCACCCCGTGGAACTTCCCCGTCGCCATACCGTTCTGGCATCTCGCGGTGACGCTCGTAGAAGGCAACACCGCGGTCTGGAAGCCCAGCGAACACACGCCGCTTTGCGCGCACCGAGTGACGGAGATACTCGACGACGCCGGCTTCCCCGACGGCGTCGTCAACTTAGTGCAGGGGTACGGCGACGCCGGCGCAGCCGTCGTCGACTCGGACGTAGACGCCGTGATATTCACCGGTAGCGCGGAGGTCGGTGAAGAGGTGGAGAGGAAGGTCGCCAGCGACCCCGATAAGTACTGCACCTGCGAGATGGGTGGGAAGAACGCCGTCGTAGTCACCGCGAACGCCGACCTCGACCTCGCCGTGCACAGCGCGGTGATGAGCGCGTTCAAGACCACGGGGCAGAGGTGCGTGAGCGCGGAACGCGTCATAGTCAACGAGGACGTCCTGGAGGAGTTCCGCGAGCGGTTCGTCGACGCCGCCCGAAGGGTGAAGGTCGGCGACCCTCTCGACGACGACACGTTCATGGGGCCGCTAGCCGGTGAGTTCCAGATGGAGAAGTACATGGAGTACGTGGATATCGCGAAGGACGAAGCCGATGAGGTCCTGACGGATCGTTCGACGCTGGAGGACCCACCTAACTCCGAGGGGTTCTGGGCGGGTCCTTTCGTCTACGAAGCCGAGTTCGACCCCTCGCTCCGCGTCCTGACGGAGGAGGTGTTCGGCCCGCACGTCGGAGTCGTACCCTACAGCGGCGGCGTCGAACGCGCGGTGGAGATACACGACGCGACGCCTTACGGTCTCGCGGGCGCGATAGTGAGCGAGGACTACCGCGAACTCAACTACTTCCGCGACCACGCAGACGTCGGCCTCGGGTACGCGAACCTCCCGTCTATAGGTGCGGAGGTTCAGCTGCCGTTCGGCGGCGTGAAACGCAGCGGCAGCGGCTTCCCCTACGCCCGCGAGGTCATCGAATCCGTCACCCACCGTACGGCGTGGACAGTGAACAACTCCGAGGACGTGGAGATGGCGCAGGGTCTGTCGGCGGAGATACATACGGAGGACGAGTGACGTGGACGGCGGAGGTGAAGGGAGGTTGAGTGAGGGGAGGCCGAGTGAGGAACGCTTTTGCAGGCTGACTTCGAACAACCCTCGAAGAGACTGATGACCGCTAACGAGACAGCTCAGGGGGTTCCCGACGGCGCGGCGTTAGCGCGGCTGCTGCAGGTCGGCGTGGTCATCGAGGAGTACGCGGAGGAGAAGAGCGCCCGCTTGCTGGCGGACTCCGTCGACGACGACGTACGCGACACCCTTCTGGAGAGCCTGGAGGAGAGCACGGAGCACCGTGACCGGCTGGTGGAGCTGGTGTCACGGGTGGGGGCGGACGTCGACCCCGAGACGGTGGAGGAACGCGTCCGGGACGCCGTCGAAGCCTCGGTGGAGGAACCCGCTGACGAGGTGGAGGCGCTGGAGAGGCAGCTGGAGAGCGAGCTGATGGCGTACGAGTTCTACGACGACGTCCTCACAGCCATCGACGACAGCGACTTCGGCTGCATGGACCGCGACACCGTCGACGAGGTGACGTCGACGCTGTCGGAGATACGGGACGACGAGCTAGAGGACGCCCGTGAGATAGAGGGGAGGCTGACGCGATGACGGAGGGGATGTCGGAGAGCATGGAGATGTACCTGAAGGAGATCCATCTTCTGTCGCGGGATGGACACGCGGCGAAGACCGGTGAGATAGCGGACCGGCTTGGGGTGTCGCCGCCGAGCGTGAGCGAGAAGCTCGACGACCTCGGCAGACGGGGGCTGGTGGACTACGAGAAGTACGCGGGAGCGAGGTTGACGGAGGACGGCCGAAAGAGAGCCGAGAACCTCTTGGAGAAGCACTGTCTCATCGAACGGTTCCTGGTGAAGTTCCTCGACGTCGACGACGAGTTCCACGAGGAAGCCTGCCGCATCGAACACGTGATGAGCGAGGACGTAGCCGAACGACTTGGAGCGGTGGTGGAGCAGGAGAGCGACTGTCCCTCGTGTTACGACCCGGAGAGACAGCACTGCATCCATCTGAACGCCGACTGACCCCCGCTATCCTTCATCTGTCGAGAACCAGTGGTTTAACCGCAGCCCAGAGTATCCCCGCGACACCTATCAACGCCAGCGCGACGAACGCAAGCACCCAGGGGCTCGGTAGCTCCATCGGAGATAGCTACGGCGTCGTACCGTAATATGCGTAAGGGTTCCCCGTCAAACCATCTTCAGTGGAAGCCAGCTACACCGAGAGCGACGGCCGCCGAAGGCTAAGGTGGAGGAGCGACGGTGAAGCCGTGGAGGTTTCGTCGCCGTTGGAGGGCTACGGGATGCTCGTGGTCGCCGTCGACGGCAGGGAGGTCGAACGTTACTACGGCTTGGAGATGGCGCTGGATCACGCCGCCGCGCTACTGGATGTCGCGCCAGAGGAGCTGGAGGTGCCGGAGGAAGCCAGGGACATGGGTATGTAGACGTCTAATACTTCTCTCCGGAACCCTTATCTTTCTCCCGCTAACCACAACACACGTTCACAGCTAACCAATAATAGTTATAGAAAGCACCGACATATACTAGTAACCCCCTCACATACCGGTGTATGCCTGATGAGCGCCAAACCTATAGGAGAAACCAGAGCAAAACCCGGAGCTAGGTTCGGAAAGGTACACGAGGTGATGAGGAGGAGACAGAAGACCGGCACCCTCGAGATATCTAGAACCGAGTACGCTGTCTTCTTCGACGGAGTCGTCGTCTACGCTCGAAGCGGGGATCTCTACGGTACAGAAGCCCTGAACGAGCTTCTGGGTGCGGATGCTGAACCCAGTGTATCTCCTTCTGAAGAGTCGAGAGTCCGGATGTTCATTACTTACATGGAGTATATCGGAGATCAAGGGGTTCTGGAGTTCGAACCTCTAAATGCCAGAGCGGTCGACAGCATCCAGGTGGAGGGAGTGATCGTCCAGGGTGTAAGTAACACGCCCGAGGGAACCTACCGCGGTCAGACTAACCCCGT
>JAQZDA010000053.1 GCA_028751075.1 Euryarchaeota archaeon Ods02 | reverse complement strand
GGGTCTTCTCCGCGAGGTCGAACACCAGGGGGACGTCTTCGAGGCTGTCGCTGGTGACGACTGCGTCAGCGGCGTCCGCCGCTAAAGCTGCCCCGCCTCCGAGCGCGACGCCGACGTCCGCCGCCGCGAGCGCCGGTGCGTCGTTGACGCCGTCACCCACCATCGCAGTCGACCCCTCGGCGTTCAAACGCCGCACCGTCGCCGCCTTCGCCTCCGGAGGCACCTCGGCGTACACCTCGTCGACGACGTCCTCGCTCTCGAACCGCTCCGCCGCCTCCCGACTGTCACCCGTCAACAGCACGGTGTCACAGCCGTCGAACTCAGTGAACGCGTCCCGCCAGCCCTCCCGCACCTGATCCCCGACCTCTACGACGTCACGGGGTTCCCCGTCGACGGATACGACTACGGGGACGTTGGCGCGCGCCTTCACCTCCTCTACGGAACCCATTAGCTCGTCGTCGAGACTCCAGCTACGGCCGTCGAAGCCCTCGGGTGCGCCGACGTCCACCTGTCTGCCGTCGACCTCGCCGGAGACGCCTCGGGCGTGGCTTTCGAACCCCTGTACGTCGCCGCCGTCAGCGTACGCCGCCACCGCCTCCGCCACCGGATGGCTGGACATCGCTTCGACCTCCGCCGCGAGCTCGACGGCTCTCTCGTCCTCGTACCCCAGCACCTCCATCTCCCCCGTCGTCACCGTCCCCGTCTTGTCGAACACCACGGTGTCGACGTCGCGCGCACGTTCGAACAGGGATTCGCTCGTCAAGACCACGCCTTCTCTGAGGCTGTCGCGGACTCCGGCGGCGACGGCTAACGGCGTCGCGAGACCGAGGGCGCAGGGACAGCTGACGACGAGTATCACCAGTCCCGCTAGCAGTGCGTCGCTGACGACGGCGCCTGTGTAGAGATGCCAGGCCGCCACGGTGAAGCCGAGCAGGAGGACGCCGGGCACGAAGACCACGGCGAGGCGGTCGGCGACGCGTTGGCCGCCGGATTTCGTGCTCTGTACGTCCCACAGCGCTTCGACGACGCCCTCCACCGTCGAAGCGGCGTCGTCCGCGACCTCCACCTCTACGCTGCCGTCGACGGCGACCGCGCCACCGACGACACGGTCACCCTCTCCCTTCGTGTCCGGCATGGGTTCACCGGTGACGAGGCTCTCGTCGAAGCTCGCCCTGCCTTCGACTACGCAGCCGTCGACGGGGACGCGTTCTCCTTCACGTACGACGACGTGTTCCCCGCCTTCGAGGCTGTCGACGTCAGCTTCGTCTACTCCGTCCTCTGTTCTTAGATGTGCTTTCTCCGGCTGTAGCTCGACGAGGCTGCCGAGCTTCGCCGCCGCCTCCCGCTTCACCTTCGTCTCGTACAGTCCGCCGAGGCCGACGGTCATGACGATGGCGACGCTGACGTCGAAGTAGACGTGGCTGTCGCCGACGAAGATCGCCACCAAGCTGTAGAGGTACGCGGACAGCGCCGCCGTCGCCAGCAGGAGGTCGGTGTTCGGATGACCTGTTCTGACGGCGACGTACGCGCCCTGAAGCATCGGTCGACCGGTGTAGAACAGGACGACTCCGGCGATGACGGCGACGGTCGCCAGGGGTATCCAGTAGCCTGCGCCGGTGGCTCCGTAGAACAACGGCCCGGGGTCGAAGCCGAGGTAGGTGGGGTAGAGGTAGAAGATGTACCACGGCATAAGCAGCATCGTGAAGAAACCGCCGACGAGCAACCTGAGCTTCTCCGCGCTGTGGTCGTCGAGCGGCTCTCTTTCGGTGTGCGTTGTGTAGCCGCGGCCTTCCACGGCTCCGCGCACGTCCTCCGGCGTCGTCTCACCGGGGTCGTACACTGTTTTGACGGCGTCGCTGGCGTACGAAGCGTCCGCGGTGTAGACGCCGTCGTGGCTTTCGGCGCGGCTCTCGAGGTAGATCTCGCAGGTGCTGCAGTGCATGCCGTCGACGTAGAAGTACGTGGACTCCGAGTCCTCCGGCGGCTCCCTCTCCTCCTCGGCTTGGTCTTCGCTGTCGGGAACTGTGTCGAGGCTGCTGTCGACGTGTAGGCATCCGCGGCAGCAGTAGACGCCGTCGTCACCCTCTACGGGTTCGGGAGGCAGGGGGAGGTCGCAGAGGGTGCAGCCGTCCTCCTTCGTCAACGGGTGTTCACCTACGGTTGGATGTGTACGCAGCGGGTAATATCTTTGCTCCTACGGCGTTGGGTGGTGGGTGGTCGTCTACCCTGCCTGCACCGTTCTTCAGTATCCGCCGTCGCCCTGTGCTTCTCCGCTGCCGTCGGGGTCGGGGTTGTAGATGTCGAGGTCGGGTTCGCCTTCGACGTCTATGGTTGCGAGCAATCCGTTCTGGACGACCCTGCTGAGGCTGTGGTCGACGAGGTGGATGGGGCCGGGGACGGGGAGCTCCATCTCTCCGAAGCCGGTGAAGCCGCTGCCGAGCGCGGCGCCTTCCACCCACCTCATGGGGTCGCTGACGGCGTCACCCTGGTCGTACCAGCGTTTGAAGACGTTTCCGATGGGGTGGGGGCTGCTGACGTGGTTGGGTCCGCCGTTAGCCCAGTAGAGGCGGACGGTCTCGCCGACCTCGGCGTGGAGGGGGCCTTCGGTTCCGCCGTCGACCCAGCGGTTGCGTTCGCCGTTGAACAGGACGTAGGTAGGGTCCTCGCTGGCTGCGCTGTCGGCGTCCCAGCTGTGGTGGCCTTCCTCCCCTGTCGCGCCGTCGGTGTAGAGCTCGTGCTGGCCGACGTAGAACTCCCTGTCGACGTCGGGTAAGCCGTCCTCGGGTTCGACGAGGATGGTGCCGAACATCCCGAGGCTGATGTGTTGGTCGTGGTTGCCTGGCGCGCAGTGGTAGATGTGGGCGCCGGGGTACTCGGCGCGGAACTCGATCTCCGCCTGCTCGTCGCCAGGGGTTAGCGTGGTGTCGACCGCTCCTCCGCCGGGTCCGTAGGTGGCGTGGAAGTCGACGTTGTGCATGTGGTCGTTGAGCTCCGCCGGCACCTCGAACGTGAGGTGGATGGTGTCGCCGCGACGCACCCTGACCATCGGCCCTGGAATCTGTCCTTCGAACGTCATGAACGTCGTGGTGACGCCGTCCTCGACTTCGGCGACGTACTCCTCGGTCTGCATGTGGATCTCCTGGCGGATGGCTTCGTCGCGGTCGATGGGGTCGGGGACGTCGGTGGGGTCGGCGGCGATGGTGTCGACGTCCGGTGTCTCCGGCGCCGGCAGCCCGTCGTCTTCGCCGTTCTCCGCCGCCGCCTGTCCTCCGTCTCCGTCGCCGTGAAGGCATCCGGCGACCGACGCGCTCGCGCCTGCCGCGCCTATCGCCTTTATCGCCTGTCGTCGGTATATCTGGTTCATCTTTCTATCTCCAGTTAGTTGTAGAACGTCAGAGGGGATATCAACCGAACATGTTTTTCTGATGTAGAGAACCACCGGCGAACAAGTTCGGCCGCCATTTATATGGGAAGAGGGTTTCTCTCGGCTGTATCCGACATAGCTATAGGTGCGACTGTACCAGTACCCTACTCCCCGGGAAGACCAGAGTGAATCCACGGTTCACCTCAGAGCAACCCACCTCCTTACCGACCTCTTTACTGGCCTGTCTGCTG
>JAQZDA010000044.1 GCA_028751075.1 Euryarchaeota archaeon Ods02 | reverse complement strand
GCCGTCAGCTCGTACCGTGAGGCGTCCTGTTAAGTTAGGCAACGAGCGAGACCCGTGTCCTTAGTTGCCAGCAGCACCTTCGGGTGGCTGGGTACACTAAGGAGACTGCCTTCGCTAAGAAGGAGGAAGGAGCGGGCAACGGTAGGTCAGTATGCCCCGAATGGGTCGGGCAACACGCGGGCTACAATGGCATGGACAGCGGGATGCCACCCCGAGAGGGGGAGCTAATCCCACAAACCATGTCGTAGTTCGGATCGAGGACTGAAACCCGTCCTCGTGAAGCTGGATTCCGTAGTAATCGCGTTTCATTAAAACGCGGTGAATACGTCCCTGCTCCTTGCACACACCGCCCGTCAAACCACCCGAGTGGGGCTCGGATGAGGCCGTGCGTCTAGCACGGTCGAATCCGGGTTCCGCAAGGGGGGTTAAGTCGTAACAAGGTAGGCGTAGGGGAATCTGCGCCTGGATCACCTCCTAACGACCGCGACCTCCGAGAGGAGGCGCACTAACGGGTTGGATTCGACCCGTCCGTCGGACACCAAAGAACCGTCACAACTTCCACCGATCGGTCGGGCCCATAGCTCAGCGGTAGAGCGCCGCCTTTGCAAGGCGGAGGCCCTGGGTTCAAATCCCAGTGGGTCCATAGGATGCAGACTCCGGCATCGTGCCGTGGTCTACGCGTCCGATAGATGCACCGTCCCGTGAAAGCGAGGATGGGAAGAGCGGATCTGTCCACCGTCTCCAACGGGGATGGGATGAAGCTGTGTGTATGCGTTCGTCACGTGGTAGCCGTGCGTGTCGCCTGACTTCTGTCGGGCAGCGTCGGCGAGCGTGACGTGGTCCAGGTGCATATCGAACTTGCTGGAACATGCAAGGCTACTATGCCATCTGGTGGATAGCTCGGCTCGAGCACCGATGAAGGACGTGCCAAGCTGCGAAAAGCCCAGGGGAGGCGCACGGAGCCTAAGAACCTGGGGTCTCCTAATGGGAATCCCCTTTGCAACCGCCTCGTGCGGTGGGGAACGCACCGAAGTGAAACATCTCAGTAGGTGCAGGAAGAGAAATCGAACGAGATGTCGTGAGTAACGGCGAGTGAAAGCGACACAGTCCAAACCGAAGCCTTCGGGCAATGTGGTGTATTGGACTGACACTCATCCACTGAACCGCGGGTTGAAGTCTCCTGAAACGGAGCGCGATACAGGGTGAAAGCCCCGTAAGCCTACCGTAGTAAGTGGTGCGTCAGATCCGGAGTACCGAGGATTGGAATTTCCTCGGGAACTTGGGAGGCACTGACTTCCAAGACTAAACATGTCTCGAGACCGATAGCGTACTAGTAGCGTGAGCAAAAACTGAAAAGCATCCTTAGAAGGGTGGTGAAATAGGGCTTGAAATCAGATGGTTATCGAGCGACAGGGCGTGAAAGGATCTTCACGTTGAAGGAACCGGGCGCGAGCTCGTAGTACGGAACGTGATGCCGACGTTCTGTCGTACGTTTGGAAAAACGGACCAGGGAATGTATCTCTACGGCGAGGTTAACGCGTCTACCGCGGGAGCCACAGGGAAACCAACATGGACGTAGCAGAGGTTCGCCTCTGTCTGGTCCGCCGTGTTCAAGCGCGGGTAGTCGTGGGGATACGACCCGAATCCGGGTGATCTACGCGTGGGCAGGGTGAAGCGTGGCGAAAGCTACGTGGAGGCCCGAAGGGTTGGTGCCTTACAAAGCCCTCCCATGACCTGCGTGTAGGGGTGAAAAGCCCATCGAACCCGGTAACAGCTGGTTCCTACCGAAAAATGTCGAAGCATTACCTCTGTCGAGGTAGTCCGTGGGGTAGAGCTACCGATTGGGGAACACCCTCCCGAGAGGGAGGGGTCCCTTGTCGAACTCCGAACCTACGGACGCCGTGGACGCAGGGAGTCCGGATTGCGGAGTAAGTCTGTGATCCGCGAGGGAGACAACCCAGACTCGGGTTAAGGTCCCCAAGTGCAGACTAAGTGCAACTAGAAGGGTGTCGCAAGCCACAGACAACCGGGAGGTAAGCTTAGAAGCAGCTACCCTCTAAGAAAAGCGTAACAGCTTACCGGTCGAGGTTTGCGGCCCCTAAAATAAACGGGGCTCAAGTCTGCCACCGATACCCGAGGTATGACATATTACGATAGGTAGGCACTCGGCATGGGCGGAAGCACGGGCGAGAGCTCGTGTGGACCGTGTCGTGAAGAAAATCCTGGTAATAGTAGCAGCATAGTCGGGTGAGAACCCCGACCGCCGAAAGGGCTAGGTTTCCTTGGCAATGCTTATCAGCCAAGGGTTAGCCGGTCCTAACCACATCCGTAAGTCGAGATGTGGGAATGGGAAACAGGTTAATATTCCTGTGCCTGGTATCATTAGAAGTCGACGTTTTCGGATAGACCGAGCGGCGCACTCGCGCCGTCTAACTGTCGAAACCCGTGGAGTACCGTAATGGTGAGAAGCGGGTGAATACAGTAATGGGAAACTCGGTCGACTCCGGGAACCCGTGAAAAGACGAGATACCAGACCGTACCGAGATCCGACACAGGTGCCCCTGGCTTAGAAGGCCTAGGCGCGTCGGGACAACCGAGCTAAGGGAATTCGGCAATTTAGCCCCGTAACTTCGGGAGAAGGGGTGTCTGCCTTTCCCGAGGCAGATCGCAGAGACCAGGAGGCTCCGACTGTCTAATAAAAACATAGGTGACCGCTAATCCGCAAGGACTCGTACGGTCACTGAATCCTGCTCAGTGCGGGTATCTGAACACCCACTACAATGGGGCGAAGGACCCGTTAACGGCGGGGGTAACTATGACCCTCTTAAGGTAGCGTAGTACCTTGCCGCTTTATTGGCGGCTCGCATGAATGGATGAACGAGAGCCTCACTGTCCCTAGCTTGGACCCGGTGAACTTTACATTCCGGTGCGGAGTCCGGAGATTCCCAGGGGGAAGCGAAGACCCTATAGAGCTTTACTGCAGCCTGTCGTTGGGCTACGGCCTCACGTATTAAGCATAGGTAGGAGTCGTTACACAGGTGCGTGCGCCAGCACGTCGCCGAGACGCCAGTGAGATACTACCTTCGTGAGACTGTGGCCCTCACTCCGGGAGGAGGACATCGATAGGTAGGCAGTTTGACTGGGGCGGTACACGCTTGAAAGGATATCGAGCGTGCCCAAAGATCGACTCATCCGAGTCAGGAACTCGGAAGAGAGTGCAAGAGCAAAAGTCGGTCTGATGCTGTCTTCGATAAACAGGAGACGGCGAGCCGAAAGGCGGGTCTAGCGAACCTACCAGCCTGCTCGGTGCGGGCGGTAGATGACGGAAAAGCTACCTTAGGGATAACAGAGTCGTCATCGGCAAGAGTACATATCGACCCGATGGCTTGCTACCTCGATGTCGGTTCCGCCCATCCTGGCCGTGCAGCAGCGGCCAAGGGTGAGGTTGTTCGCCTATTAAAGGGCGTCGTGAGCTGGGTTTAGACCGTCGTGAGACAGGTCGGTTGCTATCTACTGGGAATGTAAAAGGAGACTGACGGGAACGTGCGTATAGTACGAGAGGAACTACGCATGGGCGCCACTGGTCTACCGGTCGTTCGACAGAGCGTGCCGGGCAGCTACGCGCCACGGGTTAACGGCTGAAAGCATCTAAGCCGGAAACCCACCTGAAAAAGAGTCTCCACCGAGGCGGCCCATAAAACATGGGTTAGATAGAACAGGGGTGTAAGCACGAAGGCAACGACGTGTTCAGCCCGCTGTCACTAAACGCCAAGCCATCATTATCTCCAGCAAGTTCGAGCACTAACTGGACCACGTCACCAACAGACACCACTTGACGAACGCATGGAAGGCAGCCAGCCGGCTGACGGCGGAACGGGGGTTCGACTCCTCCGAGCCGGCTTTAGGCGACCATAGCGGCGGGGCACCACCCGTACCCATCCCGAACACGGAAGTTAAGCCCGCCTGCGTTCCATCCGGTACTGGAGTGCGCGAGCCTCCGGGACAGATGGCCCCGAGAGGGGTGGCTAGTGGAAAGCCTAGGAGACCCATTCCAAGTACACGCAGGGTTCGTCCCGGTGGAACGGAAGAAGTCTCTGTTGATGGCTTTCTTACTGGTCGTTCGTCGCCGTTCCTTATACCAACCTTATTCAAGACAAACACTCGATAGCAGCTGCTTTAGCATACCACGGAGAAGGCGGTTTCCCTGAGTCAGCCACCGTCGAACGCGTAGATATCACCTGCTACAGATGCAAGGTATACGACGCCGTCGTCGACGTAAACCGGAGACTGGACGCCCGAGTGCTGTACGTCTCCGTCTACCCTCGACGGCGGCCCGAAACTCCAGAGAAAATCCCCTGAGTCAGCGTCTACACACCGCACACCATCCCGTGTAGTTAGAACTACCTCCTCATCCGACACCACAGGGGAACCTGGATTACTTACGACCGTCCTCCACAAACTGTCTCCCGAGAAATCCAGTTTATGTAACGAGTCATCCATAGCGACGAAGACGCCGTCCTCACCCACTGCAGGAGACTGGTTGCTGGCGCCGCGGTAGCCTATACGTCCCCGGGGAAACCTACGCGACCACTCCAGATCGCCGTTCTCGGGGTCTAACGCGTACACGACCCCGTCCTTCGACGCAGCGTAGACGAAGTCATCGCCAACCGTGGGGCTCGAACCAGGATCGTCCGAAGTAGACTGCGTCCAGAGCTCCTCTCCGGATTTGACGTCCAACGCCACTATCTCCTGACGTCCGGACGCAGCGTGGTAGACAACTCCATCCTCCACCGCCGGCGCAGTCTCTCCCTCTGCGTCGTCGTACCGCCAGAGTAAGTCGCCGGCCTCCAGATCCATACACTTCAGCTCTGAGCGGGTGGTGGCCAACAGGTAGTCCTCCGCGAGAGTAATCGACGAAAGGTGGTCGTCGCCGCCTCCAGAGCTCCAGACGACCTCTCCATCCCGACGATCCAGCGCGTAGACTCCGGAGTCACGTTGCATCGTTCCAACGTATACGCGGTCGTCGCGGATAGCGGGGGAACCCGCGGCACCTGAAGACAGCTCAACACGCCAAGCGGGTTCCCCTCCTTCGTCGAAAGACACCATCTCTCCGTCTTTCGACACGAAAACCTCACCATCCGAAGCAACTATCCCACCAAGCACCTGAGGACCCACCCACTGATGCCAACGCAGGTTCCTAGACCGCGGAACCGAACCATCGACATAACCCCGGTTACTACCGTCGACCTGGAACTCACCAGCTCCACCACCACCATCCAACACTCCATCGAAATCACCGGCCTCCAACGGCTGCTCACGACGGAGGCAGCCCGCTAACGATGCAGACAGGAGACAGCAGAAGGTCCTTCTATCTACACCTCCGTCGCTATGGCAGGGCACAAGACGGTGTTACAGGAACCGTCCGGTTATATCTTTACCTGGTGTCGAAAGGTCGGTAGAGAAGGAGTTGTCTCGCCGGAGACCGGTCGACCCCCCCCCCGACCACCTGTAGGTTTTTTGTGTCTGTGTACACAAACACAAACCATGGGTACGAAGACCATCGGCGTCCGCGAGGACGTCTACCGCGACCTCGCCGCCGAGAAAGGCGAGGACGAGAGCTTTAGCGACGTCATCCACCGGTTGCTGGAGAACGAACGCAGCGACTGGAGGATGTCGTTCGGCAAACACTCGGGTGACAGCGACCTGGAGGAGGTCGTAGAACGACAGCGTGAGGACGCCGCCGAAGGGCTGGACGAGAGACAGCGGCGGGCGCTCGACGGATGAAGCTCCTCGACGGATGAAGCTGCTGGACACCACGTTCCTCGTCGACCACCAGCGCGGCGTACCCGCGGTCGCCGACTACCTCCGGCATCACGAGGGCTCCGGCGAGGACCTCGCGACGACGACGGTGAACCTCAAGGAGGTAGCCGTCGGCAAGCTCCTGACGGAGGAGCCGACTCCGACGGCTGAGGAGGTAGCCGCGGACTTCGGCTGGCTCGACGTCCTCCCCTACAGACGCGAACACGCGCTCGAAGCCGCCGCGATAGAAGCCGGGCTCAGGCGAACCGACGACTACGAACCCAGATTGTCCGCCGACATCCTCATCGCTGGAGCGGCGAAGTCCGAGGACGCCGCAGTCGTCACCCGCGACGACGACTACCTCAGACGGATTCCAGGGGTCGAGGTAGAGACATACTGACTTCACCCTCTGAACAGAACTAAAGTAGATTGGGAATGTATCCAGTCAACAGTCACCGCATACTGATAGAAGCTGTCTACAGGTCGAAAGCCTCGCTGATCACCTTCTCACGGTATTCTCCATCTCGTGCCGCACGGTAAACCACAGGTTCGTGGTACTGCTTGTACGGTGAACCATCTGCCTGGTCAATTTGGTTGGTCGCGGCGTTCAGCCATGCCTCTTTGAAATCACGGTCGATTATACGGTCAGGTTCACCGACATACTCGACGTAATGCGGCGGCTCTCCGTCGCTTTCCGATCGTGTTTTGAACGGGAAATAAAAATCGGCCAGCTCAATCAGGGCCTCGATATTTTCGGTATCGGGGCCGAGTATGAATCCTGCCGTTGCCCATTTGGAATACTTTTGGACCCGTTCCTCGTAATCATCTCTGTACCTCCCGTGGGTCGCGCTTCCCGCAGGACGCATCGCTACCAACACGTACCGATTGTTGATGCTAACTGGAATCCGGCCGTCTTGCGGTAGCGATGTAACCAAACGAGAGTCGCCATTTGAGAGACCTGTAGCAGAAATCAGGTCATCCAACAAATCAAAATAACGATCAATCCACCGAGGCGTATACGCCTTGCTGACCCATTCAACGAGTTTCTCGTGATTCCCCTCAAATTCGGTATCCTCTGTGCCATCTTGTTTCGTCGTGCAGAGTGACGCTCTACCCGGAGACGCATCCGATGAAAACGTAACACTCGAACTGGTTTGTGCGGGACTTGGTGTTGAAGACGTTGTTCCGATATACTCTCCGACCCGTTCCGTCTCCGGGGGATTGTATATCGACCTTACCGTCTCGAACCATTCAGTTAGTTCTTCGATTGTCGCCTCTTCGTCAATCAACACCGACATCTCGGTGCGGTCGGTGAGGCCCTTCGTCGTGAAGTTCGCCGACCCGATTAACGCACGGCGTTCACCGATAACGACCTTCGCGTGGAGGTCTTCGACGTGACGGACGCGGTCGCGGTGCTCGACGAGGAACTGGTGGATCACCTCCTGGTTCCCACGACCGTGTATGCTCAACCACTCCGCCACGTCCGTGAGAAGATACCAGTCGTCCGTCTGACCGGTCACGTCTTCGAGGTACTCAGGGGCGATATACGGACAGGCGATACAAACCTCGTCGTCCTCGGTTATGTCACGGATGACCCTGTCGAAGGGTGATACGCCGGATCGGTCCGCCGGGTCGTGATATATAAGCTCGGCCATAAGAAGGGTTTCAAGGAGAAAGAATAAATGTATGATGTATAACCACCCCCACGCCAAACCTTTTGCGTACCCATACCCATACATAGAACACGGGGTATGAGCAAGAACATCAGCGTCAGCGACGCCGTCTACGAGATGCTGGAGCGCGAGAAAGGCGACCGGAGCTTCAGCGAGGTCATCCGAGACAACCTGGAGAAGGGCGGCCGTATAGCCGACGTCGCGGGAGAAGGCGTGCTCGACGCAGACACATACGAAGAGGTGAAGGACGAGGTCGGGAAGCTCAGCGAGGACGCGTTCGAGGACGTGGAGGAAGGTAGCTGACACCGCAGTCCTCGTCGACGTCGACCAGGGCGACGCAGGGGAACGCGTCGAACGCCTCGACGGCGAGGGAGAACACGTGGTCAGCTCCGTCACCGCGACCGAGCTACACGTCAGAGTCAACCTGAAGTACAGCGGCGAAGCCCGGGATGAAGCGGCGGAAAAGATAGACCGCCTGCTGTCCCGTTTCACCGTACACGAGGTCGACGCGGAGGTGGCGTGGGATGCCGCCGACATCGTAGCCTGCCTCCGGAGCCGTGGCGAACCCCTGCACGACCTCCACGACGTCTACGTCGCCGCCACCGCACGTACTCGGGACCTACCTGTGCTTACGCCGAACGTCAGCCATTTCAGACGGGTCGACGAGGTCGAGGTAGTGGACTGGAGCGAGTACTGACCAAGCTTTGGCAACGGCGTGGTCCTGAGGGTAGACAACCCCCCACATCTTTCGAAGACCGTCTCCTTCAGCGGTTACCTGTCGTGTCGAGGTAGGCGAGGACGACGTAACCCGCAATTAGCGCGAACAAAGCGGTGGTGAGCGTAGTAATCGGCCGCACCACGTCTCCGGCGAAGAACGGTGTCGCGACCCAGCCGACCCCCGATCCGGCGAGAATCAAGACCGGCGTCGCCGCTATCGGCCGGACCGGATTCTCCCACTCCTCGAAACCGCTCGACAGTAGCTTTCTGGAGACCCCCATACTGTTGCAGAAGAAACAACATAACTTACATCTTTCCATCAGACCGGCTACAAAAAACTTAAATGGAAACTAAACCCCACCCCTTGTTCGGAAGCCGCTACATCGATTGAACCTGCGGCTGGATGTTACAGTAGAGCGAAGAAGATGGCTTACGTTGATTATTTGTGCACAGACGACGTACATTTGAGAGTGAACCGCCGCGAGTTCCTTGGTGTGGCAGCCGCTGTCGGAGCGTCTTCGACAGGCTGTCTGCACGAGGGCGTGCAGGCGCTGCCGGAGTACGCTCGCTGGCTGTACGACTCCGGCGGCGACGGCTACCAGGCGGAGTACGTCCGCCCCCGAAGGATCGCCCCCGTCCTCTCCGACGGCTCGGCGTTCCTCGGCGTCGAAGTCGTCACCACCGAGGTCGTGTCTATGCCGGACGCAACGGTCGAGAGGTTCGTCCCGGGCAACGAGTCCGAGTACCTGAACTCCCTTGACGGCGAACGCGACGCTGAACTACATGAGTTCGACGTCTACGGAACCCATGCCATAGACCTCGACTCGAACTTCTTCGTCGAGGCGGACGACCGCGCCACGCTCGAAAGGGTTCTCGCTTCCGGATCCAGCGAGCCAGGTAGACCGGAGAACGACGACGACCTCGCGGAAGCACTGCGTCTGCTCGGCGAATCCGACGTCGTCGTATCGGGGAGTGGAGACTCAGGAGTCGTCGGCGACGGAGGCGTCGCAGGCGGCTTGTCGATGTCTATCGCGGAGGAACACGTAGACGTCGTCAGCTGCACGGTCTTCAGGTCCGAGGAAGCGGTCGACAGAGACATGGCAGAGGTCGAAGCCATGGAAACCCTAAACGAGATAATGGAAGTACGACAGGAAGGTCGGAGCATCCTGGTGTCGGGCCGCGCTGAAGCCGAGGCAATAGCGCCTTTCGTCACGTACGGAGTCAGATGAAGTCAACCTCGGAGAGACAGCTCCACCCGCGGTAGACCCATGGTACGGTGGGTTTATTCTACATCGACACCTAACACACCTGGATGTATCAGATCCCGGCCGGGAGACGGATCTTCCTCGTCTACGTAGCCATGCTGCTGTCGCTAGGAGGCCTTGCCCGCGACGACTTCGACTACAGCAGAGTCGGCGGCGTGGAAGCCATCTGGAAAGGGGAGTTCGGCGACCCCGACGCCGACGTCGACGCAGTGGAGAGCAGCCACGAGTCTATAGCGGACGTCCATGCGATACAGGAGGCTCTCGATATAGCTCACCGGCGGCAGGGTGGTGACGGCCCCGTGGAGGGAAGGGTGGAGGTCGAGGAACCCAGGAGCTTCTACCTCGTCGTACAGGCTTACCACGCGATGCCGGAGGAGAGCCGGGCAGGCGACAGAGTCGGGTCTTACGTGAGGTACGAGGGAGAGGT
The DNA here is from genome assembly GCA_028751075.1 of Euryarchaeota archaeon Ods02. Lineage (GTDB taxonomy): Archaea > Halobacteriota > Halobacteria > Halobacteriales > Halorutilaceae > JAQZDA01. The sequence goes on along the minus strand of JAQZDA010000044.1, from coordinate 2,632 downwards.
ATACCTCGTAAGAATCGACGAAGGCATACTCTGAGACGTCGAACCCGAAAACTAACTCCGACTCTCCGTTGGCTCCGTAGCCGCCGTCACCTCTCCCGACCCCTCTCCCTGCGGACCGTCCTCACCGTCGGATTGCTCCAGCTCCTCCGACCCTTCATCACCTGAACTTCCATCCATGTCATCCGGGTCATCGGCTCCATCTGCGGAGTCGGTGGCGTCCTCCTCCACTCCCCCCTCATCTTCATCACCATCGTCTACATCACCGTCGTCTCCACCGGCTTCTTCCTCCTCCGCACCCCCTTCGCCTCCGTCGTCTTCGTCTTCAACCTCCTCCGCTTCGTCCTCGTCTCCTTCACCCTCATCTACATCACCGTCATCTCCGACGTCCTCCTCATCTTCACCCGCTTCGCCATCACCCTCGTCTCCAGAGGCTTCGTCCCCAACGTCATCCTCTGCTCCACCCTCGTCTCCATCACCCTTATCTCCAACCTCCTCCCCAGCTTCACCCTCGTCTCCAGAGGCTTCGTCTTCCTCTTCATCCTCCTCGTACATCGACGGCGCACCCACGAGGTTCTCGTCACCCTTCAGCTCGGGGTTCCGGAACACCGTCCGGCTGACGTTGCCGGGAGCTACCTCGCTCAACCGGTACATCTCGTCGCCAGCCTGAATCGTCGCCTGATACACCTCACTAGAGCCTTCCCTGCATCTCATCCGGACCTGTTCGACGCCGCGGGCCTCCAGGTACTCTATCTCCCGGTCGAGAGCCTCTCTCAAGGCGTCCGAGATCTCAACGCCGTCCACGGAGTCCAGCTCCCCGGGGTCGACTGAAACGCTGTCCATCTCTATCCCATACACGGCCGCCGGAAGTTAGTTCTTTCATTTAGACGTAGAGCGAACAACTCTCGAACCCGCCGTAAAAGTTAAACAATCCACTGCTGACTGAACTGTATGACCAGAAAGGGAGTCAAAACCCAGCTCGACGAATGGGTCAACGCATTGATAAACGGCAGCTACAGGGAGCTAAAACCGCTCGCAGTCGTAGGACTCGGCTTCCTGCCTGGTAACGGGCTCGCGAAATGGTTGATGGAGACACCGATAAGGGAGGAGATAGCGCAGTTCCGGGTCACCTACAACAAGAAGTTCAAGTACGTACTCGAGTACGCGGAGGAGCTCGCGGAGAACGACTCCGGAGACGAAGCGAATTTCGAAGAATACCGCGACAAGCTCTTAGAGTGGGACTACTTCTACCAGAACTACGACGGCCCCCGCGAACACGAGTTCGCCGGAGAGCTCAACGACTGGGCGAAGAAGATCTCGGAGGATCTCGCGCCCTCCGTCGGACACTCCAGCGACGACTTCTGGGAGGCCGCCGAGGACGAGTTCACCGAAGACGAACTCATGGGGAAGTTCGCGCACGCACTCAGCCTCAGCGACATCCTCAGGGAGTACAGCGATGACGTCGACCTCAGAACCCCCAGGCATCCTTTCACGTTGTTCCTCAGCTTCCGGTACACCGACGAAGCCATACGGTCGCTGTCGGAGGCGGAGGACGAGCTGTTCCAGGAGATGCAGGATAAAGCCGACGAAGTCTACAGCTGAAGCTGGCATCCAGGAGAAGCCGGCGGATGGTCAGAGTTCGACGTCCAGGTACTCCGCGAAAATACGAAGGTCGTATTCCTCGACTCCGAGCTCCGGCGCCTGGTTCTCCCTGACGACGTTGTCGAGCTTCAGCGAACGGTACTGGTCGACCCCGAAGGGAGCACCTGGCACGTACTCGGCCGCCGTCATCCCCAAGCGCGCGAACGCCATCGGCACCGGCAACACCTTCAACCCGCGGCCGTCGGCACGGTGGACGAGACGAGATACCTCCGCCAGCGACAGCACGTCAGACCCCCCGACCTCCCAGACACCAGTTCGTTGCTCCTCAACCGCCGAATCCATCATCTCCACGAGGTCGCCGACCCAGAGCGGCTGGAACCGCGTCCTTCCACCGCCCGGCAGGAAGGTGACGTACGGCGTCGTCGTCCGGCGGCAGAAACCCTCGAACTCCCCGCCTTCACCGAACACCACGGAGGGACGGAGGACTCCGGAGTCGACGCCGGAGCCCCGCACCACCTCCTCCGCCCTTCCCTTCGCACGCAGGTACTCCGTAGCGCCGTCGACGTCGGCGTCGAGCGCGCTCATGTGTAGGAGGTAGTCGACGCCGTCTCTTTCAGAGGCGTCGACGACGTTCTCCGTACCCCGCAGCGTGACGTCGTAATGGCTCAGCCCCCCCGTCTTGTACAGCGGTGAAAGCGAGACGAGATGCACGACAGCGTCGGCGTCCGTGAAGTCCAGGGAGTCGAAGTCAGTGACGTCCCCCGTACGGCGCTCCACCTCCCCCGTTATCTCTACAGGTGACCTCTCCGGCGAACGAGACACCGCGGTGACGTCGTGGTTCTCTGCGAGACGGTTGCAGAGGTGGCTGCCTACGAACCCCGTGCCTCCGGTGACGTGTACGCTCACCATTTCATCCCAGCAAGAGGGGCGCGTCCATCCTAAACCTACTCCTCCACTGCGGCGCGGCGTATCCGTCGTTCCGCCGCCTCCAATGCGGCGTCGGCGTCGAACCCCTCGACGACGTCCCTCAGTC
>JAQZDA010000048.1 GCA_028751075.1 Euryarchaeota archaeon Ods02 | reverse complement strand
CTGCATCCTCTCGAGAGCGTTGCTGAAGACCACGCCAGTCTTCGTGAGGTTCGTCGGCCCTGTGCGTTCAGCCACCTGCAGCTCCCCCGAGTACCTCAGGCTCGACCCGGACACAGGCACCACGTAGACGCCTGCGAGGTCGACTTTACGTCTGGAGGTCTCGGTCTCCAGCTCCGATAGCCCACCTCGAGTGGAAACCACGAGGAGGTTGTCGAACGCCTCGTCCGGTAGTAGCTCTGCCGGTGAATCCATCGCCGACAGCGAGACCAGGGAGATACGACCAGTTTCGAAACGGCCGTCGGCCTCAGTCTCCATCTTCCCATAACCCCCCGGTGTCCTCTAGGTCGAGGTCGTCCAGGTGGACGAACTCCCGCGCGAAGAACCATATACCCACCAATCCGAACAGTGCACCCGCGAACCTGGCTGCGTTGGCGAGTAGGCGTAGCTCGAACACGAAGTCGGAGAGCGCCACAACCGTTATCATCACGAACGCTAGCGCCAAGGATACGAGAGCTTCGGTGTAAGCAACGTTTCGCGCGTACGCGACCACTGGGTAGATCAACATCAACGTCGTGACCACGAGGGCGCCGCTGTACGCGAGGACGGCGTACGTCAGTGGATCCGTCACTGTCCCACCCGCCTCCTCTCGGAGAGAAGCATCATCGCGTTGTAGGCTGCGTAGATCGAGATCAACCCAGCAGCCGCCGACAACGGAAAGTAGATGTCCGGTGGCTCCGGACCCCACATCAGCAAGGTAGTGTCAGCTAGCAGGAAGAAGAAGACGGCGAACGGAATGGGAACTACGACCTTCTCGAAAGGGGACCCTCGGAAACCCAAGGCTGCTACGACTGCAAGCGGCACCGCCGCCGCCAGCAGCACCACCTCGGCGAACAGCAGTAGTTCACCTGGCATACCTGGATTTAGCTGGGCTGCCCGCATAAAGCCACGTGTCTGATGACCCCTATAGATACCTGATTGTGCCTGCGGGACCCGTGTTCCTTTATCCTCCAGCGTTAGGTTCCTCGGACCTACCAGTCGGGCGCGAAGTCCGGGTCGACCTTCCGCTCCCTGTCTTCGACGCCGTCTATCAGCGTTACGTCGTCGTCCGATAGCTCGAGGTCGAGTGCTCCGTAGTTGTCCTCGATGTGCTTGCGGCCTGTCGCCTTGGGTATCGGGTGGACGTCATTCTCCATCAGCCAGGCGAGGGAGACCTGAGCCTCCGATGCGTCGTGTCGTTCGGCGACCTCCTGGATCTCCGGTACGTCGAAGACGTCTCCTCGGGCGAGCGGTGAGTACGCGACCACTTCGACGTCACGGTCGTGACACGCGTCGACGAGATCCGTCTGCGGCAGCAGGGGATGCATCTCGAACTGATTGACCGCGACGTCGACGAACTCGAGGGCTTCAGAGAGGTGGTGCTCGGTGAAGTTGGAGACACCGACGTCCTCCACCTGTCCGCTGTCAGCTAGCTCTTCGAAAGCCCCGAGGGTGTCCTCCTCGCTGTACTCCCCTGACGGCCAGTGGACGTAGAGGGCGTCGACGTACTCCGTCTGCAGACGTTCGAGGCTTCGGCTGAAGGTTTCCAAGACGTCGTCGGATGCGAGGTTCGATATCCATATCTTCGTCGCGAGGTAGACGTCGTCGCGGTCGACGTCCGAGGCTGCGACGCCTTCGCCGACTGCGGACTCGTTGCCGTATATCTGCGCGGTGTCGACGTGCCGGTATCCGACGTCGAGCGCGGTTGCGACGCTCTCCGCGCACTGTTCCGGGTTCTCGTTCTGCCAGGTGCCGAGACCGAGGTCGGGTATCTCCATCGTCATGTCGAAGGGTTGTTCGGCGTTCTGTATAGTAGTTTAGGTACAGCCGGGTTCCCAAACCCCTGTTACATGCCTTCTCCGCCGCGGACTTCGTCTTCGGCGAACCGTTCTGCGCCATCCACAGCCGTCGACATCGACCGGTTGCCGTGTAATGCCTCTATCTTCAGTCCTTCGTCGATGCCGCGTCCGAGTCCGTCGTAGACGGCGCGACGGTCTCTGCGCACGGTCTCCTGCGGGAACGCAGCTATCTTCTCCGCCAGCTCCACGGCTTCCTCGACGGCTTCTCCCGATGCGACGACGCGGTTGGCGAGCCCCCCCTAGTCGTGGGATTCGTCTGCGTCGACGGGGCGTCCGGTCTCTATCATGTTGAGCGCGCGGCCGAGTCCGACGACGCGCGGCAGCCGCTGGATGCCGCCGTCGGCGAGAGGGACGCCGAACCGGCGTTCGAAGCAGCCGAAAACCGCGTCCGAGGCGGCGGCCCTGAGGTCGCACCACAGCGCGATCTCGAGGCCGCCGGCGACACAGTATCCTTCGCCTGCGGCGACCGTGGGTTTGTCGACGCTGAGACGGCTCATCCCGAGGTAGCCGAGTCTATCGTCCTCGAGATCCATCTTCTCGAGATCGGCGCCCGCGGAGAACTCACCATCTGTCCCCGTCAGTACTCCGACCTTCGCGTCATCCTCGTCGAAACGCGTCCAGGCGTCGTAGAGCTCGTCCGCCGTCGCTCAGTCGACGGCGTTCTTCGCCTCCGGCCGGACGATGGTGACGACGGCCACGTCTCCGTCGCAACGTCTCTCGTACGTGAGGTTGTCGTAGCTCATAGGGATGTAGTCTTGACTGGTGGAGCCTTGGAACCACGGGGTCACGGTGGCTGCATCCACGTAGCTGTCGACCTCCCTGGTCAGAGCTCTTCGACCGCTTCGTCGATGGCGTCCGCCGCCCGCGTCATGACCCAGCTGTCGAGGCCGTACGCTGCTTCGACGTCGCGCAGCCAGTCGCTGTCGCGGAACAGCGCCCGCTGGAACGCGGCGACGTCTTCCGTCAGCTCGTCGTCGAGGCCGCAGAAGTAACGGGGGCTCTCCTCCAGCGTCCGCTCCACGAGTCCGGTGTCCACTTCGACGCCGAGACGGCTGGCGGCGTCGTGGTACCACTCGACGTGTAGGACGCTGTCGGCGAGCACGGTGCGGTCGCCGACTCCGTCGACGTACGACATCGCGGGTTCGCCATCGACGATGTGGTCTCCAGCTGTGGAGTACTCCATCTCGCTCCGTAGGTCTCTTACTCCATCTCCGCCGACGTACTCCGCTGCGACACCGTGAAGCCGTGGGTTGAACGTGTACTCGAGAGGCCGGGCGAAGACACGGTACTTCAAGGGGAACCAGTCGATGAACGCGGTGTAGAACTCGGCGTCGCCTACGAGGACGGTGGCGACGACGTCGGCTACGTCGTCGTCGACGTCCGTCTCCCCGTCCTCCATCGCTTCGACGGCGTTGTCTACGCGTTCCCCGAGATCACCCACGGGATAGTCGAGCATGCGGCTGACTTCTAGTATGTAGTCGGCGCCGCATTCCATGTATCTCGCGGCTTTCTCCGGTGTATCCAGTGTCCAGGGTAGCAGAAGTCGGAAGACTGTCATCGAAGGTGGAGAGGTTGCTGCGGCTGAAGGCCGTTGTCAGGTTACCTGTGTTGGTCGAGTATCTCGTACGACCGCTTCGGTGTGTAGCCGTCGTCGAAGTACTGTTCGGCGACGTGCTGTTCCGGAAGGTCGCCGCGTTCGCGTTTCTCCTCCTGGTAGCTGGGGCGGCTTTCGTCCCTGTAGTACCGTCCGGTGAGCACCTTGCCTTCGTAAAGCTGTTCCTCCGTCTCACGCATCATCTCCCAGGCGGCGCGCATGTCGTCGAGCTCGAAGTCGTCGTACTCGTCGCTGTCCTGGACGTCTATGTACGGCACGTAGGACTTCGCGTCCTTGTTCCACGTGGGGCACTGTGTGAGGAAGTCGATGTGGGCGAATCCGTCGTGTTCTATGGCTTCCTGCACTATCTCCTTCGCCTGACGTGGGTTCGTGGCGGCGGTGCGGGCCACGTAGGTGGCGCCGGAGCTCAACGCCATCGACATCGGCCGGATGGGCGCTTTCGCGTTGCCGTGGGGCGCCATCGCCTTCGACTTCTGTCCCTTCGGAGACGTCGGCGAAGGCTGACCCTTCGTGAGGCCGAATACCTCGTTGTTGAAGACGATGTACGCCATGTCGTGGTTCTCACGGGCGGAATGCATGAAGTGGTTGCCGCCGATACCGTATCCGTCTCCGTCTCCTCCAGCGGCGATGACCTCCAGGTCGGGGTTGATGAGCTTCGCCGCACGAGCGACGGGGAGCGGGCGGCCGTGTATGGTGTGGAAGCCGTAGCTCTCGAAGTAGCTGCTGAGCTTGCCGCTGCAGCCGATACCCGTCATCAGCTGGACCTCGTCGGGGTTCTTACCGAGCTCAGTCAAAGCCTGCTTCAGCGCCTTGAGCACGCTGAAGTCTCCGCAGCCCGGACACCACGTCGCCTGAGGCTCTAGCTCTGGGGTGAAGTCGTCTACCTCGACCGGTTCCTCGCTGTCTATCGCGTTGAATGCACTCATTATCTTGTCACCTCTCAGTCTCCTGTAGCTAGCTGTCTTCCTTTACGTGACTCCGCGTTCTGCAGCCTGACGTTGAACTCGGGTGAGGGTTCTCTGCCTTCGACAGCGGCTTCTACGGCGTCGACGACCTCTCCAGGCCGGAAGGGTTTGCCGTCGTACTTCAGCACGCTCGTGAGGTCGTCGCCGTGGGCTCCGAGCTCCCTCTGTACGTGGTGTCGGAACTGCGCGGTGGAGTTGTTCTCCACGACGTAGACGTCGTCGACGTCCTCTATGAACTCCCGTACCTCCTCGGTGGCGAACGGCACGAGGTCGCTGACGTTGAGGGCGCTGGCGTCGTAGCTCTCCTGCAGGCGGTCGACGGCTTCCTCGACGGTGCCTTTGTTGCTGCCGAACGACAGCAGTCCGACCTCGCTGCCGTCGCCGTAGACCTCCTGGTTGTCCTCTTCGTCGAGGTCGTTGCGTATGTGGTCGAACCGGCTGAGACGTCGGTTCATCTGCCGGACGCGGTTGGTGGGGTCCTCGCTGATGTATCCGTACTCGTCGTGTTCGTTGCCCGAGGTCTTGAACCGGCCGTCCTTCTGTCCGGGGATGGTGCGGGGGGGAACTCCTTTCTCGGCGTCGTACCTGAACCGCGGGAAGTCCTGCGCATCGTCGGGTTTCAGGTCCTGTATCTCGTCCTCCGACAGCGTCGCACCGAGGTCCAGGTCGACCTCCTCGTCGAAAACCTCTTCGCTGACGCTCATCACGCTTCCGCCGAGCTCCTTGTCGTAGAGGACTATGGCTGGGATGTTGTACTCGTAGGCTATGGTGAACGCCTGACGGGTCTGTTCGTAGGCTTCTTCGACGTCGCCGGGCGCGAGCACGACGCGTAGGGCGTCACCCTGTCCGGTGTAGAGCACGTGTTCGAGGTCGCTCTGCTCGGTCTTCGTCGGCAACCCCGTACAGGGTCCGCCGCGCATAGCTTCGACGAGGACGACTGGGGTCTCCGTCATCTCCGACATACCGAGGGGTTCGCTCATGAGCGCGAAGCCACCGCCGCTGGATCCGCTCATAGCTTTAGCGCCGGCGTGCGACGCACCTATCGCCATGGAGGCCGCCGCTATCTCGTCCTCCACCTGTTCTGCGACGCCGTCGAACTCCGGCAGGAGCTTGCTCATGT
>JAQZDA010000018.1 GCA_028751075.1 Euryarchaeota archaeon Ods02 | reverse complement strand
CCGAAACTCACGGCACGCCACGCATCAATTGGTCCGAGCCGCCTTCCACCGAAACCTTACTTCCACCGAAACAGCATAGCCGCCAGCCGATACGAACGCTTCGTCGGCCTTCCACCGAAACCTTATTCGCTACGTGACGAGAGTATGGTGTACTCTGGTGACATCAGTTGTTCTTTGACGCTGTCTTCGTCGGCCACGTGGTTTTGTTCGCCGTCTCGACTCTGGCGTGTTTCGCGTCGCTTCCGCGTGCGTTGCGGATCGAGCACCCTGGTACTCGGGAGGGTTTCGTCGGCTTCCTGGTCTCGGTCGGCCTCTGGTCGGCGGCGTACGTCGGCTACCTCATTGCCCCCATTGAAGTGCTCCAGCATGGGTTCTTCCTTGCGGGCTACGTCTTCGCGTTCCTCGCGGTCGTCGGCTTCCTGTACTTCGCCGCGGCTTACACCGGTCGTTCGCCGCGACAGATGCCTTACAGGTGGGCGTCGGTCGCCGTCGTCCTCGCTGTCGTCGCGCTCAAGCTCACGAACCCCGTTCATCAGCTGTTCTTCTCGGTGGAGGCCGTCGTCGAACCGTTCCCACATCTCGCCGTAGAGCTACATCTATCCTACTGGGTCATCCTGGGGATGTCGTATGCAGCTGTCGCAGTGGGTTTCTTCGTCATCATCGAACGGTTCTACTACTGCGGAAGCGACACTCGACCGCTGGTTGTTCTTCTTGCATTCACAGCGTTGCCTGCGAGTGCCACGGTTCTCGTCGACTACTTCCCTACGTTGCTTCCTCTGAAGTACGAACCCGTGGGCGTCGCGGTATTCGCCGTTGGCGTGCTCTTCGTCTACGTCCAGCGTTTCGAGGCGATACAGCTCGCGGGAGACGCCGACGCACCCGCTTGCTTCCTCGACAGAGACGGAGATATACGCGAAGTCAACCAGGCGGCGAGGCTGCTGTTCCCCGCGCTCGAGGGGTCCGTGGGCGAGGGGATTGGCTCCGTGTTGCCCGAGGTCGGTGACGTGATGGAGGAGGAAAGCAAGACCGTCGAGTTCCATGAAGACGGTGAACCCCGTTACTACAGGGTAGGTAGAAGACCGTTCACCACTGGAGGGGTGACGACAGGCTACCTCTTGACCTTCGACGACGTCACCGAGGAGGAGCGGTACCGCCGGAAGCTAGAGGAGAAGAACCACCAGCTCGAGACCCTCAACCGCGTCGTCCGCCACGACATCCGAAACGGCATGACCGTGATACAGGGGTGGGCGGAGATGCTCGAAGGCCACGTCGACGAAGACGGGGAGGAAGCCCTCCACCGGGTCATCAGGAAGTCCGAGGACGTCATCAACCTCACGGAGATAGTTCGCGATCTCGTCGAATCGATGGCGGGTGGAGAGGAGGTCGAACTCAAGGAGATAGAGCTACATCCACATCTGACCAGGGAGATAGAAGTCGCCCGCGAGTCACATCCCCACGCTGTGTTCGACGTCGATGGCGAGATACCATCGGTATCGGTCACCGCTAACGAGATGCTTCAGTCGGTTTTCAACAACCTGCTAAACAACGCAGTCCGACATAACGACGAGGAGACCCCCGAGGTAACCATCTCGGTGGTGGAGGAACCCGACCGTGTCGAGGTCAGGTTCATCGACAACGGCCCCGGAGTCCCCGACAGCCGTAAGGAAGCCATCTTCGGTAAAGGTGAGAAAGGCCTCGACAGCCCGGGCAGCGGGGTCGGCCTCCACCTCGTCCACACGCTCGTCAGGCAGTTCGGCGGCGACGTCTGGGTCGAAGACAACGTTCCGAAGGGAGCGGTCTTCGTAGTCGAACTGCCGCGGGCGGGATGAACAGCTTACCCGTCCTCCGCAGGTATTCGACGAGATAAAGTTGAACCTGGGGGCAGGTGCTCCCAGGCTCGCTATCTCTCGAGGACGTGCATCGACACGCCCTGCTTCCCTTACGGGAAGCGTATCTCCTTTGTGTCCGCCGGGTGTAGCTTGTACGTAGGTAACTAGGGGGAGCGAGATAGAAGAAGGTTCGCTCACCGCAAGTTGGGATTCCACGGCTTGATCCCCCGTTTAACCGGTCTACCTAGTTGCCATCCTCCGGTCTGTCTCCGAACGTATTAGTGTACGCACCCTAATTTCTATAGTAGATGAGCTACCTGTCGAGGCTCTCGGACGCGCTCGACTCCGGGGGTCTCCGCGAGCCGGGGGTGTTGGTCGTCGAGGACGACCGGGAGCTAGCCAGAGTCTACTCGATATGGCTGGATGAAGCAGGGTTCGACGTCGACGTCGCCCACGACGGCGAGGAAGCGCTGAACAAGGTCGACGAAGACTTAGACGTAATCCTTCTCGACCGACGTATGCCCGCGTTCAGCGGCGGAGAGGTCGCCGAGGTTCTGCGGAGCGACGACATACAGGACATCACCGCAAGAAGGTTCAGAGACGGAGCTCCTTACGCCGACGTCTCCGAGGAAAGCTGGAACATGGATTTCAGCCTCGACGTCGCCCGCGCATTGGAACCCGACGTCGTCAGGAACCTCCAGCGGGAGGACATCGACCTCCAGATATGCATGCTCACTGCGGTGAAGCCGTCCCTCGACGTGCTAGACCTGGAGTTCGACCACTACGTCGTGAAGGACGTAGAACGCGGCGAGCTAGTGGAGACGGTGTCCGCGCTCGCCAGACTGAGCAAGGTCGACGAGATCCAGCGGAGGTACCAGAGGCTCCGGCTGAAGCAGAAGGTTCTGGAGGAACAGTTCCGCGAGAAACAGTTGGTTCACGACGAACGGTACAAGCAGCTTCTGGAGATAATGGACGAGATAGAGATGCGCGCAGGCGGCAGGGTGGCAGATGTCAAACAGGTTCCCTTCCCCTGAGAATTGGTGAACCAGACGAGATATAGCTGATTCCCTCTAGAGCAGCTGCCGTGGTTCATACGACGTCCGATCGAGCCCGCGGAAAGGTACCGCGTAACCGCGTTTCCGGCGACCGCGGCGGTGAGTACCCTGTAAGCTACTCTCTCAAGTCCTGCGTTTCAGATACATACCTGCACCCACTAGCACGAACCCTGCGCCGACGAACATGATGATAGCGGATGCGAGGTATCCGCCGGCGACGGCTTCCTCGTGCGTACCGTCTCGGACGTTTACGTTGCCGACGTCTCCACCCGAGGTAATCACTGCACCGTCTTCTCCTTCGTCTGCGTATCCGTGGACGAAGACCTGGTCGCCGCTCTGCAGCGCTCCCTCGCTGTATCTTGTGCTGCTGCCGCGTTCCACGACACTGGTGTCTAGGTTCACGGACGCCGATGACGTATCCACCCGTGTTTCACCGGCTCCGCCTGAGACGTAGAAGTCGACCACGTCTTCGCCGAGGTCCTCCGTCGTCCAGTCGGTCATGCTGTCGTCCTGTTGGGCCGAACCTGGTTCCCGCTGCCTTTCCTCCCTCCACTCGTGGGCTATCGCCGGCTGGTTCCGGTACTGTGTCTCCAGCGTCGGCTGATCGTCCGCCGACTGCGCCACACCCTCCATCACCACCTCACCGTCGGCGGCGTCCAGTTCCCCCGGCGTCACCGGCTCCATGTCTGCTAGCTCGCTGCTGTCCTGGTAGAACCCGTAACCCAGGTTCAGCACCAGAAGCCCGACCACGATCAATGCCGCCGCCCAGACCTTCGTCGCGACCATGCTCAGCAGTAACCCCCTATCGGATTTAAGTTTTGTGTGAAAGATCGCGTTCGCAGCGATGCCGAGGTCACCGCCAAGAAGGTTTCCGGATATCGAAGGCTTTCTTCCACCCTGGGACCCCCTTCACCTTCCCCGCGTAGTTTCACTCCCCCGGGAACGCACGATGTCCGACCTCGAAGCCGTCTTCTACCTCGTTCACTTCGTCGGCTACGTAGAACCTGATCTGCTTCTCCTGTTTGGTGGTCACGGGGAAGCCGTAGTGCTCGGACTCGTAGTCGAAGCCTTCGCCTGACCTCCTTCTGTCCTGCACGAACTTCCGGTGTGCATCCAGACGGTCCTCGACGGCTCTGCGGGAGACCGCAGGTGTCTCGTGTATCCGTTCCCGGACGACCTCTGTGAACTCTCTTTCGAGGTCGACCCCTACGCTGTCTCGTGCTGCAGCTGCGGCGGCCAGGCTAGTGGTACCGGTTCCTGCGAACGGATCGAGAACAGTGTCGCCGTAGACGCTGTACATGTTGATCAAACGGTAAGGTAGCTCGAACGGGTATGCGGCGGAACGGTCACGGAGTTCGTCGTCCTCCAGCGTCTGACTTTCACCGGTGATGTCCGTCCATACGTCGCTGAACCAGCTGTTCCGCTCCTCCCAGAAGTAAGCGGACTCGTACCTCCGCTTCGACCCTGGTTCGAACTCCCGCGGTGTGTCGCCGTTCCTGAAGACCAGGATGTACTCGTGTTCGAGGGTGACGTATGCGTTCGGCGGCAGCATCCCGCTGCCCATGAACTTCGCCGCGCTGTTCACGGGTTTCCTCCACAGCACCTCGGGCAGAGGCTGGAAACCCAGTTCCTCGAACGCGTCGATGACCCTGGAGTGGTTCTGATACACGCGGAAGCTGTCTTCGAGCTTCCTGGTGGCGTCCCCCACGTTGACGCAGCAGACGCCGCCGTCGACCAGCACGCGTTCGACCTCGGTCCAGACGCGGTCGAGCTCTCGATGCATGCGCTCGAAGGCCGCCTCTCCCTCTGCAACCTCGAGATGTTCCCGCACGCCGACATCCAGCTCGGAGAAGACGTCGTCCCACATCTCGATCATCGGGTACGGCGGCGATGTCACCACGAGCTCGACGCTGTCGTCGTCGACCTCTTCGAGAGACCTCGAGTCCCCCGTCACGACCCGGTGAGTCGACTGCACACCGGTACATTCGCGGCAGCGGTTAAAGCCGCTGTGGACGAGATCGTGCTCCACTCCGGAGACGTGTCCCTAAGCTTCTTGTACAGGGTACGCTAACCTCCTTCAAAGATGAGCTACCTGTCGAGGGTCTCGGACACGCTAGAGGTGGAGGAGAAGGCCGACCCCGACGTCCTCGTGGTGGAGGACGAGGAGATGGTGGCGGAGCTCTACCTCAACTGGCTACAGGACGAGGGCTTCGACGCCGACGTCGCGCTCGGAGGTGTCGAAGGACTGCGGAAGATAGACGGAGACGTCGACGTCGTCTTGCTCGACCGACGGATGCCGGACCTACCCGGCGACTGCTTGCTCGAGGTCGTGCGCAGCGAGGACATCTACAACCTGAAGCCCCCGCGTTTCCAGGGGTCCACGAACTACGCCGGCTACACCGAGGACGACTGGGACAGGGACATCTCGCTTAAGACCACGAGGAAGCTATCGCCGGACCTGGTGGAGGAGGTTCAGAAGAAGGTGATGGAAGTCAGGGTCTGCATGGTGACAGCGGTGAAGCCCGGGCTCGACCTGCTGGAGATGGACTTCGACCACTACCTCGTGAAGGACGTCAGCCGCGAGGAGGTCATCGACACCGTGGAAGCGCTCTCTGACCTGGCTAACCAGTCCGACACAGTCCAGAAGTATCAGGCGCTACGGTGGAAGCGGAAGCTGATAGAGGACCGTTTCACGGAGCAGCAGCTGGAGCAGGACAACCGCTACCAAGCGTTGGTCGACGTGATGGAGGAGATAGAGCAGCACGCCGGAGCCGAGGTGGCGAAGGTCAGCGAAGTACCTCTGTAGATTCTAGAGGAGGTAGGAAGGGTTTTCAGGCTGCCTGGCTGTGGCGTCAGAGGTCTTCGTCGGAGTTACACGGTATCTCGACGACCGCCTTCGTCCCGTCATCCACCTCGTAGTCCACCGTTCCACCTAGCTCGCGGACGCCCCACTCTATCATCCAGAGTCCGAGCCCGCTTCCATGGTCCAGCGAGCCTTCGCCGCCGTCCTCCACCACCTGTAGCTCCTGCTCCGGCAGTCCCGGGCCGTCGTCCTCCACCTCGACCCTGACGCCGTCGTCGAACCCCTTCGCTTCGTCGAGGCTCACGGAGACCGTGACGTCACCTCCCCCGTGTTCGGCAGCGTTCTCGACGGCGTTCTCCAGCACCAGCGACATCAACCGTTCGTCCGACTGTATACGTCTCTCCCCCGGTGTAGAGACCTGGACGTCGGCTTCCGGATGCTCTCTTTCGACGTCTCCGACGACAGACTCCACCAGCCGGACCACGTTTAAGTCGTCCCTCCGGGGTACGTCGGTGGGTAACGCCTCGTAGACGTCGCGGGCTTTCTCCGATACCTCCAGTAGCTCCTCCGCCTTCCCCTGTATCATCTCGGCTCTATCCTTCAACCGGTCTCCGAGGTCGTCAGAGACCCCGATGTCGTCGACGGTCGCGGATATCTCGTCCGCTCCACCGTTCACCACGACCATGTCGTTCCGGAGGTTGTGCCGGAGCACGCGGTTCAGGACCTCCAGGCGCTGCTGCCGCTGACGTTGCTTCGTCACGTCCTCGAGTGTCACGGTGTACCCCATGGGTCCGTTGTCGCCGTCACCCTCCACCTCCGTGGAACATAGCTGGTAGGTTCGGCCGGGGTCGGACGGGAATACCACGGTCCGCGCTTCCTTTAGAGGTAGCTCCATGTCAACGCCGGAGACGTCGCAAAACGGCTTCGTCAACGCCTCAGACTCGGTTACGCCGAAGACCTCCTCCGCCGCCTGGTTCAACCCCAGTACCGCACCTCCTCTGTTCACCATGACTACACCGGTGTCGACGTCGTCAGCCGCCACCCGCTCCGCCATCCTGCGGTTCGCCGGCACTATCTCTATCAAGCTCTCGTCGCTCTCGAACAGTATGTACGCGAGGACGGACGCCGTCACCAGCAGCGACGGCGCAGTGAGGTCGAGCGCGAGCACGGGGTGGTCGAGCGGCGCCGTCGAACCCAGGCTCGACGTCCAGAGCAGGCTAGCTGTCAGAGGCGGAAGAGACCAGACCACGATGGCGACGGCGTGCTTCCTGTACAGCGGTCCGTAGCTCAGTACGGCTTCCAGCGCGAGGAGGTAGGTGAAGGCTACGCAGAGGTACGCCGCCGCGATCAAGATGTACAGCCAGACCGTGGGTTCGAGCTCGACGGCTGCGGCGCCGTAGACCACGGTGACCTCGAACGACGTCCAGAGAAAGGAGTGCCAGCCGAGGACGTTGCCGACCTGCAGCAGCCACGCCGCAGCGAACAACCCTGCTACACCGGCCTTCAACGCCGCCGGCACCCGGCGGTGGAAGCCCGAGTACCTGAACCCCGTCACCAGTATCAGGTAGACGGTGGAGATACGCGCCAGCCAGACGGGTACCTCCATCAACCGCCTCAGCTCGGGGTCGTGCACCGTCAACGCGGCTCCGTAAACGAACGCCCAGAACGCGACCGCCGCCAGCAACGCCGTGTACACCGCTGCCGCGGGGTTGTCGTCGCGGTAGCTCCAGACGTGCGGCATCAGTGCGAATAGGAAGATGCTGGCGGCGAAGGACAGCAGCGCAGGCAGGCTGAGTTCCAGAGCCATCTAACGAGTCCCGATAGACGGCTGGCGGTCAGCGGGTTTAGGAGTTACCTATTCGTGTTCCCGGACCGGCAACAGAGGTTCAGGGTGTTCGACCGGACGGTGTCCTTCAGCCGGATGGAGGTTCAGCTCACGGACAGGACCGGAACCTCAGCTCTATGGAGCACCCTCCGCGTCGTGCTCCCCAGGAGGGTGTCGTCCGCCGCACCCTTCCCGCGTGTGCCTAGCACTGCGACGTCGGCGTCGACCTCGGTTACGCGAGCCAGTATCTCCTCCGCCGGTCGACCGTCGACGACGGAGGCGTTCGCGGACACCTCCCGCGACACCGCCTCTTCGGCGTACTCCTCCACCGTAGTCCTTCCGCCTTTCTTGAGCATGCCGACGATGCTTCGGGGGGAGTCCTTGAGCTCGTGGACAGCGGAGTTCACGACGTAGATTGCGTGTAAGGTGGAGCCGAATCTTTCGGCGACCCCGAGGGCGTGTTCGCCTGCATGGTCCGCTGTGTCGCTGCCGTCGAGGGCGACGACTACGTCGTCCACGGTCTCCAGGAGGTCGCCTGAGGGCGGCCGGTGGATGGGGGGTACGACGACCGTCGGCGTCGAAGTCCACGCCACCACTCGTTCACTGGTGCTGCCGAACCCGCTTCCTCCTGCACCTCGGGAGCCGAGGACGACGAGGTCGACGTCCCGGTTCTCCGCCTGCGCGACTATCTCCCGGAACGGTGTACCGCGTCTGACCTCCCGCTGCACCACGAGGTCGAACGAGGAGTCTCCGAGCTCCCCGAGCTTCTCCAAGGCGTCCGCTTCGACGTCCTCCAGAGTTGTGTCACCACGTGGGTCGTCGTCCGGAAGCCTGTCTACGCTCCATACCTCGGGGTCCACCACTGAGAGGAGGTCGACGTCTGCGTCGAACGCTGCCGCGAGCTTGAACCCGTACTCCACTGCGTTGGTGGCTTCGGGGCTTCCGTCGCTGGCGAGGAGGATGCGGTCGTACATACCATCGGGTTGGCTTTCAGGTTCCGTCATTCTATCCGTGGTTCCCGATTCGTGGGAACCCCAGTCACTGCCCTGGAGAACGAACGCCGGACGCTCTACAGCGACGTCCTCCGTCGTTCACTCCCTCACTATCTTGCCGTCGAGGTATACCCCGGTCTTGTCCTGAGTCGCCTGCGTCTTCTTCACGAACTCCACGTACCGTTCACCGTCCTCAACACGGTCCTCTTCGATGACGAGATGCAGGCCCTGGTCACGGAGGTGGTCCAGCAGGACCTCGACCTCCTCGGGCTTCGCCTTCACCGAGTGTTCCTCGCCGACGGTCTCACCTCTGTCGACTCTTTCGATGGTCTCCGTCATCGACCCGAGGATGGACTCCCCGAGACGGTGGGCGCGTTCCCTGCGTTCTTCCTCGGTGTCGTCTTCGTGGCTTTGGAACGCCTCCCGTATGATACGTCGGAACATGAACGCCTGTCCGTAGTCGAACGGCAGAGTGAACGCGAAAGCGAGGTCGTCCTGGTTCGCCGCCGACGTCGTGTACTTCAGCTGCTGGCCGACGTCCGCGGACTTCATCAGGACTCCTTCACGGTTCTCTGCGTCGAGCTCCCCGATGGTGTCCCGTACCTCGCTGGCGGCTTCCTCCATCTCGTGCACCCCCAGAAGCCTGACCTGCGGTAACCCGTGGCTGTCGACGACCTCCCGTCGTTCCTCGACCGGAAGCGGTTCCCCGGACTCCTGTCGGCGGACGTCGAAAACCCGGAGTTCGAGACTGTCGACCTCGGGGTAAGGGTGTCTGGTGTAGGGGTTGTCGGCTCCGACGAGCTCTCCGCAGACCATGCAGTCAGGGTGGCTGTCGATCAACGCCTCTATCTCGCCGCCGTATCTGCGGCGTAGGTACATCGTGGTGAACGGACATACGATGCCGCTGCGGGTGAACGCCAATAGGCTGTCGTCGACACGTGCGACTCGGACGTTGAAGCCGTTCATCTTCTCCTCGACGTACACTGTATCGCTGAAGTACCGGGGGACGCCTTCCGCGAGCACCAGCGTCCTCGGTACCTTCGGGAAACCCCGTACGACCTCGCCGTCGAACAGGACGGTGCCGCGTTCGAGCTTCGTGTGGTAGTCAGGTAGACTGTAGTAGACCGTGTCTTCGTAGCTGCGTTCGTCGAAGCTGTCGAACGCTTTCTCGAAGTCGTACTCCGACAAGCCGAGCATGTCGGCGTAGTCGTGCTCCATATCTGATGTTCGGTGTTCCGACGGCAAAACTCTATACACCGAGAGCCTCAAGTTCGAACATGGATCATCCGCTGAAGCAGCGTTTCGTCCTCGACACCTCTGCGTTCCTCACGGACGAGATACGGCGGGAGGATGAGGGGGCGGAGGAGGCCGTCGACCGGTTGCTGGATCTCGTGGCTGAAGCTCGTCTCGAGCTCAACATCTCCTGCTACCATCCGCCGTCTATACGTAAGGAGCTGGAGACGATGCTTCGGGACCGCGACGTCGACGAGGAGATCTACCGGCAGCTGAACAGCTGGGTCATCAAGAAGGATCCAGCGCGTTACGAGGTGATGATACCCAGCGAGCTCGTCTACGACTTCGTCGACGAGATGAGCGACCGCGTCAACCGCGGCCTCAGGGTGAGCGAGGAAGCCGTGAGGAAGGCGGAGGAGCATCCGCCAGGTGGAGACGTCGACGAGAAAACCGAGGTCGACGAGGTCATCACAGACCTCCGCCGGAAGTACAGGGACGCCCTCCGGCAGGGTGTGCTCGACAGCAGGGAGGACTTCGACCTTCTGGTGCTCGCGCGGGAGCTCGACGCCTGCGTCGTCACCGAGGATCAGGGTATCATCGACTGGGCGGGGGACTTCGGCCTCCGGCATATGCAGGGTCGTGACTTCCCGGGGTTGATCGAGGAGTACCTCGACGCGGTAGAGTAATGAACCTGCCCCAATAGGTTTACCAGTACCAAAGGAGTACGTTGACCTATGGATCTCGAGGACGACTTCTTCGGATCGCTTGGCACCACCGGCATCGCCGGGTTGATGTTCCTCGTGGTCGGTCTGGCTATTGCCGTCCTCGGGTACTCGGGAGTCGGGGAAGGCCGGACTGTGTTCGGTCAGCTAAACCGTCTGATGGACCCGGACGCTGCGGCAGCTTACAGGGACGCCGTGGTCGCGTTCTCCGTCGGCGTCGCCCTCGTCCTGTTCGGTTTCACGCTGGTCGTATTCGACCACTTCGGCTCCGACGAAGCCAGTTGAAGAAAGGAACGAGTAAAACGTGTACGCTGGTAGCTCAAGGGTTTCAGCTTCGGGAGGACTCGAAACCGTTAAATGCTGTATCTCCTACGTTCCAACATGATCGAGAAGACAACAGTACTGACGTTCCTGATAGCGGGTGGGGTGTTCGTAGGGGTGTTCGGCGCGTTGACCACGACCAACCCGATCGCGATCGCCGGAGCGCTCACCGCCATAGGATGCTCGGTGTTGACGATACTGCTCAGGATAAAGGACTACGGCCTCAGGATTCCGACAGAAGAAGCCGCCGAGTAGCTTTTTCTCCGCGTCCAACGCGTCCGAGGTGGGGTTACTCCACCTCTCCCTCGTCGGCTATAGACGGCAGCACAGCCTAGACCGTGTCCGGTGGATGATGGATATGCGTCAGGTACTCGGTTTCCTCGTACTCCACCAGGTAGTCGCCTCCCCAGTCGCTGGAGTCGACGGCGGGTCTGTCGACGAACCGACCTGCGAGGATGCGGAACTCCTCCTCGACACCGCTCTCGTAGTAACCCGACTCGATGGCTTCCTCGACTATCTCCCTCTCCCCTTCACCGAGACCCGTCAGCCTCCAGAGGTACCGCTCACGCGCCCAGTCCGCGAACTCCGACTCGGAGCCTGCGACAGTCTCCGCAGTGTAACGATAGACGTCCACCTCCGACTCCGTCTCCTCACCCGCTTCCACCGAGTACACGGAGCCCTCGTGTCGAACGCCATCTACACCTTCCTCCGAAACCAACGCGGAGGCTTCCACCTCATCCCCAGTGTAGACCAGTTCGAACCGTTCGTCGTCTATCGTTCCGTCTCGACCGCGTAGCAGACGCCTGAGTTTGTCACGGTCGACTTCGGGTAGGTCGTCGTACTCATCCACGGACCCACCGACATCGCCTGCCTCGGGTTCGACTGTGACCGTGTACTGCATCACCGCCTCCGTGCCCGTGACTTCCACTTCTACAGCGTAGTAGCTGCCGTCGACTTCGACGACCGCTCCGTCGTCGACCGGCAGCGACACCCCGGTTGTGGTCGCGGGACCGTTCTCGACCGCTTCCTCGACGGCTCTCTTCTCCGCGCCCGACACCGACGTCGAGACCTCTGAGGCTATCGATCCGTCGTCGACCTCCTCCATCGTCAAGACGGCGTCGGGGTCGACGCACCCCGACAACGAAGCGAGTCCCGCGGCGGCGGCAGCACCCGTCAGACTGAGGAGTCGCCTCCGGGTTGTACGTGGATCGTTCATCATCTCTCTGTATGCTGGGAGGGGTGAAAGGACCTGCGTATGATGAAAGAGCTGTTTGACCTAACGTGCTTCACACTGGAATATCAGACTCCGAACAGTAGCCCGCGCGCTGCGTCGACGACGTCGGGGATATCATCTATCAGGCTGTCTATCTCGGAGATCTGGTCTTCCGTGAGCTCCTCGGGGTCGCCGTCGGCGTCGGCGACGTCGTCGCATATCTCCCGGGTGGCCGTCATCGTGCTGGTCAGGTCGGCGAGTGTGTCGTCGAGCTCCTCGCCGTCCACCCTCCAGGTTTCGTCTTCACGAGTCACGTCGAACTCCCACGACCGGACGTCGTCTCGCGGAGGCAACGGTCCGGATTCCGGTTCCTCTAGCTGTTCTGCGACGTCACGGAACTCCTCCGGAGACACGGAGCCGGGGTCCTCTCTCCAGGACACGAGGTGGCTTCGAGCTTTCTCGAGGAGGTCGGTGCCTTCGCGGACGAAGCTCCGGACGGTCTCCCACTCCTGTTCACTGGGTCCGCTGCCGCCCAAGCAGCCGGTGACCGCGGACGCCGCGGCGGCTGCTGCGACGGCACCGAGAAGCCGACGTCTTCTCATCTTAACGGGGTTTAGAGGTGCAGCAAGATAAACACGACGGAGGCGTATGGGGGGTTCAGCTACGTTCAGATGCAGGACGACCGAGTCTCAGGGTCTCCGAACTATGCCAGTTACCTGGGTCCGCCGCCTCTGTCAGGGGAGCCTCCACCTCTGTCGGATGCACCACTACCTCTATCTCCATCGGACGGACCACCTCTATCCGATGAGCCCCCATCAGAGGAGCCAGCACCCTCATCCTCACCAGGGGAACCGCCTCTGTCGGAGGACTCGGCGCCTCTATCCGAGTCCGGACCGCTGTCGGCTGGTGGGCCTCGGTCGTCGTCATCGCCGCTCGGCCCCGCGTCAGCAGGAGGTCCTCTATCATCATCGCCGGACGGCCCCGCATCAGCAGGAGGACCACGTTCGTCGTCACCTGGACCGACATCTTCAGGTGGTCCAGCATCGACGTCAGATTCGTTAGCTCCATCGTCCTGGTCAGGACCTACGTCGTCGGGTGGTCCAGCATCGACGTCAGATTCGTTAGCTCCATCGTCGTCAGTCTCGTTACCGTCGTCGTTCGCGTGGGGGGACTCCGAGTGCTCCGGCGGACCGCCAGCCCAGGGCGGAGGGCCACGCACAGCCGAAGCGATAGCACTGATCACACCACCAACGTGCTCGCTAGGATCCTCAACAGTGACGTTATCGTCTACGGTGACGTTGCCTTCTCCGTCGTGGTCATCACTCACGTTTTCGTCGGACGCGTGCGGGGACTCCGAGTGCTCCGGCGGACCGCCAGCCCAGGGCGGAGGACCACGCACAGCCGAAGCGATAGCACTGATCACACCACCAACGTGCTCGCTAGGATCCTCCACGGTTGCGTTATCACCTAGCTCGGTATCCTCGGACGAGCCGTCGTCGGTTCCCGTCTCATCGCCCTCAGCTTCATCCGCGTCGTCAGAGTCACCTTCGTCTGAACCCTCCTCTTCGGCATCCTCCTCTCCATCAGGTTCCTCGTCATCCGCACCGTCTACTTCCTCGTGTTCTCCGTCCGGCTCCGCGGCCTCGTCAGGGTCCTCCGACTGCTCGTCCGGCGCATCCTCCACGTTCTCTGCTTCCTCCGGCGTATCCGCCACGGCCCCGCCTGCCGCGGTCATACCAAGCGACAGTGCGACCGCGACGACGACCGCCAGTAGCTTCCATCGTTTCATATCTAACACGCCCTGACTACACCGCCCACCCACTTCAAGGGGGTTCAAGCTTTAGCTCATCTAGGATGAAATCATACGTTTCATCCCCGAAGCTCGCTCCCGAGGAACGGTCACCTGGGGCCTCCGCCACCTCCATCGGAACCGCCACCACCGCCGTCAGAGCCTCCGGAGCCGCGGTCGCCTGACGGGCCAGGACCTTCGTCTGAGGCACCTGAGCCACGGTCACGGGAGCGGTCGTCTGACGGAGGCGTGTCCCGCACGAAGTCGGCGTCCGCCGCGCCGGACCCACCGTCTCCGCCTGACTCCTCCGCCTCAGAGGAACCGACCGGTCGGCCGTCACCCCGGTCTCCAGATCCCTGGTCCGTCCGGTGGTCGTCACCTGCTTCCCCGCGCTCGGTGGAGGGGGTCACCTCTCCCGTCTCGTCACCACCGCGCTCCCCCTCGGGTCCTGCGTGCTCCGGCTGACTCGCGTCTTCAGGGGGTCCCGCGATCCCGCGCGCAGCCTCGCTGACCCCGAAGTCCCTCGTCTCTCTGGCTCTCTCCCGCAGCTCTTGGACTTCCGACGTATCAGCTCCCCGGTCTTCTCCGTGCTCCACCATCCTCTCGGCTGAACGCTCGACACCTACGGCGCGCGAGCGAGCGTGTGCTTCGAGGGCTCTCGCCCGTCTCTCATCTACCTCACCTCTCTCCTCCATCATACGTATCTCCTCCAGACGGTCCTCCACCCGATCTAGACGTTGACGCAGCGTCGACGCTCTTCTCTCAACCGCTTCTTCGTCGTCTATAGCGGACCTCTGCCACGCACGGTCCTCCACCTCGTGTCTGACGGCGGAGTCCTGGGCTGCGGCTACCGTCGACAGCTCCTCGCCGAACGAAAGCTCCATTTCCGCTTCGGCACTGTCTCCCGCTACCGCTCCGGTGGACGCAGCCGCAACTGCTACGGCAAAGGCAACTAACGCCAGCGCGAAAGCGGCATTCTTTCTCACTGCCCCGTCTTTGGACGCGAATTCACTTCAAAGGGTACAGCGCTTCAGGTTAATTCGCGAGACACCGCAGCAGCGAACGCTGGATCCTTTGCTTCGTTACGCTTCCAGACGCTGTAAAAACGGTCAAGGAAGGTGCTAAAGTTTCCTTACAAGGTAGGCCAGTGTTGTACTTTTGACCTAGTTATGTTCGCGGTACGGGGCGCCCGATCTCAACGGTCCAGGTAGAGGATTACCCGGCCCTGACGGACGCCGCGGGTGTTCCTGGTGGTTTTCAGACGACAGAACCCCTAGTTAAGCCGTGATTACCGGGGGAAAGCTTATTACGTGTGCTGGTTTAAACCAACGCGAGGGTGAAAAACATGGTAAGGCAAGACGGTAAACGAAACTTCGCGTTGAGGGAGAGTGGAGATGAGGAGAGCGTGTTCAGCGGTAACACACCTCGACAGGCTGCGTTGAAGGCCGCCCGGAGGCTGGAGCCCGAGGACAGCAAGAGCAAGGCCAAGAACGACGCCGAGAGCATCAAGCTCCGCGAGAAGGGCACGGACAAGGTGCACAAGTACGACGCGTGGGCGTGGGAGGAAGAAGCACCAGACGACGGGCCCGACTGGCTCGGTGACACGGTGACCAAGGCGAACGTGTCGAAGAACGGCATCGAACACCTCGAAGACTGACCTGACGTACCGCCGGTACCGCCGGCGGTCTTCTTCTGCATCGGGAAGTCGAACTCGACTGCCATCCAGCGTTAGCTCCGTCATACAGCGCACAAGAACGGGATGACGAACGCACAACAATCGATAGGGCACCTAATGCACGTACACCGTATAGGGCGGGGGCTTTTGTTCCTCAGGCATCCATCCACTATATATGTACGAAGTGAAGATCGAGCCCACGACCTGCTGACCGGAGCGGGCACAGTACGGGACGAGACAGAGGTAGACTGTCCCGGATGCGGCGAAGAGACCCAGGTGCCGACGCAGGAAGTCGTAGCCGTCTGCACGTCCTGCGACACGAAGCTAGAGCTAGAGAGACCGTTCTGACGCCCGCCACCCCCTGACCCGGATGCACCCTGTCCCCTGAACTCCCGCGAACACGTTTGCCAGAACCTAAGGCATATAGATCAGCCTGGTAGGCCCTACAGCCGAAGGCGCCATGAGAACCGCTGTCGCCGTATTGGATTATGAACCTGTCGCCGTCCAGCTACCTGAACTCGATCTCCCGGATGCGCTCTATGTCCTCGCCACCCTCCGCCTCTAGCTCCCGTATCTCCTGCTCTAGCTCCTGGTACTCGGTGTTGTCCTCTAGCTCGGCGTCGGCTTTCGACTGCTCCAGAAGGAACCGTTTCCACCTCGCCGCCTGGTACCGGCGGGCGCTGTCTGAGAGGTTGCCGAGCTCCGCAAGCCGTTCGATGATATCTACGAGTCGGTCGCGTTCGACGTCCTTCACGAGGTAGTGGTCGAAGTCGAGGTCGAGTATGTCTACGTCGGGGTCGACGGCTGTGACCATGCATACCCGGCAGTCGAGGTCCTGGTTCTGCAGGTGCTCCACCGTCTCGGTGTCGAGCTTCTTCGTCACCTCCATCGGGACGTCCCAGCTCCAGTCGTCGGGGTCGTCGAGGTGGTAGGGGTTGTCGCCGCGGAACCGCTCCGGCTGCATCTCGTCGATGTCGTCGCTCCGCAGCACGCTGAGGGCTTCGTCACCGGTGACGTACGGCATACGGCGGTCGAGCAAGACGACGTCGACGTCTCCGTCGACCTCGTCTAATGCGTCGCGGCCGCTGCGGGCGACGCGTACCGAGTGGCCGGCGTTCGACAGCCACTCGTGGTACATCTCCGCGACGAGCTTCTCGTCCTCTACGACCAAGACGTCTACGCTGCCTATGTCGAGGGTGTCGGCGACGGAGTCCACCACTCCGTCGAGATAGCTGGTGTAGCCGTCGATGGAGTCAGATGCCTTCATGTATCTATCTGGTGGGCTGCTGTCATATCTACAGGTCGATGTCCACGTCGATGTCTTCGCCTCCGAACCCCACCTCGAAGTCCAAGGCGTCGGTCTCCATGAGATCCAGCATAACCTCGCGAGCGTGTCCGTCGGGGTCGACGTCGGCGTAGACGCGGAAGACCTCGCCGTCCCTGATGACGAAGGTGGCGCGGCCGGCGTAATCCCCCGACAGCACACCGTAGGCTTCCGCGACCTCGCCTTCGGGGTCGGCGAGCAGGTCGAAGCCGATGCCGTGGTCGTCGGCGAACTCTCTGTGGCTCCCGACGGAGTCCGTGCTTACGCCGTATATCGTGGCTCCGGAGTCCTCGTATACCTCGCGTTCCTCCTCGAACTGCTCCGCCTCCGTCGTACATCCTGGAGTCGCGTCCTTGGGGTAGAAGTACAGCACCGTGACATCGCTCCATTCCGGTGTGACTTCCTCTCCATCCTGGTTCTCGAGCGTGAACTCTGGTGCGGGGTCTCCTTGCTCTAGCAACTGCCGACACCTCCTCTGTCCGGTGACGAAGGAGTCTCCGGCTGCGTCGGCGTCGTCGGTTCCTCGCGCATGACGGGTGCACGCACTCGCTTGTAATAAACTATGAGGAAGGAGGCGGACCATGAGGGAAGAGGCGGAAGATGCAATCTAGGTGAGACGTCGATTTAGGGGATACGGAGGGAACTGGGTAGGTCAGACGTGGTCGACCTGCAATACGAACCGGCGGTTCGGGGAAGGCGACACCTCCAGCCGGACCTCGGCAGCCAGCCGGTAGTACCGCCTCCGACCGTCCATGTAGCTCTCGGCGACTCCGGCGTCCTCGAGTGCGTCGAGCTCGTGTCTCGCCGCCCTGCCGTCCAAGCCCACCTTCTCCGTGAGCTCGCTGACGTACATGTCCCGCTTCGAGAGCTCCTGAAGCATCGACAGACGGCTTTTCGACGACAGCAGGTCGATGAAGTCCAGTTACGTGTATCTAAGTTCAGGAAGCAGTTATACTCTCCGAGCGGTTACAACGTGGTATGCCGGAGATACCCGAGGAAGAGGTTCGAGATAGAGCTCGAGGGGCCGTCAGGGTGAGGGGGAAGGACCGGAGGTACGTTAGGTTCGCGGGAGTACCGCGGTTCTCCTGCGCTCGTCCCATCGACTACGCTCCCATAGCTGGAAGCCGGAGCCGGTCGCGCTCAGGACTGTGGTCGCCGTCGAACGTCAGTCGTCCTTTATCTCGTCGAGCTTGTCGAGGAGCTCGTCCGCGCCGGCGTCGCTGCTGTACTGTACCTCTCCGCCTTCTCCGCGGTTGACGTCCACTGTCTCACCGTCGTCTTCCTCCTCGGTCTGGCTGTCCTGTTGCTCTGATTCGTCGTAGCTTCCGAAGCCCATGTATGATAGGAAGGAGTGGACGGGTAAAACCCCGTTGATACCCGACCGTCGACGGCTGGCTCCCTGCAGACTTGGGTGTAAGGTGTCAATCAGGGCGTCAGCCGTCGAACCGTTTGAACCCGATGTCCATGGACTCCAGGTCGACGACAGCTGCGTATCCGACGTCCGGCTGGATGTTCATCTTCCTCTGGAACTTCGTCTGGCTCTGCCACGCCCCCGTGTTGACGACGTCGACGCCCTTGTACCGGTCGGCGCCGACGGTGTGGGTGTGGCCTGTGTGGAGGACGTCGGGGACGCTGTCTATCACGAGGTGGTCGCGTTCCTCCGGCGCGAGACGGACGCGGCCGTACATCGGAGCTAGATGGCGTTTCCGGAGCATGTGCCGCATCGCGGTCTCCGGGTTCTCGATCTCGACGTCCGGCAACAGCTCCGCGAACGGGTTCAACGACACCCCGTGGTACATCAGGAACTCCACGCCCTCGACCTCCACCGTCGCGGGGTTGCCGACGAAGCTGACGTTCGAGGGGAAGGGCTCCTGAAGCTCCTGCGGCGGCGCCGGCTGCGGCTCCGCCAGCCGTACGCTGTCGTGGTTCCCCGATATCGCGACGACCTCGACGTTGTCGGGTATCTCGCGGAAGAGCTCCGCGCATATCTCGTACTGCCTGTGGATGTCGACGACGTCGAGCTCGTCCTCCTGACCGGGGTAGATGCCGACGCCCTCCACGAGGTCGCCGGCGACGAGCAGGTGCTCTACGTCGTCCTGTATCTGCAGCCAGTCCGTGAACTCCCGCCAGAGGTCCTCGCGGAAGGTGTCGCTTCCGACGTGGACGTCGCTGACGAGGACGGCCTTCACAGGTCGACCGACAGCCTCCCTATCGTGATTGCGGGGGACGTCGGGGAAGTAGACGTCGTCGACGTATACTACCTCGCCGTCGCCGCTGACTCGGCCTTCGACGCCGATGACCTCGTCGACGACGAGGGAGTCCGCGGCTTCGACGTCTTCGTCGCTGAACACCGTGTTCACGCTTCCGCTTGGGTCCTCGAGCTCGACGAGCCGGTTGTCGCTGCGGGTGGCGCGTACGTCCTTCACCATGCCGACGACGCTGGTCTGTCGGCCGCCCTGTATCGAACCGATACGTCGAGGGTTGACGCGTCCCTTCAGTATCTCCTCGAGCCGCTGGTACCTGTCGCGGAAGTAACGGATGAAGTCCTCGAGCTCGCCGGTGCAGGTGCTCTCACCGGTTATGTCTCCTGAGACCTCGACTCGGCTGTCCTCGAAAGACGCTGGTTGAGGGGACGCCTCCATATCCTTCGACGAAGTCCCCACCGAAGGCTCTGCCCCGGATCTCTGCACCCCTGAGGTCTCCGCCTCTACGGCATCGGCGGGGCTCCGTGCCTCCACGGTCTCCTGACTCTGATTTTTCTCCCTGCTGTGTCCTGGGTCTCCGGCTGTGGAGCTCTTTCCCTGCGAGCCTCGTGCCGAAGTCGAGTTTCCGCCCTCTGGTTCCGTATGGGGGTTGGCTTCCGACGACCGGTCTCTATCCGGACGCGACGGGTCTCGGGGTGTTACGTCCATAGCGCGGACGTCCTCCGCGGTGAGTACGGGCCGGTCGCCGGCGGTCTCCGCTGCGCGTTCGACGGCGCGATCTGGGCTCTCGTGGGCGGCGAGCGCGGCGACGGCGTCGGGGGTGGCGTTGACTCCTCTGTCCGCGAGTTCCCTGACTATATCTCGTTGCCTGCCGCGGCCGGAGGACATCGCCTGAGGTTGGCTGGCTTCGATGAAATAACTTGTGGGGTCGACGGCGGACCCGTGCCACAGCGTTGATATACGCAGACGTCTCTATACTCTTTAACCAGAGTATGTACAGAGTAGAAGGAGTGGGGCTGTCAACGGCTAGGTCCGGTCTGGAGGTATCTGGCTGACCATGCCCGAGGAGGAACCATCAGAAGGTGGGGAGTACAAGAGCCTGAGGGAGGAGTACCAGGACCTCAAGGAGAGTCCGACGGCGATGTTCGTCTTCGACGTCACCGTCTCTATCATGATCGTCGTCGGTATCGGACTCGTACTGTTCGGAGTCAGCGGTATTTGGCCGCCTCTCGTCGCCATCGAGAGCGGGAGCATGGAGCCTAACATACACACCGGCGACTTGGTCTTCGTCGTAGACACCGGTAACTTCGTCCCCGACGATGTCGACCACCGTCACGGTGTCGTGACCAGAGACGTCGGTATAGAGCAGGGTTACGAGAGCTTCGGCTACTACGGCGACCCCATAGTGTTCAAACCCGACGGCAGCGACCAGCGCACGCCGATCATACATCGGGCCATGTACTTCGTGGAGGAAGGCGACACCTGGGAGGGTACGGATGGCGAGGTCCATACCGCGGAGCGCACGGGCTTCGTCACGAAGGGAGACGCCAACGAGCAGTTCGACCAGGAGCAGGGGTTGAGCGGAGTGGTCGACCCCGAGTGGGTCGAGGGTAAGGCGATGTACCGTATCCCACGCGTCGGCTCGATACGCCTGCTGCTGCCTTTCTGACGCAGTCGTGATCCTCCAAGCTCGTTCAAGCTCGTCCTAGGCTTGACCCTTCATCTTTCTCCGTCGGCACGGCCGAGGTACTCGGTTCGAGTGGCGCCGTCCTCCCAGTACGCGCGGTAGGCGTAGGGGCCGTGCGGACAGCTTCCGCAGGACTCCTTGCCACAGGGAATCAGCTTAAGCACCACCGTGCCTCTATCCTCCGCATCCCTCATCTCGACTATCTCTTCGTCTTCGCCCACCACGTCCTCGACTTCGGGTGACTGCTGTTCCCTGTGCTCGAGAAGCTCGTCGACGTACTCCCTGATGTCGTGTAGGGTTTCCGTGTCCTGTCGCAAGACGCCTTCGGCGACGTAGGTCGGGATGGTCTCCGGTGGTGAAAGGGATTCAACTGGTTCTGATGCGCTGGACTCCGGCTCCATCTTAACCAAGGTTTGGACGGGGTTCGTCTTGAATCCTTGGTTAAGATAGCTGTATCATGGGAGCGATACCTTAACCAGGGGAGTTCACCAGAGGAGTCGGCGACCGATGCCGAGCTGTACTCTTTCGCACGGCTTCAGGAAAACGCTGTTCTAGTCTCCGCGGCGGCTCTACCGTTCTTCGTTGAGCTTGCTCTGCGCGACGGTGTCGACGTCGACGTCGTCAAGCCGGCTCTCCTCGAGGATTACCTCCTTGGTCTCCTGGTGTGGGACGCTGAGGCTGATCTCGCGAGTGCGTCCGTACCGGCCTTTGCTGATGACTACGCTGTTGACGATGCCCAGCATGTCGAGCTCGTCGATGAGGTCGGTGACCCGTCGCTGCGTCAGGGGGTCCATGCCGGTGGTCTGGCAGACGCGTTTGTACGTGTTGTAGACCTCTCCCGTCGTCATCTTGTCGCTGTGTTCCTCCGCGAACTCGATGACGCTGTACAGCACGGTCTTGCTCTGCGTCGGCAGCGTGCGGACTACCTCGACGACTCGGTTTAGCTCGATGCGCTCCTGCGCCTCGCGGACGTGCTCCTCGTTGACGATCTCCAGCTGGCTGCGTTCCGCGACCTCTCCCGCGGTGCGGAGGAGGTCGAGGGCTCGTCGTGCGTCGCCGTGTTCCTTGGCGGCGAACGCCGCGCAGAGCGGTATGACCTCGTCCTCGAGGACGTTCTCCTGGAACGCCATCTCGGCGCGCTGCTGGAGTATGTCTCTTAGCTGGTTGGCGTCGTACGGCGGGAAGACTATCTCCTCCTCGCCGAGCGAGGATTTGACGCGGGGGTCGAGCATGTCGGTGAACTGGACGTCGTTGCTGATTCCGATGATGCTGACGCGTGCGTTGTCGAGGTCGCTGTTGACGCGAGAGAGGTTGTAGAGGGTGTCGTCGCCGCTTTTCTCGACGAGCTTGTCTATCTCGTCGAGCATGATGACGACGACGCGTTCTCGGGTGTCGACGGCGTCGAAGAAGGCGTCGTAGACGCGGTCGGTCGGCCATCCGGTCATGGGTACGTCTTCGCGTCCGAAGGCGCGAGCGAGCTTCGCGAGCACGCGGTACTGCGTGTCGACGACCTCGCAGTTGATGTACTGGACCTCGCAGGGGACTTCGAACTTCTGGCTCGCTGTCTCGAGGTCCTGGCTCACGAGCTTCGCGGACGCGGTCTTCCCCGTACCTGTCTTCCCGTAGATGAGTATGTTCGAGGGTGTGTCGCCCCGTAGTGCGCTGACGAGGACGGTGGCGACCTCCTGTATCTGGCTGTTCCTGTGCGGAAGCTCGTCGGGGGTGTACGCCGGCCGGAGCACCTCCTTGCTGTCGAATATCGGTTCGACGTCCAGAAGGTCCTCGAAGATCTGTGAGGACTGCTCGTCCTCTGGTTCCGAGAGATCGAGGTAGTCCTTCGACTCTTCCATGGTCATATGCCACCCCGCGCGTCACCGGCGTCGTTCGTGTATTCGTCTAAATCGATGTTTCCCACCTCTCTGTTCGTCTTACGAGCTATCTACGACGCCTTCGACGGGCGCCGTAACATCCACTCGAAACTAAGGTAGAGGGACTAAATATCTTCCGGTGCACCCTGTCGTCAGACGTTCCTTAAACCTTACTACCTGTTTAAAAATACGGTAATGCAGCAGGGTGATTTCACGAGCTGTTTTTATACCGATACTCTGAGAAGCCTCTGAACCGGTCAGAGAGAGGTTACCCCCCACCCCTTCGTTTCGACTGGAACCCTTCGTCAGAGGTGTGGTGCCAAGTAGATAGCTTCAGCAGGCTCTGGGGAGCCGAACCTCCGCTCAGTTTCCAAAACAGTTAACTATGACTAAATATTTATAATGGCTAAAAACCATCATCCTACCAGAAACTGTAAGAGTTCTTACACGAACTGCGTTGTAGGAAACTCAGCTCAAACAGAACCGCTCAAACAGGATGTTAAGACCATCAAAAACCTTCCGAAGAACGTCACCTTCGGTGAAGAAGTTTGGGCAGAGGCTTCCGCAGTACGTAGCTGTCTCGAACATAACTTAAGAACCGTGTCATCGTATCTTGAACGGTCTCCCGAACGTATCTCGGGGTTCCAGACGAAACCAAGGGGATGGGGGTTGAGATTCGTACTACCCTTCGACGAACACCTACAGGGAGCAACGTCATCGTCCGTAATCCAACATTCGATAGCAACCTTCAGATCCTAACGTCCTCGTTCATAGTCCAGTTCTCTTCAACCAACTCCACTATCGTCAACCAACTCCACTATCGTCAACCACCCTCACCTCACCAAACCATCGTGGAGAACCACTTTTCGTTGTGCTCACACATCCTCATCATGCTAACAACTCCGCAGTGCTCCTACGACAACTCTTCGGTGTTGAGCCGAACGGAATCTCGTCTTCGTCAACTCTTAGTACGATGTGGTTCTGGCTTCCTAAATCCCCTATGTGGGAAGAACACCCTCTCGTCCACCCGCTTCCAGTCTGTGGGTTCTCCAGTCGAAACAGGGGGGTGTCTGACGTCGGTCACACTGAACTTTATAAACTACCGAACCCGATTCAGTATACACTGAACCGAGGGATAGAATGGGAATCATAGGTAAAGCAAAGACCAGGATAAGCGACTCCGTCAACGCCCTCATAGGCGACGACGGCACCGCGAGGATCGGGATCTACGGCCCGCCGAACGCTGGAAAGACCACGCTCGCGAACAGGATAGCACGGGACTGGACGGGAGAGGCGATGGGTGCCGAGAGCCAGATACCTCACGAGACAAGGAGGGCTCACAGGAAGGAAGACATCACCATCGAACGCGACGGCAACAGCGTCACACTCGACATCGTCGACACACCAGGAGTGACGACGAAGGTGGACTACGACGAGTTCACGGAGTTCGGGATGGACAAGGACGACGCAGTGGAACGGTCGAGGGAAGCCACCGAAGGCGTCGCGGAGGCGATGCACTGGCTGAAGGAGGACATCGACGGCGTCATCTACGTCCTCGACTCGTCGCTGGACCCTTTCACGCAGGTTAACACGATGTTGACGGGGATAATCGAGAGCCGCGACCTTCCGATCTTGATCATTGCGAACAAGGTCGACCTCGACGACGCCAACCCCGGCCGCATCGACCAGGCGTTCCCCCAGCACGAGACGATGCCGTTGAGCGGACTCGAGGGAGAGAACATGGACGAGATGTACAGCCGCATAGCGGCTAAGTTCGGGTGATAAAGATGCCGGAGCAAATAGAGAAAGAACCCACGGAACCCCAGGAGACCGTTCAGATAGACGTCATCAGCGCCGCACGGATGGAGGAGATGACGTCGATGGAGAAGATACACTTCATCCTCGACGGAGTACGCGAGGGCAAGGTCGTCATCCTCGAGAGCGGGCTGTCGCCGGAGGAGGAGAGCAAGCTCATCGAGGTCACGATGACGGAGATATCACCGGACGGCTTCAGCGGGATCGACATCGAGACCCATCCTCGGCCGGCGGCGAAGCCGAACTTCATCAACAAGCTGTTCGGCGAGGAGGAGAAGAAGCTCACCGTCATCGGACCCGCGAACCAGATTCAGACGCTTCACAAGGACAGCGAGCTCATCAGCGCCCTCGTCAGCACCAAGTAAACCCCCCACCAATGCCTCACGAGTGCGTCGACTGCGGTAGAGTATGTGGAGACGGAAGTAGCGACGTCTTCGAAGGCTGCCCCGGCTGCGGAGGCACCAAGTTCTTCTACGTCCGCGAGGTCACCGACGAAGACGAGTTCCAACCCGCAGCAGAAGCTGATGAACCCCCCGCCGAGGAAGACGAAGACCTTGCTGCGGAAGAGAGAGACGAAGACCTTGCTGCGGAAGAGAACACCGCGGCGGAACTTGAAGACTCTGCCGCGGAACCACAGGGGCAGACGGAGCTCGACGAGACGGTAGCTGAGACAGCAGAGCCAGACACCGCGGAAGCAGAGGTCGAACCCACGGCAGAGGCAGCCGCCTCAGAATCCGAGGAACCAACCCCGGAAACGAACTCTGATGCAGTGGACGTCGACAAGGTGGAACCCTCCGGTGGACAGCAGTCGCTGGAGGAGATAGCGGCGAAGACTTCCGAAGCCCCGGAAACCTCGGCCGACGACTCCGATATGGTGGAGGCCGACGTAGCCCCGGAGGCACGGGATGCAGTGGAGATAACGACCGACGGCGCGGAACACAGCAGCCAGAAGCAAGCCCGCGCCGTGACCGCCGGCGACGACCTCGACACCGAGTGGCCGGACCTCCCCGGACGCGGCGACGAGGACGGAGCCAGCGGCGCCTCCGGCTCGAACGGTGGAGCGGTCGACGGAGCAGGCGGGGCCGGAGAGGACGCGGACGAAATCGTCGAAGCTGACGCCGAGTACGAGCGCACGTTCGGTGGGAAGATGACCGCCAACGGCGACTCAGATGGCGGAGACGCCGGAGCCGACGCCGGAACCGGAGACACCGCTGACGACGATATAATCGAAGCCACGGCCTCCGAAGCCACGGCGTCAGCGCCGTCCACGGGAGCCGAGACCATCGAGCGCGACGGCAAGACCTACCAGCGCGTCCAGGGACAGGAAGCCCGCCGCGAGCTCAACGCCGAGTTCGAGACCATCAAGATCGTCGAACCAGGTAGCTACGAGCTCAACCTCATGAACCTCTACGACCGCGACGAGAAGATCATCGCCCTCCAGGAAGACGGCCGATACCAGGTGTCGCTGCCGACGTTCGAAGACTGAGTGTGTTATCAGTCATTGATTAGCACAGAGAATCCGATGGAATAAACGCAAGACGAAAACCGGCATTTTCCAAATTGAGCACGTTAACAAGTTAGTATGTGTGTTGTCCTGACGATGAGACATCACAAAACAAACTTATATTAGCAATCCGTTAACGGAACCTAATCATTGGTCCCATAAGCTTTAATACACGCGGACCAAATCTCGGATTGATTATGTCCATTGACTCTCGTCGCAGGTTATCAGAAGAGAAGAGGCAGGAAATAATGGAACTGCTGCGGGAACAGGATGGCATGGACCAAAGTGACTTATTGGAAGAAATAGAAGGTGATGAGGAGAAGGAGGAAATACTCAAACGCCTCATAGATAGCGGTGAAATTGCTGTTACTCTAGATTGGGAATATAAGCCTGTGGGGTCTTGAATAATTGTGAGCGGCGATAGTTCTAAAGATAAATTTAGTCGGCGACACGGGGATCCTCGCCCGCGCGAATCTCAAACATTACGCACCCCAGGACAAAGAGATAGGGACCGAATACTCTATACGTTCGCATTTAGGAGAATGGCTGGTGTCACTCAGGTTGTTAGATCGAAGGAAGGAGATTTTTATCATAATCGTCTTACACACTCTCTGAAGGTTGCCCAGATTGGTCGGAGGATGGCAGAATTCATTCATCGATTGAAGGAAAACGGAGACATTGAAGAGGTTGGTGGGGTTGATCCAGACGTAGTAGAAGCAGCAAGCTTGGCCCATGATTTAGGTCACCCACCTTTTGGCCACGTTGCTGAAGATGAACTAGATCATTTAATCAGGGAAGACGAGGTCACGGATGGGTTTGAGGGAAATCCCCAGTCTTTTCGTATCGTTACAAAAATAGCTCGGCGAGATACCGGTCATAAGGGCTTAAACCTTACCGCAGCAACTCTAAATGCTATTCTTAAATATCCTTGGAGGCGAGATACTGGTGGGCATAGGCAAGACAAATGGGGTTATTACCACAGCGAGTCTGAGGATTTTGAATTTGCGAGAGAACACGGCAGAGCTCAGGATGATCAACAATCAGCCGAAGCGGCTATTATGGATTATGCAGATGATTTAGCCTATGCGATACACGACCTAGAGGATTTCTATAAGGCAGGCGTTATTCCGCTAGGACAGCTCCTATCTGGCGGGTCAGAGAGGGATGATTTAGTGGACGAATTCCTTGAAGAGGAAAACGAGAAGATATCCGACGGATTCGAGCCACATACTTTCCTAGATGCACTAGGAGAATTTCCATTAGCAAACGAACTTAAAACTCCGTATACAGGCAGTACTCAGGAGAAGGCGGCCATTGATTCGCTGAACTCGTATCTAATAAAACGCTTTATAGGGCTTACCGGCCAAAATCCAGAAGACAGTTTTCGGTTGAACCCAGGTGCTGAGGCTGATACCTCATTAATTGAATTCCCGCAACAAGCCCAAGATGAAGTGACGTTTCTAAAGTTCATCGTAATGAATTATGTCTTTCATAACACAAATTTGGCTGCTCAACAATACGGCCATCGACAGATAATTAGGAACCTATATGAGTGTCTTATGGAGATATCAAAGGATCAGGATAGGCTTGCTATAATCCCAAGGAGATTCCAAAACACAATACAAGAATTAAATGAGAAAGATATTGAGGATGAAGAAGAAATGCGACAGAGAGCACGGGTTACATCAGATATTATATCGTCCCTCACTGAAAAACAGACACTCAATCTTCATCA
Source organism: Euryarchaeota archaeon Ods02 (assembly GCA_028751075.1). GTDB lineage: Archaea > Halobacteriota > Halobacteria > Halobacteriales > Halorutilaceae > JAQZDA01. Next base: position 12,154 of record JAQZDA010000018.1, on the reverse strand, counting down.
CTCACTAACAGGTGATTCCCCTCGAACCGTGATTAGCAGAGTCTTAGAATGAAGTTTGGCACCAGGTTCAATCGATTTCAGGATAATCTGACCGTACTAGACAAGCGTTAACTACCTCTCCGCCGAACCACCCGTCAGAATGAACGTAGTCGTGAGCATCGGAGGCTCGATCCTGGTGCCGGAGCTCGACAGCGAACAGGTGAACGGATACGCGCGCGCCATCGAATCCATCGCGGAGGACCACGACGTCAGCGTAGTCGTCGGCGGCGGGAAGACCGCGCGCGACTACATCGACGTGGCGCGGAACCTCGACGCCAACGACTCGGCCTGCGACTACCTCGGCATCGACGTCACCCGGATAAACGCCCGCCTCCTCATCAGCGCGCTCGACGACGCCTACCCCGAGCCGCCGACGTCGTACCGCGAAGCCGAGGACGCGTTAGCCGACGACAAAGTACCAGTCATGGGGGGTATGGCTCCTGGTCAGACGACGGACGCCGTCGCAGCGGTGTTCAGCGAGTACACCGACGCCGACCTCCTCGTCTACGCCACCAGCGTCGACGGAGTGTACACCAGCGACCCCAGCGAGGACTCGGACGCCGAGAAACGCAGCCGTTTGACGCCGGAGGAGCTCGTGCAGATCGTGATGCAGACGCAGATGGACGCCGGCACCAACAGCGTCGTCGACGCGCTCGCGGCGAAGATCATCGAACGTAGCCGGATGCACACGATAGTGCTCGACGGCAGCGACCCCGCGGACATCACCCGTGCCGTAGTCGACGGCGGCCACAGCGGCACCGAGATAGTCGGCGACGAAGCCGAACAGCAGGCCACACTCGACCACGCAGAGAGATGACCGACGACGACAGCCCCGCAGAGGAGACAACAGAGGCGGAACCAGTTGGAGGAAGGGAGCCAGAGACAGAGGCGGAACCAGATGGAGGAGAGAAGCAGGAAGCAGACGACGCAGACGAAGCCGCCGGCTCCGCTAGCGAGTTCTGGGCGGACGAAGCCGCCGGCCGCGTCGTAGAGAACGACCGCTCCCCCGTCGTCAAAGGCGGCGTCAGCCCCAGCGGCATCCCCCACATCGGTAACTTCAACGAGCTCGCCCGCGGATACTACGTCCGACGCGCCCTCGAACGCCGGGCTGAGGAAGCCACCACCAGCTTCACCAGCGACGACGTACGGCAGGTGTTCACCAGCGACGACCGCGACCCCCTCCGCAGCGTCCCCAGCCACGTCGTCGACACAGAAGGCCGGATACAGGAGCTACCTGAGGACCGCCGACGGGAGCTCGAGGAACACCTCGGCCGTCCGTACGTCGACGTACCCGCGCCGTTCGACACCGCCGGAAGCTGGGCAGACCACTTCAAAAACGCCCTCAAAGACGACGCCGAAGCGCTGGGGCTCGACGTCGAGTTCCACTCGAACGACGAGCTCTACCGCGAAGGCGCGTTCGACGAAGCCATCCGGCTCGCCCTCGACAACCTCGACGTCAGCCGCAGGGTCATCCAGCGCCACCAGCGGACCGCCGGCAGCGACTACGTACCGTTCATGGTGAAATGCGAAAGCTGCGGGTGCATCACCGCCGACGTCACCGACTTCACCCTCACCAGCGTGGAACCCGGAGAGGTAAGCTACCATTGCACAGCCACCGACCTCGGAGGCAGAGAGATAGAGGGCTGCGGCCACGAAGGCACCACGTCGCTCCGGGACGGCAAGCTTCCGTGGAGGTTCGAGTGGCCTGCGCAGTGGATGATCTTGGACGTCGGGTTCGAGCCGTTCGGCAAGGACCACGCGGAAGGCAGCTGGGAGAGCGGCGTAGAGATCGCCGAAGAAGTCTACGGAATTCAGCCGCCGGAACCCATGGTGTACGAGTTCTTCCTCGTCGACGGCGAGAAGATGAGCGCCAGCGAAGGCAACGTCTACACCGTCAACGGCCTCCTCGAACACGTGGAACCCGAGGTACTGCTGCACTTCTTCGCGAAGAACCCCCGGAAGCAACGGGACTTCACCCCGAGTGAGATACACCACCTCGTAAACGAGTTCGACCGCGTCGAGGACGTCCGACGCGGCGACGAGGAACCAGCGGACCCCGAGGAACGGCAGACCGCCGAACGCGTCTACCCCGACGTCGCGGAGGCTGCGGCGGTCGGCGGCCGCAGCCCCCTCTCCCCCGAGGACCTCGACGTCGACGACCCCCCACGGAGGCCTCCGTACACCTTCGCCGCCATGGTCGGTGTCGCGGAGGACGAGGACGCGAGAGTAGACGCCCTTCGACGCAGCAACCACCTCCCCGAAGACGCGCGAGACGTCGACCGACGGGCCTCTCTCCACCGCGTCAGCGTCGCCCGCAGGTGGGCGAGGGACTGGGAGAACCAGTACGACGTCCGCGTCCAGGACACGAAGCCCGAGGTCTCCTTCGACGACGCGACGAAGGCGGCCTTCGGGGATCTCGCGGACGTCGTCGAAGCGGGAGGTAGCGCGGAGGAGATACAGAACGAGGTGTTCGAAGCCGCCCGCCGACACGACCTCGACGTCGGCGGTTTCTTCGGCGACGGCTACACGTTGTTCCTCGGTGAAGACAGCGGCCCCAAGCTAGGTCCGCTTCTGGCTGCGCTCGACAGAGAGTTCGTCGTCGAACGGCTGCGGGAAACCTGACCCTCTCAACCGTTCTCGTCTTCCATCAGCATCCAGGCTGCAACCTAGGGATACCATCGCCCAAAGTGTTATTTGTGACTCCGCTCAATTAGCAAGGGGTGCCTTAGATGGCGGACGACAACGAAGGTGAAGAAGATCCCCAGATCGGCGTCAAACAGGTGACTGAGATGGTCGAGGACGCCTTCTCGAGAGGCGAATCCGAAGAAATCGACGACCCGACCGCGGGATCCAAAGACACAGACGAAGACGTAGCCGAAGACCCAGCTGGAGACGAAGACGAGACCGACAGCGAGTCCGGACATGCAGAAGCAGACGAAGAAGACGATAGAACAGAAGCGGAAACCACAGAAGACGATACAGAGGAGTCCGAAGCCGATGACGAAGAGATGGACGACGCGGAGGAAGACGTGAAGACCGAAGAAGAGACAGATGAAGCGACCGAGGACGACGAAGAAGCGGCTGCCGACGAGGAGATGGACGCTGACGAGGCAGAGGAAGACGATGACGTGGAACCGGAGTCGGAGACAGAGTCCGACCACGGTGACGGAGGTTCAGACGGCGACAGCGACGAGGACGAATTACGAGGCCGGACGGCCAACCCGGAGACAGAGGTAGGTGAGTTCGAGTACACCAGCGACGTCTCCTCCTCGGAGTCGACTGGAGACGCAACTCTCGACGTCGACGAACGCGAGAGGAAGCTGGAGATACGTGAGGAGGAGCTCGAGGAACGTGAGCAGAAGGTCCTGGAGATGCGGGAGGAGAACAAGGTCCGGGACAAGGAGCTCGACGACCTGGAGCAGAGGCTGAAGAACCGTAAGGCGGATCTCGACGCTAGGGAGAGCCAGATACAGGAGGAGGAAGCCCGTCTGGGTAACAGGGAGGAACAGCTGGACAGCTGGGAGGCTGAGCTGCTGGCTATCGAGGAGAAGATAGAGAAACCTACTTTCACGGACCGACCTCGGAAGGCGGCGGGGGCGTTGCTCGGCGTCACAGGTGTCTCTTCAGCCTTGATCGGCGCCGCGTCGCTGACGGCGGCGGGAACCGCTGTCTCAGTTCCCGTGTTCACCGGCCTCGCCATGACGGTGGCTGCCGCAGGTGGCATAGTCGCTCTACTGGCGGCCGCGGTCCTGTTGGCCGGGGCAAGGAGCGCCTGGGACGGCGAACGCTGGTATCTGGCGTTCTTCGCATCTCTAGTCTGCACGGTGATAGCGCTTCCAGTCGGACTGGTTGCGCTGTTCCTGGTGACGGTGTCGGAGGCCGAGTTCGAGGGAGCTTACGAAACGAGGAGGTGAGAACACAGGCAAAAGAGGACGACAGGGGAAGTGGAGTGGGAAGGGGTGAGGTGAAGGGATGCTGCCTCCACGTAGCCTGAACGTTCAGAGGAAGGGAGGGAAACCCGGATCGGTAGTCTGCTCAGGGGTCAGTAGGCCGTATACCGTAGATACGACCTCTTAATCTTACACTACAACCTCGGTTATCTACGACAGTTACGGCTTAAGCGGCGTCAGTTACGTCTATCGGAAGGTGCAATCATCGCATCCTGCTACTTCTGAACACGGCAAGCAGATAGATCTGACTTAAGGAGGTAAGGAGGTTAGACTCCGAGGCGGGCTTCCAACACCCATCTATACACAGCCTCTCATCTATACCCAGCCTTGATTGTCTTGTCTCCTGTTCCTCTATCTAGCGCCGTTGATAACGAAGCGCTCACCCCAACTGTGCTGGAAGCCCGTGGCAACCCTTTTCTAAACTGTTATCACCGTGCGTCTGTCCGACGTTCGTCGTCCGGATGCCCAAAAAACTATCTTGTTTCGAAATCAAGCCTTTCTTGATGAAAGGCAAGGACGACGAAGAAGATAGCGGGGAGGCGGAGGAAGCCGTCGAAACCGCCGAAGACGAGGTGGGTGAGGGGCCCGGTAACGGGGACCCCGACGACGGGGACCCCAATGACGAGGTGGCATCCGATGATGTGGAGGATTCCGATGGAGAGCCTGAGGGGGACGGTGAAGCTGAGGAGGCCGAGGGAGATGTAGAGGAAGCAGCCTTGGAAGCCGAGGATACCGGAGCAACCGATGTACCTGAGGAAGAAGCCAGCGCAGGTTACGGGGGAACGGAGGACGGTGACGGGGCATCCGATGGTGAAGAGGAAGGTGACGTCAGCCCGGAGTGGAGCGGTCCAGCCGAACCCCAGGAAGAGGACGACGGGGACGAGGTAAGCCCCGAGTGGTCGGGGCCGTCCGTCGAAGACGCGGAAGAGGTCACCTGGGGTGGGGCGCAGGAACACGAGCCCGGCGACGTAGACGACGTCAGCTGGGGGGACCCGGATGGGGGAGACGGAGGAGACGGCGCGGAAGAGGATTCCGACGCCCCGTGGGACGACTGGGCCGACGCAGGGGAGGGCGAAGCGGGGGAGGCCGGAACCGATCCATGGGACCTGGATGAAGATGAGGAAGCAGCAGAGGCAGCCGACGAACCTGTGGGCGAAGCCGACGGTGACGAGGCCGAGGAGGATCCGTTCGATCCGGAAGAGGTAGCGGAGGACGACTGGACCCTTGAGGAGGAATCTCAAGACACCGAGGGGCCTTCCGGGGAGGACGCGGACGAAGACCCCTGGGAGCTGCCAGAGGACCACGAGGAAGAGGGCGAGGAGGAAGAACCAGAGTGGGTCGAGGAAGAGGGCGAGGAGGAAGAACCAGAGTGGGTCGAGGAAGCCGAGTCCGACGAAGGAGCAGAGGATGAAGGAGAGGACGACTGGACCCTAGGTGAAGAGCAGACGGAGGAGCAGGCTGACTCCGACGTCACGGGCCGCGAGGACCTCTCGTCCGAAGTCACCGGTGGGACGGAGGATGACCTGGAGCCAGGTATGGAGTCCGGGGCGTCGGAGGTCGACCTCGACCAAGCCGAGAGGTCCCTGGAGGAGACGAGGCGCGAGGTCCAGATGAGGGAGGAAGCCGTCGCCGACCTACAGCGTAAGGTGGCGGAGGTAGAGGAAGAGATGGGAGAAGGAGGCGTCGTAACCTACACGAAGAGGACGCACCGTTTCGCCGGCGTCCTGATGGCGTTGATCGGCGTCATAGGCGTGCTAGGAGGCTCCTCCGTGGTCGCAATGGCCTACCTTGGTTTCGAGTTCGAGGTCGAGATGACGGTTACGGCGATAATCACCTCGGCGTCCGCGTACGCAGTAGCGAGCGTCCTCGTACTGGTGGGAGCGCACTACGCATACCGTGGGCGTAGGTGGTACCTCTCCATAACGACGGCTACGCTGGCGACGGTCATAGCGTTCCCTCTGGGCCTTCTGACGTTCATACTGATAGCTCTCTCGGAGGGACAGTTCGAGTGAACCCCGAACCAGAACGCAGAGTAGGTACGCCTGAAAGAGAAGAAACTGCCCGACACGACAAACCCTCAACAAAATGACGGAAGACGAACAATCCGACGAAGAAGAACCTGGTTCCGACCACGAAGAGGAGGAAGACGACGGCGTCAGAAGCTACCGTATAGAAGCCAGGGATGAGCCGGAGGACGCCCCGGATGTTGAGGACGCTGAGACACAGGAGCCGGAGCAGGGGATAGAGTCCGGAGGAACGGGGGACGAGCGAGGGCCGGAGACCTACACGATAGGAGGTGAAGAAGACGAAGCCGGTGGGCCAGGAACACACGAACAACCAGAAGCAGACGCTGGAGGGGAAGGAACAGTCGAACAACCAGAAGCAGACGCTGGAGGGCCAGGAAAACACGAAAAACCAGAGCAAGACGCGGAAGAAGAGATCGAAGCCGGAGGAGATCCGGCCGAGGAAGGACCGGTAGAGGCGGAAGACCAGACCGTTGAGCCGGAGAGAGGAGACGATGACGAGACCGAAGAGGACGAGGCGGACGAACCGGAGATAACACCTCTGGAGCCAGGCGAGGAACAGCTAGAAAGAGCAGGAGCCGGGGAGGTCGACGCGGACGAAGAGAAGCCGACACCACCGGCCGAAGGTGGCTCCGACGAAGAGAGGACCTCGGAACAGGACGGACCCACGGCTGAAGAGCAATCACCCGGAACTCATGAGGCGGCATCGGCCGAGGAAGGAGAAGACGCCGAACAGGTTGAAGCCGGATCCACGGACGGGGACGAAGAAGTCGAAACCGAGGAACCTGACCGATCGGAAGAAGAGACGCCGGTAGAGGAGGCCGATGTCGGAGAAGGAGAGGGCGAGCAGACGGAGGACGCCGTGGGAGACAGCGAAGACGTCGAAGACGAGGAAGGGTCCCGTGGCAGAGGCATACGGAGCCACATACCCGGCATCAAGCGCTCTTCTACGGAGGAAGCCCCGGAGACCGACGAAGCCGACGAAGCTAATGACTCGCAGGGGGAGGAAGGACCAGCCGAAGGAGCTGAGCCCTCGGACGAACCGGATGGAACCGACGTGGCCGGGGAACCAGGGCGGTCTGAAGAACCAGGCGAAACGGGTGAGGTCGCGGGAACCCCGGTGTCAGAGGAACCCCAGGGAGCGGCTGAAGCCGAGGAAGGGGAATCTGGCGACGGAGATGCAGATGCAGGCGATAGAGGGGACGCCGACGGGACCGCAGAGTCCGAACCAGAAGAACCCGCGGTCGCTGAGGGAACGGAGAAGGGGTCCGACGAACAGGTGGATGCTGAACCAGGCTGGGAGACCGCGGACACTACCGACACGGAGGAGGTGCTCGAAGGAACCGCCGACACGGACTTAGACCAGGAGCTAGGGAAGCTCTACCGAGAGAAGCTCGAGAACCTGGAGGACATCGAACAGAGCCTCAAACAGCTGGAGGCCGAGCTACGTGAACGCGAACAGGTGATAGAACGACGTGAGCAGAAGCTCGACGAGTGGGAGACCGAGCTAACGGAGGAGCAGGAGACGGTTTCGTCGAAGGCGGCGGAGCTTCTGGAGAGCCAGGAGGAGCTCGAGGAGCTGGAGGACGAGGTCGAGTCCAGGGAAGAGGAACTGGAGAAGGAACGCAGGAAGCTAGACGAACGCGAGGAGAAGCTCGAGGAGCTAGAGTCCAGACTAGTCCAGAGGAAGCAGTCGATCGACGAACGCCGTGAGGACCTCGAAGACCGCGTCGAAGACCTCCAGGAATCGAGGGATGAGCTCTCGGAGAGGGAGCAGGAGCTCGACGAACGTGAAGCCGAACTCGACGAGCGCGAGGAAGAGTTCGAGCTCGAGGTAGAGGAACGCAGGGAAGAGCTGGACGAACGTGAGGAGGAGATTGAGAGCCGTCTCGAGGAACGTGAACGCGAGCTCGAGGAACGCGAAGACGATCTAGATACCCGTTCAGATCGCCTCGAACGTCGTGAGACCGAGGTCCAGCAGCTAGAAGACGAAATCGACGAGCGTGAAGCTGAGCTGGAAGAGACACGGAGCGAGCTACAGAAGCTTGAGTCGGAGCTCGAGGAGAAACAGGAGGAGCTCGAGGAACGTGAGAACGAGGCCGAAGAACGGCTGAGGCGACGGGAGAGCGAGCTAGACGAACGTGAGGAGGAGATTGAGAGCCGTCTGGAGGAGCGGGAGAGCGAGCTAGATGAACTTCGGGAGGAGCTGGAGGAGCGGGAGGGCGAGCTAGATGAGGAGTTGGAGTGCCGGCGGCAGGAGCTGGAGGCGGGGCTTGAGGAGCGTGAGGAGGAACTGGAGGAGGAGTTCGAGCAGCGTGAGGAGGAGCTGGAGCGGGAGATAGAGGAACGGAGGCAGGAGCTCGAGGAACGTGAGAACGAGGTCGAAGAACGGCTGAGGCGACGGGAGAGCGAGCTAGACGAACGTGAGGAGGAGATTGAGAGCCAGCTAGAGGAACGTGAAAGTGAGCTAGAGGAACGTGAGCAGGAGCTGGAGCAGGAGATTGAGGAGCGACGGGAAGAGCTAGACGAACGCGAGCAAGAGCTCGAGGACGAGATCGAACGAAGACGCAGCGAGGTCGAGAAGCTCGAGGAGGAGATAGAGAACCGACTCCAGGACGTCGAGGAGAAGGAGCAAGAGCTAGACGAACGTGAGGAGGAGATTGAGAGCCGTCTGGAGGAGCGGGAGAGCGAGCTAGATGAACTTCGGGAGGAGCTGGAGGAGCGGGAGGGCGAGCTAGATGAGGAGTTGGAGAGCCGGCGGCAGGAGCTGGAGGCGGGGCTTGAGGAGCGTGAGGAGGAACTGGAGGAGGAGTTCGAGGAGCGTGAGGAGGAGCTGGAGCGGGAGATAGAGGAACGGAGGCAGGAGCTCGAGGAACGTGAGAACGAGGTCGAAGAACGTCTCGATGCCCTGGAGGAACGTGAGCAGGAGCTGGAGACGAGGGAGACGAAGTACGAGGAGCTGGAGCTTCAGCTGGACGAAAGAGAGAGACAGCTCGACGAGAGACAGACGGAGCTGGAGCAGAAGCAGGAGGAAAGCGAAAGGGAGCTCGAGGAACGAAGGGAGGAGCTGGAGCAGGAGATCGACGAGCGGCGGGAAGAACTAGACGAACGCGAGCAGGAGCTAGATCAACGTGCCTCGGAGCTGAACGAACGTGAAGACGAGCTCTCCACGCTTGAGACCGATCTTGAGGAACGTGAGGGGAACCTGGACGAGCGCGAGCAGGAGCTCGAGGAGCTCGAACGCGAGCTAGAGGAACGAGAGCGAGAGGTCGAGGAGCAGGAGGAGCACGCGGAGAAGAAGATAGAGGAAGCGGAGGAACGCGAGGAGAAGCTCGACGAGCTGAGGGAGAAGCTCGACGAACGCAACAGACAGAGGAAGCAGCTCGAGGAGAAGCTCGAGAGGAGACGACAGGACCTAGACGAACGCGAGGAAGAGATAGAGCGACGGGAGGACGAGATAGATGAGGAGCTCGAGCAGCGGGAGCAGGAGCTGGAACAGGAGTTCGAGGACCGCAGGGAGGAGCTGGAGCAGGAGATAGAGGAGCGCCGGGAAGAGCTGGACGAGCGTGAGGAGGAGATAGATGAGGAGCTGGAGAGCCGGCGGCAGGAGCTGGAGGCGGAGCTCGAGGAACGTGAGCAGGAGCTCGAACATGAGATAGAGCAACGTAGACAGGAGCTCGACGAAAGGGAGGAGGAAATCGAGGCGCGGCTGGAGGAACGAGAGGCAGAGCTTGACCAACGTGAGCAGGAGATAGAGGCGGAGATCGAACGCAGGACTGAGGAGGTCGAGGAACGAGCGGAGGAGCTCGAGGAGCTGGAGAATGAGCTAAGCGATCGAGAGAGCGAGCTCGACGAACGTGAGGACGATATAGAGACCCGGCTGGATGAAAGAGAGAGCGAGCTAGACGACCGCGAGGAAGAGCTGGAGGAGTGGGAGCAGGACCTCGTACAACGCGAGGAGGATCTCGACGACCTCCTGGAGGAGCTCGACGGCATCAGGGACGAGCTGACGGAGCGCGAGAGCCAGATCGAGGAGGACCGTGAGGAGCTGGAGGAGCTCGAGGAAGACCTAAGGGAGCGTGAGCGAGAGCTCGACGAACGGGAGAGCGACGTGGAGATGGAGGAGATGGAGGCGGAGCAGAAGATGGCGGAGGCGGAGGAGATGAAGGACGAGGTCGACCGCATCGAAGGCGAGCTCGACATGCGTGAGCAGCAGCTCGCCGAACGCGAGGAGCGTATCCGTGAGATGTCGATGGAGCTCCGTCAGCTACGTGAGAGCGTGGACAGCAGGCTCGCCGACCTACGGGACACCGAACGCCGCGCGAAGGACGTCTACGACAAGAACCTCCAGATGAAGGCGGAGTCGCTGGCGGCTGCGTCGAAAGCCGGTGACGGCGACGTGGAATGGGAGTCAGACTCCGACCGTGTCGGCGGAGGTGAACCACGGTACGGAGGCGCGGGCAGCGGCCGTTCGGGAGACGACGACGGCTCCTCCCCGGGTTCCGGCGACTCCTCCTCCGGCGGAAGCCGAAGTACAGACGGAACCTCCGAAGAAACGGATACCGCCGGCGCGTCAGAGGATGCGTCCGGTGGAACACGACGTCCCCGAGTGGCTGCGGGCCTCCAGGTAGCGACCGCACTGGTCGCCGGAGCACTGGGCGTCGGACTCGCGCAGGGAGCCGTAGTTCCGTTCATCCTGCCATACGTCGGCGAAACTGCGGCGTTCGGTTTGATGGCGGCGTGGCTGGTGGCTGCACCGGTGGCGTTGGCCGGCGCCTACCTGGCTTACGCGCGCAGGATGTGGGGTGTCGCCACCGTAGCCGCCGTCGTGTCCGCCGCCACGGTGCCGCCGCTGGGTATACCCGCTCTCGCGCTGCTGGTGCTGTCCCAGCAGGATTTCGAGGAAGAACAGTAAAACGGAAACGTCGCGGTTTCAGTCGATTCTCTCTACTATCGTCGCGATGCCTTGTCCGAAGCCGATGCACATCGTCGACAGTCCGTACCTTTCGTCTTGACGCTCTAGCTCGTGAACGAGCTTCGTTATCAACGCGCTTCCGGTGGCGCCGAGCGGATGGCCGTGCGCTATCGCGCCGCCGTTGACGTTGGTCTTCTCCCACGGTGCACCCGTCTCCTCCATCCACGCCAGCACCACGCTTGCGAAGGCTTCGTTGCATTCGAAGAGGTCGATGTCGTCGACGGACATGTCGTTCTTCTCGAGCACGCGTTCCGTCGCCGGTATCGGCCCAGTCAGCATCATAACGGGGTCGACGCCCGCTACCTCGACGTCGACGATACGTGCCTTCGGATCCCATCCTTCCTCCCGTGCTTTCTCCTCGCTCGCCAGCAGTACGGCGCTCGAGCCGTCGACGATGCCGCTGCTGTTCGCCGCGGTGATGACTCCGTCACCGCGGAAGACAGGAGGTAGCTTCGCTATCTTCTCCGCTGTCGTACCCGGACGGGGGTGTTCGTCCTCGTTCACCACGACCTCCTCCAGCTCCCCGTCTTCGTCGTCTTCGTCTGCGGGGACTTCGGCTTCGACGGGTACGAGCTGGCTGTCGTAGACGCCTTCCTCCATCGCTTCACCCATCCGTTGCTGGCTGTCGGCGGCGAGTTCGTCGAGTTCGCTGCGTTCGAAACCCCATTCGTCGGCGATGCGTTCCGCGCTCTCGCCCTGGGGTACGACCTCGAACCGTTCTTTGTAGCTCTCGGAGAGCGAGCTGAAGTCGCCGTCGCTTCCCATCGGCTCCTGAGTCATGTGTTCGACTCCGCCGCCTATGACGCAGTCGTGGAAGCCTGCGGCGATGTTCGCGGCCTCCTGGTTTATCGCCTGCTGGCCGCTGCCGCACTGTCGGTTCACCTGCACACCCGGGACGTCGACGTCCCATCCCGCGGTCAACGGCACCAGACGGGCGATGTTGTAGCCCTGCGTGCCTTTCGGGGTCACGCATCCGTAGCTGATGTCGTCGATGTCCTCCGCCGGGTCGAAGCCGACGCGTTCCTGCAGCGCCTTCAGCGGCTCCGCCCCGAGATCCTGCGGGTGTACGTTGGCTAGCACTCCGTCTTCTTTCCCGAACGGCGTCCTTACGGCGTCTACGATGACTGCGTCCGTCATACGGTGGAGTTGTCAGCGATGTTGTATGT